>JBGSTD010000009.1:0-242320 GCA_041736675.1 Salaquimonas sp.
AGCGGTACCAGCATCGGTAAAGGTTTTGCCGGTGTCATGAAGCGTCACAACTTCGGTGGTGGCCGAGCTTCCCACGGTAACTCTGTTTCACACCGTGCACATGGTTCAACGGGCCAGTGCCAGGATCCGGGTAAAGTGTTCAAGGGCAAGAAGATGGCAGGCCATATGGGCAATGTCAGCGTGACTACCCAGAACCTCGAAATTGTCCGCACTGATCTTGATCGTGGTTTGATTTTGGTTCGCGGTGCTGTTCCTGGTTCAAAGGGTGCTTGGATTACTGTCAAGGATGCTGTCAAGAAGGCGCTTCCTGCAAATGTCCCAATGCCTGCCGGTTTGAAATCCGGCGCTCCAAAAGCTGCTGAATCTGCAGAAAATGCTGGAGGTGAAGCATAATGGACATGAACGTAACAACACTTGAGGGCAAAGCCTCAGGCAAGATTTCTCTTTCGGACGAAATCTTCGGTCTTGAGCCCCGTATCGATATCATTCAGCGTATGGTGCGTTATCAGTTGGCAAAGCGCCGTGCTGGTACACACGATGTGAAAAACCGCAGCGAGATCAACCGCTCGAACGTCAGAATGTACAAACAGAAGGGTACGGGCCGCGCTCGTCACTCTACTGCAAAGGCTCCCCAGTTCCGCGGTGGTGGTCGTGCATTTGGACCAACACCACGCGATCACGATTTTGACCTGCCGAAAAAAGTTCGTGCCCTGGCCCTGCGCCATGCACTTTCTTCCAAGCGTGCTTCCGACCAGATTATTGTTGTTGATGATCTGGTGATGAAAGAAGCCAAAACATCGGCAATGCGCGGCACATTGAAAAAACTGGGCCTTGAAAATGCCCTGTTTATCGGTGGTGCCGAGCTTGATACCAATTTCGCGCTTGCAACCCGCAATATTCCGCATATGGATGTGCTGCCGGTGCAGGGAATCAACGTTTACGACATTCTGCGCCGTGAGAAACTCGTTCTCTCCAAGGCAGCTGTCGAAGCACTGGAGGCACGCTTCAAATGAGCAAGATTCGTCATTACGATGTGATCGTATCTCCGGTCATCACTGAAAAGTCCACCATGGCTTCTGAAGCCAACCAGGTGGTTTTCAATGTTGCCCCAAATGCAACCAAGCCAGAAATCAAGGCTGCGGTTGAAAGCTTGTTCAGTGTGAAAGTGACTGCGGTCAACACATTGGTTCGCAAGGGCAAAGTTAGGCGCTTTCGTGGCATTCTCGGCCGCCAGAGTGATGTGAAAAAGGCAGTTGTTACATTGGCTGAAGGTCAGTCCATCGATGTAACAACGGGCCTGTAAGAATTGTAGGCAAGGGTTTAAGAACCATGGCACTCAAAAAGTTTAATCCGATCACGCCTGGTACGCGCCAGCTGGTGATTGTCGATCGTTCGGAGCTCTGGAAGGGCAAGCCGGTCAAGTCATTGACCGAAGGGCTATCTTCCACTGGCGGTCGTAACAACAACGGACGTGTAACGGCACATCATCGTGGCGGCGGTCACAAGCGTTCATATCGCCTGATTGATTTCAAGCGGCGTAAATGGGACGTTGAAGGTACAGTGGAACGCATCGAATACGATCCGAACCGCACAGCCTTTATCGCCTTGATCAAATACGCAGACGGAGAGTTGGCCTACATACTGGCTCCTCAGCGTCTTGCTGCCGGTGACAAGGTCATTGCCGGCGCAACAGCGGATATCAAACCTGGTAATGCGATGCCTTTGCGCGCCATTCCTGTCGGTTCGATTATCCACGCGGTTGAGATGAAGCCTGAAAAGGGAGCTCAGATCGCCCGTTCAGCTGGCACATATGCCCAGCTGGTTGGTCGTGACGGCGCCTATTCGATTATCCGTCTCAATTCGGGTGAACAGCGTCTGGTCCATGGCAATTGCATGGGTACTATAGGTGCTGTATCAAACCCTGATAATTCCAACACCAACAAGGGTAAGGCAGGTCGCAATCGCTGGCTTGGCAAACGCCCGCATGTTCGCGGTGTTGCAATGAACCCGGTAGACCACCCACATGGTGGTGGTGAAGGCCGTACTTCTGGTGGTCGTCACCCGGTAACCCCGTGGGGCAAACCAACCAAAGGTAAGAAAACCCGGACGAACAAAACGTCCGACAAGTTCATCATGCGCTCACGTCATCAGCGCAAGAAGTAAGAGGTCGACAAAGTGACTCGTTCAGTCTGGAAAGGCCCGTTTATCGACGGCTATCTACTCAAGAAAGTAGCAAAAGTCCGTGAAGGCGGCCGCAATGAAGTAATCAAGACCTGGAGCCGGCGTTCTACCATCCTGCCGCAGTTCGTTGGTCTGACCTTCGGTGTTTATAATGGTCAAAAGCATATCCCCGTCAATGTGAACGAGGACATGGTTGGACACAAACTGGGTGAGTTTTCTCCCTCGCGCACCTACTATGGTCATGGTGCGGACAAGAAAGCGAAGAGTAAGTAACCATGGGCAAGCCAAAGCGCGAACGCTCGCTGAAGGACAATGAGGCACGGGCAATCACCCGGACCATCCGCGTCAGCCCGCAGAAATTGAATCTGGTTGCGGCTTTGATCCGTGGCAAGAAGGCGCAGACAGCATTGGCTGATTTGCAGTTTTCTCGCAAACGTATCGCTGAGACGGTCTTGAAGACCCTTCAGTCAGCCATCGCCAATGCTGAAAACAACCACGATCTTGATGTCGACAGTCTCATTGTCGCTGAGGCATATGTGGGCAAGTCGATTGTCATGAAACGCTTCCATGTTCGTGGTCGCGGCAAGGCAAGCCGGATTTTGCGTCCGTTTTCACACCTAACTATCGTCGTACGTGAAGTACAGGAAGAGGAGGCCGCCTGATGGGTCAGAAGATCAATCCAATAGGCTTTCGCCTTGGTATCAACAAGACATGGGACAGCCGCTGGTTCGCTGAAACAGGCGACTACAGCCGTCTGCTGCACGAAGACCTGAAAATCCGCGCTTATGTGGAAAAAGAACTTGCAGCAGCATCGATTGCCAAAGTGGTTATCGAGCGTCCGCACAAGAAATGCCGTGTTACCATTCATGCTGCCCGTCCAGGCATCATTATTGGTAAGAAAGGCGCAGACATTGAGAAGGTACGCTCCAGGATTGCTGAAATGACAGCATCTGAAGTGCACATCAATATCGTTGAAGTACGCAAACCGGAAATTGACGCAACAATCGTTGCCCAATCAATTGCCCAGCAGTTGGAACGCCGCATCGCTTTCCGCCGTGCCATGAAACGTGCTGTTCAGTCAGCAATGCGTCTTGGTGCAGAGGGCATCCGTATCAACTGTGGCGGACGTCTTGGCGGAGCCGAGATTGCCCGTATGGAATGGTACCGTGAGGGCAGGGTTCCTTTGCACACTCTTCGCGCAGACATCGATTATGGAACAGCACGCGCCACAACTGCCTATGGCATTTGCGGTGTAAAGGTCTGGATCTTCAAAGGCGAAATCCTTGAGCACGATCCAATGGCTTCAGAACGTCGTGCTACAGAAGGTAGTGATCAGGGTAATTCAAACAACCGCCGCCAAAACGCTTAAGGGTGTTCGGCCGGTACTCTGGATCAGATTTAGGAAAGAAGAACAATGCTTCAGCCAAAGCGCACAAAATATCGCAAGCAGCACAAGGGTAAGCTGCACGGCAATGCCAAAGGCGGTACAGATTTGAACTTCGGAGCTTTCGGGCTTAAGGCTCAAGAGCCTAACCGCGTGAACGCCCGTGAAATCGAGGCAGCCCGTCGTGCGATTACCCGTTGCATGAAACGTGCAGGTCGCGTATGGATCCGCATCTTCCCAGATCTTCCAGTGACATCAAAACCTACTGAAGTCCGTATGGGTAAAGGTAAGGGTTCGGTCGATTACTGGGCAGCCCGGGTAAAACCAGGCCGCGTAATGTTCGAGATCGACGGTGTATCAGAAGAATTGGCTCGTGAAGCGCTCCGTCTGGGTGCCATGAAGCTGTCCGTAAAAACACGTTTTGTTCAACGTATTGCTGACTAAGCAATACTTGATAAAGAAGGAAGTCTAGCCATGAAGGCCAGTGACGTTCGAGCAATGACCGAAGATCAACTCAAGGATGAGTTGCTCAAGCTGAAGAAAGAGCAGTTTAATCTGCGCTTTCAAAAAGCTACCGGTCAATTGGAAAACACTGTGCGCCAGCGACAAGTTCGTCGCGATATCGCACGCATTCAAACAATAGCCCGCCAAAAGCAGGTTGAAGAAGCAAAAGCGTAAGGAACCGGGATATGCCAAAGCGCGTATTGCAGGGCACTGTAGTCAGTGACAAGAACGAAAAAACAGTTGTGGTGAAGGTAGAGCGTCGCTTTACACACCCTTTGTTCAAAAAGACCGTTCGTCGTTCGAAGAACTACAAGGCTCATGACGAGTTGAACAAATGCAAGGTTGGCGACATCATCTTTATCGAAGAGTGTGCTCCAATTTCCAAAGATAAGCGTTGGACGGTTATCGAAGGCCAGGCCAAGTAAGGCTGGGTTGCGGATTTAATACAAGAATAACCCGCGTTGTTAGAGATCATTC
Organism: Salaquimonas sp.; assembly: GCA_041736675.1. Lineage (GTDB taxonomy): Bacteria > Pseudomonadota > Alphaproteobacteria > Rhizobiales > Rhizobiaceae > Salaquimonas. Next base: position 4,547 of record JBGSTD010000009.1, read on the forward strand.
TTCAGGACGCTTAAGAGACAAGAAGGTAGTCAGTCATGATTCAGATGCAAACAAACCTCGACGTCGCCGACAATTCCGGTGCTCGCCGTGTTATGTGCATCAAGGTCCTGGGCGGTTCCAAACGGAAATACGCCTCGGTTGGTGACATTATTGTGGTTTCCATCAAGGAAGCCATTCCACGCGGCCGCGTGAAAAAAGGCGATGTGATGAAAGCTGTTGTGGTTCGCACTGCAAAAGCAATCAGCCGCGCCGACGGCAGCGTCATTCGCTTTGACAGCAATGCAGCTGTTCTCGTTGACAACAAATCAGAGCCAGTGGGTACCCGTATTTTCGGGCCTGTTCCTCGTGAGCTTCGCGCAAAGAAGCACATGAAGATCATTTCACTGGCACCTGAAGTTTTGTAAGGAGCGAAGCAGATGCAAAAAATTCGCAAAGGTGACCGCGTGGTTTTCCTTACCGGCAAGGACAAGGGCCGCACCGGTGATATTATTCAAATGATGCCAAAAGAAGGCCGCGCTCTTGTGAGCGGCATTAACATGGTCAAGCGTCACACACGCCAGAGCCAGACTTCTGAAGGCGGTATCATTTCCAAAGAAGCACCAATCCAGGTGTCTAATCTTGCATTGGTTGATCCAAAAGACGGCAAGGCTACACGGGTTGGATTTAAAACAATGGACGATGGCCGCAAGGTCCGCGTTGCCAAGCGTTCCGGAGAAGTGATCGATGGCTGACACCAATTACACACCGCGTATGCGCAAACTTTATGACGAAGTAATTCGTCAGCAAATCCAGGCCGAGTTCAACTACTCGAACCCAATGGAAGTTCCGCGCATTGAAAAAGTTGTACTGAACATGGGTGTTGGCGAATCTACCGCCGATTCCAAGAAAGCTGGCCGCGCTGCCGAGGATTTGTCCCTGATCGCTGGTCAGAAGGCAGTTGTCACCCGTGCCAAGAAGTCTATTGCAGGTTTCAAGGTTCGTGAGGAAATGCCTCTTGGTGCAAAAGTAACGCTGCGCCGTGCGCAGATGTATGAATTTTTGGATCGCCTGATCAACATCGCGCTACCGCGCGTTCGCGATTTCAGGGGCCTTAATCCAAAAAGCTTTGATGGTCGTGGCAACTTTGCCATGGGTATCAAGGAACACATTGTGTTTCCGGAGATCGAGTACGATAAAGTCGATCAGATCTGGGGCATGGACGTCATCGTTTGTACGACGGCGAAAACGGATGATGAAGCCCGCGCATTGCTGCGTGCCTTCAACTTCCCTTTTCCTAAGTAACGGCAAGCGTATAGAAGGATTATAGAATGGCTAAGGTAAGTGCCGTTGAGAAAAATGATCGCCGCCGTAAGCTGGTGGTAGCTCAGGCTGGCAAACGGGCAGCTCTCAAGAAAATCATCATGGATAAGTCCACCACAATGGAAGAGCGTTTCCGCGCTCAGTTGAAATTGGCTGCGCTTCCACGCGATGGAGCAAAGATCAGGGTTCGCAACCGTTGCGAAGTTTCCGGTCGTCCTCGTGGCTTCTACAGGAAGCTGGGAATGTCCCGTATCGCACTTCGCGATTTGGGTAATACAGGCAAAGTGCCTGGCATCGTCAAATCAAGCTGGTAAGGAGAGCACAATGTCTTTGACCGATCCTCTCGGTGATATGCTTACCCGCATCCGTAATGGTTTGATGCGTGGCAAAAGCAAAATCTCGACGCCGAACTCCAAATTGCGTGCTCGCGTACTGGACGTTCTGCAATCAGAAGGGTATATCCGCGGATATAGCCAGGTCGATTTTGGTAACGGCAAGTCCGAACTTGAAATCGAATTGAAATATTATGAGGGTTCTCCGGTTATCCGCGAGATCGCTCGTGTTTCAAAACCGGGCCGTCGCGTTTACGCTTCTGTGAAAAACATTCCAAGTGTCGCAAACGGCTTGGGTATCGCCATTCTTTCAACACCCAAGGGTGTAATGGCCGATCACGACGCGCGTGAACAGAATGTTGGTGGCGAAGTACTCTGCCAGATCTTCTGATCTGGTTTGGTCTTCTCTGAATTATTGATGTTAACCGGACAGGTAAGAATATGTCTCGGATAGGTAAAAAACCAGTCGCTATTCCCCAGGGCGTTACCGCCTCTGTTGATGGCCAGACTGTAACTGCAAAAGGCCCTAAGGGCGAATTGAAATTTGTCGTCAATGAAGAAGTCATCGTGAAGATGGGCGAAGGCGGCGTCAAGGTTGATCCACGTGATCAGACCAAAGACGCTCGTTCCAAGTGGGGCATGTCCCGCACATCGATCGAGAACATCATGAATGGTGTTGCTACAGGCTTTACAAAGACGCTTGAGATCAACGGCGTTGGTTACCGTGCTGCGATGCAGGGCAAGGACCTTCAGCTTTCTCTTGGCTTCAGCCATGAGGTTGTCTACATCGTGCCCGAGGGCATAACAGTGGCAACTCCAAAGCCAACTGAGATTTCGGTTTCAGGTATTGATAAACAGAAAGTCGGACAGGTCGCAGCGGAAATCCGCAGCTACCGCGGACCAGAGCCTTACAAGGGCAAAGGCGTCAAATATTCCGACGAGACAATCTTCCGCAAGGAAGGCAAGAAGAAGTAGGCGAGACGATTATGGCAAGCAAACATTCAGGTACCCAGCGTCGCGCAATGCGTGTTCGCCGTCAGCTCAAAAAAGTGGCTGGCGATCGTCCTCGTTTGAGCATTCACCGTTCTTCCAAGAACATTTATGCCCAAATTATTGACGACGCTAAAGGCGTAACAGTTGCTGCGGCATCTACGCTTGAAAAAGATGTTCGCGGTTCTCTGAAAACTGGTGCTGATTCTGCTGCTGCTGCAGCAATTGGCAAACTGGTTGCAGAACGCGCAACAAAAGCCGGCGTTAAAGAAGTCGTATTCGACAGGGGTTCATTTTTGTACCACGGTCGTGTAAAGGCTCTTGCCGAAGCAGCTCGCGAAGCGGGCCTTAGCTTCTAACAGGCTTACAAACTGCGCTGGCCAGGTCCTCATTTCGGTAAGGATACCTTCCGGCGTTTACATAGTGCTTCCGGAAAAGAACAAGGATAGGAACATGGCACAGGAAAGAAAAGGTCGCGATAATCGCAATGACCGCGAGGAGCGTGACAGCGAATTCGTTGACAAGCTCGTCGGTATTAACCGCGTTGCAAAAGTTGTAAAAGGCGGTCGTCGTTTTGGTTTTGCCGCACTTGTAGTCGTTGGCGACCAGAAAGGCCGCGTCGGCTTTGGTCACGGTAAGGCCCGCGAAGTGCCCGAGGCAATTCGCAAGGCAACAGAAGAAGCCAAAAGAAATCTCATTTTCGTTCCATTGCGCTCTGGCCGCACACTGCACCACGATGGTGATGGTCGTCACGGCGCAGGTAAAGTGCACATGCGTGCAGCTGAGCCAGGTACCGGTATCATCGCCGGCGGCCCAATGCGCGCAGTTTTTGAAACGCTCGGCGTGCAGGACGTTGTGGCCAAGTCGATCGGTTCTTCAAACCCGTACAACATGGTTCGCGCAACATTCGATGCCTTGAAGCGTCAGATGCACCCCAAAGATATCGCCGCCCAGCGTGGTTTGAAGTATTCGACACTTCAGGCTCGCCGCCGCGATCTTATTGGAACTGAAGAATAACTGCCCGATTGATTGGGGGCAGGGACTTCCTGCCGGAAGATAGGAGCCATAAAATGGCTGACAAAAAGAAAACTATCACAGTTGAGCAGATCGGTAGCCCGTTGCGCCGTCCGGACATCCAGCGTCGCACGCTGATCGGTCTGGGTCTCAACAAAATGAACCGCCGTCGCACTTTGGAAGATACTCCAGCAGTTCGCGGCATGATCAACAAGATATCGCATCTCGTGCGTATCGTTGATGAAGCCTGAGACGGAGAGATATTATGAAACTGAATGATATCAGAGACAATGAAGGCGCTAATCCTTCAGGCCGCCGCGTAGGTCGCGGTATCGGTTCGTCCAAAGGCAAAACAGCCGGACGTGGCGTTAAAGGTCAGAAATCCCGCTCAGGCGTTGCCTTGAATGGTTTTGAGGGCGGCCAGATGCCGATTTACCGTCGCTTGCCAAAGCGCGGTTTCTCGAATGCAATGTTTGCCAGCGAATACAACGCTGTTTCACTTGGCCGTATTCAGACAGCCATTGATGCAGGCAGGCTGGATCCAAATGCGACTGTTGATGCTGCTGCTCTTATCGCTGCCGGTGTTATTCGCCGCGCCAAGGACGGCGTCCGCATTCTTTCAGACGGCGACATCAAGGCAAAGATCACCTTGTCTGTCGCTGGTGCTTCCAAGGTTGCCTTGGAAAAGCTTGAAAAGGCCGGATGCAAATTTTCAATCGCCGGTGCAAGGGAAGGCGCTGTTCCTTTCGTTGACAATATCGTCCTGATCGACGGTATCGGTACGAAAACTGCAAAAGCATTGCGCGCTGCCGGTGTTCCTTCCTTGACCGCTCTGGTCAAGATGGATGACGCAGCCCTGGCAAAAATCTGCAAGGATACAGGTCTTGGAAGTTCCTGGAAATCACAGGAATGGAAAGTCCAGGCGCAGGAAATGATCGACGGCAAGCCGCCAAGAGCGCAAGTCGACATTGAACTGGCACATAAACTGGCCGCCGAATCCGGCAAATAAGGCCGAAAGATTTCGAAACGGCCCGGGTAATCCCGGGCTTTTTCATTTTTACTGCTGGCGTTGACAATAAAGTTGGTAAAAACATCAACTCGTTGAACCAAAGTCTGCCAATCACCAGTTGAATTTTACCCCTACTAGGGTCCATATAGAGTAATCGTTCAAGTATGGCTGCCTTTTCGAAATCGCGCGGCCGGAAATCCGGAGAATTCCATGGCATCTGCTGCCGAACAACTCGCTGCTAATCTGAGCTTCTCGAATTTTTCCAAGGCTACTGAATTGAAGCAGCGCCTATGGTTCACCCTTGGAGCGCTGATTGTTTACCGGCTGGGTACCTATATTCCGCTGCCAGGCATCAACCCGGTCGCCTATGCCCAGGCATTTGATACCCAGAGCCAGGGCGTGTTGGGACTTTTCAACATGTTTGCAGGTGGCGCAGTTGAGCGTCTGGCGATCCTTGCTCTTGGCATCATGCCATACATTTCTGCTTCGATTATCATGCAGTTGATGACATCCATCGTTCCCTCGCTTGAAGCGTTGAAAAAGGAAGGTGAACAGGGCCGCAAGGTGATCAACCAGTATACACGTTATGGAACAGTTATTCTGGCTACCCTGCAGGCTTATGGTATAGCTGTCGGTCTTGAGGGCGGCTCGGGCATTGTAACCGATCCAGGTTGGTTCTTCCGCATCACTGCCGTTCTTTCTCTCGTAGGCGGCACCATGTTCTTGATGTGGCTAGGAGAGCAGATGACTGCACGCGGAGTCGGGAACGGTATTTCACTGATCATCTTTGCAGGAATTGTTGCCGCCATGCCAGGCTCGGTTGCCCAGTTGCTCGAACAAGGTCGCCAGGGAGTTATAGCAACTCCGATCATTCTGATAATACTCTTTGCAATGGTTGCCCTGATTGCAGCGATTGTGTTTGTTGAGCGCGCTCAAAGAAGACTGCTTATTCAGTATCCCAAGCGTCAAATAGGCATGAAAATGTTCCAGGGCGATACCTCGCACCTGCCATTGAAAATGAACACTGCCGGCGTCATTCCGCCAATCTTCGCTTCATCGCTGTTGCTTTTGCCGCTGACTGTTGCCGGTTTTGCAAATTCGGAAACCCTTCCAGGCTGGATGGGCGCCATTGCTGCGAATCTTGGACGCGGCCAACCTGTGTATCTGATACTGTATGCGGCGCTGATTATTTTCTTCGCGTTTTTCTATACGGCCATCGTTTTCAATCCAAAGGATACTGCCGACAATTTGAAGAAGCAGGGCGGCTTTGTTCCGGGTATTCGTCCGGGCGAAAGAACAGCCGAATATATTGAATATGTTCTGACCCGCATCACCGTCGTGGGTGCCTTGTATCTGGTAATCGTCTGTTTGATACCTGAGGTATTTCTGAGCAATATCGGTATTTCAGCGTTTCTGGGCGGAACCTCCATGTTGATCATGGTAAGTGTGCCGATGGACACCATTCAGCAGGTACAGGGACATTTGCTGGCACATCAGTACGAAGGTCTGGTGAAGAAGTCACAGCTGCGCGGCGGCCGTGGTGGTACAAAGGGTGGGAGAACCAAGAAAAGATGAGACTGATATTACTCGGACCGCCGGGAGCAGGAAAAGGAACCCAAGCCAAAATACTTATGGAGGCTTACGGAATTCCCCAGCTGTCAACGGGCGATATGCTGCGTGAAGCCGTTGCAAACCAGACTGAAGTTGGCAAAAAAGCCAAGGCCGTCATGGATTCCGGCAAGCTGGTATCTGATGACATCATGAATGCCATCATTAATGAGAGGGTAGGGCAACCCGATTGCAAGGATGGCTTTATCCTTGACGGTTTCCCGAGGACCCTTGATCAGGCGGATGCGCTTTATCACATCCTTGCTGACCGTGACCAGAAGATTGACCGCGTGGTCGCGCTTCAGGTTGATGATGATGCGCTTGTCGAGCGGATATCCGGTCGCTACACCTGCGCCGCTTGCGGCGAGGGGTATCACGACAGTTTCAAGAAGCCCGGAAAACCCGGTGTATGCGACAAATGCGGAGGGACAGAATTCAAACGCCGTCCCGATGACAATGCGGATACATTGAAAACGCGCCTGTTTGCTTATTACAAGGATACTGCGCCTTTGCTTGGTTATTATCATGCATATCGCAATCTAAGCAGAATAGACGGCATGGGTGAAATTGCCAATATTACCAGACAAATCCGAACCGTTCTGGATAAATGATTTTATAAGGGTTTTTATTTGCCTATATGCTTGACTCTCGGTGCAGTTCACGGCTAAAGCAACTCTATATCGAGACTGATAACAGATCGGTTCCGGATTCGTATTGAATCGCGGCGCCGGTCTTTTGTTTTGGGGAATTGTTCTTCAATACAAATGAGACCCTGCAGGGGCCGGCCTCCACCGGACGCAGGTAAATGCAACAGATCGTTTGAGCCAATGGGTATCGAGCGGCAGACATGGAGTTGAAAATGGCACGTATAGCAGGCGTTAACATTCCTACGGGAAAACGCGTAATCATCGCTCTTCAGTATATTCACGGTATCGGCCCCAAAGGCGCTGCGGATATCATGGCAAAAGCCGGTCTTGATCTGACACAGCGTGTCAATCAACTGAGTGATGCGGACGTTCTCAAAATTCGCGAAATCATTGATGCCGACTTCACAGTTGAGGGCGACCTTCGCCGTGAAACATCAATGAACATCAAGCGCCTGATGGATCTCGGCTGCTATCGTGGCCTGCGTCATCGTCGTGGTTTGCCTGTTCGCGGTCAGCGTACACATACCAACGCACGTACCCGCAAGGGCCCTGCAAAAGCGATCGCTGGCAAGAAGAAGTAATTTGAATAGCTGGCGTATTGCGCCAGCTCAATTGTGTGATTGGGTTGGGGCCGGATGAATAGGCTTCAACCTGGTGGAGCTGCTGGAACTACGGCAGCGTAGAGATCAAAAGAAGGAAATAAAATGGCTAAAGAAGCAGCGCGCATTAAAAAGCGTGAACGCAAGAATATTTCATCGGGCGTCGCCCATGTAAACTCCACTTTCAACAATACCATGGTTACCATCACTGACGCGCAGGGAAATACGATTTCCTGGTCATCAGCTGGTATGCATGGCTTCAAGGGTTCGCGTAAAGCAACGCCTTACGCCGCGCAGGTTGCTGCAGAAGATGCCGCTAAAAAAGCGATGGATCACGGTATGAAAACTCTCGAAGTTGAAGTTCGCGGCCCGGGTTCTGGTCGTGAATCTGCCCTTCGTGCACTTCAGGCAGCTGGTTTCTACATCACTTCAATCCGTGACGTGACGTCGATCCCTCACAATGGTGTGCGTCCTCGCAAAAAGCGTCGCGTATAATCGTTTTGGAAATAGCGCCTGCAAAAATCCGCATTGCAGGCTTGCCTTGGGACTATGCCACGAGTGGATGGTGGCAGACCAAACCATAGGAAACATGACACATGATTCAGAAAAACTGGTCCGAACTGATCAAGCCGAACAAGCTCGAAATAGTTTCTTCCAGCCCTACAAAGGCTGTCATTGTTGCTGAACCCCTTGAGCGCGGCTACGGCCTGACGCTCGGCAATGCGCTTCGCCGCGTATTGCTTTCCTCTCTGCAGGGTGCCTCTGTCACCGCTGTGCAGATTGATGGCGTTTTGCACGAATTCTCATCAATTGCCGGTGTACGCGAAGACGTTACCGACATGGTGCTCAACATCAAGGAGATCGCTGTCCGTATGGAAGGCGATGGTCCAAAACGCATGGTTGTCCGCAAGGAAGGTCCGGGCGTTGTCAAGGCTGGCGATATCCAAACCGTTGGTGATGTTGAAATCCTCAACCCGGAACACGTTATCTGCACGCTCGATGATGGCGCAGAGATCCGCATGGAACTCACCGTCAACACGGGTAAGGGCTATGTGCCAGCAGACCGCAACCGCGCTGAAGACGCTCCTATCGGCCTTATTCCGATCGACAGCCTCTATTCGCCGGTTCGCAAGGTATCCTACAAGATCGACGCAACCCGCGAGGGCCAGGTTCTCGACTATGACAAGCTGACGCTGACGGTTGAAACCAACGGCGCAGTCACACCTGAAGACGCTGTGGCCTATGCAGCACGCATCGTTCAGGACCAACTGTCCATCTTCGTGAATTTCGACGAGCCTGTGAAGGAAGTTGTCGAGGAAGAAGTCCAGGAACTTGCTTTCAACCCTGCGCTTCTCAAGAAGGTCGACGAACTCGAGCTGTCTGTCCGTTCTGCGAACTGCCTGAAAAACGATAACATCGTTTACATCGGCGATTTGATCCAGAAAACAGAAAGCGAAATGCTTCGCACACCAAACTTCGGCCGCAAGTCCCTGAACGAGATCAAGGAAGTGTTGGCTGGCATGGGTCTGCATCTTGGTATGGAAGTGCCGGCATGGCCGCCTGAAAATATCGAAGATCTGGCCAAGCGCTACGAAGACGCCTATTAACCGGATTAGCGGTTTGGAGAGGCTGCTTTCCGGACCGCATACCATATTGAATTTTTAAAACCTCCCGGGCTTAAGGCCTAGGCCGGGAAAATCCAAAAGGAGAAGGCAAATGAGACACGGAATGAAAGGGCGCAAGCTCAACCGCACAGCCAGCCACCGCAAGGCAATGTTTGCAAATATGGCTGCATCCATCATCGAACATGAACAGATCATCACAACCTTGCCTAAAGCAAAGGAAATCCGTTCTATCGTTGACAAGTTGATCACCCTGGGCAAACGCGGCGGGCTTCATGCACGCAGACAGGTCATCTCGCAGATCCAGGACGAAACACAGGCGAAAAAACTGTTCGACGAACTGGCACCACGTTATGCCGAACGTCATGGCGGTTATACCCGTGTTTTGAAAGCCGGTTTCCGCCGTGGTGACAATGCGCCAATGGCTGTTGTTGAACTGGTGGATCGCAATCCTGAAGCAAAAGGCGCAGGCGATCGTGCCCGCCTTGAAGCAATGGAAGCGGCCAATCCTTCAGAATCTTCTGAAAGCTAAGCGTTTCAAAAAAGAATTTGAAAAAGCCGGGCCTCGGTTAATGGGGTTCCGGCTTTTTTTTCTTTTGTGCTTGGCTGACTAAGTCTTGAGAGGGAATCTCTCTGGTGACCGGATATGTTCAGCCCTTACGCCAATTCCGACCCAATAGGCCAATTTGCGTTGCAACCATGGAATGGCTGCGACGATCCGCAGGGGAAGGGGAGGCTTTGGCTGCGATCCCGTATTCGCAAGTAGCGGCTTGATGATATTGTTTTGGGCCTGGATCTGGGCAAACTGGGTTGCGCGAACCGGCCACATCCGGCGCTTTTGAACTTTTTGCAAATGACCGTCCTGCAGCCTGTTTTCTGCTAAATCGCCTGCCAGAAGGTTAGCCGCGGCAATTGCATCCTGTATCGCCAGATTGATACCGACTCCACCGACAGGTGACATTGCATGGGCGCTGTCTCCAATCATCAGCAAGCCGGCGCGTGACCATGATTTCAACCTGTCCACCTTGACGGTAAGAAGTTTCACCTCGTCAAATGATGTGATGCTGTCAATTTGGTCAGCCAGCTTCGGCACTGCAGAAGCAACGGATCTTCTGAATTGATCAAGCCCTGCTTCAAAAACCTTCTGCGCGGCATCCTTTGGGATTACCAAAGCGCATTGGTAATAATCGCCGCGATCAATGGTGATGACGATTTGCCCAGGGCCGGTATTGAGCAGAGATTCGTCTGGCTCATTGACTTTCCTTGGAACCTGGAACCACAAAACGTCAATCGGGGCACCCATTTCTTCAACTTGCAGACCCGCACTTTTACGGATGAACGAGTTGCGGCCATCAGCACCAATGGTCAGCTTTGCAGAAACTTCAAGGGGGCCTTCGGAAGAAGAGACTTTGACGCCCGTTACCCTGCCATTGGCAAAAACGAGTTCTTCGGCTTTGGCGTTCATCTCGATTGAGAATGTCGGCAATTCCCTTGCAGCATCGCAGAGAAAATCAAGAAAGTGCCATTGCGGCATGAACACAATAAACTTGTTTGGCGTTTTCAGTGATGAAAAATCTGTGACATCAAGGCGGTTCCCACCAAAATACCCTGAGAGTTTCTTCAATTTTTGGTGCGGCCGTTGAAAAAATGTTTCAAGAAGGCCCAGTTCATCGAGGTTATCAAGTGTCGATGGATGAACCGTATCTCCACGAAAATCACGCAGAAAATCGGAATGCTTTTCAAGTACGATGGTCTTGCATCCAGCCCGGGCAAACAGCAAACCAGCCATAATTCCGGCAGGCCCGCCTCCAACCACACAGCAGTCGGCTTGAATGGTTCTCATCGCAAAATCCCTTCGCTCAGATTTCCAAAGTACTATTCGATGCATTTTGGGCGCGCAACCGCCGCAAATCAAGCATTCCTGCAGATGCTTCTCTGAAGATCATCTAATCTTGTCGAACAAGTTGGAGTTTTGATTGTTTTATGCTGATAAAATGTAGGTAACCTATAATGGAATTATTTCCCTTTGGTGACTTTTCATCCTACACTCGGCTGCAAAGAAGTGCACCTGAAGCCGAGTTCCCAAGCCTGAAAGAGGTAATTCATGACTACGAAAACCAACTCAACCTTGCTGAAAATGATTGCTGTTTTCGTTACATGCTTGATTTTGGCCATGGCGGCAAATGCGCCCGCGCAGGCGCAAACGTCACTCGAAGATGTGTTCAAGAAAACTATTGATGACCTGCTAAAAAAGAATTCCGGAAACAAAAATCAGGGCAACCCACAAGCACCCCTGGACAAAAACAGACGTGCTCCTGAGTCGCAGTCGGAAATAACCATGAGCTTTGCGCCTGTTGTGAAAAAGGCAACACCTTCGGTCGTCAATGTGTTTACGTCCAAGATGGTTCAGACCCGTCGCTCACCTTTCGAGGGAGATCCGTTTTTCGAGCGTTTTTTTGGGCGGGGTAACCCGTTGACAACACCTTCGCGGCCTCGGGAGAAAATGCAGTCTTCACTTGGCTCTGGTGTGATCGTTTCCAAAAATGGCGTTATTCTCACCAACAATCACGTTATCGCCGATGCTGACGAGGTGAAGGTTGTGCTTTTTGATGGCACTGAATATGAGGCGGAAATAATTCTCAAGGATGAGAAGTCAGATCTTGCCGTCTTGAAAGTAAACGATCCGCAGGATTTTGAACCCATTGAGATTGCTGACTCCGAGGCTGTCGAGGTTGGTGATCTTGTTCTGGCAATCGGTAATCCTTTCGGTGTTGGCCAGACGGTAACTAGCGGCATTGTATCTGCTGTCGCTCGTTCACGGGTTGGGATCAATGATTTCGATTTTTTCATTCAGACCGATGCTGCAATCAATCCGGGCAATTCCGGCGGCGCTCTTGTCGATATGAGAGGGCGTCTGATTGGTATCAATACCGCGATCTATTCGCGCTCAGGCGGCTCTATCGGGATTGGTTTTGCCATTCCTTCCAACATGGCGCAGGTTGTCATTCGTTCTGCCATATCAGGCGAGGCGATGGTCACCCGGCCCTGGCTTGGTGCCGACTTTCAGGAAGTAACCGCTGATATAGCCGCTGCGCTCGGCATGCGCCGCCCGGGTGGAGTGCTTGTTGCTTCAGTTTTTCCTGGTGGCCCTGCAGAGAAGGCAGGTCTGGTGCCTGGTGATGTCGTCATCGGCATCAATGAGAAAATCCTGCAGAACAATGATGCGCTTTCCTACCGTCTTGATACGATCGGCGTTGGCGGGAATGCGGAACTGATCGTGATATCCGGCAAGGAAAAGAAAGTCGTCAATGTGCGGCTTGTCGAAGCTCCTGAGACTACGCCTAGAAACGATACCCGTATTGATCCAGAAGCAGTTCTTGGAGGCGCGCTGATTGCCAATCTTTCCCCTGCTGTGGCCCAGCAGGTTGGCGCATCAGCGAGCCGGGCGGGTGTTATTGTTCTTGATGTGCCTCGCCGAACCCGGGCCGAGGCCAACGGAGTTCGAAAGGGAGACATGGTTCTCGCCATCAATGGCATTGAAATGAAGACTGTGAAGGATGTCGTGTCGATCACCGCGCGCGAATCACGTCGCGGATGGCAGGTCACCCTGGAGCGCGGAGGTCGGCAGCTTGTCTTTGAACGCAATGGCTCTTTCTTCCGGCAGTATTTGCAGCAGTAGCAGGCTCATCAATGTCTGATCTATTCAATTCGGGTCCGGCTGCCCCTGCGGGTGCAAGCCGTCACCGTCCGCTTGCAGATCGCTTGCGGCCGGCAACGCTTGGCGAAGTTACAGGTCAAGATCATTTGACCGGCGAGGGTGGTGCGTTAACCCGCATGATCCGCTCGGGCACTTTAGGCAGCTTGATATTCTGGGGACCGCCCGGCACTGGAAAAACCACTGTTGCCCGCCTTTTGGCAGGCGAAACCGATCTGGCATTTGAGCAAATATCCGCAATTTTCTCAGGCGTGGCTGATCTCAAGAAAGTATTTGAAACAGCAAGGATGCGGCGAACCAACGGCAAATCCACGCTGCTCTTTGTCGACGAAATTCACCGTTTCAACAAAGCCCAGCAAGACAGCTTTCTGCCTGTCATGGAAGACGGTACAATCATATTGATTGGGGCAACAACCGAGAACCCGAGTTTCGAACTCAATGCGGCTTTGCTGTCGCGTGCCAGCGTCCTGACGTTCAAGTCGCATGATGAAACCAGTCTCCAATTGCTATTGACGAGGGCTGAGGCCTTGTTGGAGAAGAGGCTGCCGCTCGATGAGGGCGCACGTGCCTCGTTGATAAGGATGGGCGATGGCGATGGCCGCGCAGTTTTGTCGCTTGCAGAGGAAGTGTGGCGTACCGCAGCTGAGAACGAAATTTTTGACGCAGAGCAGTTGCAGAAAATTCTCCAGCGCCGGGCTCCAATTTACGACAAGGGCGCCGACGGCCACTACAATCTGATTTCTGCTCTACACAAATCAGTGCGCGGGTCCGACCCTGATGCGGCACTGTATTATTTGAGCCGAATGTTCGATGGCGGCGAAGATCCGCGTTTTGTTGGGCGGCGCCTTGTTCGGATGGCGTCTGAGGATATCGGCAATGCTGACCCTATGGCACTTGTTGTCTGTAACGCGGCAAAGGACACCTATGATTTTTTGGGGTCGCCGGAGGGCGAACTTGCATTGGCGCAAGCCTGCGTCTATCTGGCAACCGCGCCCAAGTCGAATGCGGTTTACACCGCGTTCAAGGCCTCGATGGCAGATGCCAAGGCCAATGGATCCTTGTTGCCACCAAGGCATATTCTCAATGCACCCACCAAGCTGATGAAAAGTGAAGGTTACGGGGAGGGGTATCGTTACGATCATGATGAGCCCGATGCCTTTTCAGGGCAGGATTATTTCCCAACGCAAATGGGCAGGAAAAATTACTACTCGCCGCCCGAACGCGGATTTGAACGGGAAATCAAAAAGCGGCTCGATTATTGGCGAAAACTGAGACTTGAGCGCTCCGGCAAATAGTTTGGCCTATTGATCATGGTCAACGACGATCACCGTTTTGGATGCAAGGCTGAATCCCAACAAAGGAGAACCGAGCCGATGAAACATCTACTCATTGCCCTGAGCCTGTTAAGCCTTGTGGCACCAACAGCTTTCGCCCAATCCTCAGACCCGGCCTGGCTTGATGCCCTCAATTTTCAGATGGAGCGCGATCAGGAATGTGAAGTCGCTTATTATATCAAGACAAAGGAATTCACATTGGGAGCGCAGAAAACCTATGAAGCACGGCTTCAGTGTATTGATGGCCGCCAGTTTGATGCCTCGCGCATTGGAGAAGATGCCGATTTCACAATCAAACGCTGCGAGGTGGAGACCTGCTAGGATCATGCCGGTTGTTGGCAGAATGCAAACTTCATTTGTCTGGAGTATGATTCTCGGCTAACAACCTGCCCATGACACATTTACTACTTGTCGCAATAGGCGGGGCTCTTGGAGCATCTCTTCGCCATTTATCAGGGTTCTTCTGGTTGCGTGTTCTCGGACCGGCATTTCCCTATGGAACCTTGTTCGTCAACATCTTTGGATCGCTCGCCATGGGCCTGTTGATCGGCTGGCTTGTCAAAAGGGCAGGTGGCAGCTCACAGGAAATCCGGCTGTTTCTGGCAACCGGTCTGTTGGGCGGTTTTACCACCTTTTCCGCATTCTCGCTTGATGTTGTGAATTTGTGGGAAAAAGGAGCAATAGCTGCGGTATTCGGCTATGTGTTTGCCAGCGTGGTTTTTTCGATATTGGCAGTTTTTACCGGACTTTGGATTGTCCGATCCCTTGGTTGATGAAACGTCGTACCACCCTGTATTTTCAACGGGCTGGCTAATTTTGCTGAATCGATTTATCACCAACCAAAACGCGCTCATTGGCGCACGGAGAACATATATATCATGGCTGGTGTAGATCAGATCATCGTTGAAAAAGACGAGAACGGAATGCGCCTTGATCGCTGGTTCAAGTCACGTTATCCGGGGCTTGGCTTTGGACCATTGCAGAAATTGCTGCGATCCGGCCAGATCCGCGTCGATGGCGGGCGGGTAAAGTCCGATAGCCGTATGATCGAGGGGCAAACGGTCCGTATTCCGCCTAGCCTCGCAATGGTCAAGGAAGCAGGCGGCCATGATCCGCTCACGGCCAATACCATTCGTGACCGTGAGGATGCAGATGTACTTAAGGCGATGACCCTTTATGAGGACAGCAAGGTATTTGTTTTCAACAAGCCAGCCGGCCTTGCAGTGCAGGGCGGATCCGGTCTTACCCGCCATGTGGACAAGATGCTCGACTCCTATCGCAATCAGAAAGGCGAAAAGCCCCGCTTGGTGCACCGCCTTGATCGCGAGACATCCGGCGTTCTGGTGGTAGCCCGCACTCGCGGTGCCGCATCAGCTCTTGCCAAGGAGTTTCGCGGACGCAAGACCGAAAAGACCTATTGGGCAATTGTAAAAGGTGTGCCCAAGCCACGCCAAGGCAAAATCTCGAATTGGCTCGCAAAGATGCGTGACGAAGAGGGCGACGATTACATGGCTGTCGTGAAACACGGCACGCCTGATGCAGACCATGCGGTGTCCGAGTACAAGGTAATCGAAATGTCCGGGCCAAATCTTTCCTGGGTGCAGTTGCAGCCGGTAACAGGAAGAACGCACCAATTGAGGGTACATATGCAGAATATTGGTCATCCAATCATCGGTGACAGTAAGTATTTCAACATCGAGAACTGGAATCTGCCTGGCGGCATCCAGAATAAGTTGCACCTGCATGCCCGGCGTATCCGCATTCCTCATCCCGATGGTGGCATTATTGATGTGACGGCACCCTTGCCGCCGCATATGATCCAGACTTGGAATCTTCTCGGATTTGATGCTGATTACGTGGATGACGACGAAGAGCAGGTTTTTTTCAAAAAGTGATTCGCTTGCCATTGCCGCTGATTCGCGAAGCAGTTATAAAAAACGAATCATGAAGCTTGTATTATTCGACGTAGACGGAACTTTAATAGACAGTCAGGCCATCATCCACGAGTCGATGCGCCTGACATTTCTTCGCTTCGGCTATGAGGAGCCTGTGATTCAGGCAACCCGCTCGATAATAGGACTTTCACTCGACAGCGCCATCGCTTCGATTTGCGGTCGTGAAATTGATGATGAAATCCTCGCGATGACCAATGAATACAAGTCGACTTATCTCGAGCTTGCCAAGCGTGAGGAAATGCAGAGTTTGCCGTTCAACGGTATTCCCGGATTGATCAACAGGCTTGCAACACGCAGCGACATTCTTCTTGGAATTGTGACCGGCAAATCCCGGCGCGGTGTTGAAAAATTATTGGCAAGCCCCAATTTCGAAAACAGGTTTGTTGTCAGCCGATGCGCTGATGATTGCCCTTCAAAACCAAATCCGGCAATGGTCAGTGAATGCTGTGATGAGGTTGGAATAAGCTGCTTTAACACCATCGTGATCGGCGACACCGGATTTGATATGGCCATGGCAGTTTCCGCCGGAGCAACAGCGATCGGCGTCGGTTGGGGTTACCATCCCTTGGAGCGGATCATCTCCGATGGCGCGCACCACGTGGTACATTCAGTAAACATGCTCGAACAATCCCTTTACAATCTGATCGGCGCACCGGTCGAGCAAGCTGAAGTATCCTCAGTAGGCAATTATGGTAGCTGGAACTTTCTCCATGCGTGACTTGTTGTTTGATGCCGAAGCTGCTGCCTCAAAAAGCCCTGAGGCTGCAGCACAGGAGCATATGCGCCCCGTTCTGCCCAAACGTTTCTACAAGCAGGTAAGTACGCTTGAAACCGAACGCGGTTGGTTGATTCTTCTTGACGGGCGCAAGGTCAAAACGCCGGCAAAAGCGGAACTTGTCCTTCCTACGCAAAAGGCTGCTGAACTTGTCGCCAGTGAATGGGACAATCAGAAGGAAAAGATTGATCCCGCCACAATGCCAATGACCCGACTTGCAAATACGGCGATTGACGGTATAGCCACCGATCCGCAGGCTGTGGCAGAAGACATCATCCGCTTTGCTTCCAATGACCTGGTGTTTTACCGCTCTGCTCATCCTGTTGAACTGGTGGAGCTTCAACAGAAACATTGGGACCATGTTCTCGATCTGGTTATGGAAAACACAGGTGCACGCTTTGAAACAACCGTTGGCATCATGCATCATACCCAGCCCAAAGAGGCGGTTCAGCTTTTTTCAGTCCGATTGGCCGCTCACATGAGCCCTTTGAAGCTGGCGTGCCTGCACACGATGACCAGCTTGTGCGGTTCGGGTTTGATTGCCTGGTGCCTTGCAGAAAACCTGATCGGGTTTGATGATGCCTGGCAGGCAGCGCATGTGGATGAAAATTTCAACATTTCCCTTTGGGGTGAGGATTATGAAGCGCAGAAGCGATTCAAATCGCGCCATAGCGAAATGAATGCTGCCCACACTCTGTTCAAGTCCCTGTAAATTTGATGTCAGACGATAAACAGGCAGAGGCCATCATTGCCGTTCCTGAAATGGATCCGGCAATTCAGCAAAGCGAGCACAACAAATCGTTCAGCACGGCAGGTGTGACTGGCGCGATGGCCTTGATGATCGTTGCGATGATATTCATCCCGCTGATGGATGTATTCTCCAAGATACTGTCCACCCGGCTTGGCGTCAGTCCTGTCACAATTACCTTTATTCGTTTCGCCGGTCAGGCTGTCTTGCTTGCAGTGCTAATTTTGTTTTCCGGCAGTTTTGATGCCTTCAAGAGCAAGAACCTTGGAAAAAACTTGTTGCGCGGTATGCTGATGGGCGTTGCGGTATGCAATTTTTTCATCGCAATAAAGTATCTGCCCCTGGCTGATGCCATTGCCATATTTTTTGTGGAACCGCTGATTGTGATATTCCTGTCCTCCGTGGTTTTGAAGGAAAAGGTCGGGTGGAGGCGAAATCTGGCAGCGCTTGTTGGCTTTGGCGGGGCTCTTTTGATCATCCAGCCAACCTATTCGATCTTTGGCGCAAAAGCTTTTTTGCCTCTCGTGACAGCTACGCTTTTTGCATTTTATCTTGTCCTGTCGAGAAAAATTGGCCAGAGCGAACATCCCTACACCATGCAATTCTGGGCGGGAATCGGTGGTTCGCTGGTTTGCGGCCTGATTTTTCTGTTGGGGAGTTTAAGCGGACTTGAAGATTTGGCGATCACTATTCCCGACAGTGGCGAGGCAGTTCTTTATCTTGCGCTGGTGGTTATTGTCGCCACTGTTTGCCATATGATGATCCTGGTTGCTTTCTCGAGGGCGGAAGCCTCCATTCTAGCACCGTTTCAGTATCTGGAAATTGTGACGATGACAGCAGCAGGCTATTTTGTGTTTGGCGATTTTCCTTCTCCAATCAAATGGCTTGGCATCGCAATAATTGTCTCATCGGGACTGTATATTTTCATGCGTGAACGTCGTCCGCGCACGACCGTTTGAAGCGCCTCCACGTTAACCCTCCGCTAACCATGTTTATTCGCAAACCGGAAAGCATGATCTGATATCGTTTTTGCAAGTTGGATAAATCTGACACGCGCCGGCGTGTCACAGGGGTAGAGGGACTGAGCCCATGACTGACCAGAAATTCGAATCATATGCCGCTTTGCTACAAAAGCCAGGCGTCATTGCGGAAAGCGATGTTCTGCATTTTCGTCGTGAAGTGTTTCAGGATGGCTTTGTCAGCCAGATTGAGGCCGATGCTGTCTTTGCAATGAATGATGCAGTGCAAATCAAGTGCGCACAGTGGAACGAGTTTTTCACCGAGGTTATGACCGACTATGTGGTCGATCAGGCTGAACCGAGGGGTTATGTCAGCAATGCGAACGCCCAGTGGCTGGTCGGCAGGATTTCTCATGATGGTGTTGTGGATAGCGCAACAGAGCTCGAATTGCTGGTCCGTGTTTTAGCCAAAGCCAATGATTGCCCGCCAGCTTTGGCAAGCTTTGCTTTGGCGCAGGTAGCTTTTGCGGTGATCGAGGGAGAAGGGCCACTCGCAAGAGGCATGAACCTGACCAAAGGCGTGATTGGCGAAGCGGAAGTTGAATTGCTGCGCACGATCATGTATGCGGCCGGCGGAGCAAATGGCCTCTCGATAAGCAAACAGGAGGCTGAGATACTTTTCGATCTCAATGAACGTACCAACGCAGCCAGAAATCATCCTGCATGGCGCGATCTTTTTGTTCGCGCAGTTGCAAATTATCTGATGTCGGTTTCATCGGTAAACATTCCGTCGCGGTCTGAAGCTCTCGCGCGCCAGGAATGGCTAGAAGACACAGAAGAAGATGTCTCCGGCTTTTTCGGCAACATGGTTGGCGGACTAGGCAGTTTTTTCACCGAGGGTTTCTTCGATGATGTCTTCACTTCATCGCATGTCCAAATGGAACGCGCCTGGCGCGCCAAGAACGACGCACATGCAAAGGCCTCCAGTCATGCGGTTGCAGTAGACGCCAGCGAGGCAAGCTGGCTTGTTGAACGGATCAAACGCGATGGCAGGGTCAATGATAATGAAAAAGCGCTGCTCGCGTTCATCCGCAAGGAAAGCAGCCAGGTTGATCCCAAGGTGCTCCAATTGATGGAACAGGTCGCCTGACTATAGGAACAAGCAGGAAATTGAACGACTTGGATAGGCACATTGATCCGCGCCTATCCCAGCGATCCGAAAATCGGCGCAAAATTGCGTTTGAGCGCGAGATCAAGGTCAGCCATGGTGACAGGCAGTCCGAGGTCAACAAGGCTGGTGACGCCGTGCCCTTTAACCCCGCATGGTACAATACCGGAAAAGTGTTCCAGATCCGGATCAACGTTGATTGAAATTCCGTGAAAGCTGACCCATTTGCGCAGCCTGATGCCAATTGCAGCGATCTTGTCTTCGCGTTGTGTTCCGTCGGGCAGGGGTGTTTTTTCCGGTCGCCTTGTCCACACGCCAACGCGATCTTCACGCCGCTCGCCGGTGATATTGAAGTCACCAAGGGTTGAAATTATCCAGTTTTCCAGCGCCGCAACATAGGCGCGCACATCCTGTCTGCGGCGCGACAGGTCCAGCATTACATAAGCAACCCGCTGACCCGGGCCGTGATAGGTATATTCGCCGCCACGACCTGTCTGGTGCACTGGAAAACGGCCCCTTGTCAGAAGGTCTGTCTCTTTTGCACTGGTACCTGCCGTGTAAAGGGAAGGATGCTCGACAAGCCAAACGGTTTCAGGTGAATTGCCAACACGAATTTCCTGCGCCAGGCGCTCCATTGTTGAGACGGCATCTGCATAATCCGTCAAACCTTCGCCAACTATCCAGCGCACAGGTGCAGCGTCACCAAGAGGTAACATGATACCACTGATGGCACCACGCTCTGGTTGGTTGGCATGTGTTGCAGCGGATAAAGCGGTCAGATCCAAGTCGGAATGCCTTTGCGATAATGATACTTTGGGTTTGGTTCAGGGTAGTCATGCAATAGCAAAACTACTTCGGTAAAGCGCCATTCAGCAAGACATACAAAAAATATCTGGCTTTGCCAATCTTGCCCTTGTTTACCTATCTGGCATTTGCTACATCGCCTGTCGAACACGATGGTTTTGTGTTCGTATTTCTCATGCGGTCGTGGCGGAATTGGTAGACGCGCAGCGTTGAGGTCGCTGTCCTTTAACCGGGGTGGAAGTTCGAGTCTTCTCGACCGCACCAGAAATATCAAAAGAGCCTCCGGTTTTTCCGGGGGCTTTTTTGTTTCTGCAATTGTCGCGATCACTATAGCATTGACTGAGATGTTTTGATCAAGTCAGCACTTGATAGTTTTATCCAGGGAGGTTGCTGTAGTCATGCAGGCGAGTGCACCATCTATTAATGTCACGTTTGGAATAGCCTGCGCGTTCACAGCAGGACTTTTTTTCTCTGTCAACGATATGGGCATCAAGTTTCTGTCCGGCGACTATCCCCTGCATGAAATCATTCTGATCCGCGCCCTGATAGGAATAACCTTTACGATCTTCTTCTTTGTGCCTCTGGAAGGCGGTTTCCATAATCTGAAAACCAAGAAATTACCGCTACATTTGGCGCGCGGATGTCTGGTGGTCATATCCAACATGGCATTCTTCCTTGGCCTTGCCGCGCTGCCTTTGGCAGAGGCATCGGCAATCTTCTTTGTTGCACCATTGGTAATAACGCTGTTTTCAGTGGTTTTTCTGGCAGAACGGGTCGGCATCTATCGCTGGATGGCGGTTATTGCGGGCCTGGTTGGTGTGATCATCATGTTCCGTCCGGGAACTTCGACTTTCCAACTTGCCGCGTTGTTGCCGCTGTTTTCTGCAGTTTGCTACGCCGGAATGCATATGATGACGAGGAAAATGGGCGTAACTGAAAAAGCATCCACCTTGGCATTTTACATCCAGCTTTGTTTTGTCTTCCTGAGTGGATCGATTGGACTGGCGTTCGGTGATGGGCGCTATGCTGGAACAGGGGATCCCTCAATCGATTTTTTACTGAGACGCTGGATCATGCCAAGTTCAACCGACTTCATGGTGATTGCAGCGGTCGGCATTGCAAGTTCTGCCGGGGGCTATCTCATTAGTCAGGCATATCGAACGACGGAGGCAGCAATCGTGGCACCATTTGAGTATATTTCACTCGTCATGGCGATCATCTGGGGCATGATAATTTTTCATGAATTCCCGGACTATGTCGCCTGGAGCGGAATAATTCTGATCTTTGGTTCCGGTCTGCTGGTTTTCTGGCGCGAGTCGGTACTGAAAAAGCGGATTGCAACGGAAAGACCAATGCCACGGCAGCGCTAGGTGGCTTGGAACATCCAGATTAAACTGAAGCGGGGTCAGTTTCCGGCACTGGCCATGCGGCGGCTATCGAGAGCCTTTTCCAGCCATCCGATTTTCATTTCCGGTACCGATGACAATAGAAGGTCTGTATAGTCATCATAGGGCGGTTTCAAAACGTCGGATTTTGACCCGTATCGCGCAAGTTCGCCCTGATACATGATTGCGATCGAATCAGCGATAGCCCGCACAGTTGCAAGATCGTGGGTAATGAAAAGGTAGGAGACATTTTCGATTTTCTGCAGGTTCAAAAGCAGCTTCAAGATACCGTCCGCGACCAGCGGATCGAGTGCACTGGTCACCTCATCGCAAATGATCAGCTTTGGTTTTGCTGCAAGTGCCCGCGCAATACAAACACGTTGCTTCTGGCCACCTGAAAGTTCAGCCGGATAACGGTCAATATAACCGGTCCCCATTTCGATCTCTTCAAGCAGATCTTTAACCCGCTTGTCGCGTTCTGCGCCTTTAAGTCCGAAATAGAACTCCAAAGGCCTGCCAATAATCGTGCCGACGGTCTGGCGCGGGTTCATGGCCACGTCAGCCATTTGGTAGATCATCTGCAGTTCACGCAATTCTTCCTTGCTGCGCTCTTTCAATGCCCGTGGGAGTTCCTTGCCATTGAAGGTAATGCTGCCTTCTGTTGGCGGCAAAAGTCCTGTTATGACCCTGGCAAGAGTTGATTTGCCCGAACCGGATTCACCAACGACTGCGAGAGTCTGTCCGGGAAAAACATCGACGGACACATTTTTCAATACTTTTACCTTGCCGCCGCCATAGGCAGCAGTAATGTTTTCCACCTTCAGAAAAGGTTCACCCGATGGTTGCTTTTCCTCGTGGCTAATCGCGCGCACCGAGACAAGCGCCTTGGTATAGTCTTTCTGTGGCGCTTCGATGATCTGCTTTACCGTACCATGTTCGACAGTTTTGCCGTGGCGCAAAACCATGATCTCGTCAGAGACCTGCGCGACAACTGCAAGATCATGCGTGATATACAGTGCGGCTACGCCTGTACGCTTGATTGCGTCCTTGATGGCAGCAAGGACATCTATCTGCGTCGTCACATCGAGGGCTGTGGTGGGTTCGTCAAAGACGATTAGATCTGGTTCCGAGCAAAGGGCCATTGCGGTCATGACGCGTTGCAACTGGCCACCGGAGACCTGGTGCGGGTAGCGATTGCCGATATTATCCGGGTCAGGCAAACTGAGCACACGAAAAAGCTCTCTGGCTCTCGCTTCGGCACTCTTGCGATCTGCCACTCCGTGATGGATAGTGGCTTCAACAACCTGGTCGATCAGTTTGAATGCAGGATTGAAAGACGCTGCCGCCGATTGTGAAACATAGCAGACTTCCTTGCCGCGAACCTTGCGCAGCGTCGTCAGACCACCCTTCAGAATATCGCGGCCATGAAGGAATACCTCGCCGCCGGTAATGCGAACGCCGCCGCGTCCGTATCCAAGGGAGGAGAGGCCGATCGTTGATTTGCCTGCCCCCGATTCGCCGATCAGGCCAAGAACCTTTCCTTTTTGAAGCGTGAACGAAACTCCGTCGACGATGGTAATATCATGCGGCTTCGCATCCGGGGGGTAAACCGTTGCACCTATTTTCAGGTCCCGTATATCAAGAAGTGGTTTGGACTGATCAGCCACCGCGGCCTCCCTTCAAATCGGTTGTACGGTTCAACACCCAGTCGGCAATCAGGTTGACTGAAATAGCCAACAGCGCGATTGCTCCGGCAGGTATCAATGCAGCGGCAATACCGAAAACGATACCATCCTTGTTTTCCTTCACCATGCCGCCCCAATCGGCTTCCGGCGGCTGAATTCCAAGACCGAGGAAGGAGAGGGCGGAAAGAAAAAGCACCTGGAAGATAAAGCGAAGACCAAGTTCGGCAACGAGAGGTGATAATGCATTTGGTAGAATTTCACGGAAGATGATCCACATGCGGCCTTCACCGCGCAATTTGGCGGCTTCAACAAAATCCATCACATTAAGATCAACCGCCACTGCACGGGACAGGCGGTAGACGCGCGTTGAATCCAGTATTCCCATGACGAGAATGAGCGTCAGCAAATTGGAGGGCAATACGGACAGCACGACAAGGGCGAATATCAACGTTGGTATGGACATCAGCAAATCGACAAAACGTGACAGCGCCATGTCGAACCAGCCGCCAATGACGGCTGCTGTGAGACCGAGCACCGAACCAAGTGTAAAAGACAATATGGTTGCCATGCCGGCAATGAAAATGGTTGTGCGTGCGCCAAAGATCATCCGGGACAAGAGGTCCCGGCCGAGGTTGTCTGTACCGAGCCAGTGTTCGGCCGAGAATGGCTCCCAAACGCCCGCCGATGAATCAGTCATGGAATAGGGGGCAATCCATGGGGCAAATATCGCTGCGAAAAGGAACATGCTTGTCAGCACAAGGCCGATAATTGCGCTCAGGGGAATTCTTTGAAACATCGTGCGCCCCTTATTTCGGATGTCTGATGCGAGGATTGGTTGCAATCGCCACTATATCGGCAATCAGGTTCAAACCGATGAAGAATGCGGCAAAAACCAGCCCGCATGCCTGCACGACAGGAACGTCACGCTTGGCAACATGGTCTACCAGGTATTGACCCATCCCGGGATAGACGAAGATAACTTCAACCACGACAACCCCGACGATCAGATAGGCAAGATTGAGCATCACAACATTGACAATGGGCGCTATAGCATTGGGGAAGGCATGTTTGCGGATCACATTGAAAGCGGACAGCCCTTTGAGTTCGGCGGTTTCAACATAGGCGGATTGCATCACGTTAAGGATTGCAGCACGGGTCATTCGCATCATATGCGCCAGAACAACCAAGGTCAGGGTTATCGCTGGCAGGGCGACAATATGCAGACGCTCGCCAAAGCTCATGCTGTCGTAAACAGTGGCAACCGATGGAAACCAGCCCAGTTTGACAGCGACAAAATAGATAAGCAGATAGCCGATAAAAAATTCCGGCAGCGATATTGAGGTAAGCGTTGCAGCCGAGATCAGCTTGTCGGGCCATCTGTTGCGATAGCGCACCGCAATAAGACCCAGCGCGATGGAGAGGGGAACTGAAATGACCGCGGCAACCCCGGCCAGAAACATCGTGTTGTAAAGCCGTTTTCCAATAGCATCACTGATGCTGGTACCGTTCGTCAGAGCTGTTCCGAAGTCGCCGGTCAAAATTCCACCGAGCCAGTTGAAATACCGCACATATGCCGGATCATTCAAGCCAAGGTCACGGCGCAGATTTGCCAGCGCCTCCGGCGTAGCCGACTGTCCGAGAATGGATTGTGCAACATCGCCCGGCAAAATATTGGTTCCGACAAATATCAGCACCGATACTGCGAGCAGGAGGAGGACGCCCAGCGCAAGGCGCTGGGCTACCAATGATAATAGAGAAGTTTTCACCACCCTTGCCTTATGCCTTCAGCCAGCATTTGGCTCCGGCCAAACCGTTCATCATGGTCTGGTTGGCATCTTTTTCCCATCCGCCGATCTTGTCTGAAATCGCTTCCAGCCAATCGTTGAACATAGGGCAGATCAGACCGCCGGTTTGGTTCATCATGACACCCATGTCACGATACATCTGCTTGCGTTTTGCTTCGTCCAGCTCGGAACGGGCGGCAAGCAACATTGTATCAAACTCAGGAACCTTGAAACGCGTATCGTTCCAGTCTGCAGTTGACAGGTAGGCTGTCGAATACATCTGGTCCTGTGTCGGGCGACCGCCCCAATAGGAAGTGCAGAAAGGCTGTTTGTTCCATACGTCCGACCAATATCCATCATTCGGTTCGCGTTTGACTTCAAGATTGATACCGGCGCCTTTGAGACTTTCCTGGAAAAGCTGCGAAGCATCGACAGCGCCCGGGAACGAGTCGTCTGCAGTGCGCAGCAGTACCGAGCCGTCATGGCCTGATTTCTTGAAGTGGAAGGCAGCCTTGTCCGGATCGAAAGACCGCTGCTCGATATCATCTGAGAAAAGCGGATAAGCAGCGTTAACCGGCATGTCATTGCCGATGGAGCCATAACCAAATAGGATCTTGTCGACCATTTCCTGACGGTTGATACCATGTTTCAACGCAAGGCGCAGATCCTCGTTGTCGAAAGGAGCGGTATCGCGGTGCATGATGAATACGTAATGACCGCGGCCAGGTGCATTTTTAAGTTCGACGCCAGGGATTTTCTTTACGAGTTCTGCAATTTTCGGTGGAACACGTTCGATCATGTGAACCTGGCCGGACTGCAGTGCCGATGTTCGGGCAGTATCATCATTTAGAACAATGATCTCGATCTGGTCGGCGTGGCCGCGGGTTGTATCCCAGTAGTTCGCATTTTTTTCATAAACATGGCGGACACCCGGCTCGTTGACCTTGGTCACATAGGGGCCGGTTCCAACACCTGCATCCGGAGCATCTTTGCCACCGTTTGGCTGGATGATCAGATGGTAGTCAGCCATCAGATAGGGCAGATCGGCGTTGGCGTCTTTCAATTCAAGGACAAAATCATCGCCATCCGCTTTCATGGACGCAATGCCTTTCATCAGGCCAAGTGCGCCGGATTTTGAATTTTCATCCGAGTGGCGCTCCATGGTTGCAAGCACGTCTGCCGCTGTCATTGTCTTGCCGTTGTGGAAAGTCACGTCCTTGCGGATCTTGAATGTCCAGGTCTTTGCATCGGACGAAGCCCCGACTTCAGTTGCAAGACGGTATTCAATCGAGTTGTCAGGTTTCACGTCAACGAGTAGGTCGCCAAATTGCTTGCCGTTGAGGAACGGCACAGCAGAGGCATAGGTTGCCGGATCAAGACTGTTGGTGGATTCGCCACCCGAACTGCCGATCTTGATGATGCCGCCTTTTACAGGTCCTTCAGCACGTGCAGCGCTGTTCAACAAGCTATTGGCAAACACGGCACTGACACCAAGCGCAGATGCGCGTCCCAGAAATGCACGGCGGTGCATCTGGCCCTTGGCTACCATTTTGCTCAGGAATTCCAGTTCATTAGACATTCGTAACTCTCCCTATTACGTGCCCCTTTGATTTCGGGCCACAATATTCACCGGCGCATAGATGCGCTGATCCTCCGTAGGGATATTGGAGTGTTTAAAAAGGTTCGACAAGACCCTTTTTTTGAAAAACAGAGCTGTAAGTGTCGGTATTTGGCAATAAGCACAGGCATTTGCGACAGTGCCTTAACATGGTCTTTCCATCGTCACTGAACAAAGCAACGTCTTCGAATCCTGAATTTTTCCAATAGACGTTGCCAACAGCAGGCCGGATCATTCGCCTCAGGCGGATTTCTGGAACTGAAATCCGCAGTCCTTTTTGATGGATACCTGTTCAATAGTATCCATCTCGCCTTTGAGGCGTGCGACTTCACTCTCATTGGCTCCGTTGCCTTTGATGAAGAACAGGGCAGGCCAGAACAGGATCAGGCCAACGCCAACGGCAACCGCATCACCATCAGCTTTTTTCTTTTGAACACCCATCGCTTCCCCGGCGCGTTCGGAAACACGCTGGGCTTCAGCACTCAACTGGTCGCAAGAGTAATCTTCATAAGCCAATGTCGAGACATAGGCGGCCTTGATCTCACTGGGCTTTGTAGCACACGAAGCCAAACCGACGGAAAGAGAAACAGCACAGGCAACAAAACTACGATTCATGAAAATCTACCTTTAAAAAATCTGCATCAAAAGAACGTGGTGTAAATTTTGAATATAAAGAACTGGTTGTGAAAACAATCTCTGATTGCGTATCTTTCAGTTCATGCACAATTCTTTCGGGTCAATATCAACTTTCGTGATTTGACAAAAAAGGGGAGCCAACAAATTCCCCTTGCTGGCTCCCTTTGATCTTTAGATTATAAACAGACTGTGATTATTGAGGCAGTTTCAAACTGTCTCCGATTTTCAGGCGCCGGACATTTTCTACACCATTGGCCTCTTCGATCTTATTCCACATCAGGGCATCGCCATACTTGCCCTTGGCAATCGTCCAGAGGGAATCTCCAGCCTGAATAATGTAGTCGCCAGCATCGGCTGTGGCAGGAGCGGCTTCAGCGGCAAGAGCAGCTTCCGCGGCAGGTTTGGCTGCCTCTTCTTCCTTTTTGGGTTCAGGCTCGGTTTTTGCCATGGCGGCATCAAACATGGCACCCTTCAAAATGCGTCCATCTGTATAAGGTTTATAGGGAGATCTTGCGGCAACGTAGTCCGCAACAACCTGTTCAAGTCCGGGACCAAAATCATAGGCGTTGGTGCCATTGTCCTTGAACAATTTATATCCGTCACCGCCCGCGCGCATGAAGTCGTTGGTGACAACCTTGTAAGTGGCTGCAGGATCGATATCGACCCATTTGTCGCCGTCCATGACCTGAACCTGCTTTACCCGGCCCTTCATCGGCTCAACAGCCTCATCCCAGGCAAAACGCAGTCCGGAAACCTGTGGGAACTTGCCCTTTATTTCCTTCGTTTCACTGACACCCTGTTCAAGTGAGGCAACGATATCCGCGCCTTTGAGTTCGAACGTGGCAAGAGCATTCTGGAATGGCAGAACAGAAACGACATCACCCATGGTCACGTCACCGCCTTCAATAGAAGCACGCAATCCACCTCCATTCTGGATGGCGATGGTAACGCCTTGACCCTTGACGCGTTCGAGCATGGCGTCTGCAACCAGATTGCCCATGCTGCATTCCTCAAGGCGGCACGTGTCACGGTCGCCGTTGACAGTTGCTTCTGCGGATCCCACTTTCTTGTTCTTCAGTTCTTCGATGGGAGCGCCAAGTTCCTTGATCTTCGCACTGAATTCCGCATCCGGGACAACGCTGGCATCAAGCAGGTGCGGTTCGCCGAAAGCGGCTGTTACGACACCTTCATCATTGAAATTGACGCTGATCTCTCCAACATATTTGGAATAGGCGTAAGCCTGCACGATTGGCACATTGATGCCATCGGGATTTGGCACCATCACAGGGTAGGGGCCTGCTGCCTTTTCGTCCTTGTTGGAAAGCAGCGTATGGCTGTGGCCACCTACAATCACGTCGATCCCTTTGACCTTTGCGGCAATCTCCTTGTCGCGCTCCAGACCAACATGGGTCAATGCGATGATCTTGTTGACGCCTTTTGATTCAAGTTCGGAAACTGCGGTTGTCAGATAGGCAACCTCATCGACGAAGTTGATCTTGTCACCTACCGAGGAGGTTTCCTTGGTATCGGTTGCGAGAACCGAAACAATCCCGATCTTTTGGCCGCCTCTTTCGATGATCACATAGCCATCCAGAATTTCCTTCAGAAGCGGCTCGAAATACACTGAGGTATTGCCGGAAATGACTGGAAACTCGGCTTTGCCCATGAATTTCGCGAGGGTTTCCGGGCCGTCATCAAACTCGTGATTGCCGACTGCCATCACGTCTGGTTTGATGCCGTTGAGAAACTGGACTGCCGCATCGCCCTTGTAGGTCGAGTAAAACAGCGATCCCTGGAACTGGTCACCGGCATCCAGAACCAGAACATTGGCGTTCTCGTTGTTCAGGGCATTGCGCCGCTGATCAATCATCGTCTTAACCCTGGCGACGCCGCCAAAACATTTTTTCTCGGCTTCGTCTTCTGCAGAGCAAGTAGAGTTAAAACGGTTGATCGCTTCAATTCTGCTGTGCATGTCATTGATGTGAAGAATATCGAGTATGTAATCAGCGCGCGCTGATCCCGCACTCAAGGCGATCATTGATGCGGATGCCAATGCCAAAAGTCTGTTCATGTTTAACTCCCTGTCAGGCCGGTTTATCTGCTTTCGAAACTTGTCGATCAAATCGAAACGGCTGTCGAAATGATCTGCAAGCTGAAGTCGATTTCATTTGTCCTGTTGAAGTGCCATCCGCACTAAAACAAAAACCCGATCAGGTTAGACTAAATTGATCGCATGAATGTGACAAGGGGAGACCAGACATAATCTGTTTAAGAATCATGGCCGGGAAAGGCACAGAAGTTTTAAGCCATCTTTATTTGGAGCGAAACGCCCGAAACAAGGCATTGCCGGCGTTTTCGGATTTCACCGAGGCTGGTTGTGCCGCGGCCTTCATTTCGCTGTATCTCTCTTGAACCTTCAGGCTGTCAGATATTGCAGGTCTTGGAGACAATTGTGGTTCCAATGTTCGCGGAGGAGGCAATCCCTGACCCGCCATTTGCGGCTGAAGCGGTGCCTGCGGTTGTGCGGCCCTGGCAAACAGTTGCTGACCGCCATCCGGCTTGCGACTATGCAACCCTTCACCAACTTGTGGCGTTGGGGTAGGGTCAATTTTCAATTCTGCCAGTTCGTCGAGTTCAATATTCTGGCTGCGTTCGGCGACGCCGCGCATGCGGCTAATGACAGAATTAAGATTGATCTGGCGGCCGGCACGAATGGCATCCTGGTTTTGTTTGATGTTTGCACCAGGCAGATCACGCGCTGCAACCGTTTCGAAGGTCATCCGCATGGGTGAATACACAGCTTCGCCAAAAGCAATACATTCGCGGTTGGAAATGGAGGGCAGAAAGGCAATCGTACTCTGTGCACCACTGCTGAATGCACCGGCAATGATTTCCTGGTCCTTGCGGTTCGAAAGGCGCATGGCAAAGAAACTGTTGCACTGGGACAGGATAGTTGGATCCAACTCGCCCGGGCGCTGCGTAATGATGCCGAGAAAAACACCATATTTACGGCCTTCTTTGGCGATACGGCCAATGGCAAGGCGAGTAGGCCAAAATCCCGCATTTGGATCAGCCGGAATATACCGGTGCGCCTCTTCGCAGACCACGAGGGTTTGAATGGCACCTTCACTCGACAAGGCCAGATCAAATGCCATTCGACAAAGAACGGATACAACCGACGAGACAACCTCGGAGGGCAGTCCCGACATCTCTACCACTGAAATAGGTTTGCCATTCTGCGGAATGCGGAAAATCCTGGAAACAATCTCGTTGATCTTGTCTCCGCCGCAAGTTGTCGGATCGAACATGAATTGGAAGCGGGCATCATTGACGATCGTTTCTATGCGGTCTTTCAAAGACTTCAAGGCGGGCTTTTCTGACTTGTTGTCCAATTTGCCCATTCTGTCGTCAATCAGCTTGATCAGATCAAGCATTCGGTATGGAACAGGCGTATCCGCGTTGAGGCGAACCTTGTTCGTCTGTTTGCGTGTGATCGAGGGCGCGGCATTTGCTTCGTCCATGAATGTCTGCTTCGCAGCAACAACAAAGTCGCGAAGCATTTCACGTTCAAGGTCAACGCCTTCCTGACCGCGAAAAATAACCTCGGAAATTTCGTCCAGTCCAAAAAGCCAGAAAGGCAAAGTTAGCGTCGAAGCGTTGATAACAAGCGAAGATGTCGGAAATGCCGAACCAAATTCATTGTGCGGATCAAGAAGAAGGACGCGAATATCGGGACGCGCCTCGACAATTTTGCGCAGCATCAGCGTGACAGAAGTCGATTTGCCGACCCCGGTAGACCCGACAACAGCAAAGTGCCGGCTAAGCAGTTTTTCGAAATCGATCTTGGCATCAATCGAGCGGTCTTGTGTCAAATGGCCGATCTTGATCGTTGTTTCAGCATCATTGTCATAGATGGCAGCGAAATCACCAGACCGGATACGGTGGGCAGGGCAACCCATCTGCGGAAAACTGGAAATACCGGTTGTGAATTTGGGGCCTTTTTCAGTCTGGATAATTTCACCGATAAGTTCGACATGGATTAGAACCTTGTTCCTGCCACCCTCAACCCAGTCGCTCGCATCGGCTGTCACTTTTGAGGTTTGGCCAATTACGCGGCTCTCGCCGTTGCGAATTGTGATCAACTGACCTACAGCCCAATAGTTTTCCATGAAATCAACCGAAGGATCAACTTCGGCAGACACCAAAACCTCGCGGGCGTCGCAAAAGGTCACATGACCTTCGGTGCGGCGGCGGTTTGGATCAAGAAATGCCTTTTCAGCGTTCTGTTTGGCAGAAGCGGCGTCATTATTCATTGGCATTGTATTTGCGATATCATTCATTTCAGAGTTCCCCATCGAACCCTGCCAGCCTAAAGTTAACATTGGGTCAAAATTTCACTGGCGAGCAAAGTTTTAGTCCGGTTTTGCAACAAATAGTTCGCGTGCAGGCGACTTGGGGGTTGTAACCTGTCATAGTCGCGATAGAAGAAAACATACCCGGTTTCTGGTGGAAATGATGGACCTGAAAGAAGACCAATCATCTGAAAATTTGCAAAATACCTCATCTTCAGAGGAAGCAAATACTCATCCGGGGCTATACGATGAGGATGGACATTTGCGTTCAGGCTTTATCGACTCCATTTTGGCATCTATAAGCGAAAACAACAAATCTTCTCTCATGGAATTGATCGGCTCACTTCATGAGTCCGAACTGGGAGATGTACTGGAATCGATTTCCAGTCCGCTAAGGCGGGCGCTGGTAAAGCTGGCCGGCGATGATTTCGATATCAATGCCCTGACCGAAGTTGATGAGGCAATCCGTATCGATATTATGGATGCATTGCCTAACGTCAAAATCGCCGAAGCCATTCAGGACCTCGATTCAGATGATGCCGTCTACATTCTTGAGGATATGGACGAGGAGGACCAGAAAGAGGTTCTCGACAATCTCCCTTTTGATGACCAGGTCATGTTGCGCCGCTCACTGGAATATCCTGAAGAGTCGGCCGGGCGCCGTATGCAGACCGATTTTATTGCGGTGCCACCTTTTTGGACTGTAGGCCAGACCATTGATTACATGCGTGAAGACGA
This sequence comes from Salaquimonas sp., assembly GCA_041736675.1. GTDB lineage: Bacteria > Pseudomonadota > Alphaproteobacteria > Rhizobiales > Rhizobiaceae > Salaquimonas. The sequence continues at coordinate 37,323 of JBGSTD010000009.1, forward strand.
TGATCTGCCGGATCGCTTTCACGAGGTCTTTGTGGTCAGTCCACAGTACGAGTTGATGGGTTATGTCCAACTCGACAAACTTTTGCGCCGTCGCCGCAATATCGTGATTGATCAGTTGATGGAGACTTCCATACATCCCATCGAAGCAACAATGGACCAGGAAGAGGCTGCTTACATTTTCCAGCAATACGATCTTATCTCGGCTGCGGTTGTTGACAACGGCAAACGCCTTGTCGGTGTCATGACAGTTGATGATATTGTTGATGTCATCAATCAGGAAGCTGATGAGGATATCAAGAGGCTTGCTGGTGTGGGCGATGAGGAACTGTCCGATTCGGTCTATGAGATCACCAAGTCCCGCTTTGTGTGGCTGACTATCAATCTTGTTACGGCGATCATAGCATCGTTTGTGATCGGGGCGTTTGACGGCACGATTGAGCAGATGGTTGCCCTTGCAGTCCTGATGCCTATTGTTGCCTCGATGGGTGGCAATGCAGGTACCCAAACCATGACGGTGGCGGTGCGTGCGCTCGCAACACGAGACATGGACAGCTATAATTCCAAACGGATTATTCGCCGTGAAATCCTTGTTGGTCTCGTCAACGGTGTTGCATTCGCTTTGATGATGGGGTTAGCCGCGGCGTTCTGGTTTGCCAATCGGGATCTGGGGTTTATCATCGGATTTGCCATGATATTCAACATGGTGTGCGCTGCCATTGCCGGAATATCCATACCGATCATACTCGACAAATTCGGGATTGACCCGGCCATCGCTTCAAGCGTTTTTGTAACAACAGTTACCGACGTAATAGGCTTCCTTGCATTTCTCGGTACAGCATCCTGGTGGTTCGATTTCTAGCAAACCAACGCGGCAATAGAAGCGGATGGTTATCGCAAACGACCATCTACTTTTTCCAATTCAGTGTTCGTTCGAAATGGTCACGAGGACAAATGATTGACTTTTACGTAAATATGCCGAAAAACATGTCCAATCAGAGTTTGGGATTTACACGTCGTGGCAAAAGAAGACAGCAAAGACTATTTAACCATAACCGAACTCACACGGGAGTTCGGTGTCTCGACGCGCACAATCCGGTTTTATGAAGATGAAGGCCTCATCAACCCAGTCCGCAGGGGTAGGACGAGACTGTTCCGCCAAGTGGATCGAAGGCTTTTGAGCTTCATTTTGCGCGGTAAACGGCTTGGCTTCTCCATTGCTCAAATTCATGAAATAATCCTGATGTACAAGGAGCCGCCGGGTGAATCCGGGCAAATGCGGCTGCTGATCTCAAGGGTCAATGAAAAGCGCGCCGAGCTTGAGCAAAAGCGCAAGGACATTGAGGAAACCCTGGCTGAACTTGAACAGGTTGAAGAAGCTGCCCTGGCACGTCTTGCCGAACTGGGTGTCAGCGCCTGATGGCGGGTGTTTTTATCACGCCACAATGCGAGCTATATCCAGCGTCTGACCCTTCCTGAATATTTGCGCCACTCATTGGCGAACTTGTGTTTGAGGTGCAACTCTTCCCTCTTGATTGCCAGATGATTGGTCAGAAATGCGGCCGCCAGACCCGTCGCAAACAACCATGTATTTCCTGTCGCAAGGCCGATGCCGAAGGTGAGCATCGTGTTTGAAAGATAAATCGGATTGCGGGAAAAGCTGAACGGACCTGTTGTCACCAAATGGCTCGCACCCTTGGTCGGCAATATGGTTGTCCTGTGTTTTCGCAGTTCCAGAAAAGTTCTCACATCAATAAACAGCGCAGCACCAATCATGATGATGCCAAGCATGAAAATGAATTCGCCGATGGGGCCGACAAGCCATGGCAGTGGATAATATTGACCGAGAAGGATACCTGTCAAAATGGCAAGGCCATATAAAATGGGTGGCCAGGGAATAGAATTCGGCTTATCCATTGCGTAAAAATCTCCATCAGGCGCCACTATTGTCATGCGCCGAAAACTGAGGCAGGGAACCATGAACCATCAAATCCGTCCACTGAAATCTGGCGATCGTGCCCAGTGGGAAGTCTTGTGGAAAGGCTATCAGGAATATTACGAAGCGGACCTTTCCGCTGATACGGATCGTCTGTTCCAAACCCTTATCAATCCGGAAGTGGATGGTCCGTTTTGTCTGGTATGCGTGGACAACGCCACATTGTTGGGCATGACCCAGTTTTTGTATCATAAGTCCACCTGGGGCGCTGCGCCGCGCTGTTATCTGAATGATCTTTACACAATACCAGAGGCTCGCGGAAAACGCGTCGGCGAAAATCTGATCCTGGCCGTTGGGAAAGCAGCAGAGGCGCGGGGTGCCTCGCAGGTTTACTGGATGACTCAGGAATTCAACGAAACAGCGCGCAAACTTTATGACCGTGTCGGCAAATTGACGCCCTTCATAAAGTATCAGCTTTGACCAATAAGAACTCATTCATCAAGTTAGAATATGCGTATAACAAATTGAACTAAAAGTAAAAATGCGATCATAATAGGTTGGTGTACCAGGTAATATACCAGGCTATGCCTGCCAATGAATTTCAGCGTGGCGGCTATTTTGCGGTTGAATTGCCAAGCGCCAATCCGGATCAGCAAGCCATGCCTCACCAAAATTTTTGCAGTAGCCATGCCGGTCAGCACTGCAGCGAAGAATGGAAATATCGGGACATAGTCCGTCGAGCGGGGTATTGTGGCGTTAAGGCCGGACCACCACCAGAATGGCGCGTCAAACAAGTCACTTTTGCCATAAGCAAAGACAATGAGAACTCCCGCTGCGGCAAGCAGACATGCCAGCGCTGGCAATCTGACAAACAGCAGACCGAGCAGACTGGCCAGTGCAATATGGTGTAAAATGCCAAAAAAGATGAAGACTTCCGGAGTGGCAAAAATGGTGGCGAACGTAATTACACCGGCCGCTCCTGCAATCAGCAACCATCTTTTGAAAAAGCTATGCCATTTGATTTTTGGGCTGTGCGCCATCACCAGACTGAACCCAACAAGAAAAAGAAATGTGCTTGCGATACAGCGGGCATACCAGATCATGGAAGGTTGCGATGCGAACCCCGGATCAACAAATCCGAACATTTCGATATCCCATCCGAAATGGAAAGTGGTCATGGCGACTAGCGCGACACCTCTTGCCAGATCAATAATCTGTAATCGTTCGGGCGAATGTGATGGAATTTCTTGGGGGCTCATTGAATTACCGATTCTGAGTTTACGAAATCAACACTAACAGAAACAGGAAATCCCGGCAGCGCCAATCCAACAAAATGGCAGCCGAACACGCATGGTGGCTGAATGAAAGTCAAAACGGCGCAGATCTGTTTGCCTCAACAATCCCAGACTTTTCAAGCTATGCAAAAAACACAACACAGCCCGGCGTTTTTTATGGCAATTTTGTGACAGATTATGCTTGCCAATTTCCTAACAAAACCTTAATGAGCAGCCGCTGACAGACAAGAGCAAAAAACTGCAGCCGGGCGTGAAGCCTGAATTCTCCTTGAGGGCGTTGTTAAATGTTGAATGAAAAGTCGCCAGGTTCTGTCTGGAATGTGGCATTTGTTGCAATTGCGCTATTTGTTGGTGCCATTGTATTCACAGGCGTAGTTAGTGAAGAAAAGTCCAAAACGATTTCCGCAAGCGTAAACTGAAAAAACGATAACTGCCAAAAGGCATTTCGTTTCAACGCTTGAAATGAGAAACAAAAAGAATAGGCCGTCTCCTCGAGGAGCGGCCTTTTTCTTTGTTTGGCATTGATTGCCAAATCGTGTTGCGGGCGTATAAGATTGAACTAAACCAAAAGTGATCATAGGAAAGCTTCAATGGCAATAACCGGGATAAAGCAACTTGTTGAACAGGCTAACAAGGAAGTAACAACCTTGACGACCCGTGATGCCCTTCAGAAGCAAGCTGTGGAAAAAGCCATTCTGGTCGATATACGAGACGTGCGTGAACTCGATCGCGAGGGCAGGGTTGCCGGAGCGGTCCACGCCCCCCGCGGCATGCTCGAATTCTGGTTTGATCCGCAAAGTCCTTATCATCGCGAGGTTTTTGCTGATCAAACGAAACAATATGTGCTTTTTTGTGCAGCGGGTTGGCGCTCGGCGCTTGCTGCCAAAACCCTGCAGGATATGGGATTTACCAATATTGCCCATGTCGATGGCGGATTTGGCGCTCTCAAGGAGAATGGTGCGCAAATCACTGTCGCAAATGACAAGAAGCCCGCCTGACGCAAATCGTTTGTTAAAGCCAGTTCTCCTCGTTTTCAGACTACTCTGTGGAAACAGGGATCAATCTACAACTGTTTGTTGGGTTTTATCCCGGCTTGCTCTAATTTGAAATTCATGACCCTTAATCTCCTGAAACTTTGCGTTGGTGTGGCCGCTGTCGAGGAACTTCAAGCCTGGATTGACCATCGTCTTTCCATGCGCCAATTGAACGGCAAACCGGTTGAACAGATTCACACAACACGAATGGTTCCCAAACGGGACAGCGAACTGCTCAATGGTGGCTCACTTTACTGGGTCATCAAGGGAAACGTCCAGGTGCGTCAGCATCTGCTTGCTATACGTCCTTTTGTTGATACAGACGGTATCAGGCGATGCGATCTGGTGCTGGAGCCAAGACTGATACGCACCCAATGGCAGCCGAGACGGGCATTTCAAGGCTGGCGATACCTTGCCCCTGCGGACGCGCCCCGCGATTTGCATCTGGGTACCGGGGACAACGAGATGCCACCCGAAATGAAACTGGAGTTGGCGCAGCTGGGACTTCTTTAGGCAACCCACTGTTGCTATTTACCATTTTGGCAAATTTAGCTGCCTTCGACGGGATTTTACTTGCCGGATCGCCGCTTTTACCACATTTTAACCTTGGGATATCCGAGTACATCTGTATCTTGTTCGGGACGAGGACAAATTAAATGCTGGATAGTAGGTCAGTTCGCCAGGCATACGTAATCGTTTGCGGCAATGAAAAAGGTGGGTCTGGCAAGACAACCACCGCTATGCATATTATTGTCTCGCTACTTAACGGTGGCCACAAGGTTGCCAGTATTGATCTTGATTCCCGTCAACTGAGCCTTACCAGATACGTTGAAAACCGTAAAAACTGGATACGCAAGGCGGATCTCAAACTCCCGCAACCTGATCATGCAAATCTGCAAAGATCTTTCACCGACAGTGTGCTGGAAAATGAAAACACCGAATTGCAGCATTTCTCGCAGATTGTTCAAAAAGTTGAAAAAACGCACGATTTCATCGTAATCGACACGCCCGGACATGACAGCTACCTGATGCGTCTGGCCCATTCCATGGCTGATACCCTCGTAACCCCTCTAAATGATTCTTATATAGATTTCGATGTTCTGGGGAGAACGGATCCCCAAACCGGAGAAGTGCTGGAGATGTCGCATTACGCCCAAATGGTGCGCGATGCCCGCCGTCACCGGCGCTCGGTCGACAATGGACTTCTTGATTGGGTAGTGGTGCGAAATCGCCTGTCGCAGATCAGCTCCCGCAATAAAATCAGTATGTTGGAAAGTCTGAACAATCTTTCGATGATGCTGGGTTGTAGACTTGCCGATGGTATTTCGGAAAGGGTTATATTCCGTGAATTGTTTCCGATTGGCATGACAGCCCTCGACGATCTCGATGAAACCACTTTGGGTGGAACGCCACGGCTTTCCCATTTGGCTGCCCGGCAGGAAGTGCGTTCGTTGGTATCGACACTGCGCCTTCCGATTGACGAAATCGGCAGAAAACGGGCTGAAGCGCGAAAAAGATGGATGGACACCGATCAGCAGGAAACCAAAAAGCTTCACATTTTTGCAGATTGAAACAAAGGTCACGTTGCAATTGTTTACGATTGTGCAAACGGACCTTGCATAAGCTGCAAAATGTTCCATTTATAAAGTATGTCGGACAACAAGAAGATAACAACAAAGCCCTCATCTCAAGCTGTTGACACTACCAGCTCAGCGGCAACCATAGCTGCTTTTCTGAAAACCGCCCGCCAAAACAATCCCACCGCCAACGGTCGTCTCATTTTCGCGCTCGATGCAACACTCAGCCGCCAGCCTACATGGGACAGGGCGATGATGTTACAGGCATCCATGTTCGATGCGGTTGGAAAGGTCGGTTCCGGCAAAGGCGGATTGTCGGTCCAGTTGATGTATTTTCGTGGATTTGGTGAATGCCGGGCTTCCAGATGGGTGATTAATGCAGCAGCATTGCGTGATTTGATGACTGGTATCGATTGTCGCGGAGGGCAAACCCAGATCGGAAAAGTGTTGTCTCACGCAGCCAAGGAAAGTGCCCGGTCAAGAATTGAGGCGCTTGTCTATATCGGTGATGCGATGGAAGAAAATATCGACTCTCTTTGCACGAAAGCCGGCGAGCTCGGATTGAAAGGAACGAAGTGTTTTATTTTCCAGGAGGGCGACGATCCAATTGCTGAACGTGCTTTCAGGGAGATTGCCCGATTAACCCGCGGGGCTTATTTCAAGCTGGGACCAGGGTCGGCAAAAGTGCTTTCGGAACTTTTGTCAGCAATTGCGGTTTACGCTCAAGGCGGTATGAAGGCTCTGGAAGGTAGCAAGGCTCGACACGCTCGATTGTTGCTGGAACAATTGAAGTAACCCGAATTGGGTGCAAGGACACTAAGCGATGGGTTTTCTGATCTTCACAATTGTGGCACTCCTGATCGGCTTCGTTGTGGTTCGCCTTTTTTTGACAGCTTCACCGACCCAGATTGCAGGAGCAATAACAAAAACCGGCCCTGCCGCACTTATTGCACTTGGGGCATTATTGACTTTTGTGGGACGTGGCGGCTTTGGCATTCCAATGATCGGTATCGGTCTTGCGTTGTGGCAGCGAACAAGGTCCGTCGGAACTTTTACGGGGCGAGGCCCCCAGTCTTCTTCGTCAAGAACTTCGAAAGTTCGCTCAAGGGCGCTGGAAATGGAGATGGATCTCGACAGTGGAGAAATGAATGGTCGTGTGTTGGCCGGTTCATTTACAGGGCAGTTTCTGGCAGACATGGCTGAGGACCAACTGATCGAGTTATATCAAGATCTTGGTTCTGACCCGGAAAACGCAGCCTTACTTGAGGCTTATCTTGACCGCCGAATTGTAGGTTGGCGTGAGAACGCTGACACGAACAGAAGCGACGGGCAGGGCCATGCGCCTGCTTCTGGCAGCATGACAAAGCAGGAGGCTTACCAGGTGCTTGGTCTTGAACCCGGGGCGTCGAAAGCTGAAATCCGCCAGGCTTGGCGAAAGCTTATGAAGAGTGTGCATCCCGATTCCGGCGGTTCGCAATTCCTTGCGGCCAAAATCAATGCTGCCAAAGATATTCTTCTCAACTGACATTTTCCTCACCCTTTACGAAAAACAAGTCGGGGTTGGTTCAACGGTGCCAGTCAGGGCTTTTGCCTCGGCTGGATATGGGACAAATCATGACGCCCTAGTTTTGCTGAAGGGCCAAACAGCTGAATTTTGCTTTTTTCAATTGCGAACATGCATTCCAGGCAGCATCTTTACTTGAGAAGCCGGCGAACCTTGCACGATACAAAGTGCTGCCATTCTTGGATACTGTTTCAGTGTAATTGTCGACGGAAGCAAGAATTGCAGGCAGTTTTTTCCGTGCATTTTCCAGTTGGCTGATTGCATTCTCCTCGCTTGGCATAGCCCCGATCTGAACATGCCACCCGCCCCTTGGCGCATTAGCCTGGTTGGTTGATACAACCTGAGTTTCGGCTATGTCGGGGGCGGGGGTTGGCACAACCACATTGGAGACTTCCGCTTGGGGTGCAACAGCTGCGGTAACGATCGTATCGACCACCTCCACTACTGGCGCTACTTCAGGTCTTGGCTCAGGAACAGCGTTCTTGGATGATTTTTTGAAAATCGACGCAAATACAGTTGAATTCTTGCCTTTTGCAATAATCATCTGGTCTTTGCCTTTGGAGGCTTTTGAAAGATATTTCTGGATCAGTGCAGCCATCTGTTGATCACGGGATTTGCCAGTTTTCCCGCCCATGACAACTGCAACGATTGAACGTCCATTGTCCTGGACTGAAGAAACAAGATTGAAACCTGATGCCCGTGTATAGCCGGTTTTGATGCCATCCACACCACGAACCCTGCCAAGCAACTTGTTATGGTTACCCATGTTCTTTTTACCGTATTTGAAAGAGCGGGTTGAGAAATAGGCATAATGCTGCGGGAAATGCTCACGCAATGCCATCCCGAGGATTGCCATATCCTTGGCAGTCGTTACCTGGCCGCTGTCCGGCAGACCTGACGCATTGCGGAATGTAGTGTTCTTCATGCCGATTGACCGGGCTTTGGCGGTCATCATTTTGGCAAAGTTGGTTTCGCTTCCGCCCAGGGTTTCACCCACCGCGCAGGCAACATCATTTGCTGATTTCGTAACCAGCGCATAAATTGCTTGTTCAGCGGATATCGACTGCCCCGCTTTGACGCCGAGCTTTGACGGAGCCATACCTTCAGCGCGTTTCGAAAATGTAATACGTGATTTTTTGGACAGTTTGCCATGTTCGATCGCATCGAACATCATGTATAGCGTCATCATTTTTGTCAGTGATGCAGGATATCTTTTTGCGTCTGCAGCTTCACTATACAGTATTTTTCCGGTTTTTGCGTCCATCACGATACCGGCATAGCTCTGCCGGGCCATTGAAGGCGTGGCGAGCAATGAAGCAAACACGATTGCCGAAGTTGTTACTGCTATAAAGCGCGCAGCTAGGCGCCTGGTCGATCCGAGAACGGTACGCACGACATTTCCCCAATTCCGGTCTCAGCACTTGAAACCTTGAGTACATTTGTTGACTGGTGAAACATGTCCACCGCCAGTTGACTGTAGGCAGTGTAGGGGGCCATGGTTACCAATCGGTTTATGCCTATCAAATAGTTTTAATTTTATTTCCCCACGGGCTGAAAATCGGGAAAAGATTACTATCTTATAGGTCAGTGCAAGTTGACGTTTTAGCCGACCGTTGGAAAATTGCCGGATTGACGAGCAGCCGATACAGACCTAGAATCCATGAGAACGCGCAACGTGATCTGGTAGATCGGGATGAAAGATGAACATGACATTGAACGCCATTCGGGCAATCGCATGAAACGCCGGAATAAGGAAATTTTGGACGATCATTTGAATAGCGTTGCCGAGTTCTGTCCGACCATGCAGGATAAAGATCCAGGAAAACCAAAAGACCGCAAGGAAAGCGGGACGGGGTTGGCGACAAAGACCAAGCCGAAGACAAAAAAGCCGGATCTTTATCGCGTTTTGTTATTGAATGACGACTTTACCCCGATGGAGTTTGTCATTCATGTTTTGGAGCGCTTCTTTAGAAAGACGCCGGAGCAGGCAACCCAGATCATGTTGCATGTGCACAATAATGGCGTGGGTGAATGCGGTGTTTATACCTATGAGGTGGCCGAAACAAAAGTGACGCAGGTGATGGATTTTGCCAGAAAAAATCAACATCCTTTGCAATGTGTCATGGAAAAGAAATGACCGCCAAAAGCGGGTTAAAGAAGTTGGGATAGACGGGTTCATCATTGCGGGTGGGCAAACGAAAAACAACGGAGCATACATTGCCATCATTTACTGAAAGTCTGGAAAAAGTTCTGCATACCGCGTTGACCTATGCCAACGAGCGTAGTCACGAATATGCAACTCTCGAGCACCTGCTGTTGGCGTTGATTGACGATGCCGATGCAGCAGCGGTCATGAATGCCTGCAACGTCAATTTGAAGAAACTAAAAACTGCACTGACAGAATATATCGATAACGAGCTTTCAAATCTTGCGACGGATTATGACGAGGAAGCCAAGCCGACAGCCGGTTTCCACCGTGTGATTCAGCGTGCGGTCATCCACGTTCAATCATCAGGCCGTGAAGAAGTGACCGGTGCCAATGTTTTGGTTGCAATTTTTGCAGAGCGCGAAAGTCATGCGGCTTATTTCCTGCAGGAGCAGGAGATGACACGCTATGATGCGGTAAACTTCATTTCCCACGGAATTTCAAAGCGCGCTGGAGCGTCGGAAAACCGCGCGGTTCGCGGCGTTGAGGAAGAGCATAGTTCGATGAATGACGATGAACCCAAACAAAAGGGTGATGCACTCAAGGCGTATTGCGTCAATCTCAACGAGAAAGCACGCTCTGGCAAGATTGATCCCTTGATCGGCCGCACGCAGGAAGTCAATCGCACAATCCAGATCCTGTGTCGCCGATCAAAGAACAATCCGCTGTTTGTCGGAGATCCGGGCGTTGGTAAAACCGCTATTGCCGAAGGTCTTGCCAAGCGCATCATTGAAGGCAAGGTGCCAGAGGTACTCGCCGATAGTACGATCTACTCGCTCGATATGGGAACTCTTTTGGCCGGAACTCGCTATCGCGGCGATTTCGAAGAGCGCTTGAAACAGGTTCTCAAGGAGATCGAGGAGACCGAAGGTGCGATCATGTTTATCGATGAGATACACACGGTCATCGGAGCTGGCGCAACATCAGGTGGGGCAATGGATGCCTCCAATCTTTTGAAACCTGCACTGTCTGCTGGAGCAATTCGTTGCATTGGTTCGACAACATACAAGGAGTATCGCCAGTTCTTCGAAAAAGACCGCGCCCTTGTTAGGCGCTTTCAGAAAATTGATGTGAACGAACCAACAATCGAAGATGCGATCGATATTATGCAAGGCCTCAAACCGTATTTTGAGGAATTCCACCATGTCAAATATACCAATGAGGCCATCAAGGCTGCTGTCGAGTTGTCAGCGCGTTATATCAATGACCGCAAGTTGCCGGACAAGGCAATCGATGTAGTGGACGAATCGGGTGCTTCGCAAAAGCTGCTGCCCGAGAACAAGCGCAAAAAAGAAATTGGTGTTGCCGAAATCGAGGAAACGATTGCCACCATGGCCCGAATTCCGGCCAAATCCATGTCCAAGGACGATGCAATGGTTCTAGCCAATCTGGAATCACAACTGAAACGCATTGTTTATGGTCAGGACCAGGCAATTGAAGCCCTTGCAGGATCCATAAAGCTGGCGAGAGCCGGGTTACGTGAACCAGACAAACCCATCGGCTGCTATCTGTTCTCTGGCCCGACAGGCGTAGGCAAGACCGAAGTTGCAAAACAGTTGGCAAGTTCCATGGGTATTCCGCTTCAGCGTTTTGACATGTCGGAATACATGGAGCGTCATACCGTTTCACGTCTGATAGGAGCCCCTCCGGGATATGTAGGGTTTGATCAGGGCGGTCTGCTTACCGATGGTGTGGACCAAAATCCGCATTCTGTGATCCTGCTCGATGAAATCGAGAAGGCGCATCCCGATCTCTACAATATTTTGTTGCAGGTAATGGACCATGGCAAATTGACGGATCACAATGGCAAGCAGATTGATTTCCGCAATACCATTATTATCATGACCACCAATGCCGGCGCTTCTGAAATGCAGAAAGAGGCCATCGGATTTGGCTCGACAAAACGTACGGGCGATGATGAAGAGGCAATCAACAGGCTGTTCCCGCCGGAATTCAGAAACCGTCTCGATGCGGTGATTGCCTTTGGCGCTCTTCCAACTCCGGTGATCCACAAGGTTGTTGAGAAGTTTATCATGCAGCTTGAAGCACAATTGGCTGAACGCGGCGTGACGTTTGAATTGACCAAGGAGGCCACTTCCTGGCTCGCCATCAAGGGGTATGACGAGAAAATGGGCGCTCGCCCGCTCGCCCGGGTCATTCAGGAACACATCAAGAAACCGCTGGCCGATGAGGTATTGTTCGGAAAGCTTAAAACAGGTGGTACCGTCAAGGTATCTTTGGTGAAGGATGAATTTGGCAAGGAAAAGATTGCCCTCGAAGTTCTTGAGGATGCACTGGTGAAACCAAAGAAACCGGCTTCCAAAACTCCGGCAAAAGGAACAGCCAAACCCAAAGTAAAGGAAGCTGCAAAAGCCGTTGCCAAAAAGTCTGAAAAACCGTCAGGCGGAACAGGCAAGGGTGGCAAGGGCTCAGGCTCGGTTCCGAAGGTTCCGCTGAAAACCTGAACAGATCCATATTGGCCACAAATAACGCGCTCCGGAAATCCGTTTCCGGAGCGTTTTTAATCTGAAAATCAGTTGATATTTTACAGAGATCGTCGTGTGGTTCATTATATTGAAGGATCTGCCATAAATATTATCAAGTCTTGATGGCGATCATGGGCGATCATCGCACGCGCTAAAGCATCAAGTTGGTGGATTGTGGCAAAAAAATATCGCTTTTCGACATGTGATAACTTAATGTTGCCGCAACTTGAAGGCAGGGAAAACCCAACGTTATTGCGGTAGTGTCAATTTATATGCGGAAATAAATGCGCTGGCGGGACGGCGCGCATCAGGAGAGTAGAATGGAACAACTGGATCAATTGAGAACAATGCGGGATGAAGCGGCAATTCGCCTGGATCTGGCGCGTGCAGCACTGGAACGCAGCCCTGATGCCAAACTCGTTAATTCCCTGTCGTCATTGATCACCGATCTTGAAACATCACTCGGGCTCGTTGCAACTTCGGCAAAGTCTTCAAAAAAGGTTGAACCAGAACCAGAGCCGGTTGAGGAAGTTGCTTCGGCTGAGGAGGTATCCTTGGACATATCATCTGACGACATGGAACAGGCAATGAGCGAAGAGTTGGCATCCAATGCATTTGGCGGTGACTTGAGCCTGGAGGAAAGCCTTGAGGCAGAGTTGTTGTCTTCTGAAGAAAACGGCAATGTAAAGAACTAGAATACAAAATTTGCGCGTGCCTGGCGATTAATCGTCAATGCCAGATTATAAAATAGCCGCCATCAAATTTGGCGGCTTTTCTATTTCTTTCAATATTTTGCTTTAAAAAATTAATCTATTTTATTGGGTACTTTTACCGGCACATACCAGCAGTTTCAACCATGCGAGCAATTCAGGAAAGCTGCTGGAACGCCGCCCTGATTTTTTCGGCATTCAGAGTCAAAACCTCCTGCGATTCCATCCCTGCTGTATGGGGCTTCATCTTGATGCCATCAAAACGTGGAACAATGTGCACATGCAAGTGGAAGACAACCTGGCCGCCGGCAGTTTCGTTGAACTGCTGGATTGTCACACCGTCCGCTCCAAATGCTTTCATAACAGCGCGTGCGGTGAGCCCTGTCGTTTTTGATACGGCTGCCAGAAGTGCATCGTCGGCATCCAGCACATTGCGGGCAGGGCGCTTGGGTATTACGAGGCAATGACCATCACCACGCGGCATTATGTCCATAATCACGAGAGTTTCGTCGTCTTCATAAAGGTTGTGACTGGGTAGTTCACCCCGCAGGATTTTGGCGAAAATATTATTCGTGTCATAGTCAGCACTGGTCATGTTGAAATCCTGTAGCGCATTAGATGATTCATTTTAGGTGACGTGTCTTTTGAAGGCTATCCCTTTTTAAAGGGTGTGTGTTCGCTGAGAAACTGTTTTTCCTGTTCGACATGTTCGCGCTCGCTCTCAAGATAACGGTCTACAGCATCACGAAACCCCGGATTGGCAATGTAGTGCGCCGAATGGGTAATCACAGGAACGTAGCCGCGTGCGAGTTTGTGTTCTCCCTGCGCCCCGGCTTCAACACGCGCCAGACGATGTGCGATGGCATATTCGATTGCCTGATAATAACAGACCTCGAAATGCAGGCAGGGGTGATCTTCAATACAACCCCAGTTGCGACCATAAAGGCAATCATCGCCAATGAAATTGATCGCTCCCGCCACATAGCGACCGTTGTTTTTGACCATCACGAGCAGAATTTTGTCGGCCATAGAGTTGGCGATAAGGGAATAAAACTCGCGGTTGAGATACGGTTTTCCCCATTTTCGCGAACCTGTATCCAAGTAAAATTTGAAATAGGCATCCCATGCCTCCTCTGTCAGCGAGTCGCCGGTCAGATGTTCAATGGTCAGGCCAGATGCCTCAAGCACAGTTTTGCGCTCCTTGCGGATATTTTTGCGTTTGCGCGAAGACAGGCTTTCCAGAAAATCGTCAAAAGTCTCATAGCCTTCATTAAGCCAGTGAAACTGCCGGTCCTTGCGTTGCAGAAAGCCGTTTTCAGCCGCAAAACCGGATTCGGTTTCCTGCATGAAAGTGATATGGACAGAGGACGCCTGTACACGGTCAGCAAGCTGCTTTACCCCTACCAGCAATGCTGCCTGGATTGGCTCAGGGTTTTCAAACGGCCCGGTTAAAAATCGTGGGCCGGTTGCCGGGGTAAAAGGCACAGAGCATTGCAGTTTGGGATAGTATTCGCCACCAGCACGATGAAACGCATCCGCCCAGCCATGATCAAAAACATATTCGCCCTGACTGTGGTTCTTGAGATAACAGGGCAGCGCGCCAAGTTTTTCGCCTTCGGAGGTTTCCAGTACCAGATGTTGGGCCATCCACCCGGTCTTGGCACAGGCTGACCCGCTTTCTTCAAGGGCCAGAAGAAAAGCGTGACTTACAAAGGGATTGTCTTCAACGCCGCCATCGGGTCGGCGAACATGGGCAAGCCTGTCCCATTGTTCGGCAGTTATATCCGAAAGACTGGGCAACACCCTGATTTGATAAACGGTTTCCTGATCCATGAAGGGTATTTATGCTTTCGAAATCAAAAGTCCAAACCGGATTTCTTGTTTAGGCAAGATAGCCCTCAAAAGTGATCTGGTCTGCGTATTTTGAGCTCTTGGCAGCCTGCTCCGGTGATCGGATGGTCCAGGTAATGATTGGCTTGCCGCTTTCACGAAACTCTTTGACAAAGCGGTTCGGCAAGTCAACCAATCCATAGGAAACAAATTCGATGACAAGCTCATCGCATAGGTTTTTGTGGGTTTCGTAGTGGCTGTCATCGCCTTCGGCGGTAAGCCCCAGAGGCCAGGTGGCTTTGAGTGCTCTGGCATCACGCAACAGCCAGTGATCAAATGACATCAGCGCCAGCGGGCCTTGGTAGCCTTCCAAAACGTTGAGGACCGCTGCAACGAAACCATCATCCTGACCTGCTATGCCCTTGAGCTCAATAATAAGACCTGATTTTCCGGCAACAAGGTCGAGCAGCTCCCGCAATGTTGGTATGTGATCACTGGTTCCGCCGATTTTGATGTTTGACAGTGCCTCTGCGGTTTGGTCGCGCACGGGTCCCTGCCGGCCTGTCAACCGGCCAAGATCATCGTCATGATAAACCATCGGTATGCCGTCTTTCGAGGGATGCAGATCAACTTCGATTGAGTAGCCATGTTCAATGGCTGCTTTTACGGCAGAAAGTGTGTTTTCATAGCGGCTGGCTGACTTGTCATGCAGCCCACGATGGGCGATGGGAGTTTGCCGCATCCAGTCAAGGTTGGCAGATTTCATGTGTTAAACGCCTTTCGATTTAATCCGTGCCTATTTGTCAAAAAACAGTTTGCTGGAAACTGATTTTTGCCACATCTTCCTATTACCTTTGTAGCCCTGATTTGGGTAAAACCAAAGACCGTTCCTCCCATGAAAAAGGCAAATTTTGAAAATGCGGAAATGTGGAATGTTCAAAGTTCAATCACCCGTGCAAACATCTGTTTTGGGTGCAGTGGTGGTTGCCTCCGGCCTATTGGGAGCATCAATTGTAGAAAAAGCGGAAGCAGCGGGTTTTGAAATCCTGCGACCGCATCGCGCGGTCTATGAAGTCGAACTGAAACAGGCTGAGGAACGTTCCGGCATCTCCAATATGAGCGGCCGGATTGTTTATGAAATGCAGGGCAACGAATGTGATGGCATGAGTGTCCAGTACCGGTTTGTTGCGAAAATTTCAGCCAATGGCGACATGTTCACCACTGATATGCAGACCTCATCCTTCGAGGCGCCGGATGGTGGCGAATATTCCTTCGTCACCAAGTCCTTCGTCAATGACCAGTTGGAAAAAACAGTGCAGGGCGTTGCAGACAAGGAAAAGGATGCTGTGACGGTCAATCTGGTGTCACCAAAAGAACGGGTTTTGCAATTGCCTCAGGCGAATTTCATCTCAACGCACTTGGTAAGGGTTATCGAGAAAGCCCGTGAAGGGGTTCCGTTTTTCAAGATGGATGTGTTTGATGGCGGCGACAATGCTGACGAAATCCTCAAAACCACCAACATCATTGGAAAGCCGACCAAAGTTGACGAGGTGCTGCCGGGTGAAGATGCGAAATCGGTTGAACTGCTGAAAAAGGAACAGGCCTGGCCTGTCAATATAGCCTATTTCAAGAACACTGTTATCAACTCAACAGAGCCTTTGCCTGTCTATGAAGTCGCGTTTCTTTTATATGAAGGCGGTGTGTCGCGCAAACTGGTGATGAGCTATCCTGATTATTCGATAACCGGAACCCTCGTCTCACTCGAATATCTCGACAAACAGGCCTGTACGATAAGGAATTAGTCGCAGTGCGGCGCGAGGAGGGTTTTATTTGGGCTGCTTCTTTGCTGAGAAGGTGAGGCCAAGTTCCACAGCCTTGTTGCCGAATTTCTCTCGCAAATTGTCTATCGCAAGCTCAGCCTTGGCCCTCTTTGCGCCGTCCAGATCAACAAGATCGTCAGGGTCTGCCGTCTCGTCACTCATCAAGGTTGAAACGCCAACTCCGATCAGGCGAAACCGTGTGCCGTCTGTTTCTTTTTCAAGAAGCTCGACAGCATTTCTGAAAATCCTGTCTGCCAGACGGGTATGGTCAGCGAGGGTCTTGTTTCGGGTCCTTGATTTGAAGTCGGTGGTCTTGAGTTTGAGAACAATCGTTTGCCCGGCCAGATGATTGGCCTTCAATCGCGCGGAAACCTTCTCTGACAACTTGCGAACTACGCGGACCAGTTCCTTGTGATCATTGATGTCTGTATTGAAAGTTGTCTCGGAACTGATGCTTTTGGCCTCGCCGCCAATTGAAACAGTGCGGCTGTCCTGTCCGCGCGCGAGTTTTGCCATCCGCAAGCCAATTGAACCATACCGCTTGGCCAGTGTGGCTTCATCCATATCCTGCACTGTTGCAATGTCGGTAATGCCGTCCTTCGCCAGCATCGTTTGTGTCGCCTTGCCAACGCCCCAAAATAGCGAAACCGGCTGTTTACGCAAAAATTGGTAGGCTTCATTTTGGCCGATGACGGAAAAACCTCTCGGCTTTTCAAAGTCCGAAGCGACCTTCGCCAGAAACTTGCAATAGGACAGGCCAACGCTAACCGAAAGCTGCAACTCCTCGTCTACCCTTTTGACAAATCGGGCCAGCACTTCAGCCGGGCTCGCCTTGTGCAGCTTTTGGGTGCCTGAAAGATCGAGGAACGCTTCGTCAATGGATAGGGGTTCAACCAGCGGGGTAAGTTCACGCATCAACTCGCGGATTTGTCGGCCAACGCGGCTGTATTTTTCCATGTCAGGTTTTATGACAATTGCATCGGGGCAGGCTGCCAATGCCTTGAACATTGGCATTGCCGAACGGACACCGCGAACCCTCGCCACATAACAGCAGGTTGAGACTACCCCGCGAGTACCTCCACCGATGATAACCGGCAGGCCTGCCAGCTCGGGGTTGTCGCGTTTTTCCACTGACGCATAAAAGGCATCGCAGTCAATGTGCGCCAGATGCAGGTTGTAGAGCTCCTTGTGGCGCAAGAGGCGAGGGCTTCCACATTTCTGGCAGCGATGGGCATTTTGTTCTGCGGGAGCCCTGCGGGACAGGCAATCCCTGCAAAACCCTACTTCTCCCGTTTGTTCCACATTCATTCTCACCAGGCCTCTTCAGGTCCTGCCAATATGTGCCGTGCATCAACCACATATTGCGGATCAGTTTTGATTTCTTCTGCAAATCGCAACAGTGTTGGTTCAAATCCAAGCAGATAATCGAGAACGGCGACCAAAAAGCCTGGATTTGATGCTGAATCTCGCAAGTTTTCCGCAGCCATTCCAGTCAAATTTAAAAATCGGTACATTTCTTCCTCATTTGAGGCCAAGAAAGTCAGTGCCAAGACAGCAATTTCCGCTGCCTTTTCTTCGCTTATTCGCTTTCGCATTCGATAAAGTTTCCTGGCAATCGCATTTGTTTCCATTTCGTCAACATTATTGCCCTACTGTTTGGGAATGATAAATCGAAATCTGGGCTGGCTGCTTTGATTTAACCCCATGGGTGGCTAAGTGCTGTTTCGAAGTGAGATGCCAGAGGGCAATGCCAAAGGGTAGTTTATGACTAAAACCGTCATGATTGTTGAGGACAATGAACTCAACATGAAGCTGTTCAACGATTTGTTGGAAGCAAAGGGCTATCGCACCGTCCAAACCAGAAATGGGATGGAGGCTATGGATCTTGCCCGGGCAGAAAAGCCGGATCTGATTCTGATGGATATTCAATTGCCGGAAGTGTCCGGCCTTGAAGTGACACGATGGCTGAAAGACGATGACCAGCTTCACACCATTCCGGTCATTGCAGTTACCGCATTTGCCATGAAGGGCGATGAAGAACGTATCCGGCAAGGTGGTTGTGAGGCATATATTTCCAAACCGATTTCGGTCATCAAATTTCTTGAAACCATTCAGACCTATCTCGGCGATGCCTAGGTTTACTCAAATTGAGCGGATTGTAAAATGACTGCGCGTATTCTTGTAGTTGACGATATCGAAGCCAATGTCAGGTTGCTTGAAGCACGGCTGATGGCAGAATATTTCCAAGTGCTGACCGCCAATTGCGGCAAGGATGCGCTGGAAATTTGTGCAAATGGTCAGTGTGATATTGTCCTGTTGGACGTCATGATGCCGGAAATGGACGGATTTGAGGTTTGTCGCCGATTGAAAGCCGATCCCAAGACGATGCATATACCCGTGGTTATGGTTACTGCACTTGACCAGAGTGAAGACCGTGTTCAAGGGCTCGACGCTGGAGCAGATGATTTCCTCACCAAGCCAGTCAATGATCTTGCGCTGATCACCCGTGTTAAAAGTTTGGTGCGCTTGAAAATGCTGACAGACGAATTGCGCCTGCGAGCTGCCACCGGTCAGGAAATAAGTGTGCAGGAGGTGCTGAGTGATTCAGCAATTCTTGCCGTCGGAAAAAGGCCGAAGATTCTCGTTGTCGATGACAGGCCATCTTCTTATGAGCGGATTGTGAAATTCCTTGCAGTGGAGAACAGCGTGGCGCTGGTTTCAGACCCAAAAGAGGCGCTGTTGCGTGCAGCCGATGAAGAGTTTGATGCCGCTGTAATTTCCATGTCTCTGACCGATTTCGACGCGCTGCGTTTATGTTCGCAATTGAAGTCGCTGGAAAAGACCCGGATGCTTCCCTTGATGGTGGTGAGCGAGCTGGAGCAGGAAGAACGTGTAATCCGCGCTCTTGATATGGGCGTGAATGATTATATTCGCAGACCACTCGACCGTAACGAACTGCTTGCACGTGTAAGAACGCAGGTTCGCCGCAAACGCTACAATGTTCAATTGCGCGACTCGGTTCAGCAAACCATTGAAATGGCAGTGACTGATGGTCTGACAGGCCTCAACAACAGACGCTATCTCGATACTCATCTTGCCGAGATGATCAGCAAGGCCAAAGGCCGTGGCAAGCCGGCATCGGTTGTCATTTGTGATATTGATCACTTCAAGAAGGTCAACGACACCCACGGCCATGATGTTGGCGATGAGGTCATTCGCGAATTTGCCCGCCGCATCAAAAAGAATATCCGCAACATTGATCTGGCATGCCGCTATGGTGGGGAAGAATTTGTTGTCGTTATGCCTGATACAGACATGGCGCTTGCAAGGGTTGTGGCCGAGCGTATTCGTAACGAGGTTGCCCTGCATCCGTTCATCGTTGAAGAAGGCGCCAAGCAATTGGCAATTACCGTCAGTCTGGGAGTTTCATGCCTGGAATATGATACGGATACCGGCGATGTTTTGTTGAAGCGGGCAGATAATGCACTTTATGAAGCCAAACGCTCAGGTCGAAACAACGTAAAATTCAGCATCGCCGCTTGAGACAGCCACGCTGGCTTTAATCCGATTCTCAGCGAAAACCAGGCACATGAGCATCTTGCCAAGGCTATGGTCATTGGCGTTTGCCAATTCCATTAAGGTTTATTCCTAACCAATTTCTCTAGTTTTCAAATGCAATGGTTACTAAATCGTTGATTTTCTTCGTGGAAAGGATAAATGTTGTTTCTCGCTGTCCGAGCAAGAACAAATATTCAAGTTGCATTGCCGGTTTAGCTGCCATTCCTGCCTTAATTTTGGGCGTGGATTTGACAAATGGTTCCCCTACGGAGTGCTCAGGTCCGCCGCATCTCCTGGGTCCGTGGGGTTGTCGGTCGGTCTTCGGAATAATGGGCTCCTCGTACCATATCCGGTAGACCGGCCGATCCCAACTCCACCCTTTCAAAA
The DNA here is from genome assembly GCA_041736675.1 of Salaquimonas sp. Lineage (GTDB taxonomy): Bacteria > Pseudomonadota > Alphaproteobacteria > Rhizobiales > Rhizobiaceae > Salaquimonas. The sequence continues at coordinate 57,723 of JBGSTD010000009.1, forward strand.
AAATCAATATCTTGCAAATTCAGAAAGATGAAGATTTTCATTGATGGTTTCCATTGGTGGCCTGCATCATGTGCTTGCTCAAATATTCCCAATAAAAAAGGCCGCCCTGACTAAAAGGCGGCCTCTGTATTGTCGAAGATAAACCAGATTACTTGATCTTGGTTTCTTTGAAATCAACATGCTTTTTTGCAACCGGATCATATTTCCGCTTGACCAGTTTGTCTGTCATTGTGCGGCTGTTTTTCTTGGTTACATAGAAAAAGCCCGTATTAGCGGTGCTTTCGAGTTTAATCTTGATGGTCGTAGCTTTTGCCATTTCGGTATTCCAACCTAAATTTGTTAGTGGACTGGTGGAACAGAAAGAAAGCGCTAATAAAGCAATTCCATCGTCCAACAAAATGAGGGGCAAAATGCCCCCTGATCGAGGCGCAAACTACTGATTGCTGGCTGAAAGTCAAGATGGACTTTACCCAAAACTTGTTATTGTCGGGCGAGAGCTTTCCTATTTATTGCGCGATAGATGCAAAGCGCGAGATAAAGCAGAAAAAATCCGGTCAAACTCCACATGAATCCGTGTGGCGAATGCCAATCCATGGCCGAACCTGTGGTTTGCGGCCCGATTGTCATTCCAAACGTGTAACACAATACAAAAGCCGAATTGGCTGCCGCAAGTTCAGCTCCCTTGAGTCGCGATCCCAAATGCGCAAGGCCAACTGTGTATAACCCCGAAATCGTGCCTCCGGTAATAAACAGTACTGCAACCAGCAGATAGGTGTTTTGATAGATGAACGGGACAATGAAAGTTCCGATGGCTCCGACAATTCCGCAAAGATAGAGGGCTATTCGACGATCAGAAAGGCGGTCACTCAACATCCCCAAAGGAATTTGCAATGTCACGTTTCCGGCAGCAACCGCTATGAGCAGCAGGGAGACAGTATACTCATTAAAGCCGATCCTAAGCCCATAGACCGGGAAGAGGGCAAGCTCGGACTGTTCCACGGCACCAAAAATGAAAACTGCACCCGTTGCCAGCGGAACGGTAAAAATATACCGCAAAAATGCATTGCTGGAGGCACCCGTATCTTCCAGTTCCGGCTCCCGCGCATTTCCAAGCATGATCGGTATGGTGGAAAGTGCCATGATGAGGGCGCCAATGGCGAAAGGTGCAATGCCTTTTGTACCGGTCAACGCCAAAATTCCCGGACCAACGCCAAAGCCGACACTCAGGCACGTTGCGTAGACACCAAGCATCAGTCCGCGGCGGCGCTCGGACGTTGCTGAATTGATCCAGAATTCGCTGAGAACAAAAGATACCGTCAATGCACCGTGGAAAATTATCCGAATTGCAAACCAGGCCCAGATTGATGTGAAAATGTAGAAGCTGAAAAGTGAAATTGCAGCGCAAATTCCGGCAAAGACGAGCGAACCAGAAACACCCATTCTTTTGATCATTGGATTGACCAGCCAGACACCGGCGATAGAGGCGAGACCGGCAACGGCCGAATTTGCCCCGATCATCGCTCCTGAAAAACCCCGCGTGTCAAGAATCAGGCTCAAAAGCGGCAAAGACAGACCGATGGCGATGCCGATCGACGAAATACTGGCAATCGCCGCAAATGCGCCGCGCAGATCGGTTTCATCATCCTTGAAAATTCTGTCCAGTAAACGCACAATAATATCCGTATTTCTTTTCTGCCCCAACTGTAGAGCAGCAAAGCTATCTAGCCTACATCATTTTGCGCTGAAACTTGTCTCTTCGCGTCTCATAGGATGGTGCTTCGATCTCATGGGACAACTGCGGATCTGTTCGCAACCGTTTCATCAATTCAACCAGAATCACCCTGGTGATTTCCCTCGTTTCAAATCCCATGGCTTCCTCGGGGGATATCCATTGCAGGTCTTCCAATTCTCCAGAAGACACAAAACCCTGATTTGGAACATGGTGTTCATCTTCAAGCCGGGCGACAAAAAACCAGGTATCAAAACGCTTGGGCAAGCCGGGAGGCGTAACTGCCCGCGCTAGCAGGCGCAAAGGCTCAAGACTTGGAGCAAGGCCTTTTTCCGCAAACAGTTTCCAATCCGGATGTTTTGGAGTTTTCAGCGCAGGCTTTCCCAGCAACAGCCCGGTTTCTTCCGCCAGTTCACGCACTGCCGCAATTCCAAGCGCTCGTGCGCGACTTTGGAGCGGATTTCCACGCATGTTCGACATCAGCTTTTGAGCAGTGACATGATTCAACTCATCTGCGGATGGTATCCGGTGATCATTTCTATCAACTGATCCTCCGGGGAAGACGAGGGCACCAGGCATGAACTTCAGCGCCTTGTTGCGTTTGCCCATGACGATTTTCTCGTCACCAGCTTCTCCCTTTATCAGGATGATTGAGGACGCATTTCTCGGACGTATTGCGGTGCCACTGCTGCGTGTTTGCTGACGCATGCGTTGCATAGGCCCGGAATTGATCATTGTTTCGATGCGGGATATTTCGTCTTCAATATTCATCGGGTGCTCTTTGACACCGCGTCAGTCATGATGACCGCCAAAACCGTGCATCCGCAAGGCCCATTGTATGCCAACCACCATTCCTTTTAGCGGTCGCATGAACAAGAATGCGGCTGCAACACAGATGAAAATGGTGACAAACATGGTTGCCCACATGCTTAGCAGCTTCCAGGTCATGAAAACCATCATGGTGCCCAGAACCACATGTCCGACAAAGAAAATATTGAGATAGGCAGGCAAATCATCTGCGCGATGATGAGAAAGGTCTTCACCGCATTTCTCGCAAGCAGGTTTTACCTTGAGGAAACCGTCAAAAATCTGTCCTTTGCCACAGTTGGGGCATTTGCATGCCAGTCCCCGCAGCGCGGAACCTAGCAAGGGACGCTTCCCTGTATCAAACTCACCGCCAATGACCACTGTGTTACTTTCCTGCGACATCATTTCTCCTGACTAACTGCCTCTTCGCCTAGAATTTCGGTTGGACGAAGGTGGGCCGCCCCGTCCGCGTTTTTGATTTGGCTTCTTGTTGGTACGCCTCGATCTGGGTAATCCGTCAACTGGTTTGCCCTCACTTATCATATCAAAACGAAGGGCTCCCTGAACTGGAGCTGCCTCGACAAGTGTCACTTCAACTTCCATTCCGATCTGGTACGCCAAATTTGAGCGTTCGCCAATGAGCGAATGGGTCGCAGCATCATAATGATAATATTCATCGCTGATTTTGGAAATCGGGATGAATCCATCAGCACCGGTGTCATTCAAGGTAACGAATAGCCCGGATTTGGTAACGCCATTGATTCTCCCGTTAAACCTGTCGCCGATGCGCTCGGAAAGAAAGCCGGCAATCAGCCTGTCCTTGGTTTCGCGTTCGGCAACCATGGCCCGCCGCTCGGTCATCGAAATGTCTGCGGCAATCACATCAAGCTGTTTTTCTTCCTCGGGAGTAATGCCCCCCGGACCGAGCCCCAATGCGCCGACGAGGGCGCGGTGGACAATAAGGTCTGCATATCGCCTGATGGGCGAAGTAAAATGAGCATAGCGCCGAAGGTTCAATCCAAAATGGCCTATATTCTCCGGCGAATACTCGGCCTGGCTTTGCGAGCGCAAAACCACCTGATTGACAAGTTCTTCATTATCCTTGCCGTCAACCGCTTTCAGGATACCATTGAAATGCTGTGCCCGCAGATTGCCCGAGCGCACCAGCGACAGATTGATCGACTTGAGAAAGTCACCGAGGCTTTCCAACTTGTCCATCGAAGGGCTGTCGTGGGTTCGAAATATCAGCGGTTGGCGCTTGCCTTCCAGCGTTTCGGCAGCGGCAACATTCGCCTGGATCATGAACTCTTCAACCAGCTTGTGCGCGTCCAGGCGATCCGGGATGATAACGCGGTCAACCGTGCCATCGGATTTAAGCAAAATCTTGCGCTCCGGAATTTCGAGTTCCAGCGGACCGCGCGAATCGCGACCACGCTTGAGGCAGGCATAGGTTTCCCAAAGAGGCTTCAGGATTGTCTCAAGCAAGGGCTTTGTTTTGTCCGAGGCTGAACCGTCAATTGCCGCTTGCGCTTCCACATAAGCCAGCTTGGCATGACTGCGCATAAGGATACGGTGGAACGAATGCCTGGTTTTGCGGCCTTCGGCATCAAACCACATTTTAACAGCAAGGGCAGGGCGTTCCTCATGTTCCCGAAGCGAACACAGGTCATTGGAAATACGTTCTGGCAGCATCGGAACAACCCGGTCAGGAAAATAGACCGAGTTTCCACGCAGCAACGCTTCGCGGTCCATCGCAGTTCCTGACCGTACATAATAGCTGACATCCGCTATTGCCACCGTTGCTATATATCCGCCCGGATGCTCAGGATCAGCCATGCCATGGATGGCATCATCGTGATCCTTGGCATCGGCAGGGTCAATCGTTATCAGCGCCAACTCGCGCCAGTCCTCATGGGACGTCGCAATATTGCCTTTGCCGGTCAGTGATATCGGCTTGGCTTCCTTGGCCTCTGCCAAGGCGGCGTCTGGAAAAATATGCGGAATCTCGTTGGCATGAATGGCAATCATCGAAGCTGCCTGTTCGGTGATCGCGGAGCCGACAATCTGGCGTACTTTGCCGTGCTTCAGTCCCAAACGTTCTGTGCGGCCGGATGTACGCAGAGGCTCGATTTCAACAAGATCGCCATCCTTGGCATCACCAATCTGATCCAGCGGGACGATACGTTCATCCTGCCGTTTTGTAATCGGGATCAGGCGCGCCTCGTGTTCGCCAATTTTGAGGATCCCCAACTCCGCCGTGAACTGGCGTTCAAGCATCTTGATAACCTTGGCGTAATAATCAACGCCATCGCCTTCGTGACGTTCAAGTCGGGCGAGTACTTTCGAGCCGAGACCAGGTACAGGGTCGCCTTTGCGTGGAGGTCTGATAAGAATGACCGGCGGTTTGGTGCCTTCCACCTCTCGATAATCAATGGCCCTGGCCAAAAGCGCGCCATCGCGGTCGCGCGCCACAATATCAAGAACAGTCACATTTGGAAGATCGCCAGCCCGGGCCAATCGCTTTCCACGCTTTTCCAACAGTCCGTCAGCGGCCATTTCCTTCAACATCGCCTTGAGGTCGATCTTGGCTGAGCCTTTTAGATTGAAGGCCCTGCTGATTTCCTTTTTCGCGGCCATGTCCGGATTTGCAGCAATATACGCAAGTATTTCATCACGGCTCGGCAGTCCCCTAGATGCGCGTTTTTGCGCTTTGAGATTGTCACTCCTGGGGGTGCGTTCGGCCAAGGATCATTCCTCTTTCTTTTTTGTTGCAGCCTTTTTGGCCGTCGTTTTCTTGGCAGGGGCTTTTTTGGCTGCCGCTTTCTTTTTTGGTGCAGCCTTGCCCTTGGCTGGTTTGGATCCGCCCTTGGCTTCAATCAGCGCAACTGCTTCTTCCATAGTTACGCTTTGGGGGTCTTTGTCCTTGGGCAAGGTGGCGTTCACCTTGCCATGGTTTACATAGGGACCATAGCGACCACTTTTTACAGAAACCGGACCTCCATGGACAGGGTGATCACCCAGTTCCTTGAGAGCCGCAGCTGCGCCCCGCTGCGCTCCGCCCTTGGCAACCTTTTCGGCAATCAAATCCACAGCCCGGTTAAGCCCGACAGTAAAAACCTCATCGGGGGTATCAAGTTGACCATAAACCCCTTCGTGCAAAACAAAAGGCCCAAAACGACCATTTCCTGCAGTAATCATTTTTCCTGATTCGGGATGCAGACCAACTTCGCGTGGCAAAGATAGCAGCTGCATGGCCCGCTCATAGTCAATGTTTGCAGGGTCCCAGCCTTTGGGAATGCTGCCGCGTTTTGCCTCTTTACCTTCTCCGCGTTGCACATATGGGCCAAAACGCCCGCTGCGCAGGGTTATTTCCTCTTCGGTGCCAGGATCATTGCCGAGCACTTTGGGCCCGTCATTGGCGGCCTCGTCCGCCTCGTTGCTGCCCAGTTGCCGTGTGAAATTGCATTCAGGATAGTTCGAGCATCCGACAAACGCTCCATAGCGGCCCACTTTCAATGACAGCTCGCCATTGCCGCATTTGGGGCAGGAGCGGGGCTCTGATCCATCTTCACGGGGTGGAAAGGCAAGCGGAGCAAGTTCGACATTGAGCATATCGAGAACTTCGCTCACTCGAAGATCCTTGATCTCTTCTATGCTTTTGGAAAACTGTATCCAGAAATCCCGCAGCAGGTCTTTCCACTTCAATTCACCGGCGGAAATCTTGTCGAGTCGTTCCTCAAGATCGGCGGTGAAATCATATTCGACATAGCGTTTGAAGAAGCTTTGAAGGAAGCTCGTTACCACGCGCCCTTTGGAATCCGGCGTAAAGCGGCGTTTCTCCAGAATCACATAGTCACGGCTTTGCAATGTTGCAAGAACAGACGCATAGGTTGATGGGCGGCCAATACCCAGCTCTTCCATCTTTTTAATGAGCGATGCCTCAGAATAGCGCGGTGGTGGCTCGGTGAAATGCTGCTTGGCTTCAATTGCATCAGAGGCAACCGTCTCGCCCTCATTAAGTGCCGGAAGGCGCTTGCCATCTTCTTCTTCGTCGTCACTCACCTGGGTTTCATAGGCTGCCAGAAATCCGTCGAACCGGACAACTGAACCGGTAGCGCGCAAAATTGCCTTCTCGCCATTACGCTCGGCAGTAATATCAACACTTGTGCGTTCAATCTCGGCTGACTCCATCTGACTGGCGATGGTACGTTTCCAGATCAGGTCGTAAAGTTTGCGCTGCTCATCATCGAGGAATGGCGCCATTTGTGCAGGTGTACGCTCGATTTCAGTCGGACGTATTGCCTCGTGCGCCTCTTGGGCATTCTTTGCCTTGGTTGAATACATCCGGGGTGCTTGCGGGACATACTTCTCACCAAAACTTTTGCTGATTTGCGAGCGTATGGAAGGAATGGCTTCAGGTGCGATCTGCACTCCGTCAGTACGCATATAGGTGATCAGACCCACAGTCTCTCCGCCAATATCAATACCTTCATACAGGCGTTGGGCAATCTGCATGATGCGGCTGGCAGAAAAACCAAGGCGTCGGCTTGCATCCTGTTGGAGAGTGGAGGTAGTGAACGGGGCATAGGGATTGCGCTTGGTCGGTTTGGACTCAACGCGGGTAACGCTCAGCCTGGAGACTTCCAGCATTTCCTTGATTGCCATTGCGTCTTTTTCGGTTTTCACATCAAGACGCTGAAGTTTCTCGCCTTTGAATTCGGCAATACGTGCTTCGAAAACCTGTCCGCCTGTATTTTTCAATTGTGCAATGATTGACCAGTATTCCTGCGGCTTGAACGCTTCGATTTCGGTTTCGCGCTCGCAGATGAGGCGCAGCGCCACCGATTGAACCCGGCCAGCAGAACGGGCGCCTGGAAGTTTGCGCCACAAAACAGGAGAAAGGGAAAAGCCGACGAGATAGTCCAGCGCCCTGCGGGCGAGGTAGGCGTCAACCAAATCCTCATCGATCTGACGTGGGTGTTCCATCGCATCAAGAACAGATTTTTTGGTGATAGCGTTGAAGACCACCCTTTCTACCGGCTTTCCCTTCAAAAGCTTCTTGTCATTTAGTACCTGCAGGACATGCCAGGAAATAGCCTCACCCTCGCGATCAGGGTCGGTCGCCAAAATCAGTTTGTCGGCTTTCTTTATTGCGTTGGCGATATCAGCCAGCCGCGTTTTTGATTTGGCATCAACGGCCCAAGACATCGCAAAATCTTCATCCGGCAGCACCGAACCATCCTTTGGCGGCAAATCACGGACATGACCGTACGAGGCAAGAACCGTGAAATCTTTTCCAAGATACTTATTGATGGTTTTTGCTTTGGCGGGCGACTCTACAATTACTAAACTGTGGCTCATACATATTCCTGAAGGATGCTTGAAAGGCGAATGCGCCCGTAAAATCTCATGGCGTGTTGAATTGGCGATGGAATGCCCATCCGTCAAGGGTGTTTGACCAGAATGCAGCCAAAAACAGCATTATACACATTTAGGTTGTATTTTTAAACAGATGGACTATATACTTTTATCGGGGTGAGCGCCAAACTTGGCTCTGCATTGCTTTCAACACTTTCATGGTTCAATTCCAATCCGTCTAATAACATGAATCAGGAAGCACCTTGTGGTAAATTTGTCGGTTTTTGCAGGGTCGATATTGGGGTTTAAAAGTTCAGATCAAATAGAAAGGGCGGCAATTCAGGATCTTCTAAGGAAACTAATATGAGTTCGAAGTCCACACTTGCCAAATATACTGAAACAATGAGCACACATGAAGAGGAGTGCTATAAAGGCCAGGACATTTTTGTGGAGGGCGATCCAGCACTGTCCATTAATTCGGGATCAAAATTTGAATCCGGTAGCTCTGAGGTCGTGGATCGCGCTGACCTGCGTAAGGAAAAGCTGTCATACATTCATGAAATTCTTCTTGAATTGAGAAAGCTGAGCGCTTCAATCGAACAACCAATGGTGAATTACCTTCTGGACATGGCTTTGCTTGAAACAGATACAGCGATGAATATCACCAATTTTGAGAACGAGTTCGGAAATAGCTAGGTTGGATTGATATTCAGGCGGGCTTTGAGCGCAATCCGTCATGTGACAAGGCAAACCCTGTTGCCACTCTGGTGTTCCAACTTGCCAGCCAGGGCAAGCTCGATCAGCAGCAGTTGAACCTGTCCCGGCGTGGCTCCGGAAAAACGGATAATATCATCGACATCCACAGGACTTGGCCCAAGCGCTGCGAGGATTGTTTTGCGAATGGCTTCTGAGTGCTCAGCAGCGTTTAGCGGACCATCTGCCAACATGTCATTGCCATCGCTCTCCTGTTCGCCCCAAAAACCGTTTTCGCTTTTGATACCGCCTTGTGCCTGATCTTCAACAATGTCCTTTGGTTCGGTTACAAGTGTTGCACCTTGTTTCAAAAGCCAATTGGTTCCCTCGCAACGTGGATCAAGCGGAGAACCCGGAATTGCGTAGACGGTTCGGCCGGCTTCATTCGCCAGACGCGCCGAGATAAGGGAACCCGAGCGCTTTGCGGCCTCAACAACGAGCAGTCCGCTGGATATTCCTGCAACGAGGCGATTGCGCCGAGGAAAATCCTTTGATCTGGGGTTCCAGCCCATGGGCATTTCGCTGACAATAGCACCGCCGTTCTCCAGAATGTCTAATGCAAGTTCGCGGTTTTCCTCCGGAAACACCTGGTCCACCCCCCCGGCAAACACAGCTATCGTGCCGCTTGAGAGACTGTGTTTGTGTGCACTCGCATCAATTCCTCTTGCAAGACCCGATACGATCGCAAATTCAGCCTGACCAAGTTCCGACGCAAATCGTGCAGCAAGCCGCATGCCATTGATCGAGGCGTTGCGCGCGCCAACGATTGCAATCGAATTCTGATTCAGGATGCCGGGGCTTCCCTTAACACAAAGCAGCGGCGGCGGATAATCGACATTGCGGAGGGCAGGAGGGTAATCAGGTTCGCCCATGCCAATAAACTGTGCCTTGTTACGGGCCGCCGCTTCCAGTTCCTGCTCGGCCTGCTCACGGCTGGCAATTCTTATTTTTCCGGCTACTCCACCTTTTGAAATGAGTTCCGGTAGTGCTTCAAGTGCCGCTGATGCTGAACGAAAGTGGTTTATCAGATCGCGAAAGGTGGCAGGACCCAGATTGTCGCTGCGGATCAAACGAAGCCAGTTAAGTTTTTGCTCGTCACTAAGCGGGATTGCGCCTTTGGAAACTGTTGGTCCTGCCACACATCTTATCCTTTGTTGCCAATCCTGCTTTCCTTGCCGGAAAGCAGGCGCGAAATATTTGCTCGATGAAAGAGGAAAACCAGGAGGGAAAGGATAAGATACAAATAGGCGACCTGTTGATGCCCCGCCCAGAACAGATAAGCGGGAACAGCGACCGCTGCAACCAGAGCGGCAAGCGAGGAATAGCGGAAGGAGGCTGCAATGGTTAGCCATACGAATGCAAAGACAAGTGCACCTTGCCATGCCAGTGCCAGCAATACACCTAGATAGGTCGCAACACCTTTGCCGCCCTTGAATCCGAGCCATAACGGAAAGCAATGGCCAAGAAACGCGCCTAGCCCAGCGACAATGGCTGCTTCCATGCCGAATTTTCCGGCGATCCATACGGCCACCGAACCTTTAAGCATGTCCGCCACCAAGGTTGCTGCAGCGACACCTTTTCGACCCGAACGCAGGACATTCGTAGCGCCAATATTGCCGGAACCGATATTTCGTATATCGCCAAGCCCGGCCATTTTCGCAAAAATCAGCCCGAAAGGAATTGACCCCAGCAGATATCCAAATGCCATCGCTGCCAATGTGACAGGCAGGCTCGTTGACCAGGTTGCAAAATCAGGCATGAATGTCTCCCCAACGGCGCCAGTTTCGAGTGAAACTCAACCGACTACGCGTTATCCGTGAATATACTGCGCCCACCCACCAGGGTTTGCAAGACCTTGCCGGAAAAACGTGCGCCTTCAAAAGGTGTGTTCTTCGACAGTGAGCGGATGGTCTCTTCGCTGCATACCCATGGTCGGTTGATATCAACAAGACAAAGATCTGCCAAATATCCGGGTTTCAGACTTCCTGCATTAAGGCCCAGTAATTCGGCAGGTCGGGTAGACAATGCCTCAACCAGTCTTGAAAGCGATACCTGATCATTGTGATGGAGCCGCAATGCCGCCGCCAGAAGTGTTTCAAGACCGATTGCACCATCAGCAGCTTCGGCAAACGGGTGTCTTTTGGTGTCCACATCCTGCGGATCGTGAGATGAAACAATGATGTCGATCGTGCCATCATTCAGGGCCGCAATCATTGCCTCGCGGTCTTCCTCTGAGCGAAGCGGCGGAGACAGTCGGAAAAAGGTGCGATATCGACCAATATCATTTTCATTCAGCGATAGATTGTTGATTGAAATTCCGGCGGAAACCTTTGCGCCCTTGTCTTTGTATCTGGCTATCGCCTCGGCAGAGTCGGCCGTCGAAATCTTCGCCGCATGATACTTGCCGCGTGTCAGTGCAGCGATTCGCAGATCGCGTTCAAGCGCAATGATTTCAGCTTCCTTTGGAATTCCCGAAAGTCCGAGATGGGTCGCATTCAGCCCCTCATTCATCACCCCATTGGCTGAAAGATATGGGTCGCTTGTTTCTTTCGAAATCAGCATGTCAAAATCGCGTGCGTAGGTGAGGGCGCGACGCAAGGTCAGCGTATTGCGGATGGAGTGTTTGGCCTCCGAGAGCATCACTGCACCGGCTTCTTTGAGCAGGCCGAACTCCGTCAGTTCGTTTCCGGCAAATCCCTTGGTCACGGCTGCTGATGGATATAGTCGCACATCCGCGTTGTCACGCGCGGCGCGGCGTACATAATCAACCAGTGATACTTCGTCGATCACCGGATCAGTATCCGGCATCATCACAAAGCTGGTGACGCCGCCTGCCGCTGCAGCAGCTGAAGCAGATGCAATCGTTTCACGATATTCGCTACCCGGTTCACCAATGTGAACGCGCATGTCGACCAGACCAGGGAAAACATGAAGGCCACTGGCATCAATGACTTTCATATCCGCAGGTACATTCATCTTGCTGGCAGATTTTTCAACAGCTGATATTTTTCCGTCTTCAATCAGGATCGAGGCAGGGCCATCATAATTTTGCGATGGATCGACCAGATGAGCACGGGTGATCAGAAGCGGTGCCTCGCTCATGTCTTGCTCTCTTTCGATCGTTTTTGCGAGAGCCGGTCACTTGTCTCGATCAACGTCTCGATGACGGCCATGCGTAGGGCAACACCCATCTCCACCTGTTCCTGAATAACGCTTTGCGTGCCGTCTGCCACTTCAGAGGAAATCTCAACACCCCGGTTCATCGGTCCGGGATGCATGACCAGCGCACCTGGATTCGCCAGTTTCAGCTTTCTGGCATCAAGACCGAAATAATGGAAATATTCCCGTACAGACGGAATGAGGGCGCCTTCCATTCGTTCCCGCTGCAAGCGCAGCATCATCACCACGTCACAGCCAGGCAGCCCGTCTTCCATGCGATTGAACACCTCAACACCAAAGCGCTCGATCCCCGATGGCAGCAAAGTTGAAGGGGCTATAACGCGAACCCTTGCGCCAAGCGCGTTGAGAAGGATGATATTGGAGCGGGCAACCCGCGAATGGAGTATATCCCCACAAATTGCAACCGTCTGGCGCTCTACAGATCCCAGATGCCGGCGGATCGTCAACGCATCCAGCAATGCCTGGGTAGGGTGTTCGTGCGCGCCATCCCCGGCATTGATAACCGAGCATCCAACTTTTTGTGCAAGCAGTTCCGCTGCTCCTGCCGAATGATGACGTACCACCAGCAAATCAGGTTGCATGGCGTTGAGTGTCATCGCTGTGTCGATCAGCGTCTCACCCTTTTTGACCGAGGATGAGCCAACCGACATGTTCATCACATCTGCACCAAGCCGTTTACCCGCAAGTTCAAAAGATGATTGGGTGCGTGTCGATGCTTCAAAGAAAAGATTGATTTGTGTCCGCCCGCGAAGCGTCACTTTCTTCTTTTCGATTTGCCGCGATACAGATATTGCCGCATCAGCACGGTCCAGCAAATATTTGATGTCGTGAGGCGAAAGGTCGGCAATGCCAAGCAAATGCAGATGTTCAAAAGTATACCCGGGATAAGGGGGTACGATATCTGCCGGAAGGTTTTTTTGCGAATGGTCCATTAAATAATGTGCTATAGGGGGGAATGGCAATTTGAACAAGTCCAACTCTCCAGGAAAACCGACTTGTGGTGAATATCCCCAATGTTTTCTGGCCGCCTTGTGCGTGTAGATGACAAGGATCAGGGTGGAAAAGCCGGATGAAGAATGTAAGGTTGAAAAATGTCAGATTCGCAGAGTAATCCGCCGGGCCAAACCCACACCGTATTCAACCAGTCGCCGGTCTTTGGCGGCCATAACGCCTGGTCTGATGATCCGCTGTTGATGCGGATTGCTTCAGCCCTTCCAACCATGGTTCGCGAGGGCTTTGGGCAATATGGAAAATGGCTCGGTGCGAAAGAGACCATCGAGCTTGCCCGCCTCGCCAACAAACATGTCCCGATCCTGAAAACCCATGACAGCAAAGGCAACCGCGCCGACGTTGTCGAATTTCATCCGTCCTATCATGCTTTCATGCGCAAATCAGTCAGCCTCGGACTGCACTGTTCGGTTTGGGAACTTGGACCGGAGGAAAACGGCCACCGGCATATCGCCCGCGGCGTACGTTTTTACATGACCTCAGGCGTTGAACTGGGTCATCTCTGCCCGATAACAATGACTAATGCCTGCGTGGCCGCGATGAAAAAATCACCCGAGGTTGCAGAGGAATGGCTGCCGCTGATTACATCGCGCAAGTATGATCCATCAAACCGCGCTCCGGTCCAAAAAAGCGGCATAACCATTGGCATGGGAATGACCGAAAAACAGGGTGGCACGGATGTTAGGACCAACAGGACGTATGCGGTTCCCGCAGGAAACGGTGTTTGGCAGTTGACAGGGCACAAATGGTTTTTCTCTGCCCCCATGTGCGATGCATTTCTGGTGCTTGCCCAAATGCCTGTAGAGGGCAGGGAAGCTGGCCTTGGTTGTTTTCTTGTGCCACGAAAATTGTCAGACGAACGTGACAACGGCCTGCAGTTGCAAAGGTTGAAAGACAAACTTGGCAACCGCTCCAATGCATCTTCTGAGGTTGAGTTTCACGGATCTTACGGCCAGTTGATCGGGGAACCAGGCAAGGGCGTTTCAACCATCATCCAGATGGTCAATTTGACAAGACTGGATTGCGCCATGGGTTCCGCCGGTCTGATGCGGACTGCTCTTTGGGAAGCAGTTGAACATTGCCGTCACCGTCACGTTATGGGCAGCGCCTTGATTGATCAGGCGTTGATGCAGCGCGTGCTGGCGGATATGGCGCTTGATGTGGCTGCAGCAACCGCATTGGTTTTCAGATTGGCCCAGGCGTTTGACCGTGCGGCTGCCAACCCGGCAGAAGCGGCATATGCTCGCCTGATGACACCCGTGATCAAATACTGGGTATGCAAGATAGCCACGCCGTTGGTCTATGAAGCGATGGAATGTCTTGGTGGCAACGGATATGTGGAGGAGGGCAATCTCGCAAGACATCTGCGTGAAGCCCCGCTCAACGGCATTTGGGAGGGTTCGGGTAATGTGATGTGCCTGGATGTGTTGCGGGTGCTCATTCAAAATGATGAAACCCTGAAAACCGTGCTGGCTTCCCTGACACGCGATCTTGGCGGGGAGAATGCCGGCAAAACAGTCGATGTGATCAGCACTGCCAGCGTCATGGCACAAAACGATCCTGGATCGTCGCGCATTTTGACCGAGCAGCTTGCCCTGACCGCCGCCGCAGCCGAACTACGGCGCATTGGCCTTGGTGAAATTGCCGATGCGTTTATCGAAACCAGGCTGGGTGGTCTGTGGCGAAACACTTACGGCATGCTGGACCAGAGGCAGAATGCTGCCAGTATCCTGAAACAGCTTTATCCGGCGCATTCGTAAGCCGTTTCGGCTGTTATGAGGTTGCGATATAGGTCGCCAGCAAAATGACAAACGGAATGCTGAAGAACGCCACAACGATCTGCATGGTCACTATGGCCGCATAAAGCGGGGCATCGCCGCCCAAATCCTTGGCAAGCAGATAGCCATTCATTGCACTTGGCACGCATCCGGCAATCGCAATTGCAACAAGTTCACTCCCGCGTAGACCTGCAAAATATGCAATGCTGACATAAATTGCAGGAACCAAAAGCAGTTTCAGCCCCGTGGCAGCAACCACAGCCATCAATGTTTTTCTTGGCATGATAAACCGCAATCCAGCACCCACCAGCAATAGTCCCATGGGCAGGGAAATCTGGCTGACCAACCGCAAGGTGTCTTCGAACGGCAAGTAAAGTTTGAAACCCGTGAAATTGAGAACAAGCCCTGAGGCGGTGCCGATGACCAGCGGATTGCGGATAACCAGGAAAAACCTGTTTCCGATATTGGCGCTTCGCTCGCCCCAACGGATGAGTGCAATCAGGTTGACCACACTTATCGGTATGGAGATTGCCCCGATTCCCATTGCCACAATTACTACAGCATCCGGTCCGCCCATTTTTTCCGCGATGGCAAGAGCCACAAATCCGTTCCAGCGGGTAAACCCTTGAAAAACACTCGAATAAGATGCGGATGATAAGCCGAAAGCAGCCTCCATCGGTACCCGCAGCAAAAAGCCAAGTACCAGAATAATTGCTAGCCCGAGGAAAAAAGCAAAAAGTGCAGTGCCTGCCTCGATTGTGCTGAAATCAGTCTTGTAAATCGTGTAAACAAGCAGGGCAGGAAAAAACAGGAAATAACTGATCCTTTCAAGCCCGGCCCAATGGTCATCCTGTATCAATTTGACATATTTTAGGAATGCCCCGATCGCGATCAGCAGGAAAACAGGCAGCAGGCTTTCAAAGATCGGGAGCAAGGGTAAATCCGGCAAATTGGAGAAGTGCAAACCGACTATCCCAATCCGAGCAGGAAATCACGTTGAATCTGGGAGCCGCGCTGGAATAATATATCGAGATGGCAAGGGTAGGCATTAACCTTGAAAATTAAGGTTAACAAATGGTTTACGTTGCGCGCACCATTTTAATGCCTCAAGGTGAGGGGACTGAAAGGCGGTCACCTTGCGTATATTTCTTGCACTATGGTTCATTCCACTCGCGCTCTTCTGGAGCTGGTATGCCTTGAGCTCAAACGACATCTCGTTCGGCTATCACATGTTGAGCCGTCAGGTGCATGATCTTGTGTTCCAGATATATGGCAACATGCTGGGCGTTGAACCAGCAAAAATTCCTGCAATGGTAGCTTCTGCCTGCGCTTTTGACTCACTGCTGGTCATGGGGATTGCCGCTTTTCGTTGGCGCAAACACTGGCTGCCGCAAACAAAAGAGATTTTTTCCTCTTATTGGAATGATGACAGCGGACGCGAAACTAGCGCCGGATATTCGAGATCCGGTCCAGTACACCCTGCAGAATAAACGCCGCTGCCGCAGCATCAATTTTTGCTGCGCGCTTTTTGCGTGACATATCGGCTTCAATCATCACCCGCTCTGCGGCAACCGTAGACAGTCGCTCATCCCACAAAACAACAGGAAGATCAGTCAGGCGAACCAGATTGCGCACAAAAGCGCGGGTTGCCTGGGCGCGCGGACCCTCAGAGCCATCCATATTGAGTGGTAATCCAATGACCAGAGCGCAAACCTTGTTCTGTCCGCTTAATTCAAGCAGGCGTTCTACGTCTTTTGAAAATTTGGTCCGTTGAATGGTTTCAAGACTTGCGGCGATCTGCAGCATTCCGTCAGAAACGGCAATGCCTATCGTCTTTGTACCCAGATCAAGACCAAGCAAACGCTGGCCGTGCTGATGCAATTGCGCCAATTCTTCGACAGATATAATGTTGCCTGTACTCATTGCTTCGGTATTATCGCTTTAAAGCAAAAATGCAATGACTACGGTTTGGCGCGTCTATGAAGTGAAAGCGCCTGCTGAAATTGGAAATGGAGATCAAGATGAAATTGACCTGGTTTGGCCATTCGGCCTTTGGCATTGAGATTGCCAATACGAAAATTCTGATTGATCCGTTTTTTACCGGAGAATTTGCCGACAAGGATAAACAGGCAGAGGCGATGAAGGGCACAACCCATGTATTGCTAACTCACGGCCATGACGATCATATCGGTTCGGCGTTGGAAATCTGCAACCAGACTGGTGCACAATTGGTGGCCAATTTCGAGATATGCATGTATCTCGTCGGTGAAGGCCTTTCCGATAAACAGATCAATCCTGGAAATCTGGGCGGTACAGTGGATTGTGGTGCTTTTACCGTGACATTCGTGCAGGCGCTTCATTCCTCATCAAAACAGATTGGCGCAGGCAAGAATGTTTACCTTGGCAATCCTGCGGGGCTAATTATCCATGCTGACGGAGAAAAAACTCTCTATCACATGGGGGACACCGACATTTTTGGTGACATGGCACTGATCAATGAATTGCACCAGCCACAAATTGGTCTGGTACCAATCGGCGACCGTTTTACCATGGGGGGCGCGGTAGCGGCTTTGGCCTGTCGCCGCTTTTTCAATTTTGAAACCATCCTGCCATGTCATTACGCAACCTTCCCGATGCTGGAGGCCAATGCTGACAAGTTTGTTTCAGCGATGGAAGGTGATGCAGGCAAGGTGAAAGTGGTCAGGCAAGGTACAACGCTGGACCTTTGATTTTGCTTTTTAAAGCCCCGTCACCATTGAACCTTGCTGCCAACCCCTTTATAGCCAAGGTTTGTTGTTGGAATTACAAAAGACACTTGCGAACAACAATAACCACATGAACCCATATGGACCCGGATTAAATGTCAGTCGATCTTGATACCGTCAAACGCGTCGCGAAACTTGCGCGCATCGCAGTCACCCCTGAACAGGCCGACAAAATGGTTGGTGAACTCAACAACATCATCGGGTTTGTAGAGCAATTGAACGAAGCGAATGTTGATGGTGTCGAACCAATGACATCTGTCGTTCACATGACCATGCGAAAACGGGTGGACGAAGTCACTGACGGCAACAAGGCCGACGATATCGTCGCCAATGCGCCGCTGACAGAGGACCATTTCTTCATGGTTCCCAAAGTCGTTGAATAGGCTTTCACATTTCAGATTGGAAACTTGAAATGAAAAGATTGGCAGTAATTGGGTGTTGCGCGGCGCTGCCTTTCGGTGGAAGCGCCCTCGCGGCTGAGCTTCCGGATTATCTAATGGGAGGACAGACCTATGCAACAAACCAGAAAGCCTGTGGAGGGTTTCAGGATGGCGATTTGCCGGATGATTCTTACAACTTGGGTGCAACAGGTATCTTCGGTTATGAATTTGGCTGCGTGTTTGTCGACATCAAACCGGTTATATATCCGGACAATGAAGATCCCGTTTTCAGCCATATTATGACTGCCAGTTGCGGTGATGATTCCGGTGTCACCCGGCCTGATACTTTTCATTTTTCCTATTATGAGGGCATTTTAACCGTAACATCCCAAACCGATTATCTGTATCAACTCCTTCGCCCGAGCGAAGGAGAGAACACTGGCAGTGTCGGGTTTGTTAACACCCAGTTTGAAATGTGTAAGCCAAAATGAATTTGACTCTTACCCAGGAAACCCCGTTGCAGGATGATGTTCGCCGCATGGTCAGCGCACTGAATGCCTATCTCAATCCGCTCTCACCGCCGGAATTTCAGTTCCAGATGACCGTCGAGCAAATGGCTGAAACAGCGACAACACTTTTCGTATTGCGCGATAATGATGGCAAGGCCATGGGAATGGGTGCCCTCAAGGTACACGATGAGACAATGGGTGAAGTAAAACGCATGTTCACCGATCCGCAAATACGTGGTTTGGGCGAAGGCAAAACCATTTTGAGTGCGATAGAAAATCTGGCCCGCGAAAAAGGTATCCGTGTATTGATGCTCGAAACCGGCGGAACGACCGGATTTGAAGCTGCATGGCGGGTATATGAACGTGCAGGCTTTCGCGAACGCGGACCGTTTCTCGACTATCCGGCCTCTACGTACTCAAGATTCTATGAAAAACACCTCTAGCAGAAACAGTATTATCCGATGACCGATCTGACCAAATTCACCATCGCCGAAGCCCGTGACAAACTGCGCGCCAAAGAGTTTACCTCGGTTGAGCTGACCTCCGCGTATCTTGCAGCCATTAATGCGGCCAATTCGAAATTGAATGCCTATGTTGCCGTTACCAACGAAAAGGCGTTGATGATGGCTCAGGCTTCAGATGAGCGTTTGATGGTCGGCAGTCATGCTCCTTTGGAGGGGATTCCGCTCGGCATCAAGGATTTGTTCGGCACACTGGATGTACACACACAAGCCTGCTCGCACATACTTGACGGGTTCAAACCCAAATACGAATCGACAGTCACCCAAAATCTCTGGAACGACGGAGCTGTCATGCTCGGCAAGCTCAATATGGACGAATTCGCCATGGGCTCGTCAAACGAGACTTCGTACTACGGACCGGTAGTCAACCCCTGGCGCGCCAACAATTCCAACGCCGATCTGGTGCCGGGTGGTTCATCGGGCGGCTCTGCGTC
This sequence comes from Salaquimonas sp., assembly GCA_041736675.1. GTDB lineage: Bacteria > Pseudomonadota > Alphaproteobacteria > Rhizobiales > Rhizobiaceae > Salaquimonas. Next base: position 76,945 of record JBGSTD010000009.1, read on the forward strand.
TGCTGTTTCCGCCCATTTGTGTGCGGCTGCGACGGCAACTGATACGGGCGGGTCAATCCGCCAGCCTGCCGCCTTTACAGGCACTGTGGGCATCAAGCCAACGTATGGCCGTTGCTCGCGCTGGGGCATTGCGGCTTTTGCGTCTTCACTGGATCAGGCTGGCCCGATCACCCGCGATGTGCGCGATGCGGCAATCATGCTTCAATCCATGGCGAGTGTGGACCCCAAGGACACGACTTCGGTTGAAGCACCTGAAGCCCATTACGAGGCTGCCATTGGCAAATCCGTCAAGGGCATGAAAATCGGTATTCCGAAGGAATACCGCGTAGACAACATGCCCGAGGAAATCGAAGCCCTCTGGCAGCAGGGCATTGCCTGGTACAAGGCAGCAGGCGCAGAGATCGTCGACATTTCCCTGCCGCACACCAAATACGCGCTTCCCGCCTATTACATTGTTGCGCCAGCTGAGGCTTCTTCAAACCTCGCGCGCTATGACGGCGTTCGCTACGGCCTGCGCGTTCCTGGCAAGGACATTACCGACATGTATGAAAAGACCCGAGCTGCAGGCTTTGGCGAGGAAGTGCGCCGGCGCATCATGATCGGCACCTATGTGCTGTCAGCAGGCTACTATGACGCCTATTATCTGCGTGCACAAAAGGTACGCACGCTGATCAAGCAGGATTTTGAAAAGGCATTTGCAGCGGGAGTTGATGCGATTTTGACCCCGGCAACACCATCAGCCGCATTTGAAATCGGCGACAAGGAACTTGCCGCAGATCCGGTGAAAATGTATCTCAACGACATCTTCACGGTCACCGTCAACATGGCCGGACTGCCGGGCATCGCCGTTCCTGCCGGGCTCTCAGCCACAGGCCTGCCGATGGGTCTTCAACTGATAGGCAGACCCTTCGAAGAGGAAACCCTGTTCCAGGCAGCCCACATTATCGAAGATGCAGCGGGACGGTTTGAACCCAAAAAGTGGTGGTGAGGCGCGATCGCATCTTGTGGTTTGAGTTGTAAGGCAATTGCGCTGAAGATTGCCGATTTGCTGTCACGAGTTCCTGTTATTTCCCATTGAGATGCTTTACCCTCGATAGCATCACTGTAATTTTGGAGAACTCTGCCGGTAACTGGAAATCCCCCCAAAGCGACACAATCTTTCGCTTCCACCCCCTTGTATTGCCCGACTTTTAGGCAGATCGTACCTGTTCACTGATTTGATAATGGCATTTCTGCCGTTTTGTTGATTTTCACTGGCAGATTACAATGGTTCAACGCCGCATTGCGCTTACTACCTACCAGCCCGCACGGGCGGGGGTGCGCTCATTTGCAATTCTTGCAGCCTTTGAGGCCGCGGCGCGAAGCATCCTGATTTCCGTCTATCCGGTATTGATGTATCGAAGCCTTGGTGATGCCAAGGTCGTATCGGAAGTATATTTGCTCATCGGCGTTGCCTCGCTGATCGTGGCGTTATGCACGCCCATGCTTGGCAGCCTTTTCCCGCGGCGAATCCTTTACACGATTGCTGCCTGTTTCATGATCGTGGGCAATCTGATCGGATTGAGCGGACTGCCCCATTCGATTCCTTTTGCCGTGCTGCTCAACGCTTCAGCGCTGGTGGTCATGACGGTCTGCTTCAATGCCTATGTGATGGACTATATTGAACGCAATTCAATGGGCAAGAACGAATCTTCCAGATTGCTTTACAGCGGCGCATCCTGGGCAATCGGGCCATATCTGGGCGTATTGCTGATGGATCGCTGGCCTGCGGCTCCTTTTGTTATCTCAATTCTCGCAGTGTGCGGACTTCTGTCCTGGTTCTGGTTCCTGCGCCTTGGCAATGGCAAGGTCATCACACGGGCGACCAAGCCGGTGACCAACCCCTTCAAATATCTCAGACGATTTTTCCATCAGCCATCCCTGGTGGTCGGCTGGCTGTTTGCGGTGATCCGCTCGGTCGGATGGGGGATATATATCATTTATGTCCCGATTTTTGCCGTCGAATCCGGTCTCAGCGACCAGCTTGGCGGGATAGCACTTTCCCTGTCCAACGCTTTGCTGTTTCTCTCGCCCTTCATGTCGCGCTACCTGACTATCACAGGTGTAAGGGCAACGATCATGACCGGATTTATCGGCAGCGGCCTGTTGTTTGTTTCGGCAACCTTGTCTGCATCCGTTCCCTTTGCCGCGATTGGAATGCTGATCGCCTCAACACTTTTTCTTGTCTTGCTTGACGTTGCAGGTGGCTTGCCGTTCTTGCTGACAGTAAAACCGTCCGAACGGACAGAAATGGCAGCAGTATATTCCACATTCCGTGATGTATCAGCCGTGGTTGCGCCAGCCTTTGCCCGTGTTATCCTGATTTTTGCGCCACTTTCAGGAGTGTTTCTGGCAGGCGGTGCAGTATTGCTGATTTGCGCCGGAATTGCCGGAACCCTGCATCCAAGATTGGGCAGAAAACGTGCCCGGTCTTCACCGGCCAAGGCAGGCACAGTACCAAACTAGATGGAGAACAAATGATATGAACATCATTTCAAGCGAGCATCCAGTCACCAATCCGGAATATCTGGCAAAATGCCGGGATATCCTAGATCGTGATGGCGCATTGGTTTTGCCAGGTTTTCTGACGCCGCAGGCAATCTTGCAGGTAAAAGCCGAAGGGGACCAAAAAATCGGAGATGCCTATTTTTGCGTCAGCAAACACAATGTGTATCTTACCCCTGCTGATCCCGGCTTTGCGCCCGATCATCCCCGCAATATCGAGGTTGTCTCATCAAAGGGTTTGATTGGCGACGACCAGATTGACGAAGGTTCGCCCCTGAAACAATTGTACAACAGCCAGGATTTCCGGAGCTTCGTTCGTCATGTTGTAAACGAGCCGGAGCTTCATCCCTATGCGGACCCAATGTCATCGGTAAATCTGCATTTTGCCAAGACCGGACAGGAACTTGGTTGGCATTTCGACAATTCATCCTTCGCCATCACCCTTTTGATCGACAAGCCGGAGGCAGGCGGTGTGTTTGAATATCTCAAGGATGTGCGGGATGCCGACAAGGGCGATATGAACTTTCCGGTAGTCGGGGATCTGCTGTCAGGCAAAATCGCGCCGCAAACGCTACAGATGGAGCCAGGAACCCTCGTCCTCTTCAGAGGGCGCAATTCGATCCACCGCGTCACGCCTACCGAAGGAGCGCGCACGAGGATGCTGGCAGTTCTTGCCTATAATTCAAAACCCGGCATTGCCCTTTCACAAAGTGCCCGAATGACTTTTTATGGGCGGTTGAACTAGGCCTGCGAATGGCGTAAGTCAAAGATCAATTGCAATCAGAATTGGTCCAAAATGTCACTTATCGATACCCGCATTTCAGAATCCAAACGTTATATCCCGGGCGCAACCGGCGAATGGGAAGTCATCATTGGGCTGGAAGTTCATGCCCAGGTTTCCTCGCACGCCAAACTGTTTTCCGGTGCTTCAACCGAATTCGGCAATGAACCCAACAGCAACGTGTCGCTGGTTGATGCCGCAATGCCGGGCATGTTGCCGGTCATCAACGAGGAATGCGTTGCGCAGGCTGTTCGCACTGGGCTTGGCCTGAAAGCGCAGATCAACAAGCGCTCTGTCTTTGATCGCAAGAACTATTTTTATCCCGATTTGCCGCAGGGTTACCAGATTTCCCAGTTCAAGGATCCCATCGTCGGCGAAGGCAAGATCATGATCTCTGTCGGTCCTGACAAGAAGGGCCAGTTTGAAGAAGTGGAAATTGGAGTCGAGCGTTTGCATCTTGAGCAGGACGCAGGAAAATCCATCCATGACCAGCATCCGACCATGAGCTATGTGGACCTGAACCGCACAGGCGTTGCGCTGATGGAAATCGTCTCCAAGCCAGATATGCGCTCGTCAGACGAGGCAAAGGCCTATGTCACCAAGCTGCGCACTATCCTGCGCTATCTTGGAACCTGTGATGGCAACATGGAGCAGGGGTCCATGCGCGCTGACGTAAACGTTTCAGTGCGTCGCCCGGGTGAGGATTTCGGTACAAGATGCGAAATCAAGAACGTCAACTCAATCCGGTTTGTCGGCCAGGCCATCGAGTATGAGGCACGCCGCCAGATCGCCATTCTGGAAGATGGTGGAAAAATCGACCAGGAGACCAGGCTGTTTGATCCGGTCAAAGGTGAGACCCGTTCAATGCGCTCGAAAGAGGATGCGCACGATTACCGTTATTTTCCCGATCCGGATTTGTTGCCACTTGAATTTAAGCAGGACTATATCGACGAACTGGCAAAGCATCTGCCGGAATTGCCGGACGAAAAGAAAGCCCGTCTTATCGCAGATTTGGGCCTGACCGCTTATGATGCCTCCATACTGGTTTCAGAAAAGGCAATTGCCGATTATTTCGAGAAGGCGGCAAAGGGACGAGACGGCAAAATGACTGCCAACTGGATCATCAACAACCTCTTGGGTAAGTTGAACGAAACAGGGCAGGGTATTGAAGAGACACCAGTTTCTCCAGATCAGATTGGTTCAATTGTTGATCTCATCAAGGCGGGAGACATTTCCAACCAGATTGGCAAGGAAGTCTTTGAAATAATCTGGAACGAGGGTGGGAACCCTGCTGATATCGTCGCCTCGCGCGGCATGAAACAGGTCACTGATACCGGAGCAATCGAAACCGCTGTCAACGAAATCATCGCAGCCAACCCTGACAAGGCAGAGCAGGCACGTGAAAAGCCGAACTTGGCCGGTTGGTTTGTTGGTCAGGTGATGAAGTCAACCGGAGGCAAGGCCGCGCCGCAGGTGGTCCAGGCGCTGGTGAAAGCCAAATTGGGGATTGAATGAGCTTTGTAAGCCTTGGCAATGTGTCGATCCGAGGGACTACCGGTGCGGACATCCAATCCATCATCGACCTGGTCAAAGCCAGTTGGGCGCGAACTTATGACCCGATAATCGGCGTTGATGCGCGCAAGGCAAAGAGCGACGCAAAGCATGTTCCGGCATTGTTTATCATTGAGATGGAGCGGGCGGATGCGGCCGGTATTGTCGCAACATCAGACGGCCGGGCGATCGGCTATGTTGGCGGTGAGATGCGTGGGGACAAGGTTTTTTTCATAGACCATTTGCATGTCGATCCAGCTTGGCATGGCAGACAGATTGCTACCGGCCTGCTTGAAGGCCTTAAGCGCGAACTTGAAGAGCAACTGAATCCAGATTGCATAGAGCTTACGGTGCTGGAAAACAATCACCGCGCCATCGCCTTTTATCGCAAGGCCGGATTTGTTGACGCCAAGGGCGCCAACGAAGACAGTGGCCTGGGCGGCGTACCTTCGATCCTGATGCGCTGGAATTTAAAATGAGCGAATTGCTTGCGTTCATTCGCACCGCCACAGTCAAGGATTTGCCAGCGATCAGGGAACTGCTCACCGAAACCTGGCATGCCACATACGATCCCATCTTCGGGTCTGATATGGTGATTAAAATCACCGACAAGTGGCATTCACTCGAGGCTTTGAAAAGCAAGCTGGCTACAACACAGTCAGAGTTTATTCTCGCCGATGATGGAAAAATGATCCACGGCATCGCTTTTGCCAGCCAGAGTGAAAAAACAGTTGAGTTACACCAGCTCTACGTATTGCCCGGTTCTCAAGGCAAGGGTGTTGGAACGAGCCTGATGCAGGAATTGTTTTTCTGTTTTGATGGTGCGGACATCATGAAACTGGATGTACATCCCAAGAACACCAATGCTGTCGGATTTTACCGCGCAGGCGGATTTGCAGATGAAGGCACTATTGAAATTGAGGGACCGGATGGAATCACCATCCCGCATATGGTTATGGCGCGCCAGCTTGATTTTTGATTGATTGATCAAAAAGCTTCAATTTCAGTCGATTTCTGCAAAATCTTATCGAAAATATGGTCAAGTTCACGGAAAGCAACGGAAATTTGTTATGTTTTCTTCGTGAAACCATGACACAGTGCCCGTGGCAATATTTCAGCCAGATACCATTGGGAGAAGATAATGGCAGTCGCAGGCAACAATGAACTCAGTTTTCGGGCCAGTGTTAATACGCTTTTTGACAACGCAGTGCGTCATCTGAACATTTCGAAGGGTCTTGCGGAAAAGATACGGGTTTGCAATTCCACCTATACCGTTCGATTTGGTGTCAAGCTTCGCGGCGATTTCCATACCTTCACCGGCTATCGCTCGGTCCATTCAGAGCACGCTGAACCAGTCAAGGGTGGTATCCGCTATGCATTGAGTGTCAATCAGGACGAGGTCGAGGCTCTCGCCGCGCTGATGACCTACAAATGCGCCATTGTTGAAGTCCCGTTTGGCGGTTCCAAAGGTGGTCTGTGCATAAACCCTCGCGACTGGAGCGAGGACGAACTGGAACGCATTACCCGTCGTTTTGCCTTTGAATTGATCAAGCGTGACCTGATCAATCCGTCACAAAATGTTCCGGCCCCGGACATGGGAACCGGTGAGCGTGAAATGGCCTGGATTGCGGACCAGTACAAACGCATGAACACAACTGACATTGATGCGCGGGCGTGCGTTACCGGAAAACCGCTCAATGCGGGCGGTATTCGCGGCCGTACTGAGGCAACGGGCAGGGGCATTCAGTATGCCCTGCAGGATTTCTTCCGCTACAAGGACGATGTGAAAGTCTCAGGCCTCACTGGAAGCCTGAAAGGCAAGCGCATCATCGTTCAGGGATTTGGCAATGTCGGCTATCATGCCGCCAAGTTTCTGCAGGAAGAAGACGAGGCCAGGATCACCCATATTCTTGAATACAATGGCGGTCTGGTGAACGAAAAAGGCATCATGGTTCAGGCAGCCAAGGACTGGTTCACTGAACATGGGTCATTCCAGGGATATTCTGGTGGAACGTTTGTCGAAAAAACCGAACCACTTTTTGAAGCAGAGTGTGATATCCTGATCCCGGCAGCCATGGAAGGCGTTATCCATCTGGGCAATGCCGCCCGTATCGACGCAAACCTTATCATCGAAGCCGCCAATGGGCCGATCACAGCAGGAGCAGACGAGATACTTCGCAAAAAAGGCACCGTTATTATCCCTGATATGTATGCCAATGCAGGAGGGGTTACGGTTTCCTATTTCGAATGGGTCAAGAACCTGTCTCACATTCGCTTCGGCCGCATGCAGCGCCGTGAAGAGGAAGCCCGCCACAGGATGCTGATAGACGAGATAGAACGCGCTACCGGCTCAAAAGTGTCGAAAATGTTCAAGGAAAAATACATCAAGGGCGCAGATGAATTGACCCTTGTGCGTTCAGGCCTTGATGACACGATGCGAGGCGCATACAGCGGCATGCGCGAGCTGTGGCACTCAAAGCGTCTGGGCGATGAAACATTTGATCTGCGTACCGCAGCATACATGATTTCAATCCAGCGCGTTGCTGACAGCTACAGGGCACTCGGCCTGTAATTCATGAAGTGAAGACCGCGTCAGGCAATTGATGGACGGGAAGCTATTCGGCTGCCTTTCGCCGGTCGCGTTTTCATCAGGATGAAAACCATGATGGCTATATTGAGAAAGTTCCAGCCTATGCCGTGCAGGAACGCCGCCTGATATGAACCGGTCAGGTCGTAAATCCAGCCGGACATCCAGCCACCGATAGCCATGCCGGCAACGGTCGACACCATGAAAATGCCGATACGCTGGCCAGCCTCAGCTGCAGGCAAATACTCGCGTGCAATCATAGCATAACTCGGCACAATTCCGCCTTGTGACAGACCGAAGACCAGCGATACAACATACAGCGAAACCAGCCCGTTGAACGGAATATACAGGAACAGCGCGAGACATTGCAGCACAGAGCCTATCAGCAATGTTTTCACTCCTCCGATCTTGTCGGCAATCATGCCGGAGAGCAATCTGCTGGCTATGCCTCCGGCGAGCATGAGCGACAGCATCTCGGCACCAACCCCGGCGCCAAATCCCAGATCAACACAATATGCAACGATATGTACCTGTGGCATTGCCATCGCCATGCAGCACCCGAGACCGGCAATGGCAAGCAGTTGTGTCAGTCTGCTTGAGGAAAGTGGTATTGTACGCTGCGGTGCATCAGGAACCGCTCCTGCCGCGCTTTTCAGTCGAGAGCGCAGCATATAGGCAATTGGCAATACCAGCACAACCGAGGCAATTGCCACGATCACAAACGCCGAACGCCATCCTTCGTTTTCAATGGTTCCCTTTAGCAGTTGCGGCCAAAGTGTGCCGGAAATGTAGTTGCCGCTTGCTGTGGCGGCAATTGCGATGCCGCGGTAGCGTTTGAACCAGTGCGAAACATCGGCAATCAGAGGACCAAAACCTGATGCGGTTGCAAAACCGATAGGAAATTGAAGTGCGGCAAATATCCAGATATTGGGTGCCATCGCGCTCAACCCATAGCATAAAGCCAGCACCAGGGAAGAAAAGACAAGGATTGGGGCAATTCCGTAACGGTCAACCCAGCGGCCAAGCAACAGATTGCCGAGCGCAAATCCGATCATCGCGCAGGTAAACGATATTGATGCATCCGCCCGGTCAATTCCAAAATCGGCCTGCACTTTGGGCAAGACAAGGATGGCAGCCCACATGCCGAAATTTACAACGGTTCCTGCAATCATGCACAGACCGAGGCGTGTAAATGAGGCTTTGCTGTCGAGCACAGTCGCAGTCATAGTCTGTCTTTCATTTTGCCGGTTGGGTTGGTGCTTCAGATCCATCTCTGGCCCATTTGGCAACAACCTGACATTCAATCAAATACTCTTTGGCAGAGCCACCACAAGCGACTTCTACCGCCGCATCAAGATCAGCTTCACTGTCCCACCCGCACAAATACTGATGCCAATGCGGTCCTTCCTTGCTTTGCTTGAAAATATCGGCACTCCAGCCTGATGGTGAACACCATTTCATAGGTTGGCATTCCTCGGGGTATTCGCTTGTTGCAGCACACTTCTGTGTGGCGCAGGCAAAGGCTTCCGCAGGTGTTTTACCAAAGCAAACTCCATTGCCTTGTTCAACTGCCTGCACAAAGGCAATACCCTGTTCGAAGCTTTGGCCGAGCGAAGTTGTTGGCACGGCACATGTCGCCAACATCCCGCCGGTTAGCGCGGCGGCCATAAGGTGTTTCACATTTAGCACTGTAAAACGGCTCATTCTGTTTATCCTGGTTCATGCAACCCATAGGCAACTTGTGTGTTGTTGCAATTAAACGGGCTGGACTTTATGACATCATCGCGGCATATACAGTTGCAAGTCAAACGCCAAATTTTTACGGATATCCCATGTCACTCTTTTTGCAATTTTTCACCTGGTGGAATGGCTCAACCTGGGGAACCCGCTTTTTTACCTGGCGCAAGGGAACCAAAGTCGGTGAAGACGAGGGCGGCAACATTTATTACGAAAGCGCCGAGGGCAAGCGTTGGGTGCAATATAATGGTCTTGCCGAGCCTTCCACCATTCCAGCTGGCTGGCATGGCTGGATACACTACCGTGTAGACACACCTCCATCCAGAGAAACGTATGTGGCGAAAGACTGGCAACTGCCGCACAAGGCAAACATGACTGGTTCTGCCGGGGCGTATTTCCCAAAGGGATCACTTTCAAATCCGCAAGACCGTCCGGCGGTAACAGGTGACTATGACGCATGGCGTCCATAATGCACGGCAATCAGGCCATTTGAAGAATCACATGTTCGTTGGTGAGGCGCATATTCCAGCCGGAAAACGAATCTATGCAATCGGTGACATTCACGGCTGCACTTCCCTTCTGGTTAAAATGTTCGATGCAATCGGACAACACCTCAGTTCGTATCCTGTTGGAGAGCACCGGATAATCACGCTTGGTGACTATTGCGACCGTGGACAGGATTCAAAAGGAACTATTGAATATCTGATTGAACGGCAAAAAGACGGCAACCTCATTTGTCTGATGGGAAATCACGACCAGCGGATGATTGAATTTATCAACAGTCCGGCTGAAACCGGGGAGATTTTCATGCGCTTTGGCGGCGGTCCGGCTCTTGTCTCGTATGGAATCGATATTGAAGGGGAATTGGATTTTCGTTCGATCGCACGCGAATTGAAATCTGTAATCCCTCGCTCTCATCTGTCTTTTCTCAACAATCTGGAGCTTATGCATGAGGAAGGCGATTATGTTTTTGCCCATGCTGGAATTCGCCCAGGTGTTGCTCTCGAGGAACAGGAACCAAAGGACCTGCTTTGGATCAGAAATACATTTCTCAACCACGAGGGCTCATTTGGCAAGGTTGTCGTGCATGGCCATACCATCTCCGACGAGTTCGATACGCCGCGCAACCGGATCAATGTGGACACTGGTGCATATGAAACAGGACGATTGACCTGTGCAGTGCTCGAAAATGACACTGTCGAAAAGCTGCAGGTAAAACGGCATTGAACGGAATTGCTGCATTGAGGGAGATTTTACGTAGCGGAAATGCCCAAGCGACTTGGAACTGCCCGAATCCCGTGATAAGCACAAATCCAATCCCAGTTGGATTGTACGACAAGAAAAGAAGATGCGGCCAAGATATGATCTTTGAAGTTAAAACCGGTTTTGCCCGGGCGACAAAAGCGGTTGCAACCTTGTCTTTAGGTGCAATCATCTTGCCAGCCACGATCAGCAATGCAGTCTCCGATGAACGTATCGAAAACCGTGTCGCTGTGTTCGACGGCATCGACAAGATTACCGGTCGCATTCACACCTTCGATGTCTATGTCAACGAAACAGTCCAATTTGGTGCCCTGCAGGTGACGCCGCGCGTTTGCTATTCGCGTCCTATTACCGAAACCCCTAAAACTGATGCGTTTATTGAAGTGGATGAAATCACACTGGACAGCAAAATCCGCCGTATTTTCACCGGATGGATGTTCGCTGACAGCCCCGGTTTGAATGCAGTCGAACATCCGGTCTATGATATCTGGTTGAAGGACTGCAAAATGGATTCGGACGTGCCGCCGCCTTCAAAGGGATAAAAATCGGCTTCGACTGAAATAGCTTCTTCAAGCAGGTCGCCATACTCCGATTTTGGCACTTCAATGGCACCGAAGCGTTTCAAATGATCAGTGGTAAATTGGGTGTCCAAAAGCACAAAGCCACCAGCTCTCAGCCGGTAAACCAGATGGACAAGCGCTATTTTTGATGCATTCGTTTGACGCGAAAACATGCTTTCGCCAAAGAAAGCGCCGCCAAGGCGAACGCCGTAAAGACCGCCAACCAGTTCACCGCCCTGCCAGCACTCGACACTGTGGCAGTGTCCAATTTCAAAAAGTTGTCCATAAAGCCGCTTGATTGTCTTGTTTATCCAGGTATTGCCACGGTTTGGGGCTTCCTCGGCGCAAGCTTCCATGACAGCTTCAAAAGCGGTATCAATCCGAACCTCAAAGGGGTTTTTGCGCATCGCCTTTTTCAGCGAACCGGGAATGTGAAATGCGTCGAGCGGCAAAATGCCCCGCAACTTGGGCTCGACCCAGAACAATTCTTTGTCCTGCGCTGACTCTGCCATCGGAAATATCCCCATGGCATATGCTTTCAGCAACACTTGCGGGGTTATTTCCAACTGGTTTTTGTCTGATTTGCTCATGACATCAAACTATAATTGAACCGGTATCCGTATTTTAGTTGCCGCAGATAAGCAAAGCGCACGGCTTCACCCCTTCGCCTTGTCTGCAAGATAGTGTTCGAGCCAGTGAATGTCGTAATTGCCCTTTTGGATGTCAGCATTGGTTACAAGATCACGGAATAATGGCAGGGTCGTGTTGATACCATCGACAACAAACTCATCAAGCGCCCTGTGCAGGCGCATGAGACACTCTTCCCTTGTCCGTGCATGCACAATCAGCTTTCCGATCAGGCTGTCATAGTATGGCGGAATCTTATATCCCTGATAAACACCCGAATCCACCCGAACGCCAAGGCCTCCAGGAGGATGATAGTAGGTAATTGTTCCAGGCGAGGGAACAAAAGTTTCAGGATGCTCTGCATTGATGCGGCACTCGATTGCATGACCGCTGAAAACAACGTCTTTCTGCTGTACCGACATGCCGGCCCCGGATGCCACCCGCAGTTGCTCGTTGACAAGGTCGATACCGGTGATCATCTCGGTAACTGGATGCTCCACCTGCAGACGCGTATTCATTTCAATGAAGTAAAATTCGCCGTCTTCCCACAAAAACTCAATGGTGCCTGCACCCGCATATCCAAGGCCCTGAATGGCATCTGCGCAAATCTTGCCGATCTTCTGGCGGTCAGCTTCACCAAGCGCAGGTGAGGTGGCTTCTTCCCAGACCTTCTGGTGTCGGCGCTGCAAAGAGCAGTCACGTTCGCCCAGATGGATCCCGCCACCTTTGCCATCGCCCATCACCTGAACTTCAATATGACGCGGCTTGGCGAGATATTTTTCTATATAAACAGCATCATCGCCAAAAGCAGCTCCCGCTTCGCTGCGTGCGGTATGCAGCGCCTGGGATATCTCGCTATCGTTGAGGGCGACTTTCATGCCGCGACCGCCACCGCCGGATGCGGCTTTGATGATGACCGGATAACCAATCTCGGCAGCGACCCGTTTGGCCTCGCGATCTTCGGTTATTGCGCCATCTGATCCTGGAACAACCGGTATGCCCAGCCGTTTGGCTGTGTTCTTGGCCTCGATCTTGTCGCCCATTATACGGATATGATCGGCAGAGGGTCCGATAAACGTGATGTCGTGCGCCTTGAGGATGTCAGCAAATTTGGCGTTTTCAGAAAGAAAGCCATATCCGGGATGAATGGCATCGGCACCAGTGATTTCACAGGCGGACAATATCTCATGGATATTCAGATAACTGTCTTTTGAAGCTGGCGGACCGATGCAAACACTTTCGTCTGCAAGGCGCACATGCATCGCGCTCTCATCAGCGGTGGAGTGAACAGCTACGGTAGGAATGCCCAACTCTTTGCAGGCACGCAGTATCCTGAGGGCGATTTCGCCGCGATTGGCTATCAGCACCTTTTTGAACATCTTGTTATGCCTTATTCGATGATCAGGAGGGGTTCGCCAAACTCGACCGGCTGCGAGTCCTCAACCAGTATGGCAGTGACAGTACCCGATTTGGTGGCAACAATCTGGTTCATGGTTTTCATGGCTTCGATGATCAGCACAGTCTGGCCAACTTTTACCGTTGAACCGACCTGAATAAACGGATCAGCGCCAGGGGCCGGGGAATAATAGGCGGTCCCGACCATTGGTGATTTCAGTGTGCCGGGATGATTGGCAGGATTGACCTCAACGGCGACTGGAGCCGCTACCACAGGGGCAGCAACTGGAGCAGGCGCAGCCACTTCCACCGAACGGGAGATATTGCGCGCAATTCTGATTCGCAGATCATCGCTCTCGATTTCAATTTCGCTCAGCTCTGTCTCTTTCAAGAGAGCTGCAAGTTCGCGGATCATGTCCTGATCAATGGATGATTTGTTGGCCATCTTTACCTTGCCCGTTTTCCGGTTATCTGTTGTTTCAGAGGAAATGAGAAGCCTGCTTTGCAGCGGCAAAACCCTCAAAAGTTCCCTGCTTATATAGAGGTGTCTCAACAAGGAAAAGCCGTTTTGCGCCTGTATTGGCCAAAACGGTTGTTTTTCCACTAACCTCGGCTTTTTGCGCCTCTTTTCACGCTCACCAGAACCAGGATTTATCGCAAAAAAGAATCAGCCGCCATATTCCAAGCGAGAAAAGCTAGTTCTGGACCTTCTGCAATTGTGCAATTTTGGGCATCAAACGATCAAACCCGACAGCTCCAAAAACTACTTCTTCGCCAATAACATAGGATGGTGTGCCGGTAATACCAAGTCCGTCAGCCAGATCATATACTTCACCAATGGCACCGATGATCGCAGGGTCATTGGCATCCGCCTTCAGCTGATCTGCATCAGCTCCCATCGAAACGGCCAGTTCGAGCGCCGAATTGCCATCCTTGCGACCTTCCGCGGAAAGCAGACTGTTGTGGAAATCAGCATACTTTTCGGGGTGTCTTTTTATGAATGCAAGGCTGATCTTGTGTGCTTCCAGTGAAGGTTCTCCAAGGACCGGAAATTCCTTCATGATGAATTTCACATCGGGATTTTCACCGACAATCTTTTGCATGTCAGACAGGGCGCGTTTGCAATAGCCACAATTATAGTCAAAAAATTCGACAATCGAAATTTTCGCTTCCGGATTGCCGATGATCATCTGGTTGGGTGAATTATAGATCAGGTCATGCTTTTCTTTCAGCGTTGCCATCTGCTGCTGTTGTTTGATCTGCTCCTGTTTTGTCTCAAGCGACCGTTGCATATCAATGAGAATTTCAGGATTTTGCAGAAGATACTCACGCACGATTGTCTCGATACCTGCCTTGTCAAACTCTTCACCTGAAGCGGCGCCGGCAATGGAAAGGGTGGCCATTCCAGCAAGCATTCCTGCAGCAATTACTGAGCGCGTCTTGCTGTAAATTTTGGCATACCTGTTCATTCGTTCATCCTTGTCGTTTGGAAAATCCGGTTCGCGTTGTTGGTTTGCAGTGGCTAAAGCTTGATGACTACACCATTAGCGCTTCTTCTTCGTTTTGCCGTTGTACAATACAATGTCCTGAAGACGAAGCCATTCCGGGCTGTTTTTGTTCAAGTTTTGTTGAGCGCGTATGGCAAAGCGTTTTGCATCATCAAAATCGCCAATCAGGAATCGTTGTTCGGCACTTGCAGCCAACGCGCGAGGCTCGTCGCCGGAAAGGGAATAGGCTCTGGCCAGATACGTGTATCCAGAAACAGTTTGCGGATCCCGGGCAAGTCCGGCTTTCAGTTGTTTTATGGCTTCAGGCAGATTCTCTTTTTCTCCGGTTTCAACCAGCAAATGACCATATTGAATGCGCAAAAGACCGGATTTGTATTTGTCCAGTTTGATTGCGGCCTGTGCAGGTTTGATACCTGCCTTTGCCTGTCTGGCCTTTAGCAGAATTTCCGCCTTTATTTCATGTAGATAGGCATTGTTTGGTTGCTCTCCGATCAGACGGTCGATAATTTTCAATGCGTCTTTGGTTTGCCCGCGCAGAAATTGCGAAATTGCAAGACCATAACTGGCCGCTGGATTGGTTTTGTCATCGCGAAACAGGCGCTCAACTTCACCCGGTCCACCAGTATAAGCAGCGATTTTTGCCCGAATCATGTCATGACGCAGTTGCAGGGACGGTGAGTCAGAGTTTTCAAAATATGGGCTTGCCTGAATGCTTGACTGGAGCAGGCTTATGCGATCGTTCGGCAATGGGTGTGATTGGATATATGGATCAGCCTTGGTGGATGCGAACATCATTTTGGAACCAAGTCTCTCAAAGGATTTTAGCATTCCTTTTCCGGATTGCCCTGTTTTGTTCAAAAGCGAGATGGCGGCGCGGTCAGCTGACGTTTCCTCATCGCGTTTGTAGGCAAGGATTGACCGCATGATCGTGCTGCCGGTTCCAATTGCCAGCGCGCTGCCAGCCGCATTGCCAAGGTCTCCGCCGGCAACAATCGCTCCTGCGCCCAGCAAAAGACCGACTGCCGCATAAATATTTGCCGCTTCAAGCTGGTCACGCATTCTTTGCTGATGGCCACCGATTATGTGACCGGTTTCATGGGCGATTACACCGATGATTTCATTGGGTGTTTCGCTTTCCATCAAGGCGCCTGTGTGGATAAACAGGTTTCTACCCGTCACAAAGGCATTGAAACTTGGGTTGTTTACCAGATAAACGTTGACGTAGCTCTTCCCCAACCCTGCAGCCTTGAAGATTTTTGAAGTATATTCCTTCATCAGGCCTTCAATTTCCGCATCCCTGATCAGTTGCAGATTTTGTGCTGCTGCATGACCATTCCAGCCTGCCATCGTCAGAATGACAACAAAAACCGAAAAAAGTCGACGCAATTTAAGCAGGTGGCGCAGAGCGGTCTCCAATAAATCTGGTGGTGTTTGGATGCGCGTGCTCAATAGAATACATGCCTTTTTGCAATATGGCTTCAAGTGCTGAGGTTAATTCACGCTCTTCATGGCATCAAGGTGGCAAAAACCATTCAAAATGCAAATGGCAGTGGATTTCGACCTGAAAACAGAAAAGCCGCAGTTTGACGTGCGGCTTTTCCAAATCATGATATTTTGAAGTTAGTGTGTCATTTCAAGAAGCCGTTGTTAAAATCAGAGGCAGGTGAAATTTCTCCTGCGTCGCCTTTTGATTCATCATCAGCTTTTGTTTTGCGAACCCGCTTTGTGTTGCGGCGAACCAATTCGCGTGGCGGCGCCCCTGCAGGACCGCTACTGGCGGCAGGTTGAGCGTCTGCCTCTGACTTCTTGATAAGAGGAGCATCCGAAACTACCGGTTTCTTGCCTGGACGGCCTGTACGCCTCCGCGGTTCCTTGGCTTCGTCGGCTATTTCGTCAGCGACTTTTTTAGCCGGTTGAACAGCCCCTTCAGCTTTTGCGGCAATCCCGGAGTTTGACCTTCCCCGTGCTTTTGGGCCACGCCTGGGTGTGCTCTCCCTTTCAGGAGCCTCCGCTACACTTTCATTTTCAGAAATCTCGACAATCTCCGGCTGATCATCGGACTGGACCCCATAGTTGGCGTCATTGTCAGCGTTATCGGCGTCCTGTGAAGATGTCTCGCCTGAGTTGCTTTCCGGATTTTCATCCCGATCACGGCCACGGCCACGGCCACGGCCTCTACGACGCTTGTTGCGACGCAGATTGTTGCGGCTTTCCTCGTCGCTTTCGGAAGTTGCGCTGGAGACTGCTTCCACTGGAGTTTCCTGCTCGACGTTTTCGTCTTCAAACTCCATTGGGTTGACAGCTTTGTTGGCGAAAACCTCGCGTGTCGATGATGCCCCTTTTTCAACGCTGAAATCCTGCACCTGTAGATGCGGATCACTTTCAAAAGCGATGCGAACGCCATAGCGGTCTTCGAGTTCGGAAACAGCCTGTCGTTTCTGGTTGAAAATGTACATCGCAGTTGATGGTGCCACTTTAACTGTAACATCAAAGCGGGGATGGCGGGTCAGATGATCATCGATTGCCCGCAAAACATGAAGTGCGAATGACGAGTCTGATCTAACATGGCCAACGCCCTGACATACGGGACAGACTGCCATTGTACTTTCAAGAACACTCGCCCGAATGCGCTGACGCGACATTTCCATCAAACCGAAATGCGAAATATGTCCGACCTGAATACGGGCGCGGTCATTTTTCAGGCAATCTTTAAGTTTGCGCTCAACGGCACGGTTGTTGCGCTTTTCCTCCATGTCGATGAAATCAATCACCACAAGGCCGGCAAGATCACGCAAACGCAGTTGACGCGCGACTTCCTCTGCTGCTTCCAGATTGGTCTGCAGTGCAGTTGCTTCAATCGAGTGTTCGCGGGTTGAACGCCCTGAGTTCACATCAATCGCCACCAGTGCTTCGGTCTGGTTGATAACCAGGTATCCGCCGGATTTCAGGGTAACCTGAGGCGTCACCATCTTGTCCAGTTGGCTTTCAATGTTGAACTTGGAGAGCAGGGGCTGTTCACCGTCATAGAACTTCACGTTCTTGACATGATCCGGCATCATCATCTGCATGAAATTTTTGGCTTCCTTGAAGCCGTCTTCACCAGAAACGATGATTTCGCCGATATCCTTGTTGTAAAGATCGCGGATCGACCGTTTGATAAGGCTGCCTTCTTCGTACACCAGGAAAGGCGCGGATGAAGCCAGAGTCAGATTGCGAACATTTTCCCACAAGCGCATCAGATAATCGAAATCGCGGTTGATTTCTTCTTTTTCAAGTGAAGCACCGGCAGTACGCAGGATTACGCCCATGCCTTTTGGCACTTCAAGCGACTGTGCAATCTCTTTTAGGCGTTTTCGGTCTGCGGGATTGGTGATCTTTCGGGAAATCCCGCCGCCACGCGCAGTATTGGGCATCAGAACAGAATAACGGCCCGCAAGCGAGAGATACGTGGTTAGGGCTGCGCCCTTGTTGCCGCGTTCCTCTTTTACTACCTGGACCAGCATAACCTGTCGGCGACGGATTACTTCCTGAATCTTGTATTGGCGGCGCGGACGGCGTGAAGGCGCTCCCTCAGCCGCATCCACTTTAACTATTGATTCAGTGGTTTCTTCAATGTCACCGATGATTTCAGTGTCATCGAAATCATCGTTCAAAACGGCTTCATCTGAAACGACCAAATCTGAAACGGTTTCAACCACTTCAGCGCTCTCATTATTCTCGTCAGCATCGCTGCTCTTGTCGGTCTTTTTTGCTGATTTGCGCGGTTTCGCCTTGCGGCGGGTTTTCTTTGGCGCGGCTGCTTCTTCGCCAGCTTGCGTCAATGCCTCATCAGCTTCGGTTTCCGTGGTTGCTGCTATAGTTTCTGCAACATCCTCCGGTTTCTCGCTGTCAGTTTTTTTCTTTGGTGCAGCTTTGCGGCGGGCAGGGCGTTTTGCCTTCTTTTTAGGCTCGCCTTCACCTTCAGAGGTTGATGCCTCATCGCCGCCTTCATCTTCGCTTTCAGGTGCGGCTTCAGAAATACTGTCAATATCCATCATGGCAGCCATCGATCTGCCTGAAGTGCTATCTTCATCCTGATCATCTGAATCCTCGAAAGATTCCGAAGCTTCATCGGCATCATCTTCCAGCGAAGCTTCACTGGCTTCTGCATCCGTTTCGCTGTCGCCGTTTTCGCCTTTTGCCTTGCGTGAGCGGTTACCGCGGCGAGGCTTGCGACGTGAACGTTTTTTGGGTTGGGCTTCGTCTGAAACATTGTCATCATCTTCAATGTCATCAGAATTTTCTTCTGCGACCTCAATGACCTCAGCTTCTTCTTCTTCTACTTCGCGTGCAGCAGCCTCAGCCTGCGCTTCGATAAGCGCCTGTCGGTCAGCTGCAGGGATTTGGTAGTAGTCCGGATGAATTTCAGAAAATGCAAGGAAACCGTGGCGGTTGCCACCATAGTCTATGAATGCGGCCTGCAACGAGGGCTCAACCCTTGTTACTTTGGCTAGATAGATGTTTCCTCGTAACTGGCGCCGTTCTTGCGCCTCGAAGTCAAATTCCTCAATGCGGTTTCCGCGCACTACCACAACCCGGGTTTCTTCCGGGTGGGAGGCGTCGATTAACATTTTGTTGTTGGCCATTTATGTAAGTCTCCGCAGGCGCGGAGCCGGATGGGCAAGTCACGAATCCTCCGTTTGTCAAACGGACTGGAGTTCCAAACTTGTTGGTGTTGACTGGTAAGGTATCAAGAACCAGATTCCGGCACGGGCCTGCCATTAAAATTGAGCGGTCATGCATCAGGGAAACCGGCGAGATAAAGCGTGCGATGAGATCGCCGCCGGGATTATATCCCATATCTTTTGCCTTTACCAAAAACATCCTGTTACTGCCGCTACCTGCTTCAATTAGAACCGGATTTCCCGGTTGGTGAGTTTCGCATGCGCCCGGGACTTCCCTTCGCAAATGCGTTAAATCGGTGCAATCCGGAAAAACCGGAACTGGACACGAAATTCTGTGTGTGGGGGAAACTGCTTGCCAGATCGCTTATGGTCAGGCTGCTGAAATCAAACGGATTTTTGGAGGCAAATTACTTGAAAGCTTGTGTAACAAATTATCTACTACCAGAAATGCCTCGATATTCCGCATCGTTAACAAAACTGCTGATCTGTTCCAATCAAATGACCGGACACATTGACCCTTATAGCAAGACATAAGCTCATTCGTTTCCTGAAACAAGGAAAAAGAAATCTGTCGTGAAGGGAACCTCCTCCCACGAGGAATTTTTACAAGAAGTGCCTTGCCTGGTCGCGTGATTTTCGGATTTAGGCCATCCCGGCATACGGTTGCCTCGACAAGGCCTGAATGTTCAACTATCCCGATGAACACTCCGGTCAGGTGATTCACAAAAAGGTGGTTCATTGGCTGATTGTGGTGCCCGCAAGCGCAGATAGTGGATCAAAATGCAGATTTTGAAAGCCAGAAATTCCAGAAATGCGAGATTTGCAATCGCGCCGGTTTTGCTGCGTTTGGTATGTTCTGCGATCTGTTGCGCTGCCACGCTGCTTGGTGTTTTGCCTGATTTCGCGCGCGCGCAAACTGCAGAAAGTTCCATACAGCCAGCAAGGCTCGCTTATGGAGCAGATTTGAAAAAGGATGGTTCCAACTGGAAGTTGACAGTCAGGTTTGACGGAAAACCCGATAGCAGGGTTTTTTTGATGGAATCACCCGCGCGCCTCATTTTTGAAGTCAGCAATGCTGTTTTAAGATTGGGTGATGATGCAGCGCTTGATGGACATGGACTGGTCAAAAGTCATCGATACGGCATTGTCTCTGCTGACAAGTCACGCCTTGTGCTGACCTTGGCACAGCCTGCCGGAGTGATCGAGAAAAAACTGCTTCAGGATAAAGACAATGGCCGGTTTAGTGTTGAGGTGACAATCAATCCGCTATCCCAAAAGGAATTTTCAGAAACAATCGAGGTGCAGGAGGCGTTGTTGGGTACCAGCGGTGATATTGTCGTTAAAGGTGCCCGCGTGCGAGCAGGGCCAAGGAAGGCTGGCACTTTCTCGATCGTTATTGATCCGGGACATGGGGGCATTGACGGCGGCTCACGTGGCGGCAAACTTGGTATTCTTGAGAAAGAGGTGACTCTCGCGATGGCAAAACGGCTTGGAAAAATGATCGAAAATGCGGGGCCGTTTGAAGTGAGCTACACCCGTACTGAGGATGTATTCATTTCATTGAAGGAAAGGCAGCGTTTTGCCCAGCGCCAAGGCGCTGATCTCCTGATTTCGATCCATGCAGATTCTCTGCGTGAAGAGCATGTTCGGGGAGCCACCATCTATACTTTGGCGAAAAAGGCGACAGATGCTTTGTCTCAGCAAATAGCTGATTCCGAAAACCTTGCTGATGTCGTGGCAGGCCTTGCCGCCCCGGACGCACAAGACGATGTCACCGACATACTGGCGGATTTGACCTTGCGCGAAACCACGCGATTTTCACACAGATTTTCGACCTTGCTCGTGGAGCGCATGCAAAATGATATTCTGATGATAAGAAATCCGCAGCGCGCCGCCGCTTTTGCCGTATTGAAGAACGCCGAAGTCCCCGGCGTGTTGGTTGAGATGGGGTATCTGTCCAACCACGAAGATGAAAAACTGCTGGTCAATGAAAGCTGGCAACAGAAGGTTTCCGAGATCATTACCGCTGCTGTTTCTGATTTTTTTTCTGTTCGGCAAACTGTTTCCGGACAGAATTAGGAATTTCATTTCGGGCGTTCAGGGGTTGCGCATCGAAGGCGAGGCTGGACAATTTTGATAAATTCCGAAAGCCGGGCTCAATTGCGATTAATATAGTCGGGCGAAGTGTTGTATTTTAACCACTTTCGTACTTTAAAATCAGAAGAATGAGAGTGAAAATCCAAATGCTGACACATTGCCGTTTGATAGGAAGGTCAGTTGATGCACAAGCAACTTTGAACGACTGGTACAGATCAGCAACAATGGTTGTTTTATGCTTTTGACGGAGCCTCGGGGAATTGGATTTGGCCGCTATTGTCCTTCAAATCCAATTGTCATAAACAGATTACCAAACGGCAGAACTACGCTAAGATTCGCCTTGAATCAGGATACAGGACTTCATGCTTCTCAGATTATTCGGATACTTGTTCGGCATTGGCTCGCTCGCCGCAATTCTTGTTATTGGCGGGGTGGCTTGGTATGTCGCTGAAATTTCCAAAGACCTGCCCGACTATGAGGTTTTGAACGCCTATGAACCGCCGGTAACGACCAGGGTTCATGCCGGTGACGGGTCACTGATGGCCGAATACGCTCGTGAAAGAAGGCTGTATTTGCCAATTCAGGCTATTCCAGCCCTTGTGAAAAACGCATTTCTTTCAGCCGAGGACAAGAATTTCTACTCGCACAAGGGTATTGATCCCGAAGGTTTGATGCGTGCGGTCGTCTCGAATTTCAAGAATTTCGGCACTGACCGGCGCTCTGCCGGCGGTTCCACAATCACCCAACAGGTCGCCAAAAACTTTCTTCTCAGCAATGAGCGCACCTATGATCGCAAGATCAAGGAAGCCATTCTTGCGCTTCGCATCGAGCAGGCATATTCGAAAAACCGGATTCTCGAACTTTATCTCAATGAAATCTTTTTGGGTCTTGGCGCCTATGGCGTTCCTGGTGCATCGCTTACTTATTTCGACAAACCGGTAAACGCCTTGAAACTGCATGAAGCGGCATATTTGGCGGCGCTGCCCAAAGGGCCGAACAATTATCACCCCTTCACCAATACCGATGCTGCCATTGAACGGCGTAATTGGGTAATCGACCGCATGGTCGACAATGGGCATGCCACCAGCGAAGAGGGCGAGAAGGCAAAGGCATTGCCTCTTGATGTCAATCCTCGCCGCCGTTCAAGCTATCTCGCTGCTTCTGAATATTTCTCTGAGGAAACGCGTCGTGAGATTGTGGACCGTTATGGCGAAGATGCGCTTTACGAAGGCGGTCTCTCGATCCGCACCACGCTCGATCCAAGGCTGCAAGCCTTGGCGCGAGAGGCTTTGCAGGACAGATTGATCAGCTATGACCTGCCGCGCGGTTACCGCGGGCCTATCGCATCGATTGAACCAGGTGTGGATTGGGGAACCTCTGTTGGAAAGGTAAACGGCTTGTCCGATGTGCCCGAGTGGGAATTGGCAGTTGTTCTTGGCACCAGTGAGTCAGAAGTCAATATCGGGATCAAGCCTGCTGCCAAGCCTTCCGGCGAATTGTCGGAAGAGCGAAAACAGGGCCGCATATCATTGAAGAACATGGAATGGGCAAAGACATTTCGCGACGAAGACAACAAGCTGCGCAAAGTGAAGACTGCAGATCAAATTTTGTCAATCGGGGATGTCGTTTACGTAGAGCCGATGGGCGATGACCAACCGGGTGAATACAAATTGCGTCAGCCGCCAGAAGTGCAGGGTGCCCTCGTGGCAATGGACCCCCACACAGGTCGCGTTCTGGCGATGGTGGGCGGTTTTTCTTTTGCAGAATCGCAGTTCAACCGCGCAACACAGGCCTATCGTCAGCCTGGGTCCTCGTTCAAGCCGTTCGTTTATGCTGCAGCACTGGATAACGGCTATACGCCATCCTCAGTTGTCCTCGATGCCCCGATCAAGGTGGATCAGGGTTCAACTCTTGGAGTTTGGGAACCCAAGAACTACAGCAAGAACTACGCCGGGCCATCCACGCTTCGCCTTGGGATTGAAAAATCGCGGAACCTGATGACTGTGCGACTTGCAAAGGACATGGGAATGCCGCTGGTGGCTGAATATGCCCAGCGCTTTGGTATCTATGACAAGATGTTGCCAGTGCTGTCGATGTCGCTGGGTTCAGGTGAGACCACTGTCTTGCGCATGGTAGCTGCCTATGCGGTTCTGGCGAACGGCGGAAAACAGGTGAAAGCGTCTATTATTGACCGCATTCAGGACCGTTATGGCAAGACGATTTTCAAACATGATGACCGGATTTGTGAAACCTGCTCCGCCAAGGAGTGGAAAGGCCAGGATGAGCCTGAATTGATCGATACACGCGATCAGGTGCTTGATCCGATGACTGCCTATCAGATTACATCAATGATGGAAGGTGTCGTCCAGCGCGGCACTGCCCAGTCGGTAAAAGAGCTGAAACGTCCGGTTGCCGGCAAGACCGGGACCACCAATGATGAAAAAGACGCTTGGTTTATAGGATATACTCCGGACCTTGTCGTTGGTGTTTATATCGGTTACGACAACCCGCGTCCAATGGGCAAGGGCAACACCGGTGGTGAACTGGCAGCCCCGGTCTTCACAAGTTTCATGAAGTCTGCACTCAACGATGCCCCGGTAGTGGATTTCCGCGTGCCCAAAGGCATCAAACTGATTGCTATCAATGCGAAAACCGGTTTGGAAACCAGGGCTTCTGGAGATGGTGTAATCATGGAGGCTTTCAAACCAGGAACTGCACCGCCAACTGTCTATTCGGTGATTGGTTTTGAAGACATGGCTGACTCGAAAAAACTGACTGTTTCGCCTGAAGCGAACCGGGCGCTGACCTCGGGTACTGGCGGATTGTACTAATCCAGCTTCCAAAGCCTTGAAAATTACAAAAGAGGACCTTTTGGGAATGTCAGTGGTTTACAACGCCTGAACCGCAGCCTATTTACGGGCGGGATTCCAAGCCGTAACAACAGTGCAAGTATAAGGCTTTGAACTGCAACACTGATTGACTGGGCCAGCCATTGGTTTTTATTTGTGGAGCAGGCAGGTCGTTTTGGGAAAATTGAAATAATGCGTGCGGAAATATATACCGTTGTCGAAGACATCAAGCAGTCGGTTGGACTGCTGAGGAGGCATCTTTGACTGGGACAAGGCCAAAAAGAATCTCGCTAAACTGAATGAGCAGGCTGAAGATCCTGATCTTTGGAACAAGCCTGAAGAAGCCCAGAAACTCATGCGCGAACGCCAGCATCTGGAAAAAAGTATCTCAACCATCCTAGCTATACAAAGTGAACTTGAGGACAATATTGGCCTCCTCGAGCTTGGGGAAGAAGAAAACGATGAAGGTGTAGTCAAGGAAGCCGAAGCATCGCTTCTGGCGCTTCACAAAGACATGGGCAAGAGGCAGGTCGATGCCTTGTTGTCAGGCGAACTTGACGGAAATAATGCTTTTCTCGAGGTGCACGCCGGTGCGGGTGGAACCGAAAGCCAGGATTGGGCCTCTATGCTGTATCGCATGTATACCCGCTGGGCAGAAAAGAACGGCTACAAAGTAGAGATCCAGTCAGTTACCGATGGCGATGAGGCGGGCATCAAGGGTGCAACCATCATGGTCAAGGGAGAAAACGCCTTCGGCTGGTTGAAGACCGAATCAGGCGTGCATCGTCTGGTGCGCATTTCACCGTATGACAGCCAGTCGCGCCGTCATACCTCATTCTCTTCCGTCTGGATTTATCCTGAAATTGACGACAATGTCGAAATCGACATTCAGGACAAGGATATCCGGATTGATACCTATCGCTCATCAGGCGCCGGCGGCCAGCACGTCAACACAACCGATTCTGCTGTCCGGATAACCCACCTGCCTACAGGGATTGTGGTTACGTCATCCGAAAAATC
This sequence comes from Salaquimonas sp., assembly GCA_041736675.1. Taxonomy (GTDB): domain Bacteria; phylum Pseudomonadota; class Alphaproteobacteria; order Rhizobiales; family Rhizobiaceae; genus Salaquimonas. Next base: position 102,128 of record JBGSTD010000009.1, read on the forward strand.
GCAGCACCAGAACCGTGCCATTGCCATGAAGGCACTGCGCGCGCGTCTATACGACATGGAAATGAAGAAGCGCCAGGAAAGTATCCAGAACCAACACGAATCCAAGACAGACATAGGCTGGGGCCATCAAATCCGCTCATATGTTCTGCAGCCCTACCAGTTGGTCAAGGATTTGCGGACTGGAGTAGAAAGCACATCGCCGGACAACGTCCTCGATGGCGATCTCAACGAATTCATGGAAGCTTCCCTCGTTCACCAGATAAAGGGCGGCGATACAGTCGTTGATGATATTGATTAGCAATTCTGCCCAATATGATTGAGTAACAAAGCCTGGACGTTTTTTAGCTTCCGGGCTTTTTTTTTACGAAAAAAGGGCGGTCGGCGCGTAAGCGCTTTGATAGTCTAGAAAAACTTGCGGAGTTCGTTTCCGGCCTTGAGGAACCGTGCTGGATTGGTTGCCTCGTTGTCCCGGCGCACTTCGTAGTGCAGATGCGGACCGGTGCTGCGCCCCGTACTGCCAACGCGGCCGACAATCTGTTTTGCGGCAACTTTTTCGCCTACCTTGACGAGAATTTTGCTCATGTGGGCATATCTCGTGGTGATGCCGTTTCCATGATCAATTTCGACCAAGTTACCATAACCGCCGTTTACTCCTGCTTTGACAACCTTTCCGGCTCCAGCTGCAACGATTGCCGTCCCGGTTGCCGCCTTGAAGTCGATACCCGAATGAAACGCGGCGCTCCGATGGAATGGATCGACGCGGCTGCCAAAGGAGCTGGACACATTTGCCCCTGGAATTGGGATTCCGACAGGTAATCTTTTGGCTTTGTTTTTGAGGGTTTCAAGATGATCCAGAGATTCTGCCAGATCATCCGTCATGTCATCAAATTTGACATTTTGATCAGGAATGTAGGGTCCACCAATGTTTTCTGCGATTTCCGAAGGGACCGGAATGTTCAGTTGGTCAAACACACTTGCCAGTTTGCCGGTTGTTGAGTGGGCTTCGGATTGTAAAGCGAGCAATTGTGCACGTTGCGCATTTGCGATTTCATTGATCTGGTCAAGCACATTGCTGAACACATGAGCGGTCTCGATCATGTCGCTTCGCGTCTCCAGACTGAAGGTTGAACTGTCAGGTATCTGACTTGCGGAGCCTCTCAGAAAACTGGCTGCACTGGCGGTTTTAATACCGGCAGATGTATCAACGGTGCCGGTTTTGACCGGATCAATGGCATTGAGTTCAGCCTTTTGCGGACTGCGTTCTGGAACAGGCATTTTGTTCTTGCCGAGGCCGTTGTCTTCGGCACGTTTTAACAGGCCCTCAAGAGCGCCACTGCGGCCCGACAGTTTCTCCTGCTGTTGCATCAGGGCAGCAACTTTAGCCTCAACTGCCTGTTGGTCCAATAGCTGGCGTGAGGTGATCCTGTCTACTTTTGAGCGCAATGCAGCGATGCGATCCTCGTATTCATGTTTCATACGCGCCTGATTGATAAAACTGGCAGCAACCAGATCATCCTTGAATGCAAGATAAGCGGTTGCGGTAATATAACCGACCATCAACATCGTGAAGACAGAAGCAACACCGAGGAACAGGCCGCCGTGCATCTTGAACTCGCGCACATTTCCGTTGGAGTTGATGACGATTGAATTTGGAGTTTTTCTGCCAAACTGTCGTGTATCGCTGGACTGACTCATACGCATGAACTTCTCTACGGGTTCTTCAGTGTGGGTGACAAAGCCGTTTGCCCGTTACAAACAGCCTTTCCCAAGTATTACTGAATGTGGTTAACAAAGCCTTCCCTAGCGTCGGCTTTTTGAAGGAATTGACAGTTCAGTTCATAGGCTGCTTGCTTGTCTGCACGAATTTGATGCCTGACGGATTTACAGGAGCACGGGAAATATTGAAATTTCGGTCAATTGCCGTTTGGCGATAGGTTCTTGTAAAACAAGGGCGTGATGCCGCTGCGTGCTCTGGCCAAATCATTGAAGGGTGGCTTGAGCGGGCCTCGGAAATGCTTTTTTACAAGGTCGCGAAAAGTTTGTGCCGGTTCAACGCCCTGTTGGTGACACATGAAACGGAACCATTTCGCACCAACTGCCACATGCCCTTTTTCGTCCTCATAAATAACCTGGAAAATCCCGGCAGTTGTCAGGTCACCATTACTTTCGATTTGACGTATCAAGGATGGTGTAACATCGAGTCCACGGGCTTCAAGAACCAGTGTAACAATCGCCAGTCGTGCCTTCAAATCCTGACTTGTGTTTTGTGCCGCTTCCCATAGGCCGTCATGGGCAGGTAAATCGCCGTATTTTGCATTAAAATCGGAAAGTCGCCCTTGGAGCAATTGAAAATGCTTTGCTTCCTCCCGAGCCACAGTTACCCAGCCATCAAAGAAGGATCGCGGCAATCTGTGTTGCGCAAAACGGGCAATGATATCGAGTGCAAGATCAATGGCATTAAGTTCAATATGGGCAATCGAGTGCAGCAGGGCAATCATACCCCGTTCGCTACGGATCGTTCTTCGGGGAACCTTTTGGGGAGGGAGAAGGACCGGATTTTGCGGTCGGCCAGGTCTGTCGGGAAGCACTAGCCGCCTGTTTGAAATGAGGGAAAGTTGTCTTGCATTCCAAAGAGCGGCCAGATTTTCGGTCATTCTGCATTTCAGCAGGACATTGTCCTGACTTAGTGCGTCAATTGCACCTGATGCCAAACAGTCCGGGCGGCGTGCAGCAACGGACAATCGTGTCTCAAGCCAGTTCGCGTGCGGCGGCAAGTACTTCACCCACGTGCCCCGGAACTTTCACCTTGCGCCAAACCCGCAAGATTTCCCCGTTCTTGCCGATCAGGAATGTTGAGCGTTCAACTCCCATGTATTTCTTGCCATACATGCTCTTTTCGGTCCAAACGCCATATGCGGCAAGGGCAACCTGCGTTTCATCTGAGATAAGCGGCATGCCCAGTGCGTGTTTGTCGATAAATTTTTCGTGCTTTTTGACTGGGTCAGGCGACATGCCAATCAATTTGACTCCCAGCTGGTCGAAATCAGGTTTGGCTGCAGTAAAGTCAAGGGCTTCTGCTGTGCAGCCCGATGTGTCATCTTTCGGGTAAAAGAACAACACAACTGCAGATCCCTTCAAAGCAGAAAGAGAGATTGTTCCGGAGTTCTCGATACCCGCAACCGGCAATTCAAAGTCTGGTGCCTTGTCGCCTTCACTGACCAATTCGAATTCTCCCTGTTCAATTTCCGCACTGCATTTTGCTGGTTTGATTTATAGCGCGTAAAATTAATGCATAAAGGTCTCTCGCAAAAATTTCTGCCGATTTCCGCAAAAAATTCGGGATGAAGATATGTTGCCTGTAGCTCATGTGGCACTTTGAATGGTGATGATTCGCACTATTTGAAATGGGAATGGGCCCGTATCGGGTTTTACCATGTTTGGACATATTCTCGCCCGGATCGCTGAATTAATGCGGAATATGGCAATGGTGCAACGCATAAGGGATTAACCATCGGATTGAACAAGTTAGCTGAATTATCCTCTTCCCGCAGGAAAAGACCTGCAACGATTTCCGGAGTTCGCATGGCGTCCGGATCGTGGGCGAGAAATATCGTTTTATCCCTGTTTCTTGTTCCGGTTTTGCTGATGTTGATCGGTGGAGCTATCTTTCTGTACCTTTTTCAGGGAGAGCAGATCAGCAACGCAACCATCGACCAAAGGGTGCATTCGACGATTCAAAAACTGCTCGGCGACGATTACTCGGTTACAATGGAAAAAACCGGTCTGTCGTTTTCGATTTCATCTGTTATCACGTTAAAAAGCGAAAACATCACGATCCGCCGGATCGAAGATAACGCCCGTATAGCAACGCTGAGGGAAATAAAGGTTGGTCTCGATTTTCTGACAGCTTTGCAGGGTGCACCCCAATTTGACAAGCTTTCAATAGATGGCGGCGAGATCGAGGTTGCAAACCTAAAAGCCGATAATACCGGTCGAATACGGATGCAAAAAGGGCTGAATATTCTTGCCAAAGCCATCACAAATCTTGAACTTCCGTTCTCAGACCGAACCATCAGGGAAGTATCCTTCAGAAACATCAGAATATCCTCTCTCAGTCTAAATAGGCGTGAGGAGAGCGATATCCTGGTTTCACAGGCAAAATTGGCTATGGCTGAAGACGGACAACTGAATTTGATGGCAGACGCACAAAGTGAATTGTCCAAATTCACCATCAATGCGGCATGGCGGAAAACGCCGGAGGGTGGTAGTTTGTTGTCATTGGGAGCAGGAAACATCAACTCCCGCGAATGGTTTAACTCGGTCGAAACCGGGGATGCGGGCGGGAACGCGTTCGGGCTTGACGCCAATGTGCGGCTTGATGCCAGGTTTCCCTTTGATGCCGGTAAACAGCCGCTTCAACCCTTTTTGAAATTACAGATGGCCGATGGCCGTTTGCGCATCGGGTCACAAGATGCCAGGCAGTTGCATTCCTCTGTAATCAACCTGAAGTTTTCCCCTGATGACGGTCACATTGAAATGGAGCCGTCCGAATTGCTTTTTGGCGAAACCAAATTGGCTTTGTCAGGTAGCATCAATGCCAAGGACCAACAGCAAGGATTCGAAGGCCCGCTATCCTTTGCTTTTGATTCGGCAGCCAGTCCCATGCAGGGAACCGCAGAAACGCCAAATGTGGCATTTGTTTCTTCGGGCGAGATTGAACAAGGCACAAAAACAATCAGGTTATCGGATTTAACTGCAGTAGCAGGAAGCGAGAAGATTGTTGGAAATCTTGAGTTTGGTCTGGGGGAAGGGACGCCGGCGATTTCCGGAAGCTTGAGCAGCGACACATTGTCGGTTTCTCATTTGCTATATCTCTGGCCTCCAATGATAGCGCCCAATGTCCAAGACTGGATTGGAAAAAATGTCAAAAGTGGCAATCTGCGCGATTTAAAAGCCAAGTTTGCCATACCCCGCAAGCGCCTCGGCAACTTGTCTGCAAATAACGGGTTTGAAAAAGATGAGTTTTTCATTTCGAGCGAAATTGAGGATGTTTCTGTTGCGCTAATTGGAGCATTGCCAACGCTCGACAAGGCCAGCGGCAAGTTGCAACTGGATGGAAATCAATTTTCAGTCACTGCAGAGCGAGGTCAACTGGCTGCCAACAAGGATACCGTTGAAGCGAATTCAATAGGGTTTCAAGTAGACAACCTGTTTGCCAAAGGAGTTCCGGCGACAATGACGGCAACGCTGTCAGGCAATCTCGCAACGATTGCTGTGATTGCAGGAAAGGAACCTTTGAACATCACAAAGACGATACCAATCAATCCGGTGGATATTTCAGGTTCAGCTATCGTTGATCTCGACCTGGGATTTGATCTGGCAAAATCAGCCAAACCGAACAAGTTTCAGTGGAAGAGTAATATCTCATTGGTCGATGCCGCTTCAAAATCAGAAATTTTCGGACGTTCAATCAGGAACGCCAACATCAAGCTGGTTGCCAATGACACCCTTGTTACCGCGGAGGGCACAGCCAATATAGACGGATTTGACGCTGAAATTGTTTTGTCCGAGCCAATCAATGGTGCACCTTCGAAACTGCGCAAGCGAAACATCAAAATGGCGATGGACCAGGCTGCACTGGCAAAACAGGGCATAAATCTCGCACCCGTTGTCAAAGGTCGGATTGGATTGCAGGTCACCAGCGAAGGGGGCTCTGCCGACAATTATGCACTTGATCTTTCCGAGGCTGATGTGGCGTTGCCTTGGATCAGTTGGTTGAAGGGAACCGGTATCAAGGCAAATGCCACCTTCACACTCGATCAGAAGGAAGGTGTCACCACGCTCAATGATTTTGTTTTTTCAGGAGAAGGCTTCAAGGCCGGCGGACAATTGGTATTTGGCAAATCCGGTATTGTGTCGGCTGACTTGAAGAATATCAAACTGGTTCGCGATGACAATTTCAATGTTAATGTTGTAAACAAGGCCAACCGTCTTGAGATCAATGCAAGCGGCAAATCTTTCGATGCCCGCAGTTTGATCAACCAGATTGTCCACAAGGATGGATTTTCATCAGCAAAATCCAAAATCGACATCACCCTTACTGCCAATCTGGCCCGTGTCGTTGGCTTTAATGAAAATGTCATGGAAAATGCCCTGATAAACTACAGTACCGAAAACGGGCAGTTTGATGCTTTCAAGGTTCGTGGCGCCCTTGGCGGCGAACTTACCGAATTGGCATCTGTTCGCAAAGATGGCACTTCTTACTTTGATTTCAATTCGACCAATGCAGGCGCTACGTTGGCGATGGTCAACATTTACAAAAAGATGATCGGCGGAAAACTCAAGGCTCATCTCGCGCGCTCTGGATCAGGACCTTTTGTCGGGCCTGTTATTCTTAACAGGTTTACAGTGGTGGGAGAGGAAAGGCTTGCGTCATTGGTGTCAGCGCCGGTTTCAGACAATGCGCTTCAGAGCGCATCCGGCAAATTGAAGGAAATCAACGTGCGGGAGGTAAATTTCCGCAACCTTGAAGCGGTTATTACAAAAAGCCCAGGCTATCTGGAGGTCAAGGACGGGCGCATCCGAAACGCACAGATCGGATTGACATTTGATGGTGTGATCTATGATCAATCCAACCAGATGAGCGTACGCGGAACATTCATGCCTTTGTTTGTGATCAGCCGCATTATCGGCGGAATCCCTATCATCGGGGACATTCTCTCCAATGGCAAAAGCAGCGGATTGATTGGTATTACTTATCGACTGCGCGGCGCCGCCAATAATCCGAAGATTTCAGTCAATCCTGTGTCTGTGATTGCTCCGGGAGTATTCAAGGAAATATTCCAGTTTCAGGATTGAAAACAGGGATTATTCGGCCTTGATCAATACGTGCTTTTTCTTGCCCATCGACAGTTTGACAACGTTTTCCGCTGTCAGGTGAGATGCGCCGATGGTCGCTTGTTCGTCTGAGATGCTTTCATCGTTGATACGCACTGCCCCGCCCTTGATGTGCCTGCGTGCTTCGCCATTGGATGAGGCAAAGCCTGCTTCCACCATCAAACTCAACAGTCCGATGCCAGAAACAAGTTCGGCACTCTTGACCATAATTGTTGGCAGGCTTGCCGACATTCCGCCTTCTTCAAATGTCTTGCGGGCGGTCTCTGCTGCCTGTTCGGCGGTTTGGCGGCCATGCACCATTGCAGTCGCTTCAGTTGCAAGAACCTTCTTTGCCTCATTGAGTTCAGCGCCCTCAAGCGCGCCATAGCGGGCAATTTCGACTAAAGGTAGTGTGGTGAAAAGCTTCATGAAACGGGCTACATCCGCATCTTCGCAATTGCGCCAGTATTGCCAATAGTCATAGGCTGACAAAAGCTCTTCTTCGAGCCAGATCGCACCATCCGCCGTCTTGCCCATTTTTGCGCCGGATGAAGTGGTCAGCAATGGGGTCGTCAACGCAAACAGATCTGGAGTGCCGGCCCGGCGGCCAAGATCCACTCCCGAAACGATGTTGCCCCACTGGTCAGAACCGCCCATCTGAAGGCGGCAGTCATAACGTTTGTTGAGTTCAACAAAATCGTATGCCTGAAGGATCATGTAGTTGAATTCAAGAAACGACAAATGTTGTTCACGCTCAAGCCGCATCTTGACCGAATCGCGCGCCAGCATCTGGTTGACCGAAAAATGACGGCCGTATTCCCGCAGGAAATCCACATATTTCAGATCGAGCAGCCAATCGGCATTGTCAGCCATGATAGCACTGCCGTTTTGATCCTGAAACTTGAGAAACTTGGAAAAGACGCGCTTGATGCCTTCCTTGTTCTGATTGATCAGATCGGCTGTTAGCATTTTGCGGCTTTCATCCTTGCCCGAGGGATCGCCAACCATGGTGGTACCACCGCCCATCAGTGCAACGGGTTTGTGTCCGGTTTGCTGAAACCAGTAAAGCAGCATGATCTGCACCAGGCTTCCCGCATGCAAAGAGGGAGCCGTCGCATCAAATCCGATGTAACAGGCCGTGCTTTCCTTTGCCAATTGGGCATCCAATCCGCTTTCATCCGAAATCTGGTGGATAAATCCGCGTTCTGAGAGGACGCGCAGGAAATCTGACTTGAAGCCGGACATGATCAATAATTCCGTATAAACTGTTGAAGTGATTCACTTTGTGCCAAAGACGCAGCGATTTTGGCCTTTTCATAATCGGAAATACCAAAATTGCAAATGGCGAGAAAGCAATACCGGCAAATATTCGACACGCGGATCAGCAAAGGCGTGCCTTTTACGGCCATTGGCATGATGAGTGGCACCTCGATGGATGGCATTGATGTTGCTTTGATACGTACGGACGGGCTCGGATTTGTCGAAACATCTTGTGCTGGTGAATACCCGTATGACGCAGCGTTCAAAAAGCGAATTGAGGCCGGACTGGCGGATGCCTCCCATCTTGAAAGCTCTATTCAGCGAACCCCGTTTCTGACCGATCTTGAACAGGAGTTGACCCATCGTCATGCTCTGGCGATCCAGAGATTTCTTGCTACACATGATCTGAAAGCAGAAAACGTGGATGTCATCGGATTCCATGGTCAGACAGTATTACACCGTCATCAGAAAGGATACACGATCCAGCTTGGCCTTGGCCAGCTACTGGCAGATGAAACCGGTATTCCGGTTGTCTTCGACATGCGGGCAAACGATATGGTTCACGGCGGGCAGGGCGCACCTCTGGTGCCCGTGTTCCATCAGGCATTGGCGGCTTCACTCCCGCCTGAATTTGCTGGTAAGAAACCTGTCGCTTTCGTCAATATTGGGGGTATTTCCAACATCAGCTATGTTGGCAAATCAGGTGAGTTGATTGCCTTTGATACCGGCCCGGGAAACGCCTTGATTGATCAATGGGTATTTGCGAAAGCCGGAATTCCTTTTGACCAGGGAGGCGCGATTGCCGCCGAGGGCAACGTAATTCAAGCAATCACTGACCACTATCTCGCTCAACCATTCTTCGAACAAAAAGTTCCAAAATCGTTGGATAGAAACGATTTCAAGCCACTCGATGAGGGGGCTGCAAGCCTTGAGGATGGCGCTCGAACCTTGGCACATGTGAGCGCGGCTGCAATTGTGAAATCCTGTGATCATTTGCCTGAACCGCCAAATCTCTGGATAATATGCGGCGGCGGACGGAAGAACCCGAAGATCATGAACGATCTCGCTAAGCTGGTCCTGGCCAAAAATGGTGCGCCGGTAATTTTGGCTGAAGAAGCCGGCCTTGATGGGGACAGCATGGAAGCCGAAGCATGGGCCTATCTTGCTGTCCGCTCGATTCGGCAACTTCCTTTGACATTTCCTCAAACGACCGGTTGCAGCAGGGCGGTTTCCGGTGGCATTCTGGTATTTCCTCAAACGGAGAATGAAGCTCGATGAAATCTGTACCACTTGGAAAATCCGGTCTGATGGTTTCCAAACTCTGCCTTGGTTGCATGAGTTTTGGTGTACCAGGGCGCGAGCCCCATCCCTGGGTCATTGATGAGAATGCTGCACAGGCAAATTTCAAGGTGGCCGCTGATGCCGGTATCTATTTCTGGGATACCGCAGACATGTACGGCGCCGGAGCCTCTGAGGAAATAACCGGGCGCGCGATGAAGAAGTATTGGGCGAAAAGATCCGATGGCGTTTTGGCGACCAAGCTTGCCAACAAAATGGGCGAGGGCGCCAATGACAAGGGCCTGTCGCGCAAACACATCATTGAGGCCTGTGAGGCATCGCTACAGCGCCTGCAGACCGAATACATTGATCTTCTTTATATACACCGCCTTGTTGGCAATGCACCTTTCGAGGAAATCTGTGCTGCCTTTGATCATCTGCTTCGCCAGGGCAAAGTGCTTTATCTGGGTGCATCCTCCATGTGGACCTGGCAGTTTGCAAAATTGCGCGCGGTCCAAAAGGAAATCGGCAGTCAGCAGTTCGCGGCGATGCAGAATTTTTACAATCTGGTATATCGCGAGGAAGAACGCGAAATGATGCCTTACTGTGAGGATCAGGGCATTGGCGTTGTGCCATGGTCACCGATTGCCCGCGGTTTTCTGGCGGGCAACAGGCCGAAGGACGGCGAACAAACAAACCGCGCCAAAACCGACAAGATGCATCAGGGCTATTTCGGCTCGAAACAGGACTATGAAATCCTGCGCCGTGTGGAGAAAGTGGCAAAAGACATTGGCGCAAAACCCGCGCAGGTCGCCTATGCATGGGTATTGTCCAAGCCCTATGTCACCGCGCCAATCGTCGGCGCAACCAAGCCCTGGCAACTCGAAGAGGCAATAGCGGCACTCGATATCGCGCTATCGCCAGCGCAGGTCAAATATCTCGAAGCTGCTTATAAGCCTGTCGCGGTGCAGGGGCACAGTTGAGGTTGATTATCCTCAGGAGGCTCGAAAGAGCCTCCCCAAATGGTCGTCATCCTTGGGCTTGTCCCAAGGATCTAATCCGGTTCGCCAATTCACAATCTTCACATCAGGAAGAACTGCAGCAACAACAAACCCTTCATGGGTTGTTGGCTTGCTTGGATCATTGGGACATGCCCAAGGATGACGTGCGTTAAACTGCGCATGCCATCGGCGACCATAGCCAATAACCTCACCGCCCGTGGCTTCTGTCATATGCATTGGGTTCGGATGGTTTCCATACTTCAAGCGCACCTTCTGCAGGTTTGTAAATCTCCACCAGCAATGGATAGCATTTTGCTTCCTCGCTTGAATGCTTGGTGCTGCAATCGCCGCCCGGGCAGGCTGACAGCGCTCCAAGGAGATCAATCTCGGCAAAGAACTCGATATAGTCGCCCTTGCGAACAGGGCTGGCTTTCATGAAATACTGGTGGGTGTCCTGCGTAAAACCGGTACACATGAAGACATTCAATACGTCATGCACATGCGGCTCAGCCTCCGCGACGCTCAGGCCTGAATGATCTGCGAGCGCCCGCGTCAGGTTGGAATGGCAGCAATGGTTATAGTCACCGCCCGAAAGCAGACGGTTGGTATAGGGATCGCAGCGCGTTCCGATGACATCGTGAACACTGCCGCCAAATTTGTCGAACCCGTACCAGTCCAGCGTGTCGGCAGTTATTGTCGCTAAGGGCCGCATGAAGGGCAGATTGCTCCACAATTTGTCACCAGTACTCAAATGTGTGCCGTGAAGCGCCCGCGTCTTGCCGCTGAAAAACCGCTCGGTCAGATTGTCGGCATTCCACAGATTGAGATCGCCAACCTGCGGCCCGTCGGGGCAGACAATGCGAAAGAATTGCCCGGCAGGGACCTTGAACGTCGAAGCATCGCGCGGCTGGACGGTGACGCTGTCAACAAGCGTCATCCCCTCTTTCGCCCGGTCAAAAAATGCCTTGTCGTGGGTAGGCAAAGTATCCACCGGATAACAGATGACAGGAACAACGGCTTTGCGGGCTTCGGCATCAGCCGGCGTAGGGTGCTGAGGAAAAGGTTTCATTTGTGTATCTCTGAATATTTTTCTGAGAACATATATATTTTTTTACAAGATATAGAAAATTAGATTTATTATTTGAATAAAGAGGGATTTGCAAAATCATCTCAGGTGTTCGATCTTAGAATTAGATTCTTTCGAGCATTTCTGAATCCAAACGGAATACAGCAGCTCCAAAGTCTGGATTTTCAGTTTCTTTGAAATAAATCCCCAATTCTTTTGTGTCTGAAAGTTTAAAATCCACTCCATCTGTTGGAACTCTTAAGCTTTTTATAAGTTTTCTGTGTAGTCCCGAGGCAATCTCCTCGATCGAAGATCTTCCTTTTTTATCAATTACAATACCGAAAAATACATTTCGGATTGTACCTCCGTTTATTTTGCCTAGGCGACTAATTGTTTTCAAAAGTTTAATTGCGTCAGTTTTTAAACTGTCAAATTTTCTAGTTACTTTAACTTCACCAATGGCATAGGGCACACTGTTTTTAGTCCAAAGCACAAAATCACAACGGATCGATTCGCGCGTCGGAAGATCTTTCTTTGTTTGTGTATGAACACCGCAACATACTAAAAAGTCAGCGGTTTCATGTGTTGCGTAACTTCCATCTTTTGATTCAAAAGACTGGATATTCAATTCCTTGTTTATAAATGAACTATAGTACTGTTCATTCCTAATCGTATTTTCACCAACAGTTTTATAATATGGATCTCTTTTATCATAAATATTATTATGAGTCCGCCACGCTTCATTTATGCCGTCTAAAATACAATCTCTAATTATTTTTCTACGTAGCAAGACAATATCCTTCACAGATTGATCGATAATTATAGAATCTTGAATTCCGTGAGAACTATAAAAATCCGGCTGAATTTCTCCAGCCGGATTCTTAATGCCAAAAAATAAAAACTCAACGCAGCAGCATGGTTTCCTCGACGCCGCCTTCGATAAAGCCGAGGCGCTTGTCGAGATAGGTGCCGCATTCCTCGATCATCTCGTCATGGTGCTCGGTAAAGAAGTGGTTTGCACCTTCGATGGTATGCTGGGTGATCATGATGCCTTTTTGGGTTTTCAATTTGTCCACAAGTCCCTGAATGTCGTCGGCAGGCGCAACACGGTCTTTGTCGCCGTGAATGATGAGGCCGGATGACGGGCAGGGCGCGAGGAATGAGAAATCGTAAAGATTGGCGGGCGGCGCTACAGAGATAAATCCCTCGATTTCCGGGCGGCGCATCAAGAGCTGCATGCCGATCCAGGCGCCAAAAGAAAATCCGCCGACCCAGCATCCGCGGGCATCAGGATGCAATGTCTGCACCCAGTCTAGCGCTGCCGCTGCATCCGACAATTCTCCCATGCCATGATCGAATTCGCCTTGGCTGCGGCCTACACCGCGAAAATTGAAGCGAAGCGTGGTAAAGCCGCGCTCGACGAACATGTAGAACAGATCATAGACAATCTTGTTGTTCATGGTTCCGCCAAATTTTGGATGCGGGTGAGGATGCAGGATAATGGCAATCGGTGCAGTGCGGTCTGCTGATGGCTGATAACGGCCTTCCAGGCGTCCGGTCGGTCCGTTGAAAATAACTTCAGGCATTGGTTCTCCTCAATGTCGTTTGCAATCTCGCAAACGCAATGTATGTTGGATTGGCTTGACCTCGCTGCACAGGCAATTTATGACCTCTTGGAATGGTTCTAAGAGGCATGAGTCAACTGTGGCGGCGCTTACAAGCGCTCTTCTTAGACAATTGCCATGGCGAAATACAAGAAAAATGCGCATAGCACCTGTTTTTAAAGGTTAATGCGCTGGTTTCTCGTTCAATCAGAATTTGGAAACACACAAACAATGGCTGTCGGGCAGATCACCAATCGCTCTTATCTGGACTACAATGCCAGTGCGCCCTTGTTGCGATCTGCTCGCGATGCGATGATTTCAGCCCTCGAGATTCATGGAAATTCTTCGTCTGTCCACTTCGAAGGGCGCGCGGCGCGCAAAACATTGGAAAAAGCCCGTACGGATCTGGGTAATGCCGTAGGCGCGAAAGGCAATCAGATTGTCTTCACGTCCGGAGCCAGCGAGGCGGCGATGCAGGCGCTTTCTCCAATTGTCAGAGCGGCAGGGCGTGAAATTTACATTTCGCGTCTTTATGTGAGTGCGATTGAGCACCCATGTGTTCTTGCAGGCGGTCGTTTTGAAAAAAGCCGGGTATCCGTTCTCCCGGTCACAGAGGCCGGAACAGTCGATATCAATGCCCTTGAAGCAGCGCTCGCTGGCCATGATCAGGCTGAAGGCGCGCCAATGGTGGCTGTCATGCTGGCCAACAATGAGACCGGAATAGTTCAGCCAATAGCTGAGATTGCCGCGATTGTTCACGCGCACAATGGATTTCTGGTGGTTGACGCCGTGCAGGCATTGGGACGGATTGAATTTGATATTTCAAGTCTTTCCGCCCATTTTGTGATTCTTTCAAGTCACAAGATCGGGGGACCGAAAGGGGCAGGCGCTCTGGTTTTTGGTGATGCCTCGATTTCTCCCCAGCCGATGATTTTGGGTGGTGGCCAGGAGAACTTTCAGCGTGCAGGCACCGAGAATATCGCTGCCATAGCAGGATTTGGCGCAGCCGCAGCAGAAATTAGTGAGAAAAACCCGCACAATGTCACTATTGCAACGCTCCGGGACTCGATTGAAAGTCGATTAAGCACTATATGTGCTGAAGCAGGTAACAAGGCAGGGGAACCTGTGTTTTTTGGAGCAAAAGGCAATCGCCTGCCTAATACATCGTGTTTTGCAGTACCAGGTGTAAAAGCCGAAACTGCCTTGATTTCGCTGGATCTTGCAGGAATTGCCGTATCATCGGGTTCTGCCTGTTCATCCGGCAAGGTAAAAAAATCCCATGTGCTGTCAGCCATGGGTGTGGAAGACGACTTGGCCGCCTGCGCATTGCGGGTTTCAACCGGGTTTGCTACCACTCGTGAAGACGCAGAGAAATTTCTCGGTGCCTTCAAAAACATAGTGAGCCGGGTGGCATAACCTACCGGCTTGGTTAAACCGACTACCGGGAAATTGAACCCGCCAAGGATGGAGAGAGCCCATGCCTGCAGTGCAGGAAACAGTCGACGCTGTGCGCGAGCTTGATGTCGACAAGTACAAATACGGATTTTCGAGTGATATCGAATCCGATTTCGCCCCAAAAGGTCTGACGGAAGATACCATCCGTTTCATTTCCGCTAAAAAGGAAGAACCGCTCTGGATGCTTGAATGGCGTCTGGAAGCTTTTCGCCGTTGGCTGACGATGACCGAACCAACCTGGGCGAGGGTCAATTATCCGAAGATCGATTTTCAGGACATTTATTATTACGCTGCGCCAAAAAACTTTGATGACAGCCCGAAATCGCTGGACGAAGTTGATCCTGAACTGCTGAGAACATACGAAAAACTGGGTATTCCGCTCAAGGAGCAGGAAATCCTTGCCGGTGTGCGAAAGCACGACGAACCTAGCCCGATGGATGAGGATGCGGGCGACAATGTCTACAAGTCCGGCCGTGTGGCGGTAGACGCGGTGTTTGACAGCGTCTCGGTAGTGACCACCTTCAAAAAGGAACTCGCTGCAGCAGGGGTGATCTTCTGCTCAATTTCAGAAGCGATCCGCGAGCATCCTGAGTTGGTGAAGAAATACATAGCGAGCGTCGTTCCGGTTTCGGACAATTATTATGCCACTCTCAACTGCGCAGTGTTCACTGATGGCTCATTTGTCTATGTGCCGGAAGGCGTTCGCTGCCCGATGGAGCTATCTACCTATTTCCGTATCAATGCGGAAAATACAGGCCAGTTTGAGCGCACGCTGATCATTGCGGAAAAAGGCTCTTACGTTTCGTATCTCGAAGGTTGTACCGCACCGCAGCGTGATGAAAACCAATTGCATGCAGCCGTAGTTGAACTGATCGCAATGGACGACGCGGAGATCAAGTATTCCACCGTCCAGAACTGGTATCCGGGCGATGCCGACGGCAAGGGCGGGATCTACAATTTCGTCACCAAGCGCGGCGACTGCAGGGGCAAGAACTCCAAGATTTCCTGGACGCAGGTCGAGACCGGCTCAGCGATCACTTGGAAATATCCAAGCTGCATCTTGCGCGGCGATGGTTCCCGCGGTGAGTTCTATTCGATCGCAGTGTCCAATGGCGCCCAGCAGGTCGACAGCGGCACCAAGATGCTGCATCTCGGCAAGAACACGACGAGCAGGATCATCTCCAAGGGTATCTCCGCCGGACGTTCGCAAAACACCTATCGCGGCCAGGTTTCGATCAACCGCAAGGCCTCCAATGCGCGCAATTTCACCCAGTGCGACTCGCTGTTGATTGGCGACAAGTGCGGCGCGCATACGGTTCCCTATATCGAGGCGAAGAATTCGACGGCCCAGTTGGAGCACGAGGCAACCACCTCGAAAATTTCTGATGACCAGCTGTTTTACTGCCTCCAGCGCGGCATTCCCGAAGAGGAGGCGATCGCCCTGATCGTCAACGGTTTCGTCAAGGAAGTCATTCAGGAACTGCCGATGGAATTCGCTGTTGAGGCGCAAAAGCTGATCGGGATCAGTCTGGAAGGGAGCGTTGGGTGATGAGTTGGAATTCGTCATTCCGTGTTCTGATTTGCAGCACCGGACAGACAAAACTCGGCAATTTCCTGCACGCAAAAACAAAAAAGATGGAATACCAATATGATTGAAATCAAAAACCTCCACGTGAAAATCGCCGATACTGATACGATGATCCTCAATGGTGTGAACCTGACCATCAAGGACGGCGAGGTGGCTGCCATCATGGGGCCGAACGGCTCCGGCAAATCGACGCTTTCCTATGTGCTGGCCGGCAAGGACGATTATGAGGTCACCGAAGGCGATATCCTGTTCAACGGCGAGTCGATCCTTGAAATGTCGCCCGATGAACGCGCCGCCAAAGGGGTGTTTCTGGCATTTCAATATCCGTTGGAAATCCCCGGCGTGCCAACCATGAACTTTCTCAAGGCGGCAATGAACTCCCAGCGCAAGGCGCGTGGCGAAGCGGAAATGACAACGCCGGAATTCATCAAGGCGGTGAAATCCGAAGCCGCCAAACTGGGCATCGACATGACCATGCTGAAACGTGCACTCAATGTCGGCTTTTCCGGCGGTGAGAAAAAGCGTGCAGAAATCCTGCAAATGGCGCTTCTTGCTCCAAAATTCTGCGTCATGGACGAAACCGATTCAGGCCTTGATATCGACGCGCTGAAAGTGGTTTCCGAAGGCGTCAATGCCCTGCGTTCTCCCGAGCGCTCGTTCCTGGTGATTACCCATTACCAGCGCCTCTTGGATCATATCGTGCCGGATTCGGTACATGTGCTTTACAAGGGCCGGATCATCAAGTCTGGCGACAAGGAACTGGCGCTGGAACTGGAAGAAAACGGCTATGCCGATATTATTGGCGAAGCGGCGTAACGGACAGGGCAATGAATATTCAAACCAAACTCACGCACACATCTGCTGAAGAAGCGCTCTTGTTGGCACTTTCAGTGTCAGAACGCGCGGAAGCGACGAAGGCATTGAGCTTCATCGAGGAAAAGGGCCTGCCGACCAGGCGCGTCGAAGCTTGGCACTATACAGATTTGCGCTCGCTTTTGCGGCATTTCCCAAAAGCTCCTAAAGCGATTGACAGCGAATTTGCCGCCGAAGGCCTAGTCGAAATGGAAGATCTGCTGGAAGGCTTTACCATTGGGTTCTCAAACACATCCCATGTGCGCGGTTTCTTGAACAAACTGCCGGATGGCATAGCCGCGACAGTTGGAGACGGCCCAATCCTGCCGAACCCGGTTAATGTCAATCACGATGTAATCGGCATGATCAACAGCGCGCTTTGCGAGCAGGGCGTTATCCTGACCGTCGAAAAAGGCCGCAAGATTGAAACGCCGGTCATATTGGCACACACATGTTCGGGTGAAACATCCAGCGTTATTCGCCACCGTGTGATCGTTGAAGAGGGGGCTTCGATCACCCTCATCGAGCAACATCATTCCAGTACGATAGCAAATCACCAGAATGTCGTGACCAATCTGCGGCTTGATAAAGGGGCAAAGGTTGTCATGTGCATTGCCCAGGAACTGGGTGAGGAGACAACCCGTCTAGGCCAGTTGAATGTTGTGCTTGGCGAAGACGCCGAACTGACGATCCTCGTTTTGAATGCAGGCGGAAAACTGGTACGCCAGGAAATCCATGTGGACGTCAAGGGCGAAAATTCCAAAATTGACATCAGGGGCGTCAACCTGATCGGCAACGGATCGCACGTCGATGTGACCACCACATTGTTGCACAATGTGCCCAACACGACCGCTGTTGAATTGTTCCGCAATGTTGTACCCGCCGGTGGCAAGGGCGTGTTCCAGGGGCAGATCCGCGTTGCGCAGGCAGCCCAGAAAACCGATGCACAGATGGCCTGCAACACCCTGCTGCTGTCGGACGAAAGCGATTTTTCCGCTAAGCCGGAACTCGAGATATTCGCCGATGACGTGATCTGCGCCCACGGGGCAACAGTGACCGATATCGACGACAATCACCTTTTTTACCTGCGTGCCCGGGGGATTTCCGAGCGTGAGGCCAGGTCACTGCTGGTCAAAGCTTTTGTTGAGGAAGTGTTTGAGGATCTCGACAACGAGCAATTGGGCGAAGCGCTGAATTCACGTATCGAGAATTGGCTGGATTTGAATGGCTGAGAACCCCGACTCTTCAATAATTTTGTATGGTTCAACGCAGTCAGGTCATTCATATAAGCCGCGGCTTTACATGTTGCTGGCCCAAATTCCCCATGACTACCAACATATCGATATTGTTACTCCGCACGCTGAGCGACCTGAGGCCTTTCGCAAGGTGGCGGCATTCGGTGAAGTGCCAGTCCTGGTGCACAACGGACAGGTAATCGTGCAATCCAATGCGATTTTGCTGCATTTGATGCGCAGTTTCGGCAAGTTTGCCGGATCGCAGACAAATCACCTTGATGAAATCACAACGTGGTTGTTCTGGGAGGCCAACCGCATTGGGCGGTCGTTTCCCAACCACCGTTATTTTCACAAGTTTGCAACCTGTGATGCGGGCCTGCTCGATTGGTTTGACAAGACAGCTCGCGCCGATCTCGATCGTTTGAACGACCAGCTTTCTGACAGGGATTTTCTGCTGGGCGAATTTACCGCCGCTGACATATCCTGTGCAGCCTATCTTCTCTATGAGGACAATGCCGCAATAAATGTGGCTGATTGGAAATACGTGCAGGCTTGGTTAAACAGAATTAAGGCTCTATCCGCCTGGGTACATCCGGCAAAGGCGTTGGCAAATCATGTATGACATCGAAAAAATCCGATCAGATTTTCCTATCCTTGCACGCGAAGTGCATGGCAAGCCGCTTGTTTATCTCGACAACGGCGCATCGGCGCAAAAACCGAAGGCCGTGATTGATGCCGTCAGCAATGTTTATTCGAACCAATACGCCAACGTGCATCGCGGACTGCACTATCTTTCCAATGCGACAACAGATGCGTATGAAAAGTCACGCGAGATTGTCCGCAGGTTCTTGAATGCATCAAGCGTGGATGAAGTGGTTTTCACTTCGGGAACGACGGATGCAATCAATCTGGTTGCATACGGCTGGGCGATGAATCATTTGAAAGAGGGAGATGAAATCATCCTCACGCAGATGGAACATCATTCCAATATCGTCCCTTGGCATTTTCTGCGCGAGCGAATGGGCGTAAAGCTGGTTTGGGTGCCTGTTGAGGATGATGGCAGTTTCTCAATTGATAAATATGCAGCCGCATTTACCGGCAAGACTAAACTTGTCGCAATTACTCATATGTCAAATGTGCTTGGTACCATAGTGCCGCTCAAGGAAGTGACACGGATCGCCCATGAGCATGGCGCTTTGGTGATGGCTGACGGAAGTCAGGGGGCGGTGCATCTGCCGGTTGATGTCCAGGATCTCGATGTCGATTTTTATGCGATCACAGGCCACAAGCTTTATGGCCCATCGGGTATTGGAGCACTCTATGGTAAAATGGAAGTGCTTAAATCAATGCGTCCCTTCAAGGGAGGCGGCGAGATGATCCTTGATGTTACTGAGGATATGGTAACCTATTCTGCCCCGCCACACCGTTTTGAAGCAGGTACACCACCGATTGCGCAGGCGATTGGCCTTGGTGCTGCGCTTGAATACATGGAGTTAATTGGCCGAGAAGCAATTCTGTCTCATGAAAACACGCTGCGTGACTATGCTGGCGAGCAGCTTTCGAAAATCAATTCATTGAAAATATTTGGGACTACCCCCAACAAAGGCGCGATTTTTTCCTTTGAACTCGAAGGCATTCACGCCCATGATGTGTCGATGATTATTGATCGTCAGGGAGTTGCTGTCAGGGCAGGAACTCATTGTGCCCAACCCTTGATGCAAAGATTTAATGTGACATCCACATGTCGCGCCTCATTTGCCATGTATAATACCAAGGCTGAAGTGGATGTTTTGGTCGAAGCGCTTGAAAAAGCGCGGAAATTTTTTAGCTGAAACCGCTCAGCGGAGTAGTAGAATGACTGAGATGACAGACACCATACCCGACTTCGGGACCGATATTGTCGATGGCCCCAATGCGGCTGCGTTCAATGGCAGCACAATTGCGCCAGAGGAATTGGAGCGAATGACAACGGATATTATCGCGGCTTTGAAAACCGTTTATGATCCCGAAATTCCTGCCGACATTTACGAGCTGGGCCTGATTTACAAGGTAGATATCGAAGATGATCGTTCGGTGAAAGTTCAAATGACGCTGACTGCGCCGGGTTGCCCCGTTGCCGGTGAAATGCCGATGTGGGTGCGCGATGCCGTGGCTACCGTCGAAGGCGTTATGGATGTTGACGTTGAACTGGTTTTTGATCCGCCATGGACACCCGACCGCATGAGCGAAGAGGCACAGATTGCGGTAGGAATGTACTAGGCGGGAAAGAAACAACTCTTTCGAAGATATCCTTTTGCGGGCCTTTAACCCGTTTTATTTGGAGAAAACATATGGCTTTTGAAGTAATAACTGTGAACGAAGCTGCGCGAAACCGTCTTGGCGAAATCATGACGGCCAATCCGGGTGCAATCGGAATACGCATCGGTGTCAAAAATGCCGGATGCGCCGGTATGGAGTACACAGTTGATCTGGTGACAGAACCCAACAAGGCAGACGACAGGGTTGTAACCGAAAAGGGAACTGTTTTCGTGGACCCCAAGGCTGTGCTGTTTCTGCTCGGCACCGAACTCGGTTTTGAGGTGACCAAGCTCAAGACAGGATTTGTTTTCAATAATCCCAACCAGACTTCGGCTTGTGGCTGCGGTGAGAGCGTCGAACTCAAGCCGGCGGAGATGACCCCTGAGATGCTGCGTGATCGCGAGATACTGGCCGGTTGACGAAGATAAGACTTTACCGCAATTTTCGGCGGTTGTTTCCAGCGAAATAGAACATACTACTGACAGTGTGCTGTCAGGAAGATGTGTCGGGGCAAGTTGACTTCAATTCGGATAGCAAGCACATTTTTCCCAGAGGAAAAGGAGGTGCACAAATGGAAAATCCATCCATCATGTCCCATATTTCAATTGGGACGAATGATTTTCATCGAGCAGCGAAATTTTACGACGCGGTTTTGCAAACCATTGGCGCAAGGCGGGTATATGAGCCTGAAATGCCCGAAGGTGCTTATGCGATTGCCTATGGTAGGCAATTTCCGGAGTTCTGGGTACAGACCCCCCACAACGGAAATCCTGCTGAAACAGCCAATGGAGTGCATTTTGCCTTTCTGGCGCCGACAAAACATGCCGTGGATGAATTTTGGCAGGCAGCCATTGCAGCAGGTGGGTCACCAGACGGCGAACCTGGTCCTCGCCCCCATTACGGAGAGCCATATTATGGTTGTTTTGTAAGGGATCTCGATGGTCACAAAATTGAGGCGATGTATTGGGATCAAGCGTTGGCAGAATTGCAATAAATGGCACTTTCGAAAGAGTATACTGATTATCTTCACGACCTTTTTCAGGTTCTTCCAGGTACATCCATCCGCCGCATGTTTGGCGGAGTTGGGATATTCCGGGATGGTTTGATGTATGCTCTTGCGTTGGGCGATGGAAAAATAGCGTTAAAGGCAGATAGCAAAACAATTCCTGAGTTTGAAGCCGAGGGCTGCGAGGCTTGGTATTATGAGGACAAGCGCGGAGGCAAGAAGAGCATGAACTATTGGTACTTGCCGGAACGACTGGCTGATGATGAGGAAGAGTTGCGCCAATGGGCAAACAAGGCGTTCGAAGTTGCTGTTCGCGCTGATCAGGCTAAAACGCCGTCTCAACGCAAACTCAAGACCTGATCAAATCAACGGCGCATAAAATCCGGGATATGTTGATCGCCGCCAAACGGATGCTTGTCATCGACGTTCAAAAGATCGACCTGGTCCTCATTTCGACCTCGTCCTTGTGCCATTGGTCGTGGAGACCGATCGTTTCTGGGCGAAGGTGACCTTTCCCGGTTTTGAACTTCATTCCGTACGGGCTTTTCAACAAAAGGAGCTGGTTCGGCTTTTGCTTCCGCTGGCGGCTTGCTTCTCGCACCGCGTTTGGAAGTGCTTTTGTCTGAGGCAGGGGTCGAAGATTTTCCCTCTGGTTTGCCGCGGCGGCTGGCCTTGGCATTCCAGACAACTTTGTCACCCTGCCATTCGATCTCTTCGCCAATCAGCTTTTCAATCGCGTCAAAGCCTTTTTGATCCAGCGGGGTGACAATCATGATTGCTGTACCCTTGCGCCCGGCACGACCGGTACGGCCGATTCGGTGGATATAATCGTCAGCATTGACTGAAACATCATAGTTGAAAACATGGCTGACATCAGGAATGTCGAGACCGCGCGCTGCAACATCGGAGGCGATCAAAATCTTGATCTTGTTGTCTTTGAAAGCCGCCAGCGTTGATGTTCGCGCAGATTGGTCCATGTCACCATGCAATGATCCAACAGAATAGCCATGGCGATCGAGGGATTTCCACAAGTCACCGATTTGGGATTTTCTGTTGCAGAAGATAATCGCATTTTTCAAATCGACTGCATTGTCAATCAGACCGCGCAGCACTGCCCGCTTTTCATAATCGACTGGAGATGAGGCGATGGCGCTCTGTGTGATGGTCTTGGAAGCCGAAGCAGGCTTTGAAACTTCCACCGAAACCGGATTTTGCAGGAACTTCTTTGCCAGATCGTCAATTTCCGGTGGCATGGTCGCCGAGAAAAACAGGGTCTGGCGTGTGAAAGGCACCATTTTGACAATTCGCTCAATGTCAGGGATGAAACCCATGTCGAGCATACGGTCAGCTTCATCAATAACTAGAACCTCAACGCCGTTCATCAACAGGCGGCCGCGTTCGAAATGGTCCAGCAATCGGCCTGGTGTTGCAATCAAAACGTCCGCGCCGCGATCAAGGATTTTGTTCTGATCGGTGAAAGAAACGCCGCCAATCAAGAGGGCGACGCTGAGTTTGTGATTGATGCCGTATTTTTCAAAATTCTCATGAACCTGCGCCGCAAGTTCGCGTGTAGGTTCAAGGATCAAGGTGCGGGGCATTCGAGCCCGGGCACGCCCTTTTTCCAGCATCGACAACATTGGCAGAACGAAACTTGCCGTCTTGCCGGTTCCTGTTTGTGCAATACCCAGTACATCACGACGTTGTAGTACGTGCGGAATAGCCTGCTCTTGGATTGGGGTAGGTACAGTATAGCCGGATGCTTCAACTGCTTTTAGAACTTTTTTGCTCAGTCCGAGCGCTTCAAATGTCATGTAAGTATTTGTTCTTTCTGTTGCGTGAACTTCGGCGAGCTTTTGCTCTCCATCTGTCTATTCATATTGAGGGCCACCATCGGCCACCAATCTTCGAGTTCCGCATATGCCGCTACGCGGCATTTATTGAGCAGAGCCATAGGCTCTACAGGTCCGAAAGTCAACTGGTACCTGCATTCATGCTAAACGCCGAATGATGTTTTAAGCCAATGAAGCCTCAACAAATGATCCCTTCTTTTCTAAAATTAACAACGAGACAATTGGTGCTTCGAAATATTTTTGATTGTAAAACCGTGTTCACTAAGGAACATTACAGAAAATATTTCAGGACAAGTATCATGAAAAGCGTCTTGCCTTCTTTTTTTATATTGATTGCCGCAACGACTGCTGCATCTGCTGGTCCATGTGAGGAGCGATTTTCACAGTTGCTGCTAACGGGTAATGTTGGTCAGGGACCTGTGCGAATCCTGATCAACCAGGAAATCGTAGGCGGAGCCAAAACGGTGAACTACCACTATGGTGATGGCAACAACAACGGCATGACCGAGATGGTTGATCCGGTCGATATGCCTTGGTCACTCTTTCTCGGGGACAAGATGTACAGTTCGTCAGACAAGGGTAAATCCTGGAGTTTTGTGAATTCCTATGATGCAGAAAAGGCACGCGCTGAAATGCAGGCGGCCTTGACCAGTGACGCAGCCGAAGCAACAGGGGTTTTATGCGGTGAGGAATCTGTTGACGGTGTAAACTATGAGGTTGTCGAAGGCAGCTACAAGTCCAGCATGTCCGCTGGTGCCGGTATCAGTCAAAAATACTGGATAAACAAAAATAGCGGCTGGATTACCAAAACCTTCATGCACATCAAGATGACCGGCTTTGAATCGATGTCAACTCAGGTGATCGAACCCTGGCCTGATCTGGTTTTACCTGAGCCGAAATAACCGGTCTCAAACATCCAGTAATTCATCGTTTGTGAACTCGGCATTTTCCTGAATGAAAGCAAAACGCGCTTCCGGCCTGTTGCCCATCAACTGGTCAACGCAGTCGCGAGTGTTGTTCTCTTCGCCTTCACGCACTTCAATCCGCAAAAGCGTGCGCTTTTTCGGGTCCATTGTGGTCTCTTTCAACTGTGCTGGCATCATTTCACCCAAGCCCTTGAACCGGGTGATATCAATCTTGCCCCGGCCGTTGAACATTGTTTCCAACAATTCCTGCCGATGCGCCTCATCTCGGGCATAGGCTGATTTGCCACCTTGGGCTAACTTGAAAAGTGGCGGAACGGCCATGTAAAGGTGGTGGTTGCGTATGATATTCGGCATTTCCTGATAAAAGAAAGTGATCAGGAGCGAGGCAATATGCGCGCCGTCCACATCTGCATCGGTCATGATGATCACCCGGTCATAGCGCAAATCCTCGTCGCGGTATTTCGACCTTGTTCCACAACCCAGCGCTTGTATAAGATCGGCAATCTGCTGGTTTGCAGCCAATTTCTCGGCACTGGCAGAGCCTACGTTTAGAATTTTGCCTCGCAAGGGCAGGATTGCCTGATTGATTCGGTTGCGCGCCTGTTTGGCTGAGCCCCCCGCAGAATCGCCCTCAACAATAAAAAGTTCGGTGCCGCCGGTCGCGTTTGCAGAGCAATCAGCCAGTTTACCCGGCAAGCGCAGTTTGCGGGTTGCACTCTTGCGGTTGATTTCCTTTTCCTTGCGTCGGCGCATGCGCTCGTCAGCCCGGTCAAGCACCCAATCAAGCAATTTGCTGGCTTGGGCAGGCGAGGCGGCAAGCCAATGATCAAACGGATCTCGGATGGCATTTTCAACGACCTTTTGAGCTTCGACGGTTGCCAGCTTGTCTTTGGTCTGGCCAACAAATTCAGGCTCCCGAATAAAGACAGACAACATCGCCGCCGCAGATGTCATCACATCGTCGGTGGTAATCAACGCCACTTTCTTGTTGCCGATCATTTCGCCGTATTGCTTGAGGCCACGGGTCAAGGCAATGCGGAAGCCCGCTTCGTGGGTTCCACCTTCGGCTGTTGGAATGGTATTGCAGTATGAGTTGACAAAACCGTCATCGCCGTACCAGGTTACTGCCCATTCCAGCGACCCGTTTTTGCCTGCCTGATCGGATTTGCCTGCAAAAGGTTCGCTCGTTACCTTGTGCTGGTTTCCGATTGATTCTTCCAGATAGTCACGCAACCCACCTGGAAAATGGAAGGTGGCTTTCGGCTCAACCTCGGTCTTTTCCCTGATCAGTGTTGGATCGCAAGTCCAGCGAATTTCCACACCGCCAAATAGATAGGCTTTGGAACGTGCCATCTTGAAAAGCCGCTCAGGCGAAAATTTGCAGCCCTTTCCAAAGATTTCCTCATCCGGTTTGAATTTTATTTTCGTGCCACGCCGATTGTGGACCTCGCCGATATTCTTTAGTGGAGCAAGCGGAATACCGCGCGAAAATTCCTGTACAAACAGGGTTCTGTTGCGTGCAACTTCAACAATCAGATGATCTGAAAGGGCATTGACAACAGAGACACCTACCCCGTGGAGACCGCCGGATGTTTCATAGGCCTTGCCGTCAAACTTGCCGCCTGCGTGAAGAATGGTCATGACCACTTCAACGGTCGATTTGCCTTCCTTTAGATATTTTGGGTGAACATCTGTAGGTATGCCGCGGCCATTGTCTGTAACAGTCAGATAACCTTCGGCATCAAGTTCAACCTCGATCCAGGAGGCGTGACCGGCAACCGCTTCATCCATTGAGTTGTCAATTACCTCTGCAAAAAGGTGATGCATCGCCTTGTCATCGGTGCCGCCGATATACATGCCAGGGCGCTTGCGGACAGGTTCAAGCCCCTCAAGAACGGAGATGGATTCCGCGCCATAATCGTCGCCACTGGAAGATGCCGCAGGGCGTGGAGACTTGAGCGGTGCACTGTTGCTGCTGCCACTCAAAGCTTTTGGCTCTGGCGCGCGCTTTTCCGGCATGGCGCCGCCAAACAGATCGTCGGTATTTTCCATTGTATTGCGCATCTTCAACTAGATTTACGAATCACCGCAGACTCTAACCATAGAGACTGTGATATGCGAGATTTGATGTGGATTTTTCCAGATCGGTGCATTCATATTTAGCAGTATCGAGCCATTTTGGCGAAATTTCCACACCCCAGCCGGGCTCCCCGCTTATATTGACTTTTCCGTCATTGATCTCGAAGGGCGATTTTACAAACAAATCCCGTTGCCAAGGGTAATAATCATCGCCTTCGATGGAGAATTCGAGATACTTGCCTGCATTGGGAATGGCCCGAAGCAGGTGCATGGTAAAAAGGGTGATCATGGAAAGATTTGCCGCGTGCGGGGTGCAGTCAAAGCCGGCTGCCGCTCCCATTTTGCACAGTTCCAATGTGCGGCATATGCCACCCATATAAAGGATGTCCGGCTGAAGTATGTCGACGGTTTTAGTTGCAATCATCCGTTTCCAATGTTGCATGTCGCAATCCTGCTCGCCGCCTGCAACTGATATATCAAGAGCATCAGTGACCTTTTTGGTCTCTTCCATTTCCCAATAAAGGCATGGCTCTTCAAAATGTTCGTAACCTTGATCTTCCAGCATTTTGCCAACCGCAACGGCGCGATTTGCTGAAAATCCGGAATTTGCATCAACAAGCAGTGAAGCAGCCGGACCAAGCGATTTGCGGATGGTCGGGATAATTTCTTCGGTTCTGCCCGGCCATTGGTCGACATCACGACCGCACTCTGCTCCAACCCGCACCTTGAAGGCATTAAAACCATGTTCACCCTGCAGGCGGATCATCCTTTCGGCTTCATCGATCGGGGTGATGTTCCGCTTCATGGAAGAGGCATAGGCCCGCAAGGGACCAGGCGAGCCACCGATCAGACTAGCAACGGGTATTTCAGCCTGCTTGCCGCGCCAGTCCCACACAGCGGTATCGAAACCTGCAAGGGCACGCCACAAATAAGAACCCGGATATTTATGTTCATGTTCAGGAATTTTTGAGACAAGCGCCTCAAGTTCGTCTGTATCGCGGCCAATCGCCCAATGAGCGATCTGGCGGTGGAATATCTGGCAGGTGATGTCACTGTTGTAATTGGCAACCTGGCCCCATCCTGTTGAGCCATCTTCAGCAGTAAGACGTACAAAGCCGACAAATTCGTTGCAGAAGGTCTCAAGCCTGATGATTTTCATGATTCATGTCCAAATTTCGGTGGCAAGCCTTCATGTCACATTTTTGAACAATGAAAAACTGAAAACCCCGACCTGTTTCCAGATCGGGGCTTTACCGCTTTGCAATAGCCAAGCAATGATCGGAAAAAGTGAAAGACACTCACTCTTTCCTTGGGGGCATCATTTGACTACACAAAAGTGGTCTCTGCTGTCATAGCCTCTGTAGGTGCCGGTACTGACATTGAAGCTGCGATACTTGCTTGAGCACCACTCGGCCCACTCTGGTGTCCAAGGCTCATAGGAAGCCGAAACGCTGTCTTCATAGCGAATTACGCGTGGCTCATCGATCACAGGGCTAATGGGTTCACGGTATATCTCACGGGGCTGGTCATAGTCTGCCAATGGCTGACGGTATACCGGCGCAGGACGCACGTAGACAGGTTCCCGTTCCACATAAACTGTTCTGGGTCTTGTAGCTTGATCGGCAATGATTGCGCCAATCGCAAGCCCGACAATGCCTGCCGCCAGAGCATCTCCGTTGCTACTGCGTCTCTCGCGGTAAATCGGGCGGTGGCTGTCATGTCCGCGCCAATGTTTGCGGTGGCCTGCTTCGGCCACTGAAACGGGTAGGGCGGCGGTAGCCAGGAAACTGGTAGTAAGCGCCAGTGCGATGGCTTTTGTAGCAGTGGATTTTAGGGAATGACGCATGGGTGCCTCCTTGAGATAGTGCTTGTTCCAACATGTCGGATTCGGCTGAAATGTTGTTCTTGGCGTGACTATGCATTTCACTACCTGAATGCAGTCTGAATAAGGCGCTCAAAAAAATTTGATCTGTTCAACAAACCTGAATCCAGCTAACAAACGAACATGACCAAAGCACCAGATACACTTCGAATTGCCGTTGCCCAGCTCAATCCCGTCATGGGAGATATCAGGGGTAATATTGCCCTTGCACGCGAGGCTAGAGCAGATGCCGCGCGAAATCAGGCCGATCTCGTATTTTTCACAGAGCTGTTCGTGTCAGGCTATCCACCGGAGGATCTGGTGAAAAAGCCGGCCTTTCTCGAGGACTGCCTTGAAGCAGTGGAGGATCTTGCAAAAGATACCGCTGACGGCGGCCCAGGCATTATCATCGGTTGTCCCTATGCTGAAAACGGCAAGACATACAATGCTGTCGCGGTTTTGGACGAAGGCAGGGTGCAAACGTGGCGGTTAAAAGTGGACCTGCCCAATTATGGTGAATTTGACGAGAAACGCGTCTTTGATGCAGGTCCGATGCCCGGTCCGGTGAATTTTCGTGGTGTTCGACTTGGCATCCCCATATGTGAAGATATCTGGGGGGAGATGGGAGTTTGCGAAACCCTTGCAGAATCAGGCGCTGAAATTCTCCTGTCTCCCAATGGTTCACCCTATTATCGCGGCAAAATGGATATTCGCCATC
Source organism: Salaquimonas sp. (assembly GCA_041736675.1). Classification (GTDB taxonomy): domain Bacteria; phylum Pseudomonadota; class Alphaproteobacteria; order Rhizobiales; family Rhizobiaceae; genus Salaquimonas. The sequence goes on from JBGSTD010000009.1 coordinate 131,081, forward strand.
AAGTGGTGATCAAACAGGTCATCGAGACAGGCCTGCCGATGATCTATGCCAACCAGATGGGCGGGCAGGACGAACTGATGTTCGACGGCGGTTCCTTTGTTGTCAATGCCGACAAAAAGCTGGTTGTTCAGATGAACCAGTTTGAAAGCAATTGCATCACAACGACCTGGCGCAGAAACAGGCAGGGGCAAAAAGAATTCTGGTCCTGCGATGAAGGGGTGCGGGCAAGGGTACCGGATCCAGATGAAGCCGACTGGCGCGCCTGCGTCATGGGGCTGCGCGATTATGTCAACAAGAACGGCTTCAAGAATGTCGTGTTGGGCTTGTCCGGTGGTATCGATTCTGCGATCTGTGCCGCACTGAGCGTTGATGCACTTGGCGAGGAGCGGGTGCGATGCATAATGATGCCTTATCGCTATACCTCCAAGGACAGCCTTGTCGACGCTGAGGAATGTGCAAAACTGCTGGGAGTTCGGTATGAAGTGATCCCCATCGAGGAACCGGTAAAAGGTTTCTCGAAAGCGCTGGCGAAAGCGTTTGATGGTACAAGTGAGGGTGTGACCGAGGAAAACCTCCAATCGCGTGCAAGGGGAGTCATCCTGATGGCGATCTCCAACAAATTCGGTTCGATGGTTGTGACAACCGGAAACAAGTCGGAAATGTCAGTCGGCTATGCTACTATTTATGGCGACATGAACGGGGGTTACAACCCGATCAAGGACCTTTACAAGATGCAGGTTTATCGGCTTTCCGATTGGCGAAACTCCCATTGTCCGCCAGACTGCAAAGGACCGACGGGAGTTGTCATACCTCAAAACATCATCGACAAAGCTCCATCAGCTGAACTGCGCCCGGACCAGACTGATCAGGATTCATTGCCTCCATACCCTGTCCTTGATGATATCCTCGAATGTCTTGTCGAAAAGGAAATGTCGACCGAAGAAATTGTAGCGAAGGGACATGACGAGGCAACTGTTCACCGCATCGAGCATTTGTTGTATATTGCCGAGTACAAGCGTCGCCAATCAGCGCCGGGTGTGAAAATCACGAAAAAGAACTTCGGCCGGGACAGGCGGTATCCGATCACGAACCGCTACAGGGACAGAGGGTGATTTTTCGGGATAAGTGGGTAGGCACAAATGGCTAAAACCCTTCGCTTGATTATGGGTGATCAGCTTGCATGCGATGTTTCCGCGCTGGAGGGTGCCAGTGAAAACGATATCATTTTCATGTGCGAAGTCTCTGATGAAGCAACCTATGTGCGTCACCACAAAAAGAAAATCGCCTTTCTTTTTTCTGCCATGCGCCATTTTGCCAATGGACTGCAGGAGAACGGTCATACAGTTATTTATGCCAGGCTGGACGACCCGCAAAACGATGCAGCCTCGTTCACTGATGCGTTGGAAAAGGCGATACACCAACAATCGGTTTCGAAAATTGTTACAACAGAAGCGTCTGAATGGCGGGTGCAGGAAATGCAGCGCAAATGGCAAAAGACATTTGGTATTCCAGTAGAGATAAGGCCAGACACAAGATTCATCTCAACACAAACGGAGTTTGCAGCCTGGGCCAAGGTGCGCAAAGAGCTGCGCATGGAATTCTTTTATCGGGAGATGCGCAAGAAAACCGGTTACCTGATCAATCAGGATGGTGAGCCTGAAGGTGGCGAATGGAACTACGACAAGGAAAACCGGGCACCGCCCAAAAACAATATGTTATTCCCAACGCGTCCCCTATTCGAACCGGATAATTTGACAGCCGCCGTACTTGATCTTGTTGCAACGCGCTTTGGAAATCATTTTGGTGATATTGAACCGTTCAATTATCCGGTAACACGTAAAGATGCGCTCATATATCTGGATTGGTTTTTGGTAAATGCTTTGCCGGATTTTGGTACCTATCAGGATGCAATGGTTCAAGATGAACCCTTGATGTATCATTCGCATTTGTCAGGTCTCATCAACTGCGGGCTCCTTGATCCGCGCGAATGCTGTGAAAAGGCTGAGGCGGCCTTTCGCAGTGGCAAAGCTCCCTTGAATGCCGTCGAGGGGTTTATCCGTCAGATTATCGGTTGGCGTGAATATATCCGTGGTATTTACTGGCTGAAAATGCCCGAATACACAAAAGAAAATGCCTTGAAAGCCAATCGCAATTTGCCTGACTGGTTCTGGACTGGTGAGACACAGATGAATTGTCTGCGTCAGGCCATTACCGAAACGAAGCAAAATGCCTATGCCCATCACATCCAGCGACTGATGGTGATTGGTAATTTCGCTGCTCTTGCGGGCCTTCACCCGGAAGAGGTTCAGGAATGGTATCTGGCCGTCTATCACGATGCGTATGAATGGGTTGAGATGCCGAATGTGGTCGGCATGATACTTTATGCCGATGGCGGCGTTGTCGCGTCCAAACCGTACATCGCGTCGGGTGCCTACATAAGCAAAATGTCCAATTACTGTGACAGGTGCAAATATTCTGTCTCAAAGAAAAACGGCGAGAAAGCCTGCCCGTTCAATTATCTTTACTGGAATTTTCTTGATCTGAACCGTGAACATTTTGCTGGAAATCATCGCATGGGAATGATGTTCGCCACACTTGATAAGATGGCGGATGATAAACGCGAAGCAATTAAGTTGGATAGCGAGCGTTTTTTAAGAAACGTGAACAGTGCGTGAGATTATTTTTGAGATCATCAAATTTACCAGTGTTGAACAAATACTGGAAGTGGGGCCAATCATCCGGTTGACCATGGATGAAGCCAAAAAATCGCGAAATCTGGTTTGAAAGTTGATTTCAAAAAAGATTCTGAACTTGTCGCTGCGCTTGAGCTCATTGAGATTTTCAATCAAGACCCGGATTTCATGGCAGCTGTTTTGGCTCTGATACCAGGTCGCCAGCGGGGCTATCATTTATGTTTTTCCGCCACTAAACAATCCTCGAGCCGATCCGCAAGGATAGAAATGTCAATGGAGAGAATATTCGCTGGCAAAGGTCTTCAAGATCGCTGATTTCCTGATTGACGTGCACAACAATTCGAATATACACGCCAAATGTCCTATCTCTCCTTTATCCGCGAAAATATACGCTGGCTGGCCGGCGGTTTTTTGTTGTGCTTTCTTTCCTCCTTCGGCCAGACTTTTTTCATTTCCCTTTCAGGCGGCGAAATTCGCGCTGCCTTCGGCTTGTCCAATGGCGAATGGGGCAGCCTGTATATGGTCGCGACTCTCGCCAGTGCCCTGACATTGCCACAGCTCGGGCGCATCGTTGACTATCTTTCAGTTTCGAAAACAGCACTTGTTGTCATACCGATGCTGGCGCTTGCCTGCATTATCATGTCTTTTGCCACCCATTGGGCCGTGCTTGCGATTGCTGTCTATTTACTCCGTCTGTTCGGTCAGGGAATGATGACACACACATCCATGACAGCCATGGGCCGTTGGTATTCGGGTCACAGGGGCAGGGCGATATCCCTGGTTGTCCTTGGTCACCAAACCGGTGAAGCCTTGTTGCCAATCATCATGGTGTCGATGTTCATATGGTTTGGCTGGCGCAACTCCTGGGCATTAGCCGCACTTGCATTAATGCTGGCAGGCTTGCCGCTCGTATATTCCTTGATGCGTGTCGAACGCAAACCGCGCGTCACAGACAAATCCGAAGCAAAACGCACGGGGCGAGACTGGACACGACCGGAAGTTCTTCGCGATCCGATGTTCTGGCTTTTGTTGCTGGGAATTCTTGCGCCCGCCTTTATTGGTACGACTATCTTTTTCCATCAGGCATATCTTTTGGAAATCAGAGGCTGGAACCCGCAAGCATTCGCTTCCGCGTTTGTTCTAATGGCGATAATGACCATAATATTTGCACTGATCAGTGGCGTTCTTGTGGACCGGTTTGGCTCGCTAAAAGTGTTGCCGTTTTTCTTTGCGCCGCTTGCTTTGTCCTGTTTCGCCCTTTACGCAATTTCACAGGAATGGGGAATTTTCGTTTTCATGGCCTTCATGGGCATGTCTTACGGAATTTCTTCCACGCTTTTTGGGGCGATCTGGCCTGAGGTTTACGGCACAACCCATCTTGGCTCCATTCGCTCGATTGTCGTTGCGATGATGGTGTTTTCAAGTGCTCTTGGACCAGGCGTTTCAGGCTTGCTGATAGATCAGGGTATTTCTTATCCTGACCAGATTTTCGTGATGGGCCTTTATTGCCTTGCAGCCAGCGTAGTTATGCTATTTGTATCGCAAAAAATTGCGGCCCGTTCCTGATTCAATCAAATTGATGAAAACGGCAAACCACTGGAAATAAAATGACTGTCACCGTTCGTTTTGCACCTTCTCCAACCGGAAACATCCACATCGGCAACGCCAGAACGGCGTTGATAAACTGGATTTATTCCCGACAGAACAATGGAAATTTTGTCCTACGTTTTGATGACACCGATCAGGCGCGCTCCAAACAGGAATATGCCGATGGCATAGAGCGAGACCTGAAATGGCTCGGAATAGCGCCGGACAGGGTGGAAAAACAATCCGCAAGATTTGATGTGTACCAAAAAGCTACCGACAAGTTAAAGGCAGATGGTGTCCTTTATGCATGTTATGAAACTGCTGAGGAACTCGACAAGCAGCGCAAACGCCTTGCGATGCGGGGAAAGCCTCCGGTCTATGACCGCTCAGCGCTGAACTATTCAGATGAGGATATAGACCGCTTCAAACGCGAAGGCCGTCATGCACACTGGCGTTTCCTGCTGCCTAACCATGCTGGTGATCCGTTCACCCCCAAGCGAACAGAAGTGACATGGAATGATCTGGTACGTGGTCAGCAGACGATTGACCTTGCCTCGATGTCAGATCCGGTATTGGTGCGCGAAGACGGGACCTGGCTCTACACTTTGCCCAGCGTCGTTGATGATATCGACATGGGTATTACACACATCATCAGGGGCGATGATCACGTTACCAATACGGGCGCGCAGATAGCCATATTCAAGGCACTGGGTGCTACACCGCCAGAGTTTGGTCATCACAACCTTTTAACGAATGCAAGCGGCGAGGGGCTTTCCAAGAGACTAGGTTCGCTTTCGCTGCAATCGCTGGCCGACGAGCATTTTGAGCCCATGGCCGTTGCTTCTCTTGCAACCCTTATCGGGTCATCAGCAGCAGTTGAGGCCGTGCCTGACATGGCGACCCTGATTGCGCGTTTTGATATTGGATACATCACCAAATCAGCAGCCAAATTCGATGTCTCGGAACTGGATAGCCTGAATGCCAGGTTGGTGCATGAAATCCCATATGAAAAAGTTCAGGTCCGTCTGGCAGCAGCGTCTGTCGGAGGCGGCGAGAAATTCTGGAATGCGGTTCGCGGCAATATCGTAAAGGTCGAAGATGCCGCCTATTGGTGGACGAGGATCGAAAAAGACGAACCGGTTATTGAACCTGATGATCGCGAATTTCTGGCGCAGGCGGCGAGCGTACTGCCTTTGGGGCCTTGGGATGAAAATACCTGGATGCAATGGGTGAATGCCGCTAAGGAATTGACAGGACGCAAGGGAAAAAGCCTTTTCATGCCGCTTCGAAAAGCTTTGACCGGCGAAGAGCATGGTCCGGAACTTGCCGCTTTGTTACCGCTTATTGGACGGGAAAGAACTCTGGCCCGACTATCCTGATATCTTTCTTGCCCGGAATATCACTTTCACTTTTACTGATAACCGCGATAAGCTTCTCGACAGTCAGGCCCCCACGGAGATTTTCGGCGGTTTCCATGTCTATCGCACGGTCCTGGCGGAAAACCGGAACAGGAAACTGTCGCTCCTGCGATTCAGCTTTCTCTTGATCGGTACTGGTCGTTCCTGCAATTTCCTGAAAACCGTCAGGCTTTGTGGCAAATCGGCACGAGCATTCATTGTTGACACCTTTCCGGTAGGCAAAGGCAGCTGGCAATTGGGAATAGGATTCGCCGCTGCGATACGAAATTGCTGTCTCCGCATCTCCATCCGGCATCGGGTGGTAAAAGAGTGCTGTCTCCGAGCCTGGGCACATCTGCTGACATTGTTCCTGATCTGCTTCAAAACGTTCCTTGGAAGTGGAAAAACTGATAGGGAAATAATAACCGTCGCATGTCCGCACACACAAGGTGCGAAACGTTCCAAACTGGTTTTTCAAATCCGGGTTTGAAACAGAACTGGCGCCTTCGTCAGTATAAACCTTGTTGCCGAATATCTGTTCAAGCAATGTGCGGCGTTTGTCGTCCGCTGGTGTATCATTTGCCTGCCGATCGGCACTGCACCCATTTTCGGCCATTGCACGCAAAATCTTGTCCCGATCCAATCTCGAGCCGCCGCTGGAAGCAAGTTTGTCTCGGGTTCGACGCAGCTTTTCCATATTGGCGTACATTTGCTCAAGACTGCTGTTGATCCGGTTGCACAAATTTGAGCGAAACAGTTTGCAGCCATTCAAAGTTGCCGCCCGTTCTGTTTTACGGATCTGCGACTGTTGGCCTTTCAATGCCCGATCATATTTCTCGTATTGTGCCGAGTTTCCGGCTCCGCGTCCGGTTTCAACTGATGCCAATTGAGCCTGCAAAGACCGGCAAGTGGCCGAAGTCTGGGCATTTGCCACCCTCGGAGTCCAAAATGCCAGGGTCAAAATGACAGCCAGACTGATCCACAAGAAGCAGAAAAAGCCGGATTCTCGATTTATGCTGTCTGATTTTGTATATGCCATGCCGGCCAAATAACCCTGAAAATGCAACAATTGCAGAAACAAATGCTGAAAATTTGCTCCATATCCGCGAACTGGATATACCCACCGTGAGGCATAATTATGCAGCCTCGCCCTAAGGTTCACCATAGGTCAATAGGGTTAATGAAGCCTATCCAGCTTAATTCAATTTGTATTGAATATCACTTCGCGATGAATATTTGCTGAACACAAACCTGTCTTTACCGGGAAATGTCCTGCTCAATATGGATTGCTTCGACAGCAGCAATGGCGCTGATGTTGAATACACCGCGCGAAGTAACCGCCGGGGTCAGCACATGTGCAGGTTTTGCAGCTCCCAACAGAATTGGACCAACCTGCAACCCGTCAGTCATCTGTTTGGCAACGCTGAGTGTTATGTTGGCCGCGTCAAGATTTGGGAAGATCAGCAGATTTGCAGGGCCTTCAAGCCGCGAAAGCGGCATCACCTTATCGCGGATCAGTTGGGATAGAGCGGTGTCACCATGCATTTCTCCATCCACCTCTAGCGTTGGCTGAAGTTTGTGCAGGGTCTCTGCAGCCCTTCGCATCTTCAAGGTAGAAGGCGTGTCGCGCGAACCAAAGTCGGAAAGCGAGAGGAGGGCAGCTTTCGGGGTGATGCCGAAACGCTGCATGGCCTTGGATGCCAGCAAAGTCATCTCGACGATTTCCGCTTCAGTCGGATTTTCCCGAACATGCGTGTCAGCCAGAAATAGTTCGTCATTTTGGGTAAGCAACAAACTAAGACCGGATAACTCTGTAACACCGCTTTGCAGGCCGATAATTTGCCGGACATATTCAAGGTGGCGCGAAAAGCGGCCAGCCAGCCCACAGATCATCGCATCCGCATCTCCGCGAACAACCGCGAGAGAAGCTATCACCGTTGTATTGGTGCGGACCAGAACCTTCGCAGTCTTGGGAGTAATGCCACGCCGCCCGGAAAGTTTCATATAGTGATCAACATAGTCGTTGTAGCGATGGTCGCTCTCTGGATTGATTACCTCAAAATCCTTGCCGGGTTGAATTTCCAGACCAAATTGCTTGAGCCTCTTGGCGACAACATCCGGTCGCCCGATCAATACCGGATAAAACGCCTTCTCCTCAATACCGACCTGTGCCGCGCGCAACACACGCTCATCTTCCCCATCGGAATAAATGATACGCTTCAACTTGGAACGCGCAGTTTCAATCATAGGCTTCATGATAAGGCCGGAACGAAAAACGAAACGGTTCAATTGGTCGAGATAGGCTTTCCAGTCTGTGATTGGACGGGCGGCAACACCGCTGTCCATTGCAGCTTTGGCTACTGCAGGTGCGATACGCAGTATCAAGCGGCGGTCAAAAGGTGAGGGGATCAGGTAATTCGGGCCAAATACCGGCGGAGCATTGCCGCCTGATTCAGCCAGAAAGTCAGCCGGTTCTGCCTGCGCAAGTTCTGCAATGGCTTTGACTGCCGCTAATTTCATTTCCTCATTGATTGTTGTTGCGCCGCAATCCAGCGCGCCACGGAAAATAAATGGAAAGCAGAGCACGTTGTTGACCTGGTTTGGATAGTCCGAACGGCCTGTACAGATCATTGCGTCAGGCCGTGCTTCGCGTGCCAGTTCCGGCATAATTTCAGGGGTTGGATTTGCCAATGCCAAAATCATCGGGCTGGGTGCCATTTCCTTCAGCATTTCAGGCTTCAACGCGCCAGCCTGCGAGAGGCCAAGAAACACGTCTGCGCCCTCCATGATGTCACTCAGATTGCGCGCATTGGTCTCTTTTGCATAAACTGCCTTGTAGGGATCCATACGTTCCGTGCGACCCTTGTAGATGACACCAATCGAGTCTGCGACCCAGATATTGTCCTTGTTTGCCCCCAAGCCTACCAGAATATTCAAACATGCGATTGAAGCAGCGCCAGCGCCAGAGGCGACAATCTTTGTGTCTTTCAGTTCTTTCCCGGCAAAACCAAGCCCATTGAGAATCGCCGCTGCCGCAATGATCGCTGTGCCATGCTGATCATCATGAAATACCGGAATTTTCATGCGTTCGCGCAGTTGTGTTTCGATCTCGAAACATTGCGGTGCCTTGATATCCTCAAGATTTATGCCGCCAAAAGTTGGCTCAAGCGCAGCGACCACATCGCAGAATTTCTGCGGATCGGTTTCGTCAACCTCAATGTCAAAAACATCGACACCGGCAAATTTTTTGAAGAGAACCGCTTTGCCTTCCATAACTGGCTTTGACGCGAGAGCGCCAATATTTCCGAGGCCCAACACCGCCGTTCCATTGGAAATCACCGCTACCAGATTCCCCCTTGCGGTATAGTCACCAACCACCGAGGGATCGGCAGCGATATGCAGACATGGAGCTGCTACTCCCGGCGAATAGGCAAGTGCCAGATCACGCTGATTACCCAGCGGCTTGGTCGCCATAATAGCCAGCTTTCCCGCTTGCGGGTACTTGTGATAGTGCAACGCCGCTTCTTCGAGCTCGTTGGCTGGCTTGTAGGTTGCTTTTTCGGCGGTCGTCTTTCCAGAGGTGTCATTCATAGGTATTAAAATCCAAAATTAAAATGCGTTGGGGTTAAGCCCGCCATCAATCAGAAAGTTTTGTCCGGTTATATATCCTGCATGAACTGAGCACAGAAAGGCACAAAGCGCGCCAAACTCGCTGGCGGTGCCAAATCGACCGGCTGGAATGGAGGAAATTGAATTGGCAGCTTCCTGCTCGGGAGAAGTACCCTTTTTGTCTGCCAAAAAATTAAGGTTTGTTCGGATCCGATCAGTGTCAAAACGGCCGGGCAATATCTGGTTTATGGTTACATTCTTGCCGACAACTGGTCTCGCGACGCCTGCCAGAAAGGAAGTCAATCCTGCCCGTGCTCCCGACGAAAGGTCAAGGCCGGGAATGGCAGACAAGACGGATGAGGAGGTTATATTGACAATGCGACCAAATTCCCTCGCTGCCATTCCGTCGATGTAATGCTGGATCAGTTCAATAGGAGTGATCATGTTCTGCGTAACGCCTTCAATGATCTTTTCGCGATCAAGTTCACGGAAGTCCCGGGATGGCGGTCCGCCATTGTTGTTGACCAGAATATCGGGATCAGGAACGAGTGAAAACAGCTCGTCCTGCGTCTTGCGCGAAGATATGTCACCCAACACCACAATCACCTCTGAGCCAGATCTCTCAACAAGCGCGGCAGCGGTTGCTTTTGTCACCTCTTCGTTTCTGCCATTCAGATATATCCTGCAGCCTGCGTCGGCCAAATGTTCCGCACATCCGCGTCCAAGCCCTCGGCTTCCCGCACAAACGATGGCGGTTTTCCCCTTAATTCCCAGATCCATATTTCACTCCCAGATTTGCCGTTTCTAGTGATTGCGCGAACTGTGTTCTTTGTCCAGACACGACCACCACAATTTGTGATGGGCAGACCGTCAAAACTCTGAACTTTTTACAGAAGAGGGTAAGACAATCGGTACAATTGAGTGGTTGAAATTGGCCAGTCAATCGTTCATGCAATAGTCCTGCATTGATTGAACAAGGGAAGAAATCATATGACTGCATATAGTTCATCGAAATCTGCAGAAACAGTCATTTCCATGCCGGACTACAGTGACATAGAAGCCGCGATGGCGCGCATCGAGGGAACTGTAACAAACACCCCTTTGTTGAATTCACCCCTTCTTGATGAGCTCACGGGCGCAAAAGTCTACCTGAAGGCAGAAACCCTGCAGCGCACCGGATCGTTCAAGTTCCGCGGAGCGTATAATGCCATTTTATGCTTGAGCAATGAGCAGCGCGCAAAAGGTGTCATGGCCGTTTCTTCAGGCAACCATGCTCAGGGAGTTGCCGAAGCGGCGCGCCTGCTCAGGGTAAAGGCAACTATTATCATGCCCTCTGATGCGCCAGCAATTAAAGTGGCAAGAACCAGAAGGTCCGGCGCAAATGTCATCTTGTACGATCGGATGCAGGAGGACCGAGATGTACTTGCGGCCGGGTATTTGGCCAAAAATAACTGCTCTTTTATCCATCCCTATGACAATGAGAATGTAATAGCGGGGCAGGGAACGGCAGGAATTGAATTTTGCTCGACACTGGTTTCAAAAAAAGAAAATCTTGACGATGTTTTTGTCTGTACTGGTGGCGGTGGTTTGACAGCGGGTATTGCGCTTGCTGTGGCGCATCATTTTCCTGGTGCGAAAGTCCACTCCTGCGAGCCGGAAGAATTTGATGACTATCGCCTGTCCCTTATCAAAGGCGAGCGGATCAAGAATGAAAAGCAGGGCGGGTCTATCTGTGATGCCATCGTAACGCCATCGCCCGGCGAGATGAGTTTTGCGATCAATAAAAACCTATTGGGTGACGGTCATGTAGTAAGCGATCAGCAGGCGCTGGATGCTGTTGCATTTGCATCCAATGAATTAAAGCTGGTTGTTGAACCAGGCGGTGCTGTCGCTTTGGCAGCCCTCATGAAAGCTGGAAGAACCTTTGCCGGAAAAACCGTGGTCGTGATACTTTCAGGCGGCAACATCGACCCTGAAGTGTTGGCAAAAGCCCTTAAAGCGGGCAGTGGGAACAATGGCTGATTTGCACCCAGGCAATAATGGAAGAGAGCCGGAAAACAGAACTTTCGAGGCTATGCCATCGCTTTTTGGGGCAAGGATGGCGCTCGGTTACTCCATGCAGTTCATTTATGTCGGTCTGTACTTGCCGTATTTTCCCTTGTGGTTGAAAAGCCGCGATCTGACTTCGTTGGAGATCAGCACGGTACTATCAATGTCTCTTGTGATCAGGGTGCTTGCATCAGGTCAGGTCATGAGTTTTGCCGATCGGCAAAAAGATCGCGCCAATCTGCTGTCTCTGCTGTATTTCGCTTCCGCGGGAACCATTCTGCTTTACCTGCCTGCACATTCATTTTGGCCGATTCTCTTGGTTACACTGCTCTATAATCTGTTCTTCAATCCAGTTCTGCCGCTCCTTGATGCCATAACTCTTTCCGGAGTGCGCCGCTTCGATGCAGACTACGGCAAAATCAGAATATGGGGATCGGTTGTGTTCATTGCAGCCAATATTGGCGGCGGCATGCTGCTTGTCGGTCAAAATCCGGATTTCATTCTTTTTGCCTTGTTGGTAGCTATGGCAGCCGGTGCGCTCGTTTCACTTGTGCTTCCAAGAATTGGCAGACGTAATCCATATGTAAAAAAAGTTGACGCAATAGGTAGAACTTCATTGTTGCGGAACAGGAATTTCCTGATTGTAATGCTTGCTGCAGGATTGGGGCAGGCAAGCCATGCATTTCTTTATGGCTTCGGTTCGATCCATTGGCAGGCAATAGGTTTTGGCGGGACATTAATCGGAATACTTTGGGCAATCGGCGTTATTGCCGAAATCATTTTGTTCCAATTTTCAAAGGAAATTCTCCAGCGCATGAACCCGACATCAATGATTGCACTTGGATGTGCAGGGGGTGTGATCCGCTGGATGCTGTTTCCGGTGTTTGATAGTCAGGTGGCGTTCCTCATTTTGCAGATTCTGCACGGACTAAGTTTTGGAGCGGTTCACATTGGTTCGATGCACTTCATCATGGGATCTGTTCCGGAGGACAAGTTGGGCGCAGCACAAGGCGTTGGCTATGTGTTGGGCGGCGCGGTCATGGGTCTCGCGGTCTTTCTGTCAGGCCCGATTTATGGGGCAATGGGAGCCGATGGCTTCTGGTTTATGTCGGGGCTTTGCCTTGTCGCTCTTATATTGTTGTATTTTGCCAAAACTAACCCCAGAGCGCACGAGGCGGAGGCATGATGGTGGATTTGTCATAAGGGATCGGCAGTATGCGGTCTTTTGCAAGTAGCAGCGGGCCGTCCAGATCGACAAAATCCGCTCCCTGGGCTAGCAGAAAGGCAGGCGCCATGGAAAGCGACGTGCTGACCATGCACCCTACCATAATCTTGAAACCCTGAGCCAGCGCATCCTGTTTCAATGCCAGCGCCTCGGTTAATCCGCCGGATTTATCCAGTTTTATGTTGATACAGTCATAGCGCCTTCGTAGGGTTGCCAACTCATTGCGAGTATGCAGGCTTTCATCAGCGCATACCGGAACAAGCCTTGTCAGGTTTTCAAGCATTGCGTCGGCGTTTGCAGGAAGGGGTTGTTCAATCAGGGCAGCCCCGATAGACTGAGCCGTCGCCATATAAATTTCTAATGTTGATCCGGTCCAGGCTTCGTTCGCATCGAGGATCAATTCGGCATGTGGTACGGCCTCACGCACAGCAATCATTCGCTCAATATCGCCGTCGCCACCCAATTTTACTTTCAAAAGACGCATATCCAAAGCTTCCAGACAGTCCTGCGCCATCTTTTCCGGCGTTCCAAGGCTGATTGTAAAGGCAGTGGTCAGGTTGTGGGGCTTTTCCATTCCGGCCAGTTGCCAGACAGGTTTGCCACTTTTCTTGGCCTCAAGATCCCACAACGCACAATCCAGAGCATTGCGTGCCGCTCCCGCTGGCATCAGTTTTTGCAGGACTTCGCTGTTTACGCCTGTTTCGATAACCTCCTTAACTGCCGCAAGTTGCTCAGAAACGCTTTCAATGGTTTCGTTGTAGCGGGCATAGGGAACGCACTCACCAACTCCCGAGAACCCGCCGCTTTCGAGGGTCAGTTTGATAACCTTGGCGATAGTCCGTGCACCGCGTGAGATTACAAAACTGCCGGATATTGGCCAATCTTCCGGCTCGAAACTCATTCTTGTGACTGTGTTCATTTTGCATTTTCCAAAACATAACTACTCAAAATATCAACTCACTGGTGGCAAGTCCGACATAAAGGTGTAAAAGCTTTTCCAGAAGTCTGTTCAAGAAACAACCGTTTTTATGGCTTGATAAAAGTTATGCAACCAACCCGGCATGAACAACAATGAACGTCCACAAAGGACAGATTGCAAGAACCCGGTCAGGTAAAAACGGGGAAGCATTTCTTGAGGTGAAATCAAGCGATGACGGAATTGTTGTGCACCCCAAAGGAAATTGGGTAATTTCAGACATAGTACGTCCTGACAGCGAAATAACAGCGATCGAAAAAACTGCCTCGACAGCCCAAAAACTTGAAATCAATCTGTCAGGTATAAGCAGTCTTGATACGTCTGGCGCTTGGTTGATTTCCCGGCTTTACCGAAACTGGCAGGATGCCGGTGGTCAGGTTTCGATCACTCATCCCTCAGACTATGCCCGTCAATTGTTACAGGCGGTATCGGTGCCAAGAGAGCATTTGGCAAGTCCGAAAGTGTTGGGAAATCCTTTGGTCAGAATGGCCGAAAATCTTGGCAAACTGGTCAGCAATGTCAAAATCGATACGGTAATGTCGATGAATATAATCGGCTCCGCCATCCGTGGCCCGCAGATGAAATCAGGGCGCCACGGCGGAGTGCGACCGATTTCTATTATCCACCATATTGACAGGATGGGTATTAGGGCTGTTCCGATCATCATGTTGATGTCATTTTTGATTGGCGCGATCATAGCCCAGCAAAGTGCCTTTCAGCTTCGCTTTTTCGGGCTTGAGGTATGGTCCGTCGATCTCGTCGGTGTCTTGCTCTTGCGTGAGGTTGGTGTGCTTTTGACAGCAATCATGATTGCAGGCCGTTCAGGCAGTGCAATGACTGCCGAGATAGGCTCCATGAAAATGCGAGAGGAAGTTGATGCGCTGACAGTAATCGGTTTGAACCCGATCGGAGTATTGATATTCCCTCGTCTGGTTGCCCTGACGATTTCTCTTCCGCTGCTGACTTTCCTCGCCAATATTGCCGCTCTTGCGGGAGCCGCTCTGGTGTTGAGATTTTATTCAGATGTCAGCTTGTCGGATTTCATATTGCGGCTACGGAGCGCCATCGATTTGTCGACAGTATTTTCCGGAATGATCAAGGCGCCATTCATGGCAATGATCATCGGCGTGATGGCGGCGGTTGAAGGAATGAAAGTTGAAGGCAGCGCAGAAAGTCTGGGCAGAAGAACGACCGCGGCAGTGGTCAAGGCCATCTTTTTTGTTATCGTTGTCGACGGACTTTTTGCAATTTTCTACGCCGCAATAGATTATTGAGACGCCAATGACCCAATCCGGCCCAAATCTCGCAACAAATATTGATCAGCATGAAGAAAATCGTGAGATTGTCCTTTCTGCACACGGTGTCAACGTTTCCTTTGGTGAGAAGCAAATCCTGAAAGACCTCGATATCGAAGTCTATCGTGGAGAGATTTTGGGATTTGTAGGCGCATCAGGTTCAGGCAAGTCTGTACTGATGCGTGCCATCTTGGGCCTAAACAAGAAGCAGTCAGGGACCATTCGGTTGTTTGGAGAAGACTATCTTGGTGCCGATGATGCCAGCCGGTTTCTACTTGATCAACGCATCGGTGTCATGTTTCAACAGGGCGCGCTGTTTTCCTCGCTCAGCGTTCTCGATAATATTCAGGTTCCCATGCGCGAATATCTGGATCTGCCCGCCAATCTGATGGAGGAACTTGCCAGGGTAAAGCTCGATCTCGTCGGCTTGTCCCAGGACGCGGCGCACAAACTGCCGTCGCAATTGTCTGGTGGCATGATCAAACGTGCAGCGCTTGCCAGGTCATTGGCCCTCGACCCCGAACTGGTATTTCTGGATGAACCGACTTCGGGCCTAGATCCAATCGGTGCTGCGGATTTTGATGAACTGATCGTGACACTGAGGGATACGCTTGGGCTGACCGTCTATATGGTAACTCACGATCTCGACAGTCTGTTTTCCGTGTGTGACCGGATTGCCGTTCTGGCAGAAAAAAGGGTGCTTGTGGCGGGAGATTTGGCTACAATGCTTGCATCAGAGCATGAATGGGTGCAGTCCTACTTCCGGGGAAAAAGGGCACGCCAGATCGTTCATCAAGGCGCAACCGGGTAAGGATGTATGGAAACCAGGGCAAACTATGTAGCAGTAGGTTTTTTCACAATGTTTGTGATTATGGCCAGTTTTGCCTTCATTTATTGGGTTGCCAAGCTCGATGGTTCCGTTCCCCAGCGGCCTATCAATGTCCGCATCGTTGGTGCTGTCACGGGTTTGTCTGCCGGTAGCGAGGTGCATTTTAACGGCATCAAGGTCGGTCAGGTTAATCGCGTTGTATTCAATCAGGATGATCCGCGTGAAGTGTTTGCTCTTGCGGAGATCAATGAGGATACGCCTGTCCGCGCAGATACCACCGCAACAATCGGCTCGCAAGGTCTGACCGGAGTGGCCTACATATCGCTCAAGGGCGGAACAAGGGATGCGCAATCCTTGTTTGCAACTGGCATTGACGGAGCCCCGCCGATCATCAACGCGCGACCGTCGGCGGTTGCCGATATTCTTGAAACCGTTCGCGATGTTTCCACAAAAGCCAATGACACGCTGAGTACGCTGAAAGCTTTTGTCGAGGAAAACCGGGGACCCGTATCGTCGACTGTGAAAAATGTTGAAACCTTCTCGCAGGCTCTGGCAAAAAATGCTGAGGGCGTAGACAAGTTTCTAAACAGTGCTTCGGAAATTGGTGTCTCTTTGTCAGCTCTTGGTGAAAAGATGGATGGCACAATCAAGGGGCTTGAAAAAATAGTCAGCGCGGTTGATGCGGAGAAGGTCAAAAATACGGTTGATAATGTTGAGGCGTTTTCTTCGGACCTGCGCAAAGGTGGAGCAAAAGTTGATGCGCTGCTCGTCTCGGTCGACAAGGTTGCTACCGAACTTCAGGCATTTTCAACAAATCTGAACGCCAGTTTGAAGAAATTTGATACTGTGGTTGGCGCTGTAGACGCGGCATCTGTGAAGAAAACGATCGCTGACATCAGTGAAACCGCCTCTGGAGCCAAGCAATTGGTGGCCGATGCCCGCGGTGTCACAAGCGCGCTTTCGGAGAAGAAGGATGATATTTCGGCAATCGTAGCCAATGCAAAGGAAATGACAGACCGGTTGAACGAATCCTCCAAGCGCGTCGATGGCGTATTGGTAAAACTCGATGGTTTCCTCGGCTCGGAAGGCACAGGGGATATAGCAAAGGATGTCCGTGAAACGCTGGCAGATTTCCGCAAGGTTGCGGCCACCTTGCAGTCCTCCATAACGAATGTTTCCAGTGGTCTTTCAAAATTCACCAATACCGGCCTTGGGGATGTGCAGGCATTGATCGGGGATGCCAGGCGTTCGGTTAGCCGCATTGACAGGGTGGTTGGGGAAATTGAACGGGATCCGCAAAAATTTCTCTTTGGAAAATCAGAAGTGAAAACGTATAACGGGCGTCCAAAACGTTGAATAGCGTTTTGCATGATAGGCTGGGTAAGTGATTGTAATGAAGTTTAGCAAAAAACTTTTAGGCTCTTATTTGGGCACCTGTGTGCTGGCTGCCGCGCTTTCAGTGTCGGGTTGCACATCGCTGATACCCGCCGTACCGGCAAACACATACGATTTGTCTGCCCCGAGGTCTTTCCCGGACCTCAAGGGAAGTACGAAGGCTCAGATACTTATTCTGGAGCCATCTGCTCTCAAGGTCCTCGACAGTCAGGAGATTGTTGTCAAACCGTCGGCTGCGGAAATCGAATATCTTGCCAAATCCCAATGGAGCGACAGGCTGCCCAAACTTGTGCAGGCAAAGCTGATTGAAACTTTTGAAAACACCAATCGCGTTCGTGCTGTTGCAAAACCGGGCGAGGGACTGGTCATCGACTATCAGGTAGTCAGCGATATCCGCTCTTTTGAGGCAGATGTTGAAGGCGCAACAAAGGTCGCAAAAGTTTCAATCTCGGTAAAGTTGGTAAGCGACAGAACAGGCACCGTTGTGCGCACCAAGGTGTTCAGCGAAACCGCACCTTTGTCCGGCACTGGTAGCCTGGATATAGTCCTTGGTCTGGATAAGGCTTTTGACGAAGTAGCCCGTCAAATTGTTGTCTGGACGTTTTCAGGGATCTGATTTCACTACCCGATCATGCAAACCGCCAAAAAGCTGCCCCGGTTCTCGTGGCAGCTTTTATATTTTGTACCCTAGGATCCGACTTTAGTTGCCCAGTCTGCCTGATGCATGCGCAAGCATGGTGTAGACTTTGCCGGTATCTGAGGTCAGGTATGTCTGGGTAATAATGTTGTCGCGGTCATTTTGCGCAACATCGGAAAGCAGCCGCTCAAAATCATCCATGTAGCGATCTACAGCACGGCGAAATTCCGGTTCGCGGCTGTATTTGTTGCGAATTTCATCAAAGGTCTGTTGACCCTGAAGGGTATACAGGCGGCGGGTAAATACGTTTCGCTCACCCCGCTTGTAACGCTCCCACAGGTCGATGGATGCTTCATCGTCAATCAGCCGCGCAATATCCATGGAAAGCGCGTTAAGGCTTTCGATCTTGTGGAGCTGGTTTTGTTGCGGCCTTGTCACGCGGGCGGGTTCCTCGTCGACAGAAGCCCGTTTCAACAGATCGCTTACCCAGCCGCCTGCTGACGCTTGCGTCGGTCTTGCCGGTGGTCGGTATGATTGTGTCGGCAGCTCAGGCGTTCGTTGCGGCTGCTGCGGAGGGCGCGAAGGTGCTGTGTTTTGGAATGAGATTTCCGCAGTTTCCTTGCCAAGCAGCGTATCCTGTGCGCGGGACACATTGCGTACACTGCCTCCGACTGCACGCTGCTGTGAAACGGCTGCGCCGGTATCGAGAGCCTTGCCGGATCTTGATACAATTTCAGACAAATCGCGGAGTGCTGAAATCTGGTCGGCCACCACCTTGCGCATGGCGTCAGCGCTCTGACGGGTCTCCTCAGGAAGCTCCATAACACCTTTGCGCATCTGTGCGCGTGTCTGCTCAAGATCACGCTGAACGTCCTGTGAGGCTTGGCGCATCGCTTCGGTTGCAGCGGCATATCGTGCAGTGGTTTCTTCTATTGCTGTTCCGATCTCGTTTGAGATGGTGCTGCCAACAAGTCGCGAACGCTGCGACATCTCATCCATCGTCTTTGTCAGCATTTGACCAAAGGCAGACATCGATTTTTCGATTTCCGCTGTCCGGCTGCTAAGGCCGGTTGCAAGGTTTTCAAGCGCGCTTTCCCGGTCTTCAAGTGTAGCCGAAAAATTCCGTTGGGCATTGTCGATCAGGCGGGTTGCCTGTTCGAGCATTTTACCCTGGCTTTCAAACCGTTCAGCAATTCCGCCGATATTGGCCAGAAGATTGGACGCGGTTTCATCCATTTTGACATGGGCATCAAGTGCCATCGCGCTGGAGTGGTCAACATCATCCCTGGCTTTTGCAACAGTCTGGCTCATGCTTTCCGCCTGGAAAGTAATCGTCTGTTGCATCTGCGACAGATCCGCATTTGCCCGTTCGATGAGACCGCCAAGTACGCTGCCGACATTGCTGAGTTTGCCAAGCAGATCTGTCACGTCTTCGTTTACTGTCCGATGCACGCGGCCCAAACGGTCAGCCACTTCATCCCCCTGAGTCTTGATCTGATTGACAAGGGGCAGGGCAGTTTCATCAAGAATGGTAGACAATTCAACCGATCTTGCGCTGAGCAGTTCGTTGAATTCCCTTGTCTTTTCTTCGAGCATCTTTTGGCTGGAAGTCAGTCCGCTACCCAAGGTCGAATGTATTATCGCGGCACGCTCTGTCAGGATATTGGAGATGGCAGCAGCCTTTTCGTCAATCAAGCCTGCAGTTGCTTCAATTTTCTGGTCAAGATCAATCGAAATCGAGTTGTGGCGGTCAGACAGCATTTTTGAGAAGATACCAAACCGGCTATCCACGGCGGCCGCAATCTGGGCCTCGCCTGACGCAATGATGGTTCCAAGGTCTGTGGTTTTTTCCACAATCGTCTGAGCCAGACTCTGACGTTTGCCCTCAATGATCGAGGCAATATTGGCAGATTTTTCCTCCATCGCGTCAGCGATTCCGATGGCTCTGTTGTCCAGCAAATCTTTCAGCGAGTCGGTGCGTCCGTCGATGTTGTCCACCAGTGTGGCGGCCTTTTCACTCAACGTATTGCTGATTTCTTGAATACGGGTTTCAAGACCCGAGGCAAAACCGGTTGAGCGCTCTTCTATCGCGCTTGCAAGCGTTTCAGCGCGGCCGTCAATATCGCCCAGCAACTGGCTGGATTTTTCTTCCATGGAACGGGCCACTTTCAAAAGTGATCCGTCGATATTCTTGACAAAATTATCCGCTCTGGTTTCCAGCGCCGTATTCAGTACTCTTGTGCGAACATCAATTCCGCTTGTGATGGCTTCGGTTTTTTCTTCAAGGCCGGAAAGAAGTGATGTTGATTTTTGTTCAATCGAAGAGGCAATCGCTTCGACCCGAGCTTCCAGATCGACGGCAAATCCGCTGGAATGCTGGGCAAGACCACTCATCAATGATGTAGCGCGTTGATCCATTTCATTGCGCAAGGCGGAGGTTTGATCATCAATGCCGCGCAGCAAATCATGGGAACGTTTTTCCATGTCTGCACGCAGGTTGGATGTCTGCGTCTCAAGCCCGGTGAACAGCATTTCCGAGTTTTCAGAAAGCGATTTTGCAAATGTCTCGGATTTTTGCTCGAGGCTTCCAAGCAAGGCATCGCTGCGTTTGCCCAATTCAGATTGCAATCTCGTTGTATGTTTTTCAAATCCGGTGAGCAAAACTTCTGAACCAGAGTTGAGTGTATGGGCAAAGGCTCCCGATTTCTCGGAAAGATTGCTCAGGAGAGTATTGCTGCGGGTATCGAAATCTGCTTTCAGATTTGCTGTCTGCGTATCCAGTCCGGTAAACAATATCTCGGATCCCGAACTTAGCGTGCGAGAGATCAGGCTTGTTTTTTCGGCCATCAGTTCTCGAAGATTAGCCGAATTGGCTTCAACGCCCTCGGCAAGCTGACGCAATTTTTCGTCCAATTGAGAAATCAGTGTTTTGGACTTT
Source organism: Salaquimonas sp. (assembly GCA_041736675.1). Lineage (GTDB taxonomy): Bacteria > Pseudomonadota > Alphaproteobacteria > Rhizobiales > Rhizobiaceae > Salaquimonas. The sequence goes on from JBGSTD010000009.1 coordinate 151,711, forward strand.
TCATCCATACCGGAAATCATCTGGTCATTCTGTGTGTCGATACCGGTCCTGATTTCTTCAGCTTTCAGGCTAACTGCAGAAAGTCCGTTTTGTAGGGAAGCGGCAATATCTGAATGGTGCCTTCTAAGACCTTCCTGCAATCGTTCGGCACGTTCGCCTATGCTTGTGCCAATCGCTTCGGTTGTTTTTTCCAGTGAAACCTGACGCTCCTGCAGGGATTGGTTGACCGCGTCGAGATGGCTTGTCATTGCCTGGCCGAAAACGCTCAATCGCTCTTTCAGAGTGTCGCTGATATAGGCTGTTCGGTCATTGAGAACCTGATCGAGCACTTCAGTCCGATTGCCCAGCGCTTGCACAAAGGCATCGCCTTTGGTGGAAAGCGTGTGGTCAAGTGTCTTGAGCCGGCTGTCCAGTTGGGTTTGCAGTGTGGTTCCTGTCTCATCAAGCCTCGATGAAAATTCAGCGATCCGCATACCAATGGCGTCTTCAAACTGCCGGGTGGCATAGTCACTCTGGTCTTTCAATCTGGCTGACTGGGTATCCATCAGATTTGCCATGGCCGATCCAGCCATGTTTATTTGCTGGCTGATATCCTGTGTTCGCGAAGTCAGCGCATCGGAGATTTGCCGCGTGCCTGAATTGATCTTGTTCTCTATGTCCATGCCGGAACTGGAAAGCAGGGAAACAAGATTTTGCCCCGCATCCGACAAGGTCGCATGAATTCCCTGCTCACGCTGCTCAAGTGTTTGTGCCAGGTGATTGGTGGCCTGATCGATAACGTTTTGGATTTTACTACTCGCGGTCTCGAGTTCCGAACTCAATCCGAGATGCGATCCTGCAATCGATGCTCGCAGACGTTCAGCATGACCCACCACATTTTCGCGCTCCGTCGAAAGATCAACAAGCAGGGTTCTTAAACGAATTTCTGAATCTGAATAAGAACGTTGAAGATTGAGTACTTCTCCCTGAACCATGCTTTCCAACTCGCCAGCACGCGCCAGTGCCCGTTCGACTCCATCGCCCATAGCTGCAACTTCGCGCCGGATCGCCCGGCCAACCGTGCGAACGGAATCTGTGGCGATGCTTTCGGGTTGCATAAGGCGGATGGCAGCTTCCGTCATAGATTTGGCTGCAAAGCGCATTTCCTGGGCACGCCGCAAAAGGGTGGCAAAGGCCCAAACCAGCAGGACAGGAATGAAGGCGGTGGCAAGGTAAAGGTACGTTTTCGGATTGACCAGCTTCTGGGCCAATCCATTGCTGAAATCATAAGTGGTCGGATCTATGTTGCGGATGTAATAGCCAACAACAATAATCCAGCAGATGGATAGTACAGCAGCGATCACGAACGGTAGGCCGGATGCCTTTTGCTGAAGGCCGTAGACCAGTTCAGCAACAGCATCGCGCCGGTCGTCGTTGGCGGGCCGAAATTCCTTCGGTTTGAGTGCTTCGAATTCTTCCACGGCCTCATGGCGTTTCGTGGCGGTTCCTGTGCGTGTATCGCTCTTTGTTGATATCGGTTGCCTTGCAATGGCTGTTGACGATGGGGCTACGTCTGCATCCCGCAGATCAGCCGCTGCAGCTGTCAATTTGCGTTCAAGTTCGTTGAAGACCTCTTCATCGCTCATGTCGTCGAGATTGTTGTCGATCAGATCATCAAACGTCAATTCAACGTCAAGGGCATCTTCGATCGATTTGGCCGTTGTCTTTGCGCCGGATTTATTTGCTGGCTTCGTTGACATTCTTGTTACTCGCTCACTCTTTTCAATCTCGAGGCAAAACTCGCCTGTCGAATGCCTCGTAATTATTACTTCCGTGACTGATAACGGCACCATACTGAAAAATCAGAACCGCAGTAACAGGCACAAAGCCGCTGCTTGCACAAAAGTTATTTGGCTCAACCCGCCACAGGTCTTTACCATAAACAAAATGGTGCCATTGATCTTCTTGCCGCAAGCGTCTCGTAATGGCACAATAAGGTCAACTCTACAATAATTTCAGGTTTCCGCAGAGCAAATAGTTAAAACAAGGTTAAGAAAACCAATTGATCCCCAGATGATTTTGGTGCTGTAAATTTGGATCAGGTAATTAACATTCTTGGTAACAAGGCCTTTCAGGCCAGAGCAGGGTAATCAGCATGGCTACTGTAATGAATGAAAAAGCTGAAGGTAAAGTGGTTCCGTTGAAGACAAATGGAAATCATACAGGAACAAGACCAAGCGATGCGCAATTGCGATATTTGCGGATGGGGCTTGAGCAAGCCGGCGGAAAATTGCCGTTATTTGATGAAAATGGCCAGGAAATCAAGCCGGCGACGATTAAATCTTGCATTGAAAAAGGCTGGGCCGAACCTTGGTTCAACAATCCGATAAAGCCGGATTGGCTTGTTTGTAAGCTGACTGATGCCGGCCGCAAACTTTTGAGCTGATCCAAATTGATATTTTAAGCAGATTTTCATATTCCTGTGCCAAGGTTTTCTGATGTTAAAATCAGGAGTAATTCAATGGCCATGGCCTTGAGACAAGACGTTTTCCAAGCACAACGAGATAGTGGACAATCAAAACCAATCGACTTGGTGCATCTGGGAAATCAGACAATGGGAGACAGTTCTCTCGAAAGCGAAGTGTTGGGCATCTTTGTCAGTCAATCGCAAGTTTATATGAAAATGATGAATTGCAGCGATATCGAGACGAGAATTCGCGCTGCTCATTCCCTAAAAGGGGCTGCGCGTGGCATTGGCGCATTTACTCTTGCCGAACGCGCCAGTGAAGTAGAGCATGTCCGCCATGGTGGCTACGAACGTCTTCAAAGCGAATTGGATCGCGTGATTGCATATATCAGGGCATTGCAGTCCTGAACTTTCAGTCCAACATTTCCGATAATTGTTTCTGTCTGTCGGCATAAAACTCCTTGACTTGGCTTTGTGATCAATTAAGTCCTGTGCCGACTATCTTTATGACCGGGGTCAAAAATTCATGCCAAAAATCACATACATCACCCATGATGGGAAAAGCCATGTCGTGGATGCTCCGGCGGGTACGACTGTAATGGAAAATGCGATCAAGAATTCCGTTCCTGGAATTGAAGCAGAGTGTGGGGGCGCGTGTGCTTGCGCCACTTGCCATGTATATGTGGATGCAGCCTGGCAGGACAAAGTTGGCAAGCCGGACATAATGGAAGAAGACATGCTTGATTTTGCCTATGAGGCAAAGCAGGGCTCTCGCTTGTCATGCCAGATAAAGATTACAGAAGATCTGGATGGTTTGGTGGTAAATATTCCAGAACGGCAAGCTTAATATTATAAATCAAATTGTTACAGTGATTTTTTAATTTAATATATTCTCTAGCTGGTAGTCCCTAGCCGAACTTTTTCATCTGCGTCAAACTTCAATTGCGCCGCGCGGTGCTTCGCCATTATTTCTTCAAAAATTGCGACAGCCTTTGCCTTGAGCACATCACAGTTTTCTGCTGCAGGCAGTTTCAGAATTGCGCGTTCGGCCATTTCTGCATGGTTGTCAGCAATGGCGACATGAACAGCTTCATGTTGCTTGGCATACCTTTCGATGCTGGAAAATGCAGGCCGTAATTCCTTGCTGGCTTTGCGACGGTCGCTCAATCGGGGAAGTGTGACATCTGCCTTGACTCTGATATTCGCACTGGTAACACGACATTCGCCGCTTTCTTCACCAAATCGTACATCCGGCAACATGCTGATACGTGTCGCTGCGACCGCCCGGCCCACACCTTCAACAGTCGGGCCATGGAGCGCGATCTGACGGTCCAGTTGTTCAAAGGAAGTACCTTTCAAGTTGTAGTAACCGACTGTCACACTGGTTCTTGGTGCCGCGATAACACAGCCTGCCAAAAACAGAGTACTCAGAACGACAATGGGATTGCGGATACGCATACTTTTTCATGGCTTCCATTTTGAGTGTCTGCGTCATGTTTTGTGAAAAAATACCTGACGCACATCTGTATTTTGTGACTTAAACCCCGCCTCACAATAATGCATGTAAAATTCCCACATGCGTTTGAAACGGTCATCAAATCCCATGGCTTTGATTTCATCCCATTTACCCCAGAACGTGACCCGCCATTCAGCCAAGGTACGCGCATAGTCGAGACCAAAAATTCTCGGTTCTTCTTCCTTAAACCCAGCATGGCTGCCAAGTTTTGACAGAATTGAGGGTGAAGGCAGCATCCCCCCCGGAAATACATAACGCTGAATGAAGTCAGGAGTTGCACGGTATTTTTCAAAACTTCGGTCGGTGATGGTGATAATCTGCAGTCCGGCTTTCCCGCCCTTCTTCAAGCATTGGGTCAACTTGCCAAAATATGTTTCCCAATAGTTCTCTCCAACTGCTTCGAACATTTCAATCGAGGCAATTTTGTCATAAACACCAGCTTCATCGCGATAGTCCTGGAATTTGAGGTCGACCTTTTCATTCAGTCCGGCTTCAAAAATCCGTTTCTGTGCAAAATCGAGTTGCTCCTGACTGATCGTCAATCCTGTGAGATGGGCATTGGTATTCTTGGCAACATATTCTGCAAAGCCGCCCCATCCACAGCCGATCTCGAGGATTCTGTCGCCGTCCCCAATTTCAAGTCTTTCAGCGAGCGAACGGTATTTTGCCTGTTGCGCAGCTTCCAGCGAATTTGTTTCTTTCTCATAAATCGCGGATGAATAGGTCATGCTTTTATCGAGCCACAGCTTGTAGAACTCATTACCGAGATCATAATGGGCGGAAATGTTCTTCTTCGAACCGCGTTTGGTGTTGGTGTTCATCCAGTGCCTGAAACGTTCCAGGATCACCATGAAATAGTTGGGCGAAGTGAGCTTCTGTCCCAAGGCATAGTTGACGCTGAACAATTCCAGAAAGGTAGTAACATCTGTGCTGTCCCAGTCGCGATCCATGTAACTTTCAGCAACACCGATCGAACCGCCAAAAACCGCCCGCCTTGGCAAGTTCCAGTTGTGCAACGTGACATCAGCTACTGGACCCTGGTTTGTCGCTTCAAACTTGTAGGTTGACTTGTTAGGCAAGGTGACTGTCAGCGTACCAAACTCCATTTGCGTCAATGCCTTGAGTATTGTTGATACATGGACAGGAAGTGCGGCAGTCAATTCGGCAACATTGTCCAGTGTTATGCTGACGGGATTACGATAAGCCTCAGCGGTAGTTCCAATCTGATCAAACAACATCGAATTCCTATTCATCGAACTTGCCTCCACCTGAAACCATTTTCTTCAACGGATTACCTTTCTTATAACCCTCAGGAAGACTATGAGACAAATTGTGGGCAAGTCTAGGGCGAATTTTCAAACCCTTTAACCACAACGAAAGCGCTTCGAAGTGAATTCCGGCTATTACCTTCCAGGAAAGCCCAAGGTAACTGACAACGACTTTCAGCAAATTACTGGTAGAAAATTGCACTTTTGATCCGAAAAAGCTCGCAGCGAGGATCGGCCCATTTCCGTCTGTTTCCAGAATTCTAAGTGCGACTGTATCTGATGGCGGCTTGACCCTGAACCTATACTCCATTTCCATGTCCAAAAAAGGAGAGACGTAAAACGTCTTCCTGGCTTGCTGGCGAATCCCTGCCGGACTCGATTGGCCAGGAACAATTGGTTCTACATAAGTGTGCGATTCACCAAATGTATTTTTCACTTCATAGATCATGCAGATCAGATTGCCATTTTTCGCATCGCAAAAATAAACAGAAATCGGATTGAAACCATAACCCAGTACTCTCGGATAACAAAGAAGGCGGATTTTTGCAGCCGGTTCAAGTCCGGCTTCGGCCATCAGCCCGTCGATATGGGATCTTAGCGAGGTTCCATCACGAAGGCCAAAATCCTTCTCATGAAAACTGGCAACATTTGGCCTGTTGACAGAAAAAAAACGGCTCGCTTGGGCTGCTTCTTTCAATCGGTCAAGATCAATAAGAATAGTTGCCATACTGTAGGAAAACCGGTGCAAAACGGGTTTAAGCCGCGCATGCATAACCGATCCCTTGTAGAAGGTTACGGCTTCTAAATCCGGAAAAGGAGAAGGTTCAGTGATAGCTGTTGTTGATCCCGCCATGATCATTCCGCTGCCTGTGGCAAACTTTCTGGATTGTTGTTTGCAATAATTGTCGCATTTTCGAACGGGATTATACTCCCGAGTGCCCGCGCAACCGACAGCCCTGAAGCCAGTCCATCTTCATGAAATCCATATCGGGTCCAGGCCCCACAAAACCAGAGTTTATTCTTGCCCTGAATTTCCCCGAGCTTTTCCTGGGCTTCGATAGCTTGTTGGTCAAATTGCGGATGATCATAGTCAAATACATTGAAGGTCAATTCCTCGCGTGGCGCCACCAGAGGATTGAGGCTGACAAAAAGCGGATACTTCTCATCTATATTCTGCAACCTGTTCATCCAGTAGGTAACCGACAAATCCTTTTGGCCGTCACTGTTTCTGGCACCAAGATAATTCCAGGCTGACCAAGCTGCCTTGCGTTTTGGCATCAGACGTGGATCACGGTGCAGGTAAACTTTGTTTGGTTTATAGTGGATGGCACCCAGAATTGAACGTTGATTGACATCCGGATTTACAAGCAGGGCCAATGCCTCGTCAGAGTGTGTAGCAATGACCACTTCGTCAAATTCTTGCTCTGTGCCATCAACAAATGTTAGAATTGGTCGAAGTCCGTTTCCATCCACAGAGACCACTTCTCTTCCCGTTTCCAATACACCACTAAAATCACCAAGAAGTTTGTCGACATATTGGCGGCTGCCACCTTTGACAGTCCTCCATTTTGGCCGATCCTTCCTTTTATGAATAAGGCGGTGATTGTCCAGAAACCGAACAAGACTTTCCGCAGGAAACTCGAGCATGCGTTGCGGCGGAGTTGACCAGATTGCTGCGGTCATCGGAACAAGGTAATCGTCTTTGAGACGCTTCGAAAAGTTTCGATGTGTCAGATATTCATCGAAGGATGTGCCGCACAAAGCGCCGGATTTAAGATCTTCCTTGCAGATGCGGTTGAAGGTAAATATCTCGCGCAGCATGAAAAGGAACCTTGGAGAAAACAGGTTTCTTCTTTGTGCAAAAATATTGCCAAACCCCTGGCCGGACCATTCGAAGTTGCCATTGTCCAAAGAGACGCCAAAACTCATATTGCTTGGGATTGTCTCAACGTCGAGATAATCGAACAATTTCGTCAACAGCGGGTAGTTGTGATCATTGTAGACAATAAAACCCGTATCAACCTTGATCGATTTGCCTTGATAATCAATTTCGACCGTATTGGAGTGACCGCCGGTCCGACAACTGCTTTCAAACAAGGTGACATGATTGTTTTTTGACAACGCCCAAGCGGCGGAATTTCCCGATATTCCAGACCCAATCACTGCAATTTTCTTCATTAATCGGCCTTTTTCAATTCTTTGAATGCTTCCAAGGCGCGATCGCGTCCACGGGTATGATCTACAATAGGGTGAGGATAGGTTTTTCCCAGTGTCACGCCATATTGTTTCAATATTTCTGGCTGCACATCGAAGGGTGCATGGATGAATTGATTTGGTAATTTTGAAAGCTCTGGTACATATTTCCTGACATATTCGCCATCAGAGTCGAATTTATTGCCCTGCAGCATTGGGTTGAAAACCCTGAAATAGGGTGCAGCATCAGCCCCGCAACCGGCAATCCATTGCCAGCTTGCAGGATTGTTGGCGGGGTCGCCATCGACAAGAGTATCCCAAAACCATTTTTCGCCTTGCCGCCAGTCGATTAAAAGATGCTTGACTAGGAAGGAGCCAACGACCATGCGCACGCGATTGTGCATGTAGCCTGTCTGCCATAGCTCGCGCATCCCGGCATCAATGATCGGATAGCCTGTCATTCCTCTTTGCCAGGCTTCCAAATGTTCATGACCATCCGCACGCCAGGGAAATTCATCAAACCGTTCTTGGAAGTTTTTCCAGCCAATATCAGGAAAATGGAATAACAGGTGGTAAGAGAATTCACGCCATGCCAGCTCTTTCAGAAATTTTTCACTGTCTGTATTACTGACTGTATCAGCGGCCTCATGATGTCTGATCCCGTGCCAGACCTGATAGGGCGATATCAATCCGAAGCGCAAAAAAGGAGACAGACGCGAGATATTGTCCCGGTCAGGAAAATCGCGACCTTCCTTGTAACCGTGGATGCCGTTCGCAACGAAGTCGTCAAACCTTTCTGCCGCACCTTTTTCACTGGGATTCCAAATACGGGACCATCCCTTTGCCCAATCAGGAGAAGTTGGCAAGAGCTGCAATGCATCAAGCGGCAATGCAGCATTTCGTGGATTGTAGCTGATAATTTCCTCTGGCGCCGGGAAAGGTGCCCTTGGCTCGCCGGATGCGATCAGCGAGCGCCAGAAAGGGCTGTAAACCCGGTAAGGTCCGCCAGAGCCGGTTTTTGTCGTATAAGGCTCATGTAGCAGGTTTCCCTGAAAACTGTTCACCACCACGCCAACAGATTGCAGTTCGGCTTTCAGCCCTGCATCTATTTCCAGCTCTGCCTTTCCGCAACGCCGGTTCCAGTGAACTGCCCCAATATTCTCATTATTGATGATTTCCCGGATAATCTCACGGCTCTTACCAGAGCGTAAATGCAGACATCCTCCAATCTTGCCAAGGCTTTCATCGAGGGATTTAAGCGCATGATACAGGAACCATTTTTGCGCTGATCCAAGAGGCCGCAATCCATCGGACTTTTCATCAAGAATGTAAAGCGCCATAATGGGCTCGCCCGATTTGGCAGCGTGGAAAAATGCCGGATGATCAGCAATTCGCAAGTCATCCCTGAACCAGACAACAGTGGCTTTTTGACTGCTAATGGATTGGTTATTCATAAAACGGACAATTCTTCAGGGCTGAAAATAAATAAATATCCCAAACTGATACAATAGAAAGTCTATCTGGAGAAAGCCTATCTGGTGATAAATTCCGCCAAATCAGGTTTTGCAAGCTTGAGGCACTCGGACAAAGCCTCTTTTCGCTTTTTACCTTTCGCTGTCGCCATAACAGAATAGGAACTTTCCAACGACTTGAACGAGGCGTCTTGAGCAAAAGTTTCATCTCCGACCAATGCAAATACCTGATTGGCACCAGATTTTCCTTTAAGGGAAATTGCGCCGGCATTGAGAAAGGCAAAGCGGGGAGCAAGCGTCGCAGTTTCTGCAGAAACCAGCAAAGGCCATTTGACTTCCTTTGAGGCAGATTCAAGCCTTGCAGCCACATTGACGGTATCACCAATTACCGAATAATCGAACCGGCTGGAGGAACCCATATTGCCAACACACCCATCGCCGGTATTGATCCCTACGCCGATTCTGACATCACCAAGACCCAATTGATGAAAGCCGAACGCATCAATGGCATTCATCTCGTTTATCTTGTCAAGGATCGCCAGCGCCGCCCGGCAGGCTTTGGCGGGGTGATCCTTCACGTCAAGAGGTGCGTTCCAAAATGCCATCACCGAGTCACCGATATATTTGTCGATGGCACCTTCATGACTTTGAATGATCTCGGAAACCGGAGACAATAGCTGATTGAGAAAACTTACCAATTGCTGCGGAGTTAAAGTTTCCGAGATAGGCGTGAAATTCCGCACATCCATGAACATTAAGGTCATATGGCGGATTTCCCCACCCAATTGCAGACTATCCGGATTGGCCTCTAGTTTTGCCAACAGGTTTGGCGCGAGATAATGCTGGAAAGCATTTCGGACGAACCTCTTTTCCTTCTCGGCAAAAAAGTACATCAGCAATGTCATCAGCAGATAGGCCGAAAACGAGATCAATAGCGGCGAAGTCGGATCGATTAGCAGCCCATACCACGAAAAGGCAAACCAACTTATTGCGCCAATATTGACTGCACAAATGCTGCCAATGAACGCTGAAGCAATTGCGCCGGACAAGGGAAGCAACACGACAATCACGAGCGTAAGCAGTATGGCCAGAAAAGCTTCCGCACCTGGTGCCCAGTCCGGGCGGACAAGAAAACTGCCCTCCATGATCTGATCAATGATCTGCGCATGAACCGCAACCCCGGGAACAGACTCTCTCAGGCTGGTTTTGCGGATATCGCGCAATCCAACCGCTGATACGCCTGCAAGGACAATCTTGCCTTCAAAGGTATCTCGCAGCCATTGGTCATCCTGTTTCAGGATTTCGCTCGCAGAGATCCGCTGGGAGGGGTTGTCCTTTGCATAATAGACAATCAATCCGCCATCGGCCGTAAGTGGAAACTCGAAATTAGCAACCTTGGCAAAAGTAATTGAAGCATTGTCCCCGCTGGCACTGGAAACACTTCCGCCCTCAGTACCTGAAAATGTGGTTTTAATCAAAAAAGACTGCAGTTTACCCATCGCGTTCTGGATAGCAACGCGCAGGGTTTCAATTGAAAGCGCAGGGAAAATAGTGTCGCTTTGCTGGCTGAACATGGGTACGGTTCGGATGATTTCATCGACGTCGTCACTGCCAAGTGTGACAAATCCCTGACCACTTGCCTGTGTCTGAAAAATCGGCAGGCTGGATACATTGCCCGAATAAGTCGGCAGGATATCCTTCAGGTCTTCGCCTAACCAGGATATGCCGGCCTTTTTCTCAAGTATTAGTGCGCTTTGTTCATTCGAATTGAAATATCCGAGCACAACCGGCGCCTTGGAAATCGTTTCCGCAAAGACGACGTCATTGTCCGGCAAATCCTCCAAAATGCCTGCGACCTCAGCGCGGTTGGCATGTGACTGAGGCAAGGATTGCGCAACGAACTTCGGACTTGTTCGATCAATTTCCGAAAAGACAATATCAAACCCGATTGCCAGACTGCCTGCGTTGGCAACTTTTTCAACAATGGTGCCAATCTGCGTTCTTGGCCACGGCCATTGTCCAAGATCACCGAGGGAGGCTTCATCGATATCAATAATCACAACCAGGCTATCGGCATTCAATCGGGGTTTGAGCTGTTGATAGGTATCAAACACAATGTTCTGAACCGGTTTGAGAAAGCGCGGATTGGTCAGCGAAATCACCAATCCAGCCAGGCTCAACAAGAGAGATATGAGGATGACATAAAGTGTTTTCCCCCTGAGTAGACTCATTGCCTCAACTTTCGAAAAATGGTCACGCTTGTCAGATTCTCCTGCAATTCACACTGTGTGCTATTTGGAGGATAGTTGTGATTGAAAAGGAAACAACTAGTTTATGCTGTTCAAAACGGATTATCATGCCTTGGGAATCAATGACCTGCAGTTGGTCGCAGTCAATTTTCAGTTTTTTATTTACCTCCACGAAATTAGGGTTATACTCATATCGACTTGGGGCATGTAAATTCACGAAAGTATACTCTTGCGCGGTACTTTCTTCAGCGATGGTATCAGAAATGACTAAAGCCAGTTCCAGGGTTTTTTATCTGCGTTCCAAAATTGTCATGTTCACGCTTCTCGGTGCAGGCATATCTGCCTTGCCCTTATTAGCCAATGCCGCCGAAGAAGTAGGGCAAACTGTGCGCGTGAAAAATTCCGTAAATGGTTCCATTGGAAATCGTCAGCTTCAGCCAAAAGATCCCGTATTTGAATCAGAAGACATTTTTGCTCAAACCAATTCTCATGGCGAACTTCGGCTGTCGGATAATTCGAAGGTTCTTGTGGGTGAGAACTCAAGTGTCAAGCTTGACGATTTTATCGTCGGTAGCAAGGGATTTGACTCAGGCACTTTCAAGGTCGCCAAGGGTGCGTTCCGGTTGATTACCGGCAACTCACGGAAAAACTCCATGTCAGTTCAGACACCACTTGCAACCATTGGAGCACGTGGCACAGTATTTGATGTTTATGTTGGTGCCGGAGGAGTAACCCGGGTAATTCTTTTCAGCGGTGTTGTTGAGGTTTGTTCCTCTGAGCGTTGCATAGTGGCGGAAGATCGCTGTGATATAGTGGAGGTAACAGATAGCGAGATTCGTCAATTGGACTATTTGAGGTCCGGGGATGTAGCCGAGGAAGATCGGGACTATAGCCTGATCAACAGACAGACGCGTTTTAATACATCTTGGCGCGCACCTGTATCCGCCTGTACCACCAAGGCAGCATTTGACCCTCAAGTACAGAAGAAGCGCCGTGCCAACAGATCGGCAACACCTCCAGGAACACCATTGAGAAACCGCGTTCCCAACCAGAGTGCTCCTGAACAAAATGACTATAATGGTAATAACGAATATTCGGGCGAATATGATGGTGACTACTAAGTCTGCGGCCGAAAGATACTGATTACAGACTGCGGCAACTGCACATGAGTACTGGAGCGCTTGAATTTTCGTCAGGCACTGTCAATGGTGGCCGGTTTAAAGATCTATAGTCATCCCGTCCTTGGCAATTGCACAATTCTCACATTCGGATTTCAGCAGTCTGGCAATATTGTCCAAATCTGCGTCGGATCGAAAAGGCATGTGGTGAAAGCCAAGCATCGACTTGGCTCCACTGGCCTTCCCAAGTCGAAAAGCCTCCTGCCAGGTAGAGTGACCGAAATTTGCAAATTTCGGGAATTCCTCATCAAGATAACTGCAATCGTAGGCAAACAGGTCAACATTATCGAGAAACAGAACCAGTTCACTGTCAACGTGTCCTGGTGAATGTGTTGTATCGGTTATGAACGCAAAACTTTTGCCATTGAAATCGACACGATAACCGGTAGCTCCGCCCGGATGATGCAACCGTGTTGTTGCCACGGTAATCTTGTCGCCAAGTGACAGAGACTGATAATCGGATATATCCTGATAAATAATCTTTGCGAGAAATTTTTCCTGCCGGATCGGAAAGTATGGTTCTCGCATCAAGCCATCGACAATGTCTCTGGTTCTTTCGATGCCTTTCAAGCGCCCGGACCAGAAACGGGCAATGAAATCTGACTGAAAAAATGGTGGAAAAAACGGAATGCCTTCAACATGGTCATAGTGGGCATGGCTTAGGAACATGTCCACATTCCTGATTTCACGCTGGATCATGCTCTGGCCGAGGCGATTCAAACCGGAACCAAAATCGAAGATTAGATGTCTTTCGCCACATTGAACCTCAACACAAATCGTATCATTGCCATAATTGGAATAGCTGTCGCCCGAGACGGTTCTCGTACCGCGAGTACCCCAAAAAGTAATTCTGAAAGGCTGAGTTTCGGCATTTTTTGCCTGTGACATCAACGGTAGTCCATTAGTTGATCTGCAGATCGATGAAGATCAACAGTGCTACCCCATCTTTTAATTTAGTCGGTGATTTTTGTCAGTCAATGACTAATTTTGGATATGGAAAGCAAAAAATTGCATCTTCATTGAGTATTAGGCTTAGTAGTTGATATGGAAGAAGGAAGCCGGCTGGACTTTCGAAATTTTCATCTATCTATAAACGCGAAATAGGGTGCATACGGGGGCAAGTTAATGGAATTGTATAAAGCGAAGCCTGATGAGGGTGCGGTATGGATTACGGGTGGCAGCACAGGCATTGGTGCAGGAACCGCCACGCGTTTGGCAGATGAAGGTTTTACAGTGTATGTTTCTGCCCGTTCCAGCGACGATCTTGAAAAACTGGCGAACGGATACAGGGGTAAAGGCAGGATTCGAAGCCTTCCTCTTGATGTTACAAACAAGGCAGATTGCCTTGCTGCGGTTCAAAAAATAGTCACCGAGTGTTCAGCAATAGCTCTCGCAATATTCAATGCCGGGATGTTTGATCATATGAAGGGGTCGCAACTTGAGATTGCAAATTTTGAGAAAACCTTTGCAGTCAATTTTTTTGGCGTTGTGAATTGTCTTGTCCCTGCTGTTGATGAAATGAAGAAAGCGGGAAGGGGCCATGTGGTAGTGGTCGGATCTGTTTCTGGCTACGGCGGCTTGAAACTTGCTTCCTCTTATGGCGCATCCAAGGCAGCACTGATCAATATGTGCGAGTCATTGAAGTTTGATTTTGACCAGATGAACTTGAAAATCCAGATTGTCAGTCCGGGCTTTATTGATACACCAATGACAAAAAACAATAGTTTCCCCATGCCGTTTCTCATGCCTGCAGACAAGGCAGCTGACCGCGTGGTAGCAGGTCTAAAATCGAATAAATTCGAGATCACTTTTCCAAGGCGCTTCACCTGGATGGTGAAGTTCATGAACCTGTTGCCTTACCCGCTTTATTTTTATTTGGTTGACAGGGCCACCAGTGGCGGCAAAAAACACTGACAGTTTTACCACCGTCAGCAGGCTGCAATTTTCATGAAATTTGATCCATTTTTAGCCAGTAGTTGGGAATTGGCCGGGAGCCGACAAATCGTTCTGGGTCCCAAGGCGGTCATCATGGGTATTTTGAATGTTACCCCTGACTCTTTTTCTGACGGTGGGAAATATGATCATGTCGATACTGCCGTTAAGCAAGCCCGAAAAATGTTCAGGCAAGGCGCTCAAATAATCGATATTGGCGGCGAATCGACCCGCCCTGGAGCAGCTGAGATATCCCCAGAGGTGGAGCAGTCACGGATATTGCCGGTGATTGAAGCGCTTGGAAGCGAGAATGGTATATTGCTTTCAGTTGATACTTGTCGCGCTGCCACCGCTGAGTTGGCAATGCAGGCAGGCGCCCATATCATAAATGATGTCTGGGGGTTTCAAAAGGACAAACAAATTGCTTCGGTTGCCGCAAGACACAACGCAGGATGTGTCCTGATGCATACAGGACGCGAAAGGGCGAAAGACCCAGATCCGATACGCGATCAGATCGCATTTCTCAAAGACAGCTTGAAGATAGCAAGGGCTGCAGGAATTTCGAGCGAAAGGATTGTCATTGATCCCGGCTATGGTTTTGCCAAGAATGCCGACGAAAATATTTCAATCCTTGCCCACATGGAGGCGCTGTTCGAACTGGGGTATCCAGTTTTAACTGGAACCTCGCGCAAGCGTTTTGTTGGTGAGATTACAGGCAGGGGCGTTAATAGCCGTGATATTGGTACAGTTGCGACAACGGTAGTCGCCCGATTGAAAGGCAGCGCTGTATTTAGGGTTCATGATGTGGCAAAGAACGTCGACGCTCTCAGGATGGCAGATGCTGTCTTGCAAGCTGAGGGCAAAACCCGTCTTTGAGAAGACTGGATGTCAGACCGGGAGTAACATGTCTATTTACAAGATCACCCTTCGCAATTGTGCATTTTTCGCACGTCATGGTGTCTATTCCGAAGAGGAAGTACTTGGCCAACGATTTTTCGTTGATGCTGTTTTGGAAGTTGATGGTGGAGAGTCGCTGAAAAATGACGATCTGGAAGGCACCGTGGACTACGGTCAGGCTTTCAAAACAATCGAGCGCGAAGTCATGGGAAAGCGCAAATATCTGATCGAGGCGCTGGCTTTGGAAATCGCCATATCACTATGCAAAAAATTCAATATGATTAAGCGGGCTGAAATAACCATCCGTAAACCCAATGCTCCGGTTCAGGGGGTTCTCGACAATATTGAGGTAACGGTTGTCTATCCTCAGTAACAATACCTTGGTTGCCCGCACCAAAGAGGTCTTTCTTGGTTTGGGTGGCAATGTTGGTGACGTTGTTAAATCAATGCTGGATGCGCTTGGGGATATGCAACGCTCAGGCGACATCAAAGTGATTGCTAAGTCGCACCTCTACAAGACTCCACCTTGGGGCGATCTGGATCAGGATGATTTTATCAACAGTTGTGTCAAAATCCAGACAGCGCTAGATCCCCATAGCTTGCTTGCATTGTTGAAAGCAGAGGAGAAGACCCTCAAGCGAGTGAAGTCGAGAAGGTGGGGGCCTCGTACCATTGATATGGATATACTTATCTTTGACGATATGACTCTCGAGGATGATCGGCTCACGATACCGCATCCGAGGATGACAGCTCGCGCATTTGTTCTGCTTCCATTATGCGATCTGGCACCCGAAATTGAAATTAACGCGATTTCAGCGCAAGATTGGCTGGCGCAATTGGATATCAGCGATATCCGGAAACTTCCTGATCAAAAGGGTTGGATATCCGGACGTTGCTAGCCGCGTTTGGCGATATTTGCCGGAGCGTCTGAGCGGTCCAGGCGCATTCCGATGACAGGAACAAGTTTTCCATCTACCCGTACTGAAATTGTCAGTTGCATGTGATTTTCATTTGCCTTGGAGGCAACCAAAACCCCGACGAGATCTTTGCGCTTGATATTTACAACCAGTTTGTTTGAGCTGTACCTACCTCCGGTAATATCCATTCCTTCGCCAGCCTCGCCATCGAGGAATTTTCCTCTGTAGCTGGTGGAAGCTTTCTCAATAAGCGCATTCATGGGCTGCGAAAAAACGCCTACACGGCAATAGCCGTCGATTTTCATGCCGATATTACGTGCGGGATTGTTGCCGTCAAACACACAGGTAAACTTGGTGCCTTTATATTTTCCTGCAACTATCTCGCCTGGGCCGGCCCATTTGCCTTCAACTGCGCCAAAAAACTCCCTTTCACCGGCATAAGACGGTGCTACAAGAAAGGAAAACAAGGCAAACAAGGATACAAACATGCGCAACATAATCAAACTTTCGCAGGGAGCCGTTATCTAACCAGATTGTTACCTGAAATGGTTAACCAAATCCTCAATTTTGTCGATCACATCTTGTAACAAGCTGAATTAAGGACCTCTTTTTAAGAATTATTTGCGCTTTTCCTGAAGTTTGCAAGTTCTGAGAGAAAGTCGCTGATGCCAGGACGCATTTCGACGTCAAATTTCAACGGACGGCAAACATCAATGGCAGCAATCCCGATTCGTGCGGTCAAAAGGCCGTTCACCACGCCTTCACCCAATCTTGCCGACAATCGGGACGCGAGGCCCTGGCCGATGACCTGTTGCAACAATCCATCACCAACGGCAATGGCGCCTGTTGCTACCAGATGTGTCAGGACCTCGCGCGCGAGCTTGAGTGAACTGACCGCTCCCGGTCTTCCTCCATAATGTTCGCAGATGTTCCTTATCAGCCGCATGTTTTCATAGAGTACATACCCGATATCGACAATTGCTCTTGGGCTGACAGCGGTTACAACGGATACTCGTTTGGCTGAAGCCATCACCATTGCCCTGGCAGTTTTATCGAGCGGAGCAATAATGTCGCGCTCTAGTAGATGAACAAGATCAGCGCCATCCATCACGTCTGCGGCAGTTTCAGAAAGCAAGGCACGACCGCGAGCAGTGTCCGGTCTTTCGGCAAAAAGGGCGGAAATATCTGAAACCACGGATCTGGCTTTTGGCAGGCTGTCCTCTTCCACTGCAACTGCCGCCCTGACACGCAATGTCTCAAGTTCCTTTAGCCGCGAAATGGCCCACAGTTCGCGTGCCACAACAACTAGAAAAGCAAACCCACCAATTGCTGCAAAACCAAGTGCAGTCCATCCAAGCCAGTCACTCCTATTGAACAGGTCACGGATCAGCGTATCGATCGCAAGGCCAACTGCAAATGCAATCAGTACGCTGAAGGCCGAAAGAGCCAGTTTGCCCCACCCAAAGCGAGGCCTGCGATAGGGTGCAGGCAAAGGAGGCGTCAAATCGTCAATCTGTTTATATGACTCATTTACCGCTTCATCACTCTGCAGGATGACTTCCGGCGTTACGTTCATTGCCATTGGTTTGCGTGCTTTTGAAGTGCGGCCGGTTTTGGCATCCTTGTCACGCAATTTTTCATCGCCAGTCCGACTGGAGATTTGGTCAGCGATTTGAAATGATCGAGGCGCGCGAACCTGTCTCTTGTCTGTAGGATTGGGGCTCATGCCAGTTGATCTCCGAGCAGAAACTGAAGCGCCCGGTCAAGCCGGATATGGGGCAGGGATAGTGAAATACCCTGCTTGTTCTTTTCTACCTGAGGAGGCCGAAAGCGAACAAATCGAAGCAGGGTTTCGGGATCATTTCCAACATCGCTGTCAAACAACAGTTTTGGGTTGTCAGGTAAATCTCCTGGGAAGATGGCCGTTTCATCGTCTCCATTAAAGATTTTACCGTCAATGGTTTCTCCCTTGATCGGTGTGCCGACAATTACTGGAAATTCATCGCCGCCGTCCTTTACAATAGCTTCCTTTGTTGCTCGTACAGCGGCAAGTGCCACCACGTCCACTTTCGCGCCTGTATACTGGGCCTTTTCAATTGCTGCCGCGACCAGCGCGCGCATCAGTTTTTCCATGCGGTCATGATTATCATGATGGAGGTGATCTGCCTTCGTTGCAGCAAAAAGAATACGGTCTATTCTTCTCGATACAAATGAACCGAGCCAGGAGTTTTTGCCAGTCTTGAAGCAATTGAGAATATCCGTCAGCGCGTGTTCGAGATCGTTCAGGGCCTCTGGGCCGGCATTGATTGCCTGTAAGGCATCCACGAGGACTATCTGGCGGTCAAGCCGTGCAAAATGTTCGCGGAAGAAAGGACGGATCACCACCGATTTGTAAGCTTCGAACCGATCCTGCATCATTTTGTGCAAAGTGCCAGATTGCGCGCGACCTGTTGTATCAATCGCAAGCGGTGAAAAAGTGAGCGCGGGCGACCCTTCGAGATCGCCGGGCATCAAAAATCTGCCGGGCGGCAAAGTGGAAAGAGCTGTTTTGTCTTCCCGGCACAAGCGAAGGTAGCGGGTAAATGCCTCAGCCAGTTTTTGTGCATCTGATTCCAGTGCTAGTGCATTCGGGTCAACTGACTTGAGCACCCGTAACCATTCTGTGGAAAGCCCTGAACGATTGCCCAATCGTGCAAGGGAAAGGGCTTGGTTGCTCCATTCATCGAAGGTCATTGCCAAAAGAGGCAGATCCAACAGCCACTCGCCAGGATAATCGACTATATCAAGATTGAGCGTACCGGCACCAAAGCGCCGCGCCCATCCCGAGGAAGATTCGAAATGAATGGTAAGGCGAACTTCTGAAATTGCCCGGGTCGAGGCAGGCCAAAGGCGTTCATTCAACAAGGTTTCGATGTGGTTCTCATATTGAAATCTGGGAACAGCCATCGAAGGTTGTGGTTGAAGTTCACTTTTCGCAATGCGCCCGTTTGCATACGCCTCAAACATCGGAAGGCGCCCGCCAGTTACCAGATTGTGAATCAGGGCACTTATAAATACAGTTTTGCCAGCACGTGATAACCCCGTAACACCGAGCCTTAGGGTTGGGGAAAAAAGATTGGCGGCACTGTCTTGAAGCGTATCAAGTGCGATTAACGCCTCATCAGTCAGACTGGTAATTCCCGTCAAATGCCCCGTTCCTTTTTCAATCTGCCATGAAACTCAATTTAAATGGGGAGTTTTTGTTTCAAATAAAGGGGGATGATAGCTTCTACGGGCGTCTTTCCGCCTTGGGCGTCAAAAATTCCACCAGTTTACCGCCACCTTCGCGAATTTCGCTCCAATTATTGGTGTCAAAATCAATGACTGCCAGCGAACCGGTAGGATAGGAGTATGAAATTTCATCCAGAGCGCTGGGGTCCCCTTTGGCGGCAAGCATGTTTGCAAGACTTGCACAGGTCGGATTGTGTCCGATCACCATAATGCTTTGCGGTTCGTTGTGTCCATGAATCACCTCAAGATATTCATTTACAAAACCACTGTAGAATGCCGGAACAATTTCGGTATTTGGAGATGAGGAAAAGCTGCCCGCGATCAAATCAAGAGTTGACCGGGTGCGCACTGCATTGGAGCAATATACTTGTTCGGGTGTGTAGCCTTTTTCAGATATCCACCTCCCCACGATCCCTGCATCAGAAATACCCTGAGCGTTCAGTTGCCTGTCGATGTCTTTTTGTCCTGGAAGCGCCCAGCCGGTTTTGAGATGTCGAAGAATATACAGTCGAAGCATGTTAGGTCGCTACTTGAAAACCGAAAATTGAAAACACCGCCAATCAATACACATTATATGCAGCGGACCCAATCAATAATCTTCAAAAAGCAGATTCAATCACAAGGCTTCAGGACTTTATCCATGTTTTCTGTTCGAAATAAAATGGAATTCAGCCAACGACGTAACCGAAGCGCCTTCTAGAAAGCACAACCCGACTTGATACCAAGCTTGCGAAATATCGAAGCTGCAGGACAAAAACCCGTCAGTGAGGATTGAAGCAGATTAAAACCGATGAAAACGGTGAACCAGACGAAATACGGGGATACAAAATGCGTAAGCAAGACAGAAAGAAGGGTCATTACACCGGCAAAGGCCAGAACGGAACGGTCGAGGGTCATGGAGAACTCCTGTTGGAAAAATACATATAAAAAATAATATGTATTAAATTGACGATTTGCAAGAGCCTATGGTGCTGGAAACTGTATTGCGCTGATAACCGGGAAATTTGTTCGCAAAGCTTTATGGTCAGTTGCGGGGCAAGGCATTGATCCAGGCAAGAATCGTGTCTGTCACTTTCTGCGTGGTATTCGCACTAAGCGCATCCCCCGCAATAACATGGCTGTAGGGATCGACCGAATCTCCAACCGGCATCACGTCGCTTTTGCCTCCCCATTGTGAAATAACCTCCATTGTTCGCTCCGGATTCACAACTTTGTCCTTTGGGGAGTAAATGAACAAGGCAGGTTGCTCGATCGTTGAATAGTCGAGTCCTTGAACGATGTTCAGCAAAGCACCCATCGGAAAAACCGCCTTGCTTGGATAGCTTGTGGTCCACCCCTTTGAATGGGCTTCATTGACTGGCTCGAAGGAGCGCTCCCTGCCTAGGATGGCCGGAAGTATGGTCTCCGCCCACGGCATGTTCAATAGCCAGGTAGGTGCTCCCTGAACAGCATAATTGGGTGAAATCATTACCAACGCATCAATCTGCTTTGAAAGTTCGGGTTGGGCAGCCGCCCAAGTCGATAGTGTTCCGCCAGTAGATGCTGATATCAGTATCACCTTGTTGCCGAGTTTGCTGCCAATAGCGACCGCTTCTGCGGTATCATTCAACCAGTCAGCCATCCTTGTGCGTCCCATCGCATCACCGGTCTCGCCATGACCGGTCAGCCTTGTCAAAAAGAGATTGGCACCGAGCGATTTGGCAACGCTTTCAGAAACAGGGGAGGTCTCTACTTTGGTTGCTGAAAATCCGTGGATATAAACCACGGCAAACTCAGTTCGCGTTTTTAAGAACGGATTATTCCAGACAATTTCCTTTGCTGCATTCTCGCGTATATCAGAAAACTTGGCTTCCTCATCAGCAAGATAGGAATCAAGATCAGATGGGAGGGCATTGGCGTCAAAGGTGATCTGTTGTTCGCTGTCCGGTCTTGGTCCCAAGGCAAATACAATTCCGCTGGCAAAAAGAATCACCGCAAGCCATTTCAAAATCCGGCGCATTTATTTCTCCCGTCTTGGTCTGGTGTAATCATCAGGTGCGAACATCCAGACGTCCTGCAAGGTCTTGGATAAATTGCCAGGCGACGCGCCCCGAGCGCGCGCCGCGGGTTGTTGACCATTCCAGAGCTTCGGACTGCAGTTTTTCAGAATCGTATGCCAATTTGAAGTGTTCGACATATCCACGAACCATTTCAAGATATTCATCCTGACTGCATTTGTGGAATCCGAGCCAAAGTCCAAACCTGTCAGACAGCGATACTTTTTCCTCAACCGCTTCGGATGGATTGATTGCAGTCGATCGCTCGTTCTCCATCATGTCACGCGGCAGCAAATGACGCCTGTTTGACGTTGCATAGAAAATCACATTCTCTGGTCGGCCTTCCACACCACCGTCGAGGGCAGCCTTTAGCGACTTGTAACTGCTGTCATCATGATCGAAGGAAAGATCGTCACAAAACAGGATCACGCGCTCGGATTTCTCACGAAGAAAATTAAGAAGCGACGGTAACGTATTGATATCTTCACGATGAATCTCAATCAGTTTGAGATTGTGTTTGCCATCCTTGTTCACAAAAGCCTGCGATGCCTTCACCAGCGAAGACTTTCCCATTCCGCGCGCGCCCCACAAAAGAACGTTGTTGGCAGGCTTTCCGTCAGCAAAACGCAGCGTATTTTCAATTAGGATGTCACGCACCCGGTCAATCCCCTTGAGCAGAGGCATATCCACGCGATTGACCTTTTTTACCGGTTGCAACCTGAATTGCTCGGGGTGCCATACATATGCTTCAGCCGCACCCAGATCTATTTTAGTTTCTGGAACTTTGCCGCCGATAGATTCCACTGCAAGTATGAGACGGTCGAGTTTTTCGCAGAGTGCGGCAATGGGATCTGTTTTTTCTGACATTGATATTCAACTCGAAGCTGGGGTGAAAAGATTGGCTGAACGCCAGTAGCACGGCAAAATCCCCACGAAAAGCAAAACGCGCCCGCAAATCCTCCAAAACATGGATTCAGCGCTTGTGAAACCAATTTATATGCTTATCTCTGCGTTTCGACAGATATGTCGGGATTGGTTTGCATTCCGCATCAGGATGGCTATATTCCGCCGAAATTCGCGGGTGCTTGTTTCAAAGTATCATTTGATCCAAGCTCCCAAATTGTAATTCTTTTTATGGAGACCGGTTCATGTTTGTGACCCCGGCTTATGCCCAAACTCTTGGTGGTGGATCAGATCTTGTAATGAGCATTCTGCCTTTTGTTCTGATGTTCATCATCTTTTACTTCCTGCTGATTCGTCCGCAGAGAAAAGCTGCACAGGAACGTACGGAAATGCTTGGCAATGTTCGGCGCAATGATACAATTGTTACCGGTGGCGGGATCATAGCCAAGGTCACCAAGGTTGTTGATGACAATGAAGTTGAAGTCGAAATCGCCAAGGATGTGAAAATTCGTCTGGTACGTGCCATGATCGCCGATGTGCGCGTCAAAGGTGAACCGGCGAAATAACTGATTTTTTCTGCCGCAAGCGTTTTGAGACGTTTGCGGCGTAAAAACATAAAGTCGAGCGCACCTTGCCGAAGCGCACCAAACTCAAGCGCAAAAGCGTAATGTGAACCATATACGGTTCTATTGGAAATTAACGATGCTCTATTTCTCCCGTTGGAAAATCTTCTCGATCCTTGCAGCCATTCTGGCGGGATTTATTTATGCTGCGCCCAACATGATGTCTCAGCAGACCCTCGATGCGCTGCCGGACTGGTTGCCCAAAAGCAAGATGACCCTGGGTCTCGATTTACAGGGTGGCAGCCATTTGCTGATGCAGGTTGATCGGGAATCCATGATTGATGAGCGCAAAGTGGCTCTCGAGGATGATGTCAGAAGTATTTTAAGAACTGAAAAAATCGGTTATCGCTTTGCACAAAGCCAGGGCCTCAATGGTCTGGATGTACGCCTGCGCGACAATAACCAGCTTGAACTGGCAAGGGAAAAACTCACGCCGTTGACCCAGCCTGTCAATGCCGGGCTTTTTGGGCAGGGCACTGTGCGCGAGGTCGATTTGAGCGAGCCGGAGCAGGGGCTATTACGTCTTACGCTGAATGAGCAAGGTGTCGACAATGCAATGTCGAGCGCGGTTACCCAGTCTATCCAGGTCATCGGCAAACGTATCAACGAACTGGGAACCAACGAACCTATCGTTCAGCGTCAGGGCAATGACAGGATACTTGTGCAGTTTCCGGGCCTTGATGATCCGGCGCGACTGAAGGCAATTTTGGGTCAGACAGCCAAACTGTCTTTTCATCTCGTCTCGCAGGAAATGAGCGCTGCTGATGCGTTGCAGTCGCGCCCGCCGGCGGGCACAAAAATCATGTTCGAGGATTCTGATCCGCCAATTCCGTATCTGGTCGAGACGCGCTCCATTGTTAGCGGCGAGGATCTCGTGGATGCCCAATCCGGTTTTGATCAACGTACCAATGAACCGATTGTTTCATTCCGGTTTAATACAAAAGGTGCAACGCGATTTGGTCAGGTCTCGACAGCCAATGTAGGTCGACCATTTGCTATTGTGCTCGATGACACTGTGCTGTCTGCGCCAGTGATCCGCGAACCCATTCTTGGCGGCTCCGGCCAAATTTCAGGTAGTTTTACCTCCGAATCAGCCAATGATCTTGCTGTTTTGCTACGAGCCGGCGCACTGCCGGCCAAGCTGGATATCATAGAGGAAAGGACCGTTGGTCCGGGTCTTGGTGCTGACTCGATATCAGCTGGCAAGATTGCGGCAATAGTTGGCGCAGTTGCAGTTCTCATCTTCATGATCGCTGCTTATGGCCTGCTGGGTATAATTGCCAACATAGCCTTGTTTGCAAACGTTGCATTGATCCTCGGAATACTTTCGATTCTTGGAGCGACACTCACACTGCCGGGTATTGCTGGTATCGTGCTTACAATGGGGATGGCAGTTGATGCCAACGTTCTCATTTACGAGCGTATCCGCGAGGAACGCCGCAACGGGCGCAATTTGATCCAGTCTTTTGATGCCGGTTTCAGAACTGCGTTTGGCACCATTCTGGATGCGAACGTTACTACTTTGATTGCTGCATTCATCCTGTTTTACCTTGGTTCAGGGCCAATACGCGGATTTGCAGTGACTTTGGCAATCGGTATTATCACAACTGTTTTCACGGCTTACACATTCAGCCGGATGATGACTGCTCTTTGGGTTCGCTATCAAAAACCGAAAGAGCTGCCGAGACGTCCGGTTGATATCATTCCGGAAGACACGAGCGTCAAATTCATGAAGCATCGCCGTCTCAGTTTCCCAATTAGCGGCCTCGCCATTATTGCTTCGATTGTTCTGTTTTTCACAGTCAGCCTGAACTTCGGTATTGATTTTAAAGGTGGAACGATTGTCGAATTGAAATCGAAGGCGGAAGTCGCAGATATTTCGGCGGTCCGTGAGGTCCTCGGCGAGTTAAACCTTGGCGATGTTCAGGTTCAGCAGTTCGGCAGTCCGCAGGAAATTCTTGTTCGTGTGGGAAGTCAGGGTAGTGTTGACAACGCTGAACAAAGTGCGGAGGCGCTTGTCAGAAATGCATTGTCTGAAGAGTTTGAATTCCGCCGTGTTGAAGTGGTCGGACCAACGGTTTCTGCCGAGTTGGCGCAAACCGGAACATTGGCGGTTATCGCAGCTCTGCTCGCAATCATGGTCTATATTTGGTTCCGTTTTGAATGGCAGTTTGCATTGGGCGCTGTTATTGCCACCCTGCACGATGTGCTTTTGACCATCGGTATGTTTGCAATCATGCGCCTTGAATTTTCGCTGTCCTCGATAGCGGCCATTTTGACGATTGTCGGCTATTCTCTCAACGATACGGTTGTCGTTTATGACCGCATCAGGGAAAACCTGCGCAAATACAAGAAGATGCCAATTCCGCAATTGCTGGACAAGTCGATCAACGATACGCTTTCAAGAACCATCCTGACGTCTGCAACAACTCTGGTTGCCTTGTTTGCATTGTATTTCTTTGGCGGAGAAGTTTTGGCACCGTTCAGCTTTGCGATGATTTTTGGTATTATCGTCGGAACTTATTCGTCGATTTTCATTGCTGCTCCGGTCTTGATCCTTTTCAATCTACGCCCTGGACAGGTTGCAGGAAACGATCTGACAGATATCCAGAAAGAAAAACAGGCGACAGCAAACACATCTCCTGTCATTTTGGATTAGGTTCGGATGGCCAAGAGAGGCTCATTTAAAGAGAGTTTGATAACCGGCAAAGGCATCAGTCACGGTATCGAAATCCGAGAAGCACATTTCCCGGGTCGCGCACCTATTGATGCATATGGCAATGGCGGATTCCGGTTTGCAGACATGAGTCATCGCGGCAGCATTTTGTGTCTGCCATCCGGGATTTATGGCTGGAACATTGATAATGCGTCCGAAATGGTTCCCTCTGCCTTTGATACCTTGATTGCCGAAGCTGATGATATCGAGGTGTTGCTACTCGGTACCGGTACTGAACTTGCGCCAATATCCCCATTGTTACGGGAGCTGTTCAAGGGAAGAATGATCCAGGCAGATTCCATGAATACGGGTGCCGCTGTGCGCACCTTCAATATCCTGCTGGCAGAAAACAGGGCTGTAGCGGCTGGTCTTCTGGCTGTTTGAGATGGGTACAAAAACGCAATATTGCCTCGATATGATTGCAACTGAAGACAGTGCGCTCTATTCCGCTTTGCTGTTCTTACCGGTGTCGTCCCGATCTGCTGCAGCCTCCATTCATGCCTTCAATCGTGAAATTGACAGGATAGCGTTTTTGGTTAGCGATCCAATGCCCGGTGAAATCCGGCTGCAATGGTGGCGTGATGTTTTGGCTGGAGATCGACAATTCGAAGGCGAAGCCAATCCATTGGCCCGTGAGCTGGTTCAAACAATCCGTGATCATAAACTGCCGGCAGAGGGTTTTCAGCGATATCTGGATGCACGAACTTTTGATCTTTACAATGATCCGATGCCGGACAGAAACACGCTTGAAGCTTATTTGGGAGAGACAGAAAGTTTCATCCTGCAGATGATTGCCATTTGTTGTGGCGTTTCCAATGACAGCAAACTCGCAAACGCTTGCGGCCATGCAGGTGTGGCGTTCGGTATCGCAAGGATTCTATCGCGTCTGTCGCTCGACCGCGTAGCGTACCGGATTTTCATACCAGCTGATTTGCTGCTGGCCTGCGGCCTGGACACCAACGAATGGCTATCAGATCCCTCCTCTGGTCACGCAAGCGTCGTGAGTGGCTTCATCTCTCTTGGCGAAGAGCATTTGCATAAGGCGAAGAAAGCAATCAAATTATTGCCGAAGGATTCTCGTGTAGCTTTTCTGCCTTTGGCATTTACTGCGGTAAGGTTTGCAAAGGCCGCAAGGACCTCCAACCTGATTTCAGGCGATGCTGAGTTGTCGCCTCTGCGCTGCCAGTTGGCTCTATGGAAAACTGCTATACTGGGTTTTTGACCGGCTCATCTGTTTTGGCTATGGGCGGTTGAAATGCCGGTTATCGAAATTGCCAAAACACATTGAGATTGGCCTGTTGCAATCGACAATTCTTTGCGCCATCATTTCAAAAAAAGTGGGGTTGGAATTGCCACTGGAAATACTGGGTCCCTTGGTTGTCATTGGTATCGCCGTGATTGTACTGACTGTCTGGAAAATGGCAGATACCAGTCCACGACTTCTTGAGAATTGTAATCAGACAAAAAATATATTTCTTGGCGATTTCCCTGCGACCCAATTCGGTTCTGAATGTGTGATTTCCCGCAATGGCCGGTCGGCTTTGATGGAAGTCTCGTCACCACCAGATCATTTGGCACTTATCATCACGCTGGGTAGCAAACATGTAACCCGTTGCCTTGGAAAAGACGATATCATGGGAGCGATAAAGGGCACTGGTGACAATCTGTCAATTTTGCTCAACGAACTGACGTTGAAATCAGTAGAGCTGGATTGCGGCAGTACTGATAACTTGCATACTGCAAACCGGATGCTGCAGACAATCGGTGTTCAATTAAACCGGTAAGACCAACTTGCCTCAATCGGATCCTAAAGATGGAAGCACTGCCTCGATTTCCAAATGTAACTCAAATAGCAATACCATTGTTTGTTGCGGCCATTCTTGTTGAAATCATCTTTGTCAGGTTTTTCAAGGCAGTCGGCGAGTTTGAAACCAGGGATGTTTTGACCAGTCTGCTGATGGGGACAGGAAACGTGGTAGCCGGGCTGTTGTTTGGATTCATTTCATTTGGTGCATTGATGTGGGTCTGGCAGTTTCGCTTGTTCGATCTTGGCTTCAGTTGGTGGATTGGCCTAATTGCATTCTTGATCGACGATTTGCGTTATTACGCTTATCATCGCATCGCCCATACGGTTCGCTGGGTATGGGCCGAGCATGTGAACCATCATTCAAGCCAGCATTACAATTTGAGCACTGCCCTGCGGCAAAGCTGGACTGGCCATTTTACCGGCGCCTTCGTTCTGCAGATACCCATGGTGTTGTTGGGATTTCACCCGGCTTTCATCGCTTTTGTTTACGGTTTCAATTTGGTCTATCAATTCTGGATTCACACCGAGACAATTCGGAAATTGCCGGCTCCTATCGAATATGTTTTGAATACTCCTTCCCATCATCGCGTTCATCATGCCACCAATCCACGTTATCTTGATGCCAATTACGCAGGAACATTGATCATCTGGGACAGGATGTTTGGAACATTTGTCGAAGAACTGGAGGAAGATCGTCCGCGCTATGGGATTGTCAAAAACCTCGCGACATTCAATCCGCTAAAAGTTGCATTTCACGAATGGATAGCCATGTGGAAAGACATGTTCATGCCGGGCATCTCAATTGGCGACCGACTGCGTTACCTTTACATGCCTCCAGGCTGGAGCCATGATGGTTCACGGAAGGGATCTGCTGCGCTCAAGGAGGAATATGTCCGCTTGCATCCCGAATCGGCAGGAATGGCCGGGCTACCTGAGATCAAAAGGTAGTTTTTATCTCGGGACAATTGATCCAGCGCAAAGCGCAAGATCTGGTTTTTTTGTATGATGGCTTCAACGATAACCAATGGAGCAGAAATATGTACAAGACAATAATTGTCCCGATCGATTTGGGCCACGTTGAACGCGCTGCTGCCATGATTGCTGCCGCTCGCACAATCGGGCCAAAAGCCAAGCTAATTCTGGTCAATGCGGTTGAAACGATTCCGGCTTATGTGGAAGCTGAGATCGCAGTTTCCTATATTCCTGAACTGAAAACCCGCGCCCATGAAAAGCTGAAGGAACTGGCAGAAGCGGAAGGCGGTGATGTCACTTTTGAAGTGATTGAAGGACAGGCTGGATCTGCCATTCTGGATATTGCCGAAAAACGCAAAGCCGACTGTATCGTGATCGCTTCCCATAAGCCCGGTTGGCAGGACTATTTGATCGGTTCAACTGCTGCAAGAGTGGTTCGTCACGCGAAATGCAGCGTTATGGTGGTGCGCTAGGGGGCTGCCCGCAGGCGGTTTTCAGGTTGTCAAATCCGCGAAAACCGCTTGTTTTTTTGCAAGTTTGGCTTGCAATGCTGTCATCAGTTCCTCGGGTCTCAGCATGGCCGCATTCCACGTGGCGATCTGATCCAGCGCCTCAACCACGCTGTGGTCTCTCGCAAAATCGACTGCTTTTTTGATCCCCGCAATTGCTATCGGGGATTTACTGGCGATTTGTTCAGCCATTTGCATGGCAGCAGTCATCATGTTTTCGCGGCTGTCGTGAACGGAATTCACAAATCCCCAGGCGTGGGCTTCTTTTGCTGTAAAGCGCCGACCCGTATAGGCAAGTTCCTTGACAATTCCAGGAGCAATCAGTTTTGGCAATCTCTGTAATGTGCCAACATCCGCTGCCATGCCGATATTGATTTCCTCGATGGAGAAATATGCGTCTTCACTCGCAAGTCGAATATCGCAGGCCGATGTCATGTCGATTCCAGCGCCTATGCAGGCGCCATGTATTGCGGCAATAACCGGAAAACGGGCCGCTTCAATTGTGTTGAAACTATCCTGTAGTTTCAGGATCAGTCTGCGCAGTTGATAGGCGGCACGGGCAGGTTCGCCTTTTGTAATTTCTGCGATGTCATTGAAACTTGCAAGATCCATACCGCCGGTAAAATGTTTTCCTTCACCGTCAAGTATCAGTACCCGGATTCTGGTATCTTCCTCAAGATTGCGAACCAATCCAGGTAGATCATCCCAAAAATCCCTGGACATGCCGTTTGCTTTTTCCGGCCTGTTCATGGTGAGGCGCGCGATAGGACCATTGATTTCAATCTTGAAAAAATCTGATTTCACTTGCCTGTTTCCCCGTTCTGATTTTTTATTGGTTACCCGCGCCATACAAGCATTTTACCGCAACGTTTTTGTTTGTGCTGCCTCAAGCCAAACTGGCAACCTGATGGACAGGAATTTCATCGGCCTTGGAATGTGGTTGACCATCCAGCCATGTTTTGAAATCTGCCAAAGCTCTCGCGGAATAGACGCGCTTCTTAGCGGTTTGCTTTTCCTTGCCTCGCCAGCGTTTTTGCCCATCAGGCTTTTTCAATTGGGTTTTGTCAATTGGCGGAAAGAGACCGAAATTGACATTCATCGGTTGAAAAGAACGCCGGTTTTTCTCGTTGCTCTCGCCATCTTCGCCATACGAGACATGGCCTGTGGTAATATGATGCAATAGCGCACCCATCGCAGTGGTTATCGGTGGAATATCAATGGAATGGCCGAGAATTTCGCCGGCTGCAAAGCGCGCAGCCAATATTCCGATGGACGCGCTTTCGATGTAACCTTCGCAACCGGTGATTTGACCGGCAAATCGGATATGTTCAAAACCTTTCAAAGCCAGCGTTTCGCTCAGCAATTGGGGAGAATTAAGGTAGGTGTTTCTATGCAATCCCCCGAGCCGTGCAAACTCGGCGCTTTCAAGCCCGGGAATGGTTTTGAAAATGCGTGTTTGTTCGCCATATTTCAGTTTCGTTTGAAAACCGACCATGTTGTAGAGCGTGCCCAGCGCATTGTCCTGGCGAAGTTGTACAACCGCATAGGGTTTATTCTCCGGATCATGTTCGTTGGTTAAACCCATCGATTTCATAGGGCCATGGCGAAGCGTTTCGCGGCCGCGTTCGGCCATGACCTCAATTGGCAGACAGCCGTCAAAATAAGGCACGTTTTCCCATTGCTTGAATTCTGTCTTTTCGCCGTCAAGCAGCGCATCCATGAAAGCATTGTACTGTGCTTCATCCATCGGACAGTTGATGTAATCCTTGCCTGTGCCACCTGGGCCTACCTTGTCATAGCGCGATTGAAACCACGCAGTCTTAAGATTTATGGAATCAAAATGGACAATCGGTGCGATAGCATCAAAGAAGGCAAGCGAATCGGCGCCAGTTGCGCGGGCAATTTCATCTGCGAGGGCAGGGGCCGTTAAAGGTCCCGTTGCAATAATGGTCGGCCCCCATTCTTTTGGCGGCAGTCCTGTAATCTCTTCGCGGACAACTTCTATGTTAGGATGATTCTCGATGGCATGTGTGACCGCTGCGCTGAACCCGTCACGATCCACAGCAAGCGCGCTGCCAGCAGGAACCTGGTGTTTGTCTCCGCATTGCATGATCAACGAATTGGCCATGCGCATTTCCGCATGCAGCACCCCCACAGCATTTGTCTCAGCATCATCTGAGCGAAATGAATTTGAACAAACAAGTTCGGCCAGATTGTCTGTTTGATGTGCATCTGTACCCCTGACACCTCGCATTTCGTGCAAAATCACAGAAACACCCAAGCTTGCCGCCTGCCATGCAGCTTCAGATCCGGCCAATCCGCCGCCGATGATGTGTAGTTTTTGGGTCATGGGTTTTTTCCGGACATGGTTCAAAAAAAGTTTGAACAGTCTTCATAGTGGCTGTGCGCATCGACAACAAGGCAGATGAAACAAGGAAGCGCCAATAAACCCGTAATGGCAACCTCCAGATACAAAAACGCCCACTGCGGGAGGAGGTGCAGTGGGCGCTTTGATTTGGTCCTGGCCATTCCCTGGGAGGAGAGGAGGCTTACGGACCCATTCCAGACCTATGGGAGGAAGAGAAGGTCTGGAAAACTTTTTGCTCTATTAACGAGCGCGTTTGGCGATGTAAGGAATCTCTGAACGGTTAATGCCCAGATCATCAAGTTCGCGGTTTGAAAGAGCGCCCAGTTCCGACATTGTGCGACGGTAAGAGCGCCAGTTTTTGAATTTTCCGATGACATCCATCTTTTTATTCCTGTTCTGGTTTTTATGATGCTCGATTTGGTCTGGAGAAACTTTTGTTTCGGCGAACTACTCTCTGCTTTTCGATGAAACAGATATAGCGTTGACGTTAACGTAAGACCAGTGCCAATTCTGCAATGGAGCTATGCAGATGCTGCAATGCGGCATAATTAAACCACAAAATATGCCACATTGCGGCATTTCTCGCCTTATTCCCTAACGGAAACTTAAAAAAGGCCTGTTTTCCGCTTTACCTTTGTGAAAATTGGATTAGTTAAAGCGCCATGATCCCAGCAGTATCCATAAAAAATCTATCGAAAACCTATTCCGGCGGCTTCCAGGCCTTATCGGGAATCACTCTCGAGATCAAAAGAGGTGAGATTATTGCAATGCTTGGGCCGAACGGCGCAGGCAAGACGACACTCATTTCGATCATTTGTGGCATTGTTAACCCTGGAACGGGTTCCGTTGAGGTAAATGGCAACGACATCATTACGGAATTTCGCAAAACCCGAAGCGCTATCGGACTGGTTCCTCAGGAATTGCATACCGATGCGTTTGAAACCGTATGGAACACGGTTTCTTTCAGCCGAGGTCTTTTTGGAAAGCCAAACGATCCCAAACTCATTGAAAAGATATTGAAGGACTTGTCTCTTTGGGAAAAGCGGGACAGCAAGATCATGACGCTTTCCGGCGGCATGAAACGCCGGGTTATGATTGCCAAGGCATTGTCGCATGAGCCGGAGATATTGTTTCTGGACGAACCTAGTGCTGGTGTTGATGTCGAATTGCGCAAGGATATGTGGCGAGTGGTCGAAAAACTGCGCCAGTCCGGTGTAACGATCATCCTCACCACACATTATATCGAAGAAGCAGAGGCAATTGCGGACCGGATTGCAATTATCAACCACGGTAAATTGATTCTGGTTGAAGACAAGCACAGTCTGCTTGCCAAACTTGGCAAGAAAACACTGGTTCTGCATTTGACCAAGCCTGTCAAGACGATTCCCAAGGCGCTTGCTGCCCATGGGCTTGTCCTTGGCCCAACGGGTAGCGACCTTGTTTATGCATATGATACTTATGGAGAGCGGACAGGAATCACGTCATTGTTGAATGAAATAGCCAATGCCGGACTGAAGCTGAAAGACATGGAAACCCGTCAAAGCTCTCTCGAGGATATTTTTGTCAATCTTGTCAACGAGCCGGACAAACAAGTGCCGCCTAAGCAGGTGAAAGGCTCCAAGTAATGAATTTGTCAGCAGTCTGGTCTATCTACAAATTCGAAATGGCTCGCACCAGGCGAACTTTGATGCAAAGCATTATCTCACCGGTGATATCCACTTCGCTGTATTTTGTCGTTTTCGGTTCCGCCATCGGCTCGAGAATAACGCAGGTTGAGGGTGTCTCCTATGGAGCATTCATTGTTCCTGGCCTTATCATGTTGTCCTTGTTGCAGCAGTCGGTTTCCAACGCCTCGTTTGGTATCTATTTCCCAAAATTTACCGGAACGATTTACGAAATTCTTTCGGCACCAGTTTCCTTTTATGAGGTCGTGATGGGTTATGTCGGTGCGGCGGCAACCAAATCCTTTATGCTGGGCATGATCATTTTGGCAACAGCCAGCCTGATTGTACCACTGCAGATTGCGCATCCCTTGATGATGATCCTGTTCATGGTGCTTACCTCTATCAGCTTTTCACTGCTTGGGTTTATCATTGGAATTTGGGCGGATAATTTTGAAAAACTGCAATTGATACCTTTGTTGATAATCACTCCGCTGGTATTTCTCGGTGGCAGTTTTTATTCGATCAATATGTTGCCTCCGGTTTGGGAAAAGATAAGCCTGTTCAATCCTGTTCTTTATTTGATCAGCGGCTTTCGTTGGAGTTTCTATGAAATTTCCGACGTCAGTCCGACAGTCAGCCTGATCGCAATATTTTGCTTTCTGGCGATATGCCTGTTGATTGTACGCTGGATTTTCAAGACCGGATATCGCCTTCGGAGTTAGTGGGCAAGGCTGAAATCATAGGCGATATAGCCAGATATCCTGCTTCCTGTTAATCTTAGTAATGGAATCAGCTTAAATGGTGGATGGAACGGCGATGGCAATCTGGAACAGCAAGTCCACTTTAACCAAAGCCGTGGATGACTGGCAGGCAAAGGGGTTTCTTGATGCCGTTACAGCGGCGCGCCTTCACGCTGACATTATCTCCAATATCAAACCACGCTCCTTTTCTTCCATCGTCATGCTGCTCGGCGTCATATGCCTTGCTTTTGGCATCATGACGTTTGTGGGAGCCAACTGGGAAGAAATGACGTCGCATATGCGGGTCATGCTGCTCTTCGTGTCGCTTTGGGCAAGTTGGGGAATTTCAGTTTGGTTCAAATCGGTCGGCAAGGATTGGGCAGCGCAAGTCTTCGTCTTGCTGGCATGTGCCATATTTGGCGCGTCAATCATGCTGATAGGCCAAATTTATCACATTCAGGGAGAACCAAAGGAGGCGGTTTGGTTGTGGGCAGTTGGCACCGGCCTAGCGGCGCTCGTTACCCGTTCGATCCCGGCATTGGTGCTCTATGTCATTTTGATCACGACATGGACCGTTATTGATTTTCAGTTTTTCGGACGGCCAAAGATGATAGACTACAGCTACATCGCATATTGGCTGCTGGGTGCCGCCACCGCGTGGTGGCTGACAAGCCGGTTTGCCGCTCACATGCTGGCAATTGGTCTCATATTCTGGTTGTTCTATGTTGTCATTCAATTCATCGAGTTGTCCGGGAGTTCCCATGATATGCGCCTGTTGTTCAGCATATTGGGCGCCGCATTTGTCGGAATTTCCATTTCGCTATATTCTTACGGTTCACTACATTGGCTCAGAGGATTTGAAACGCCGGCCTTGGTCTATTTGATGATCCTGATCGCGGGACTTATTTTCATCTGGTATATGGCAAGTGACCAGCACTGGGACGGAAGCTGGAGAATTTCCACTGTCACCTATATTCCCGCAATTGTGGCAGTGCTCGCGACCCTTGCAATATCGTATGTTGCCCGCCAGCAGCAAAATGTCTGGCGCTATGACATAATGGTGTCTGCAGTCTTCTCGATCATTTTCCTCGTATTGTCCGGTTCGATCACACGGGTTCCTTTCATCATGGAAGCATTCATGCTGGCTCTTTCAATCTGGACCATCCGGATGGGTTGGCGCATAGAATATCGCCCGTTGTCGACGCTCGGTTTCCTCGGTTTTGCCAGTGTCATGTTGCTCATCTATTTCCAGACCCTCGGCAATCTTCTCGACACCAGCCTGTTTTATCTGGGGGCAGGGGTGCTTTTGCTTACCGGAGCTGCCGTCCTTCCGCGTTTGATGCGCAGGAAAATTGGTCAGGGAGCGGCGACATGAAGATCAAATGGTTCATTTTAGGGGCGCTGGCAGCAGCAGCACTGCAGACCGCAGCCCTGGGAAAAATCATCTACGACCGGGCTACGCTGATCAGCAATGGAAAAGAGGTCGTCCTCCAGTCCGGGATGGTCGATCCGCGCGACCTGTTCAGGGGGCATTATGTTACCCTTAATCTGACGATCAGCCGTATTGAGGCAAAAGATGTCAAACTCGAAGGCGATTTCGAAGGAGTATCCACTGTCTATGTCAGTTTGAAAAAGGGCGAAGACCTCTTCTGGATACCTGACGCGATCTATGCGCAAAAGCCGACAGGTATAGAACAACCGTTTATCAGGGGATCAAGTCACAACATTTCACCGTCCCTCAGATCAGTCAATGATTCTTACATGTTGCAGTTTCCGATAGATCGGTTTTTTGCCGAGAAGGGTCGCGCCAAGGATCTTGAAAAGGTTCGCAACGATCGCAACCTCGGAGTTGTCGTAGCGCTCGACGGGGAGGGCGGCGCGGCGATCAAGGGCATCAGTGTTGAAGGTGAATTGATTTACAATGAACCGGTTTGGTGAGCAACCGTTCCCGGCTTTACTTGTTTGAACCACTCCAACAACAGGTCTGCCGCTACTTTCCAGTGTTTTGACATCATAAGGTTATGCGGGGCGTCTGCAACAATGTGGCAAGGACACTCGTAACGTCTTGCAGTCCATTGCTGGGACTCGGAGCCAAATATTGTGTCGTTTTCTCCGCCAATGACAATCATGGGAATAGGCTGTTTTTCCGGCTTGGGTAGATCCAGTGCGAGCATGTCCAGAAAACCCAGATAACTTTCATCCGACAGCCGTTTTTGAAAAGCCTCGGACGTTTCTCGAGAACTGTCATTATCGAGAAACATATGTCTTGCCTTGTCTGGATTACTCACCAGCGGGTAAAGGGAAAGGGTGAGATTGGCTACCAGAAAGTCCAAAGGCCGGGTTCTGATGATGTTCAAGACGGTTTTCCACACACCATAGGTCGGCATCGTCGCCAAGAGCGCGACTCCTGCCATCGATACATTGCGTCGCAGCAGGTGCTGAACAACAAGACCTCCCATGGAATGGCCGATGACTACAGGTATCACATCCAGCTTCTTGATGACCGCTTCCACATCATCCACATAGTGGGAAATCCGGTTCCAGCGCATTGCGGTTCGAACCGGGCTTTCGCCATGCCCGCGCATGTCCAGCATATGAACGGTATAACCGTTTTCAACGAAATAATCTGTGAAATGGTAGTTCCAGCACCAGGCACCATGCCAGGCTCCGTGTACCAGCAGGATTGGCGGCTTGCTCTTGTCCGGCTTGGCCGGTTCATGGGAATAGACAGCGAGGCCTGCCATTTGCCTGCTGTTAGGATCAGACACACATCACCTTGCTTACTCCGCCGCCTGTTTTTTGCCTTTGTCGGTTGTCGCGGCACCTTGTGGCCGCCTTGCCAGCAGTTCTTTCAGGAATTGCCCGGTATAGCTGCGCTCGACCTTGCATATTTCCTCCGGTGTTCCTGCCGCAACCAGTTCGCCGCCACCATCGCCGCCTTCAGGACCAAGATCCAGCACATAATCGGCAGTCTTGATGACCTCGAGGTTGTGCTCGATAACCACAACAGTATTACCCTGATCCACCAGTTCATGCAGCACTTCAAGCAGCTTGGCCACATCATGGAAATGCAGTCCGGTCGTTGGTTCGTCCAGGATATATAGCGTGCGTCCGGTGGCGCGTTTGGAGAGTTCCTTGGCCAGTTTGATCCGCTGTGCCTCGCCGCCAGAAAGCGTATTGGCCTGTTGACCAACCTTTATGTAGCCAAGACCGACACGCTCCAGCGTCACCAGCTTGTCCCGAACGGAAGGTACGGCAGCAAAGAATTGCGCGCCTTCCTCAACGGTCATGTCGAGGACATCAGCAATTGATTTGCCCTTGAAAGTAACGTCGAGCGTCTCGCGATTGTAGCGGTGGCCATGGCAAACATCGCAAGTAACATAAACATCCGGCAGGAAATGCATTTCGATCTTGATAACGCCATCGCCCTGGCTGGCCTCGCAGCGCCCACCCTTGACATTGAAGGAGAACCTACCCGGTGCATAACCTCGAGCCTTGGCCTCGGGTAGTCCGGCAAACCAGTCCCGTATCGGTGTGAAGGCGCCGGTATAGGTTGCCGGATTTGAACGCGGTGTGCGGCCAATAGGCGACTGGTCGATGTCGATAACCTTGTCAAGAAACTCAAGGCCCTCGATGGATCGGTGCGGGGCTGGAACTTCACGCGCACCATTGAGTTTGCGTGCAGCTGCCTTGTACAGGGTTTCGATCAGGAATGTTGACTTTCCGCCGCCTGATACACCCGTTACGGCCGTGAAAACCGAGAGCGGAATTTCCGCTGTCACATCTTGCAGATTGTTGCCACTGGCAC
This sequence comes from Salaquimonas sp., assembly GCA_041736675.1. Taxonomy (GTDB): domain Bacteria; phylum Pseudomonadota; class Alphaproteobacteria; order Rhizobiales; family Rhizobiaceae; genus Salaquimonas. Next base: position 189,195 of record JBGSTD010000009.1, read on the forward strand.
CCGACACCTTGATGCGCTTGCCTTTTTTCATTTGCCGACGGACCGATGGAAAAGGGATGGACAAAGCGCCGGTCAGATATTGTCCGGTTAGCGATTTCGGATTGTCCATCACCTCTTTCGGTGTGCCGCGAGCTACAATTTCACCGCCATGTATTCCCGCAGCAGGTCCGATATCCAGCAGGTAGTCTGCTGTCAGAATGGCATCCTCGTCATGCTCGACAACAATAACGGTATTGCCCAGATCGCGAAGATGGCGCAGTGTATCAAGCAACCGGGCATTGTCGCGCTGGTGCAGTCCAATTGATGGCTCATCCAGAACGTAAAGTACACCAGTCAGACCTGAGCCGATTTGCGAAGCAAGCCGGATACGCTGACTTTCCCCTCCTGACAGAGTTCCGGAGTTGCGCGATAGCGTCAGATAATCCAGCCCCACATCGTTCAGGAATTTCAATCGTTCGCGAATCTCCTTCAGAATTCGACCGGCAATCTCGTTTTGCTTGTCCGTCAGTTTGGCGGGCAATCCGTCCGCCCAGGTGTTGGCCTGACGGATAGACATTTCGGTAATCTTGCCGATATGATTGCCGTTAATTTTTACAGCCAGCGTTTCAGGTTTCAGGCGATACCCGCCACAAGCCTGGCAGGGCGTCGATGACATGAATTTTTCAATTTCTTCCCGCATCCAGGCACTGTCGGTTTCTTTCCAACGCCGCTCCAGATTGCCGACTACACCTTCAAAACTCTTTTTTGTCTTGTAGGTGCGTAAGCCGTCATCATAGGCAAATTCGATTTCAGTATTGCCTGTTCCAAACAGAATTGCCTGCTGTGCTTCCTTGCCGAGATCAGACCATTTGTCCCCAAGCTTGAACTTGAAATGTTTTCCAAGCGCCTCAAGCGTCTGGGCATAATAGGGCGAAGGATTGGTCGATTTTGACCATGGCAGAATTGCCCCGCCGCGCAGTGTCAGGTTGTGATCAGGTACAACCATATCCGCATCCACACCCATTTCAGTGCCGAGTCCGTCACAGGTTGGGCAGGCACCAAAGGGATTGTTGAAAGAAAACAGCCGCGGTTCGATTTCCGGTATGGTAAAGCCGGATACCGGGCAGGCAAATTTTTCTGAAAACAACATCCGCTCGTGGGTTTCGTTTTTTGACTGGTTGGCGCTGTCGATGTCCGATTGGGGCAGGGGTTTGTCGGCATATTCGGCGATGGCCAATCCATCAGCCAATTTCAAACAGGTTTCCAGCGAATCCGCCAAACGCGCCGCAATATCCTGGCGAACCACAACACGGTCCACCACCACATCAATGTCGTGCTTGTATTTCTTGTCGAGGTCAGGAACATCTGCGATTTCATAAAGGACACCATCGACCTTGACTCGCTGAAAACCCTTTTTCATCAGATCGGCAAGTTCTTTCTTGTATTCGCCCTTGCGGCCACGAACGATAGGAGCAAGCAACAGCAGTCGGGTTCCTTCTTCCATCGACAACACGCGGTCAACCATCTGGCTGATCGTTTGACTTTCAATTGGCAGCCCGGTGGCGGGCGAATAGGGAATGCCGACTCGCGCAAACAGCAGCCGCATATAATCATAAATTTCGGTAACCGTTCCGACAGTCGAGCGCGGATTGCGGCTGGTAGTCTTCTGTTCAATTGAAATGGCAGGCGAAAGTCCGTCGATCTGATCGACATCCGGTTTCTGCATCATTTCCAGAAACTGGCGCGCATAGGCCGAAAGGCTTTCCACATAGCGCCGCTGGCCTTCCGCATAGATCGTATCAAAGGCGAGAGACGATTTTCCCGATCCCGAAAGACCGGTAATCACGATCAGCTTGTCCCGTGGCAGGTCAACGTCAATATTCTTGAGATTGTGTTCCCTTGCTCCGCGCACTGTTATGAATTTGTGTTCAGCCATTAGCTTGCTCTTGATGAATGACGGATAAAACGCCAGTTTTTTGTGACAGTTCCGTGGGTATGGAAAGCCAGGGCGCGTTAGTGAAGAATGATAGGCTATAGATAGATGTCATGTCCTGTTTTGCAAGCTGTAACAGCGCCCAGTCACAGCAAAGCGTTCACAATGGACAGGCGCGTCTTGTTCTTTGCAATTCAAAGGTGAATTCCTGTTGAAATTTCACCCCTTGAATAGAATCACGAATAGCATTAAAAGAACAAAAAAGGAACAAAATAGATGTGGACAGGTTAGGTCTGGCTGGCAAGATGGTCGAAAGTCGATCGGTATTGCGTTAATAACTCGACAACCGTGCCGTCTGTTACCAGGATTGACTATGGTTTGGTCTAGTTTGACGTTATGAATAATGTATATCGAACAAGTCTAGAGTGAGGACAAGAAAATGGCCGGAAGTGTGAACAAGGTAATTCTGATAGGTAATTTGGGCGCCGACCCGGATATCAAGCGGACGCAAGACGGTCGCCCGATTGCCAACCTTTCCGTGGCAACCTCAGAATCCTGGCGTGACAAGAACTCTGGAGAGCGCCGCGAAAAAACCGAATGGCATCGTGTGGTGATTTTCAATGAAGGCCTTTGCAAAATTGCGGAGCAGTATCTGAAAAAGGGTTCGAAGGTGTATATTGAAGGCCAGCTTCAAACACGCAAATGGCAAAACAAGGATGGTCAGGATCAATATTCAACCGAGGTTGTCTTGCAAGGCTTCAACGGCAATCTGACCATGCTGGATGGCCGCGGTGAGGGCGGTGGCCAGAGCGAATACAGTCGTGTCGGTCAATCGGGCCAGACTGGCGGAGGCCAGTCCGGCGGTGGATCAAACTTTGGCCAGTCCGGCCCCAGCTTTGGCGGCGGTGGCGGCGATCTGGATGATGAAATCCCGTTTTGATAGTTACTTTCGGCAAAGCTGCTGGAATGGCGTGTCTACCGGAGTGACTTGGTGAGTTTTTCCGGACTTTTGTTTTCCGATGGCTGTTGAAAGAACAAATTCCGCCGGAAAACAATTATCGGTCAAATGATGCTGATGCCAATCTATAGGGAACGTTACCCGAATTAAATTCCCTGATATTTGTTGTTTGATGAGTTTCAAATGAACCAGTCGATTGCCCATATATCTCTTGTTGTGCGTGACTACGACGAAGCAATCGCATTTTACTGCGGCAGGCTGAAGTTCGAACTGGTGGATGATACCTATCAACCTGAACAGAACAAGCGCTGGGTCATCGTTGCTCCACCTGGATGGCGCGAATTTGGCGGTTCAACCCTTTTGCTCGCCAGAGCGTCAAACGCCAAGCAGGAAAAGTATGTCGGCAACCAGGCAGGCGGTCGGGTATTCCTGTTTTTGCGAACCGATGATTTCCATCGCGATTATCAGCGAATGATTAGCGAAGGCATCGAGTTTGAGCGCGAACCCAAAACCATGGATTATGGCACTGTTGCTGTTTTCAAGGATTTATACGGCACGTTGTGGGATTTGATCGAATTTGCTGACGGTCACCCAATGGCAGTCTGATCGCTTTTGTGTGGTAGATAGAAATGATGAGAAAAAGTCTGGCGCTGGTGAGTTTGGCTTTCGCCATTTTGAATGGCTATTTCTTTTACGCCGGATATTGGAAAATCAGAGCGCTTTTCAATGACGAAGGTCGGTATTTCGATGTTTCCCAGCAAGTGGTTTTTCATTCCCAAAGTGGTATGGTTTGGGGAGGTTTTGCCGTCTTTTTTCTGGCAATTGCCGGCTATTTCATATTACAAAACAAGTAGGAATATCCATGACACTTTTTCAGAACGGCTCAATCGGTAGGGTTCAGTCTCCAAGAATAATCAGGATTGGTGGCGGTGTTGCTGCTGAAACGGCGTTGGTTCTGGCGCAATTAGGGGTCTCAAGACCGTTGATTGTGACAGACACGAATCTGATCGAACTTGGACACGTGGCTCGTGTGACCAAGGTCCTTGAAGCCGCTGGAATTACATTCGGCATTTTTGATGGTGTGGTTGAAGACCCTACAGACACCTGCGTTGAGGCCGGACTGGCCGCTCTGCGCGCCTCAAATTATGACTGCATTATTGGACTGGGTGGCGGTAGCCCGATGGATACAGCCAAGGCAATTTCCTTCATGGCTGTCAACGGCGGACATGTGCGGGATTACAAGGCGCCAACGCAAATCGACAAATGCGGTTTGCCGATCATTCTTATTCCGACAACGGGTGGTACCGGCTCTGAACTGACGCGCTGGTGTGTAATCACGGATACGGTAAAAACCGAAAAGTACAACCTTTCCGGCCTTGCCTGCGTCGCAACAGCTGCCCTGATTGATTGGACTTTCACAACAACCAAGCCCTGGCGCATTACAGCCGATACCGCCGTTGACAGCCTCACACATGCGATGGAGGCCTATGTCAGTCGCAAGGCTTTTGTCTACACCGATGCATTTGCAGTTTCGGCCATGCCGCTTATTGCAGCAAATGTGCTCAAAGCTTGCGCAGATCCGGAAAATGCGGAAGCACGCGAAGCGTTGATGCTGGCAGCTGCCCAAGCCGGAATGGCGTTCTCCAATGCCTCGGTTGCATTGGTTCATGGAATGAGCAGGCCGATTGGAGCGCATTTCCATGTAGCCCACGGATTGTCAAATGCATGCCTGCTTCCCGAAATAACTGCATTCTCGGTTGGCGCGGCTCCTCGCAGATACGCTCATTGTGCCCGTATCATGGATTGGGCCTCGTCAAATGACAGCGATGAAATCGCCTGTGGAAAACTGGTGGACAGCCTGCGCCGTCTGAATGATGACCTGAAGGTCCCGTCGCCCAGCGAGCAAGGCCTTGACCGCGACGTATACTTCTCCAAATTGCCATTGATGGCGGATCAGGCACTCGCATCCGGGTCACCGCAAAACAATCCCCGTGTTCCAAATGCAGAGGAGATTATTTCGCTGTATGAAAAAATCTGGTGAGCCTAAGGTTTCAGGAAACAAAGTTCCCGTCCAAGATACTTTTTGGAAGCGTTCCTTCAGCCCGCTACCTATATACACGCTTCCTGATTTCTATCTCTTGAAGGGTTAAACGTGCAAAAGAAAATTCTAATCCTTTTTGCTCATCCCGCGCAGCGCCGTTCCGAGGTCAATGTTGAATTGGCCAAGGCTGCTCGGGCACTGGACTATGTGACATTTGTTGATCTCTATGAATCCTATCCCGATTACTTCATCAATGTGGACGTGGAGCAAAAGCGCCTCCTCGAACACGATATCATCATTTTTCTGCATCCGGTCTATTGGTATTCAACACCGGCAATGCTCAAGGAATGGCAGGATCTGGTGCTCGAATATGGTTTTGCCTATGGCAAGGACGGTAACAAACTTCATGGCAAGATTTTCTTCGCAACTGTCAGCGCCGGGGGGAGCGCGCAAGCTTATCAGGCCTCTGGCTCAAATCATTTCACATTGAGGCAATTGTTTTCGCCCCTGGAACAAACAGCAAGTTTGTGCGGAATGACCTATCTGCCTCCTTACGCATTGATGAGCGCACGCCGAGCATTTGAAGAGGGGCGCATTCCGGTTCACGTGAGTGACTGGCTTCAATTGCTTGAGGCGCTGTCACAGGATCGGGTCAATTTGCAAGACGCAGCAGGCAAGGGTCTTCTCAATGAGGCTATTTTTGAACGAATTGCAGATTCTGCAGACACAGGAAATAGCCAAGTAGAAAGGCAAGTGCGATGAGCGGCTTTCTATTTCAGGCTTTTGTTTATCTCACAGCCGCAGTTGTTGCAGTTCCTATTGCAAAACGGTTGGGACTTGGTTCCGTTCTCGGATATCTGATTGCCGGAATTCTGATAGGCCCGGTCATCGGTTTGGTCGGCAATGAAACAAAAGATCTGCAGCATTTCGCCGAATTTGGCGTCGTCATGATGCTGTTTCTGGTCGGCCTCGAGCTCGAGCCAAAGATATTGTGGGCAATGCGCAAGCGCCTTGTCGGCCTCGGCAGTTTGCAACTCGGCCTCACCACGCTGGCAATCTGCGCCGGAGCGTTGGCGCTGGGTCTGACTTGGCAGATGGCAATTGCCTGCGGTCTTATTCTGTCGCTTTCATCGACCGCGATTGTGCTGCAGACATTCAACGAAAAAAGTCTTTTAAAGAGCGAAGGCGGGCAGGCGGGCTTTTCTGTTTTGCTGTTTCAGGATATTGCGGTCATTCCAATGCTTGCCCTAATCCCGCTGTTGGCAATCAGCGGTCAGAACGGTTCCGACCATTCTGCAGAAACCCATGCTGCCCTGAGCCTGGTGGAAGGACTTGCCGGTTGGGAAGTTGCGGCCATCACACTGGGTGCTATTGCCCTGGTCATTTTTGGCGGCATTTATCTCTCGCGTCCTTTGTTCCGCTTTATTGCCGATTCAAAATTGCGCGAAATGTTCACCGCAGCTGCCTTGTTGCTGGTGATAGCAATAGCTCTTTTGATGACGCTGGTTGGTCTTTCACCTGCGCTTGGAACCTTTCTTGCGGGAGTGGTTCTGGCAAACTCGGAATATCGCCACGAGCTTGAGGCAGACATCGAACCATTCAAGGGACTTCTTCTTGGTTTGTTTTTTATTACTGTTGGCGCAGGTATGGATTTTGAAACCCTGTTCGGGGACGCCTGGACAATCATCGCCATTACCATTGGTGTAATGTTTATCAAGGGTCTGGTGCTGTATTTGGCTGCTTTTGTGTTCAAATTGCCGAAACCCGATAATCTGCTCTTGGCGCTGTCATTGGCGCAGGCCGGTGAATTCGGTTTCGTGCTATTGTCCTTCTCCATACAGAACAATGTCATTGATTCTGAGCTGATGAAAATATTATCGCTCGTGGTTGCTCTGTCGATGTTACTCACGCCTCTTTTGTTTATCCTTTATGACAAGGTCCTTGCCCGCCATCCAGATTCATCAAGTGCCAGAGATGCAGACAATATAAACGAGACGGGCCCTGTTATAATTGCAGGGCACGGCAGATTTGGGCAGATTATCAACCGAATGCTGATGGCGAATGGGGTAAGGACTGTCGTACTCGATCACAAGGCCGAACTGATCGACACGCTGAAAAAATTTGACATGCAGGTCTTCTACGGCGACGCAACGAGGGCCGATCTGTTGCATGCCGCAGGCATAGAAAATGCTGCTTTACTGGTTGTCGCCATTGATGATGAACACCAGGCTACCGAACTCGTTTCGATGGTAAAGCGCGAATATCCGCATGTGCACATTATCGCAAGAGCCACGGACAGATTGCATGTTTACAGGCTATATTCGGCCGGGGCTGATGATATCGTTCGCGAAGTATTCGATTCATCGCTTCGCGCCGGACGCTATGCGCTGGAAGCATTGGGCATGCAGAAGTTCACTGCACGTAAAGCCTCGAAAGTTTTTGAAGACCATGACCGCCAAACATTACGCGAACTGGCGCGACATTGGAAAGAAGGCGTCGACGTGATGGATAATGAGGATTATCTTTCAGCAGCGCGCGCCCGGACAAAGTTGATGAAGGATGCCATGGAAGGCGTCAATACCGAATTTCATGATCGCACTGACCGTGGCTGGTCGCCGCCGCCAAAAACCTGAATTGTTTCCATATAAATGGATCAATCAACAGATTCTGCAAGATATATCGAAAACCGAAATACTGTATGATTCCCCCTTGGACACACGCAAGCAAACGAAAGCAAAAATGTCTAAAATCCGGAAACTGTTCTCATTTTCACAAACTGCCAAGCGCGCCGAATTTTTGCAGGTGATCGCCATTTCAATGGGTCTGTGGCTGTTGGCTGCCTATGTCGATGAGGTCTTCCTTGCCCCCAATTTATGCCTGATCAACGAGAATTGGGAGTGTTATTTGCCTGGTCAGGTGCGAGACGGGTTAACACTGGATATGTTGATGTTCGCCTTCATTTTGGTATTGCTCATTGCAGTAATCATCCGCCGTCTCAACAGCCATAAAAGAAGCCCGCTTTATACAATGATGGCAGTCCCGTTGATCTGCCTTCTGATCATTTTCCTCTATTTTCCTGAAATGGAACTTGCAACCTGGCAAACGATCGTTTCGACACTTTTGTTCCTTCCTCTTCTATATTGGTTGTTGGTTGGCGGAAAATCCGCCGACTGAATTGAGATGCACAATTCTCAGCATGCATTCGCCATTTGCATGATATCCGGTCACAGTCTTGCTTGATTTATAGTGTGTAGGAGAGAAACCTGCTAAGATGGACGGATGGGATTCGAACGATTGAATTGTATCATATTCAATACGGAGCTGTTTCATCCAACCAGGCTTGATGTTCATACTGGAGTTTCCGCAAATGAAGTTTTTCCGCATTTCCGCATTTTTGATTTTGTCCCTCCTTCTGGCTGAGGCTTCTTTTGCGGCACCAAAGAAGGTTTATCTGGTCAATGGATTGTTGAGCAAAGCGCTAGGCTACGGGCTCACGAATTTGAGCAAAAAAATGCCTTATGCGAAACATTTCAAGTTTGCTGGCGGCGTCACAGATGCAGCAATTAATGCAATCGTCTCTGATGCAACAGCCGCGTATAACGCAGATCCGACAACACAAATTTCACTGGTTGGTATTAGCCAGGGCGCCAATGCTGTCAGTTCCATAGCTGCAGCGCTTAACCGAAATGGTGTCAAGGTCCATTATCTGGCAACAATTGAAGGGGTCAAGCTAAGCCCGGTTTATGCCAACGTTGAAAAAGCGGATAATTTCGTTTGCACAGGCGGTAGTTGCGGGGGCAAACCGCTTCGCCGTGCCGGAGGTAACAGTTCAACGCTGATTCAGACAATCAGTCTGGATACCGGCCACATCGACAGCGGCAACCATCCTTCAATGCACAGCAGGGTTATCAACCAGGTCCAGTAAACCGGTTATTCAGGAAAGTTGCGTCTGGCTTTTGCAGTGCCGATTCTTTTCCCTTTTGCATCAAGGGTGACAACCGTCTCTTTAGATCAGGTCGGCACACAGTGACATTTGCCAAATTTCGTGGTTTGGGCACACATTTGCTTCTGATCGCAAAATTGTGATTTCATGTTTCAATGATATGTTTCTATCGCTTGTATCCAGCTAAATTTCAAAACTGAAACACAAATAAAAGCAATCTTCGATGGCTGATAGAACTAACACTCTGGTGATTTTGGCAGGTATCGTCTCATTCATGTCGCCACAGTTTTCAATGGCGGGTGAAGCGGATGTTGTGGAGGTGAAGGTCTCGGGTGATGGCAATTCATGGAGCTTCGATGTTTCGGTGAAACATGCAGATACCGGCTGGGATCACTATGCCGACAAGTGGGAGGTTGTCGCGCCGGATGGAACTGTTCTTGCAACGCGTGTTCTGGCTCATCCGCATGAAAACGAGCAGCCGTTCACCCGTTCATTGTCTGGTGTGGATATCCCGGCAACAGTTACCTCTGTTATTTTCCGCGCACACGACAGCGTTCATGGTTATGGCGGCGAGGAAATGACGATAAGCCTGGTGCGCTAAAACCGAGTTTTATTTTAACTGCCAAAAAGCGCCGTTGCACCATCGGCGACATATTGGACCGACAATGCCGCTAGCAGTACACCTAGCAATCGCGTCATGACCATACGTCCGGTATTTCCAAGGTATTTGTCAAACAGTTCAGCTGCAAAGAGCGTCAGGCATGTAATGATCATGAGCACAAAGATGATGGCAATCAAAGTTGCTGTGGCTACCCATTGATCGGTGGTTGCAGATTGCATTTGTGATGAAAGCAGAATTGTTGCCGATATGGTTCCGGGCCCGGCAATGAACGGAATGGCAAGCGGAAACACCGCAATGTTGGCGATTTGGTCTTTAATCGCTGATTGCGAAGTTTCTTCTCTGCGTTCCTGACGCTTGGAATAAATCATCTCGAACGCTGTATAAAACAATAGAAGTCCACCGGCGACACGGAATGCGGCGATGGTAATTCCCATTGCGTCCAGTATTTTTGTCCCGGTCAAGGCAAACAGGGTCATGATCAGAAATGCAATTATTGTCCCGCGCAAAGCAACTGCCCTGCGGTCAGCGGCAGCCATACCTACCGTCAAGCCCAGAAAAAGCGGCGCATTGCCAACCGGATCAACGGTCACAAACAGGGTAACAAAGGCATTCAGGATTGTGTCATAACTAAGCATGGCGAATCTCGATTCAACAGGAGACCGGACATTGAAAAACTTCAATATCCTTGATCACATACGCGATGGCGGAAGTCCTGACAACACCAAGGCCAATGATGACTGGATTGGGTTTGACAAGCGAGTTGCCATCGTCGCTGATGGCGCAACAGGTCTTTCAGACAAGCGGTTGGTCAACGCAGATGACAGTGATGCCCAGTGGATTGCCAAATTGGCAGTAGAGCATTTCCTTGGCGCGCGGGCCGAAGACCCGGTTCGTGAACTGGTTCGCGAAATAAATCTCCACGCAACCTCCATTATCTTCGGCAATCATCCCAAAGAGACAACTCCGAAGTATTCGTGGCCAAGTTCCAGCTTCATAATGGCGCGGTCCCAAGGTGGTGTGATTGAGCTCTCCGGTCTTGGTGACTGCACTGCTTTGGTTGAAATGTCTGATGGTTTCATCGACAGGTTCTCAGCCCTACCTTTTAACAAAAGCAGGGAAAGCTCTGAGGCAGCAAGGGATTTGCAGCAGCGTTCCGGAAGTGATGGAGAAGCAATTCGCACGCCGGAAGTAATTGCTTCCCTTCGCAGAAAAAGGGAAATTCTGAACACTGCCCAAAGCGGTGTTTGGACACTCGGCCTTGTTCCTGAAGCCGCAGACCATGTTTTTACAGTTGCTTTGCCGGCTGGCGAAATAAGATCTATTTTGCTTATGTCTGATGGCTTTTCAGCCATTGTGGATGGATACGGACATTTCGATGAGGCGAGTCTATTTGAAATCGCTAAAAGCCGGGGATTGTTGGAAATTAATTGCGAAATTCGCAAGATCGAGCGTGAAATGGACCCTCATGCAGAACGCTTTCCGAGATACAAGCAGAGCGACGATTCCTCCGCGATTCTACTTGAATTAGGCAAATAGACGAGATTTCTCCGGTAAAACCGAATTTTCGGTATAATCTCATTTTAAACTATTGAATTATAAGAATTAAATTTGAATTTTAGTTGCCTGAAAATTTGGTTTTCTAGGCCAAATCTGCTATAACTCTGCTTCAAATTCAGACCATACGGGGTAATCTCTTGTCAGACGAAACAAACAGGCCGAACGAACCGGAAAATAGCGGCGGCGGAAATTCCTCCATCAAGCCGATTTCGATCATCGAGGAGATGAGCCGATCTTATCTTGATTATGCAATGAGCGTAATTGTGAGCCGTGCTTTGCCGGACGTTCGTGACGGGTTGAAGCCGGTTCACCGGCGCATTTTATATTCAATGCATGAAAACGGTTACGACTGGAACAAGCCGTACCGCAAGTCAGCGCGCATCGTCGGTGATGTGATCGGTAAATATCACCCTCACGGTGACACAGCAATTTACGATTCCATGGTCCGAATGGCGCAAGACTTCTCGCTTCGTGTTCCGTTGGTCGACGGGCAGGGTAACTTCGGTTCAATCGACGGCGACAAGGCTGCCGCCATGCGATACACCGAGTCGCGTTTGGCCAAGGTTGCGCATGAACTTTTGAGCGATATTGACAAGGATACTGTAGATTTCCAGGATAACTATGACAATTCCGAGCGCGAACCGGTAGTCATTCCTGCGCGCTTTCCCAACCTTCTTGTCAATGGTGCAGGCGGCATTGCCGTTGGTATGGCGACAAATATTCCGCCGCATAATCTGGGTGAAGTCATCGACGGCTGTGTTGCCCTGATTGAAAATCCGGCTATCGATTTGCCATCCATCATGGAGATTATTCCCGGGCCGGATTTCCCGACCGGTGGACTGATCATGGGCAGAAGCGGCATCCGCTCTGCATACGAAACTGGTCGCGGTTCGGTCCTGATGCGCGGTAAGGTCGACATTGAGACCATTCGCGGGGAACGTCAGGCAATTATCGTTAGCGAAGTGCCTTATCAGGTCAACAAGGCATCAATGATCGAAAAGATTGCCGAGCTGGTTCGTGACAAGCGTCTTGAAGGCATTTCGGACATTCGCGATGAATCAGACCGTACCGGTTATCGTGTGGTGATTGAATTGAAGCGCGATGCAGTTCCTGATGTGGTCTTGAACCAGCTTTACCGCTTCACACCGCTGCAAACCTCTTTTGGCTGCAATATGGTTGCGCTCAATGGAGGTAAACCTGAGCAACTGAACTTGCTCGATCTGCTGCGCGCCTTTGTTGCGTTTCGTGAGGAGGTCGTTACCCGTCGTACCAAATTCCTTCTCAACAAGGCGAGAGTGCGCGCACACGTCTTGGTGGGTCTGGCGATTGCCGTTGCCAATATTGACGAAGTTATCAAACTTATCCGAAGCGCTCCTGATCCCGCGACTGCCCGTACGCAATTGATGGAACGACGCTGGGATGCCAGTGACATCGCCTTGCTGGTGCAACTGATTGATGATCCGCGTCACAAGCTGAATGAGGACAATACCTATTATCTGTCTGAGGAACAGGCTCGAGCCATTCTTGACCTTCGCCTGCAACGCCTGACAGCTCTTGGCCGCGACGAGATATCAGACGAACTCCACAAGATTGGCGAGGAAATCAAGGATTATCTTGATATTCTATCCTCGCGCACAAGGGTCATGACCATCATAAAAGATGAGCTGATTGCAGTTCGTGACGAGTTTTCAACACCTCGCCGATCCCAGATCGTCGACGGCGGTTTCGACATGGAAGACGAGGATCTGATTGCCCGCGAAGAAATGGTAGTCACAGTATCTCATGCCGGTTACATCAAGCGGGTGCCACTTGATACCTATCGCGCTCAAAGACGCGGCGGCAAAGGCCGTTCGGGAATGTCAACCAAATACGAGGACTTCGTTACCCGCCTTTTCGTTGCCAATACACATACGCCTATATTATTCTTTTCTTCCAAGGGAATTGTATACAAGTTGAAGGTTTGGAAACTTCCACTTTCCGCTCCGCAAGCCAAAGGCAAGGCGCTCATCAATATTCTGCCGCTGGAACAGGGCGAGCGGATCACCACTATCATGCCACTGCCGGAGAATGAGGAAAGCTGGGATAATCTCGATATCATGTTTGCAACGACGCGCGGAACTGTGCGCCGGAACAAGTTGTCTGATTTCGTCCAGGTCAATCGCAATGGCAAAATTGCGATGAAACTGGACGAGGGTGATGGGATTGTCGGTGTTGATACCTGCGTCGAAGAAGCAACGGTTCTTTTGACCACAGGCAAGGGGCAGGCTATTCGCTTCCCCGTAACGGATATCCGGGTCTTCACAGGCCGCAATTCGGTCGGTGTGCGTGGTGTCAATTTGGCTTCAGGCGATGAAGTAATCTCCATGAGCATACTCAATCCATCAAAAGCTGAGCCTTGGGAGCGGACAGCCTATCTCAAACGCCGCCGCGCCGAACTTGCGGCTGTGTCCGGAGAAATCCTGGAGCCTGTTGTTGAATCCGAGGAAGAGGATGCTGGCCTGGTCCTATCCGAACAACGGTATCAAGAACTGGCTGAGGCTGAACAGTTCATTTTGACGCTTTCCAACAACGGTTTTGGCAAACGGACTTCGAGCCACGAGTACCGTGTGTCAGGTCGTGGCGGCAAAGGCATCTCGGCCATGGTGGTCAATGAACGCAACGGCAACTTGATTTCCGCTTTCCCTGTGGAATTAGAAGACCAGATCATGCTTGTTACAGACGGAGGCCAGTTGATCCGTTGTCCGGTGGCGGGTATTCGCCAAGCAAGGCGCTCAACCCAGGGGGTGACTGTGTTCAAAACTGCAAAAGACGAAAAGGTTGTCTCAGTGGAGCGGATCAGTGAGCCTGAAGATGAAGTCGCTGAACTGGCGCCCGGAATAGCTGACAGCGTGCCGGATGGAGCAGCAGCAGCAAATGATGTCGCTTCAGATATTTCAGACGATAGTTCATCTGAGTAGTTTAATCATATGAAGTTAAAAGAAAAAAGCCCAACCATCTTTGATGTGTTGGGCTTTTTTACAAAAGGTACCTAAAAGTCAGCGCAAGCAGTTCACCTCATGGACTTTCACACATTCCCGAAACGCTTCAACTCTTTTTTCGTCTTCTACCAGTGTGAGTGCACCCAGTATAACCGCCAGACTGGCCAGAACCAGAAAGGATACAACAATAAGTGACATTTCAAATCTCCATTTCAAGATTTGCTGCATGGGTTGCCAGAACCTGCAGCAAACCTTTAGATAGGGATGAATTTCGCGAATTGAACCGCCTGATTATTAAGTCTTGTTCATGATTTCGTGATCTGTCTGTTACTGCCGTTGATCCTGGGAGGGTCGTGTGGCAGTTGCAATCGTTAAAGTCTTAACTATTCGGCAATTGAAATGTATGACAATGGGCAATCATTTTTATGTCGTCAGGCCAAAATCCGAACGCAATTCTAAAATAGTGCGTGCAATAGGGCGGCTATCATGCCGGAAATTTCAGAGTTTTTCATGGTTCAGGTTTCAGGTGCAACATTTTCCTTTGTCCGCAGACGCAATAAAAGAAAGGGCATTGCACTCATTCTTGGATTGACGGCTATAGCTATTGTCGGGTGTGCAGGTCCTAGACCCCAGCCAAAATCAAAAACAACAGATACCAGCAATTCCCACATTAACGAAAGGACCAAATTCTCATCAAAGGAATACGGTGTTGCCGGTAGTCCGAGAATGTCGACTGAAAAGCGCCCCCGAAAAGGTGGCGGGCGTTTTCAGATAGGCAAACCCTATAAAATTGCAGGACGCTGGTATACGCCCAAAGAGGATGCGGGTTTGAATCAGGTTGGTCTCGCTTCCTGGTACGGACCGAATTTTCATGGACGATTAACGGCTAATGGCGAAATTTATGACCAGTTCGGTATTTCGGCAGCGCATCCGACACTTCCATTGCCTAGTTATGCCAAAGTTACAAATCTTGAAAATGGCCGCCAAATAGTTGTTCGAGTTAATGATCGCGGACCATACGCGCATGGGCGGGTTATTGACTTGTCCGCGCAAGCAGCGAAACTGTTGGGCTATGACAGAAAGGGCTTGGCAAAAGTTCGCGTTGAATATGCCGGCAAGGCACAATTGGATGGTCTTGATGAAAACATCCTGCTTGCATCATACCGTGATCCGGCAGGTTCCGGATTTGACGGTACAAATGATGCCGGAACCGGAACAATGATTGCAATGGCGGAACAGCCGATAATTGCCGGACCAACTGCTGCAATTGAAAGCCAGTTCGCTTCAGCCACAAGCCTGGCAGGAGGCATTCCAATCCCAACGGAGAGACCTACCCTGTTTGAGGGCGTACCCTTGGCAAAGAATGGCTCAAGCAGCGACCTGATCAACAATGTTGAACAGGTAATTTACAGACCAGCACCAACAAATCCGATCATTGGTTCAACTCCCAGGCCAATGGCATATTGGGAAGAGCAAATAAAGCTGGATACGATTGCCTATCATTATTTCGATGTGCCAAGCGCCTATCAGGGTGAATTTGCATCAAAACCTGTGGAAATAGGGATTGGCATTGTTTCGGACAGGGCAGGTCAACAGTTGCTTGAGCAATTATTGAGCGAAGCTGGAGTCATCAGCGTGGATACTATAACCCATCAGATAACGCTCAAAACAGAGGAACGCCAAGCCAATCAGGTGTTATCTTATCTCCGGTCAATTGGTTTGTATTCAGCCGAAATTTACTAAGCGTAACTTTTCCTCTATTATTATTGGTAATGCACCTCTAAGCCTTGAACCAAAGGTGTAGTGGCTCTAATGTAATTGAGGGGCCAGAGAATAAATTTGCAGGATCGCTACATGTCGAAAATTAATCATGCAGCATCAGAAACTGGTGTTGTGTCTCTGTCTTCCTTTCTATTGGCAGTTTTGTTTGCTTGCTTTTTTGTCATGTTTCCACAAGCAGGATTTGCACAAAGTTTTGAAACGAAGGCGCCGCAGGCAATCTTGCTTGATGCGGATACCGGAACAATCCTTTTTGCCAAGGAAGAAAATACAAAGATTCCACCAGCTTCATTGGCCAAGTTAATGACGATGGAGGTGGTTTTTGATCGTTTGAAGCAGGGCAATCTCAAACTTGATGATACCTTTTTTGTAAGCGAAAACGCATGGCGAAAAGGCGGGACCAATTCTGGCGGTTCCACCATGTTTGCCAAATTGAACTCCGACATTGCGCTCGAAAGTCTGATTCAGGGCGTCATCATCCAATCAGCCAACGATGCCTGTATTATCATTGCAGAAGGCTTGGCCGGTACAGAAGAAACCTTTGCCAATTTAATGAACGAACGTGCCCGAAAAATTGGATTGACCAATTCCTTTTTTACAAATTCCACGGGTTTACCTGATGAGCGGCAGGTTGTGACGCTTGTCGATCTGGCCAAGCTCGCACAACACATGATCAAGACATATCCTGAATATTACAAATATTACTCGCAAACTGAGTTCGAATGGAACGGGATCAAGCAGTCTAACCGAAATCCGCTTTTGTCTATGGATATTGGCGCAGATGGCATGAAGACCGGTTTCACTGAGGCATCCGGATACGCGATTGTCGGATCGGCAGTCAATGAAGGCCAACGATTGATTACGGTATTGAGCGGGATGCAATCCATGAAGGAGCGCGGAGAAGAAGCCCGCAAGATACTGGATTGGGGATTCAGGGCATTCGAACGACTAACTCTTTTTGACGCGATGCAGGTCGTGGGATCAGTTCCTGTATATGGCGGCGAATTATCCACAGTTGATGTCACCGGGAACGGCCCGATAGAAATTTACCTGCCGGTAGGAAACCGCGACAAACTGCGCGTTCGTATTGCCTACAATTATCCGCTCAAGCCTCCGGTCCAAAAGGGCGACGAGATCGCCAGATTGAAGATTTGGATCGGTGAAACATTAAGTCAGGAAACACCTCTTTATGCTATGGATCCGGTCGAAAAAGGCAGTATACAACGCCGGGCAACTGATGCGATCAAAGAGCTACTGACCTCGTGGATTCCCAGTTAAGCTGACCACAGGTTTACTGGGTAAGGTAGGAATGGCCAAACAGTCCAAAACAGTTAACAAGCCTGCTTCGAACAGACTTTCGCAGGTAAAATCCAAGCCGAGTGAAGTGTCGCACGGCCTGTTCATTACCCTTGAAGGCGGAGAGGGTGCTGGCAAAAGCAGTCAGATGACAATGCTCAGGCAACGATTGTCAGAGTTGGGTTATTCTGTAGTCACCAGCAGGGAGCCTGGTGGATCGCCTGGCGCAGAAGCGGTTCGCCACGTACTGCTTTCAGGAGCAGCCGAATCCTTTGGTCCGGAAATGGAGGCTATACTTTTTTCAGCTTCAAGGGCCGACCATGTCGATACCGTTATCAGGCCCGGACTTGACGCAGGTAAAATTGTTATCAGCGACAGGTTTTTCGATTCCACAAGGGTTTATCAAGGTGTCAGCGGAAAAGTTGATCCCGAATTTGTTCGCCGATTGGAAGTGATAGCTTGTGGCGACACATGGCCTGACCTTACCCTCATTATTGATCTTGATCCAGAAGAGGGGATGAGGCGGGCCTTCGCAAGACGAAATTCGGGCGATGCGCCTGACCGCTTCGAAAAGGAATCGATAAAGCTGCAGAAAATGCGCAGGGCTGCTTATTTGAAGATTGCCCACGAAGAGCCGGAACGTTGCAAAGTGATCGATGGAACTGGCTCGCCGGAACAGGTCTTTGAACGGATTTGGACTGTGCTTGAACCTCGTTTGAAAGGACTGGAAGCAAAGCCGGATCCGGCTCCTGTCAAGCTTGCGGAAGAACGCCGTCCGCTATCACAAAAGAAATTGACGGTAAAACGTCAGGCACGCGAAAAAGCGGCGGATCTGTCGTGATGGAAGAAAGTTACGTGCCCAGCGCATGGGATGATCTGGAGGGCGTTACACCACCATCGCAGACGCAGGCGTTGATCGGGCATGAGGCGGCACTGGGAACCTTGCTGCAAAATTACAAAAACAATCGTTTACACCATGCCTGGCTCCTTTCCGGCCCCAAAGGGATTGGAAAGGCAACCCTGGCCATGCGTTTTGCTGAACATATGCTGCGTTTTCCCGATGCTGCAAATGCACCGGAAAAGTTGGCAGATGCTGATGACCGTATTTTTTCACAGGCATCAAAGGGCGCGCATCCAAATATTCTTGTTTTGAGAAAGCCATGGGACCAGAAGGCAAAAAAATTCAAAACACAAATTACTGTTGACGAGATCCGTAAAACCGCATCTTTTTTGCATATGGCAAGCGGAGCAGATGCCTGGCGGATAGTCCTTGTTGACCCTGCTGACGACATGAACAACAACGCCGCAAATGCACTGCTTAAAATACTGGAAGAGCCGCCACCGCGTACAATCTTCTTTGTGCTTGCTCATTCGCCGCGCGGATTGTTGGCAACTATTCGTTCTCGCTGCCAGGTCTTGCCGCTCAAGCCGCTGGGAGACGGTGAGCTGCTGGAAATTTTGAGGAAACAGCCTCTGACCGCAGATTTGCCGCTGGAGGAACTAGCACATCTTATTACCCATGCAAAAGGTTCAGCGCGCCGGGCGTTGCTTTTGGCCGATAGTGGCGTTCTTGAAATATTTGTCCAATTCTTGGAAATTGTATCCAGCCAAAAATCGGACATCGGTAATCTGCACCGTTTGGCGGGCCAACTTGCGCCTGCGTCGAAATCCAGCGAATACTCGCTGTTTATGGACCTGATTTATGATCACATGGACACTCGCATTCGAGATCTTTCGTCCAATGACCAGATTGCCATGAACAGACTTTCGAATTGGGCGAGCCTTTGGTACAAGACTCGCGAAGCCAATATGCGCGCCGAGACCTGGAACATGGACAAAAAACAGGTGATCCTCGATCTGTACGCCGACTTGCGCGGAGCTTAAATCCAAAAAGCCCTGCCAAATCCGTCTTAAATAGCCAACAAAGCTGTCGACAAACCACTTGTGTCGGCTTATTTCCTTTCCTATCCGCTCAATGCACGATCAAAAGAGAATTCGCAATTTCATGACGCAAGACACATTCTATATCACAACGCCGATTTTCTACCCCAACGGTGTTCCTCATATTGGTCATGCCTACACGGCAATTGCGACTGATGTCCTTGCCCGTTTTCAACGGCTGGACGGCAAAGAGGTGATGTTTTTGACTGGCACTGACGAACACGGGCAAAAGATGCAGCAAACCGCAGAGAAGGAAGGCATCACTCCGCTCGAGCTTGCCGACAAGAACTCGGCCGTTTTCCGCCACATGGTTGAATCTCTCAATTGCTCGAACGATGATTTCATTCGAACGACAGAAGAACGTCACCGTCTTGCCTGCCAGGAAATCTGGAAACGGATGGAAGCAAATGGCGATATCTATCTGGATACTTACGGCGGTTGGTACTCGGTTCGTCAGGAAGCTTTCTTTGCAGAAGATGAAACCACTGTCGACGATGAAGGTGTGCGACGCGAGCCGCTTGGATCACCTGTCGAGTGGGTCGAAGAGGAAAGTTATTATTTCAGGCTCTCATCTTATGGTGAAAGGCTCCTTTCGCACTACGAGGAGAATGCCGATTTTATCGGCCCTGATACACGCCGAAACGAAGTGCTGAGTTTCGTCAAGGGCGGTCTGCGCGATCTCTCTATTTCACGCACCACGTTCGATTGGGGCGTTCCTGTGCCGGGGAACAAGGACCATGTGATGTATGTCTGGGTGGATGCTCTGACCAATTACATTACAGCAACTGACTGGCCAAACGGTGGCCCCAAATCCAAATTCTGGCCTGCAGATGTTCACATGATCGGCAAGGACATTATCCGTTTTCACGCAGTTTATTGGCCGGCCTTTTTGATGTCGGCGGGTCTTCCGCTTCCAAAGCGCGTTTATGCCCATGGTTTTCTCAACAACAAGGGTGAGAAAATGTCAAAATCGGTCGGTAATGTGGTCGACCCTTTTGGCTTGATAAAGCATTACGGCCTTGATCAAGTGCGTTATTTCTTCATGCGTGAAGTGCCTTTCGGTAATGACGGCATGTACAGCCCGGAGGCTATTGCAACACGCATCAATGCCGACCTTGCCAATAATTTTGGCAATCTGGCTCAACGCTCGCTGTCAATGATTGCAAAAAATTGTGAGGGCAGGGTGCCTGAGTGCGGGACGCTAACTGCTGATGACCACGTATTGCTCGGTCAGGCATATGGCATTCTCGAAGAAGCGCGCGGCTATATGGAGGTCCAACAAATCCACAAATATCTGGATGTGATCTGGTCTGTCTTGCAAAATGCCAACCAGTATATCGATACCCAGGCACCTTGGGGGCTGAAAAAGACCGACCCGCAGCGCATGGCAACCGTCTTGTGGGTGACGGCCGAAGTGGTCCGAGTTTGTGCCATCGCCGCAATACCTGTGATGCCGCAAAGTTGTGCAAAAATGCTCAACCTGTTGGCCGTTGATGAAAAAGACAGGAATTTTGCTGTGTTGAATTCTGATCATGCTCTAACGGCAGGTAAGGAACTGCTGGCGCCAACCGGAATATTTCCAAGGCACGTGGAGGCAGAAAGCATTTAATCATGCTGATCGATTCCCATTGCCACCTCGATTTTCCTGATTTTGCCGAAGAATTGCCTGAAATTGTTGGCAGGGCGGAAGCTGCAGGCATTGGCCGTATGGTGACGATCTGCACCCGTGTTGCAAAGTTTCCGCAGGTGTTGGCGGTCGCCGAACGTTTTAGTAATATCTATTGTTCGGTCGGCACCCATCCGCACAATTCCCATGAGGAACTGGACGTGACAGTCGAGGAGCTGGTTACATTGACTGATCATCCCAAGGTGGTCGCCATAGGGGAGGCGGGCCTGGACTATTTCTACAAACGCGATCATGCGGCGGCGCAAGCACAAAGTCTTCGAGTCCATATTGATGCCGCCAGACGTACTGGCTTGCCGCTGGTAATCCATTCCCGCGATGCTGATCAGGATATGATTGCAATTCTTGAAGACGAGGCAGGAAAGGGAGCATTTCCCGCACTTCTTCATTGCTTTTCTTCAGGTGCCGAATTGATGCGGCGCGGCGTTGAACTGGGCCTTTATGTATCCTTTTCCGGGATTCTGACTTTCAATCGTTCAGAGGAGCTGCGCGAGATCGCCAGCCAAACGCCAATAGATCGTTTGCTGGTGGAAACAGATGCACCTTATCTTGCCCCTCTGCCATATCGTGGCAAGCGCAACGAACCCTCCTACGTTGCTCACACTTGTGCCAAACTGGCTGAAGTAATGGGCGTGAGCGATGCTGAAATGCGACAGATTACCTCGGATAATTTCTTTCGCCTATTTGCCAAGGTGCCCCGTCCGAAAGTCGGGCTTTGATGAAACCTGCCGATCAAATGCGTTTTACGGTTTTGGGGTGCGGATCATCGCCGGGAGTTCCGCGGATTCACGGAGATTGGGGCGCATGTGATCCGAAGAACCCGAAAAACACAAGGTTGCGCTGCTCACTGCTGGTGGAGAAATTCGGACCTGGCGGAGTTACTACAATCGTTATAGACACCAGTCCTGATTTCCGCCAGCAGATGCTTGCCGCCGGTGTGCAAAGCCTTGATGCGGTACTCTACACACATCCTCACGCTGACCATGTTCACGGCATTGACGATCTTCGCCAGTATGTTCTGCTGCAACGTTCACGCATGCCTGTTTATGCCGACCGGCCAACCCTGGATCATTTGCACCAGAGTTTCAGCTATTGTTTCATAGCGGCCGAAGGATCGATGTATCCGCCGATTTGCAAATCCCATGAGATCAACGCGGGTGAGAAATTTACCGTGGACGGGCCGGGCGGCCCAATCGACATATTGCCGATCAAACAGAGCCATGGACCCATCCACTCGCTCGCTTTTCGCATTGGCACATTCTGTTATTCCTCCGATGTTAGTGATCTGTCCCTGCAAAGCGCTAAAATGCTTGAAGATCTGGATGTCTGGATAGTAGATGCACTACAGTACCGGGAACACATCAGCCATTTCTCTCTCGCCCAGGCGCTTAAATGGATTGAGCGCCTCACTCCAAAACGCGCCATCCTGACCCACATGCATATTCCGCTCGACTATGAAACGGTGTTGAATGAGACCCCGGCGCATGTTGAACCGGCTTTTGATGGTTTGGTAATCGAGATGGAGTCCGCAGGATGAAAAACCGCAAGGAAAATGACAGCTATCGACTTGCACTTGTTGCCCATGATGGCATGAAGCCAAAAATGATCGAATGGGCCAGGAAGCATTGCGAACAATTGAAAAACTACAAGCTGCTTGCGACCGGAACAACCGGCGGCCTGTTGACAAATCACCTGGGTCTGAAAATCAGGCGGCTCAAGAGTGGTCCATTGGGCGGTGATGCCCAATTGGGAGCACTGATAGCAGAAGGCAAACTGGACTGCCTTATCTTTTTTATAGACCCGTTGTCAGCGCTTCCCCACGATGTCGACGTAAAATCGCTTCTGCGACTTGCAGTCCATTATGATACAGCCTTGGCGCTGAACGTGGAAACTGCCGATGCAATTCTGGCTCATATGGAACGCAAACTGCTTTGACAAACCGGGTAGGGCGCTGATTGACATCATGCTCTACCGTTAAAATGTCTGGACAATAAAATCAGTCCCGTCCCCGGTTTCGGTTCCCATACCATTGTCGGAAATGGCGTAGCTGCTGCCTTCTCCCAGTCGCGCTTCAATGAATTCACGGGCTTCCTGCGGTATGATGATCCTGTCAAGAATATCTATACTGTCGCCCTTGAGACGGACACCTTTAAGAGCATCATCCATTCTGTTTGAACGCAGAATGCTCGCTGGAATTCGCGAGGCAATATTGACGGCGATCCATCCGGTTGAAGTTGATGTGTGAGCGGTTGACAGCAGCAAATGCGTGCCAAGCGGCTTGTCTGGATCCTTGAGTTCTACCGGCATTTCAAACACCTGCGCGCGGTTCTGACGGACATAAATCATTGCTGCAGGTTCGTCACCAAGTCCGGAAAGAATCTGAAGACGCTCAATTGTCTCATCAGAAATCTTTCCGGTAATCCCTATTGAGTGGGCTTTTTGAAACGCCTTTAGCGACTGGATGGTGGCTTTACCAAAAATTCCATCCTTTTCCCCTGAATAGAAGTTTAGTTTGCTGAGCATTCTTTGCAGATGGGCGATTTTTCCTTTTCCAGTCGTACGGGTTACATAAATACGCAACGGCCCAGACTTAAAATCCGGTTCTGTAATGTCTGGTAATTTTACCGGTTCAATACCGCCAGTTGGCAAAGGATCAACAACACTAGGCCGCAATACCATTGGTAAAGTTTTCGGCAAGTAATTGGTATTTGCGGGCTGAAACAGGGAAGGGTGGTCCACCCTGCCCGGGTAAACGGCTTCGTTGGAAATTATCACATGGGTACCATGCGGAGTGAGCTTGTATAAAGTGCTGGCGAAACCCTCCGGCAAACGCACGCAGCCATGGGATGCAGGAAATGGCGGTACAGAACCTGATTCATGCAAGGCTATGCCTGACCAGGTTAATCGCTGCATGTATGGCATTGGTGCAGATGAATAAATGTTGGATTCGTGATACTTCTTCTTGCCGAGTATGGAAAAAACACCGGTTGGAGTATCGTGGCCGGATTTACCACTGGAAATGTTTGATTGTTCAATAACATTGGTGCCGTCAAACAATCTCAACGATTGATCGTCCAGCGATACATTGACCCATAGCGGTCCGCGGCTCCCGGAGGCTTCTTTTACTGGCGATGAAATGGCCTCAGCTTGACGATCAAGCCTGACCTCAAACATCGCGGCTTTGGCTATCGTCGGACTTGCGGTTACGGTGAATGATGCGCATACCGCAAGTCGCACTGCGCTCGAACAACTTATTGCCATTTCAATGCACCCATACGCAAAACAAGAAGGATTACATTTGACCCATTATACAGACCGTTCCTTAAGGATGTGTATTCGGATAAAGAGAAGGAGGAATGAACACATAGCAAATTATAGTCTATAATTTCAGAGGGTTATCATTCTATATTAAAGTGATGATAAAATCAGATATCGGCCTATGCCAGCCTTGAATGCTCCTATTTGGTTCCATAATATATATTATGCGACTTGAATTGATATCAATTTGACTTCAGCTTAACGTAGTTCAAATAAACGTTTGTGCCGACGTAAATTCCTATGCCCTGTTTCAAATTGCGTCACGGCCTATTTGACTGCACCTGCATTTATCTTTTCGAATATCACATCGAGTTCACTGGCGAGTGCCTTGAGCGCTTCACCACCTTCACTCATATAGGGTTCAAAAACGAAACTTGGTTTCTTGTAAGTTAGAGTCGCGGTATTGTCCGGATTGGCGGTTATATAAAAACGGATCGGAGCCTCTATGCCAGCTGCAACGCTTGCCTCCAGCATTCTAACAGCAAAATCATTTCGAAATACCCCGACTACGCGGTTGCCGGGAATTGTGACGCCTCGCGAGGAAGCGCCGCTGGATGCGCTTGCCTGAGTTACCAGCCCCATCTTTTCACTGGATATTGATGCCTCGAGTTTGGCAATAAGATCGTCATAGGAAAGTCCGGTTTTTGTTACGACCCAACCTTCACGATCTTCCACGGTAGATGTTTGGTGGGTGGCAGAAAAGGCTTCCAAAGATGTCATGTTGACCATGAGTGATAGCAACAGTATCGAAAATGAAGCGCGCATCTTTTGCCCTTTCAAAGAGAGATTTATGATTTTATCCCTCAAATGTTTGTTTAAGGCCAACCACAGTTTTGTGATGAGCCAAGTCACCAAACAAGCATTGTTCCCCAAAAGTGTTCTCCATAAGCGCTGGCTTCTTTAAATGGTGAAACAAAATAGCTGACCGGCCTGCTTTATGGGCGCCCTCACCCAGCGTCATATTTGCAAATTCGGCGAAACATGGACTATTCTGGTCATCAGAAATTGGTGGTGGAGACGAGAAATGGATCATTTTACCGGTGGCTGCCTCTGCGGCAAAGTAAGGCTGGTTACCTCGGGCAGTCCATTGCGTGTAGGCATCTGCCACTGTCTTGATTGCAGAAAACATCATGGGGCGCTTTTCCACGCTTCGGCGATTTTTCCGGCTGAGGCGGTCGAGATTAGGGGTGAAACCCAATCCTACCTTGGACGGCATTTTTGTCCAGGATGTGGATCATCCGTATATTCTCGAACAGGAGACGAAATCGAGGTTAATCTTGGCTCTCTGGACTTTACAGACCAACTGATGCCAACCTATGAAATCTGGACATCGCGCCGTGAATCCTGGTTACCTCCTTTCAAATTGAAGCAACATTATACCAAGGACCGCCCTGTAAAGGGTTTCAGCGGGGATTAATCCATTCAAAAGTTCACGCCACATTTGCTATCTGTAAACCTCTGTGGATAGCTCTTTGAAGACGGCTATTTTGGCGTTAGCTGCAGTGTTATATCCAATCCATGACCCCTTCCCGCGACATATCCAGACTTCTTGAAATAATGGCAGCCCTACGTGCGCCAAAGACCGGTTGTCCGTGGGATCTGGAGCAGAATTTTTCAACTATTGCGCCATACACGATTGAGGAAGCCTACGAGGTTGCTGATGCAATTGAACGCGGTGATATGGAAGATCTGCGCCTCGAACTCGGGGATTTGCTCTTGCAGTCGGTCTATCATGCACAAATGGCTGCTGAAGTCGGAGACTTTGATTTCGGCGATGTGGTGGAAGGCATAACAACAAAAATGATCCGTCGTCATCCGCATGTCTTCGGCACAGAAGATGTAACTGCAGACCAGTTTTCTGCTTCCGGCATGGCGAAAGGCACTTGGGAGCGTATAAAGGCTGAAGAGAAAGCCGAAGCGGCTTCTATTCGCGAGGCAAAGGGCCTGCCAGCAAAAAAGTATGGCATTTCATTGTTGAGTGATGTGCCGAACACCCTGCCCGGTCTTTCTGTTGCCGTCAAACTTCAGCAGAAAGCCTCCAAAGTCGGTTTTGATTGGAATGATCCCAAGGCGGTTCTCGATAAAATCCGAGAAGAGATCAATGAATTGGAAGCAGAAATTTCCACAGGTTCAACGGCACGCCTCAAGGATGAAATGGGCGATATTCTTTTTGCCATTGCCAATCTTGCGCGGCATCTTGAAATTGATCCCGAGTCAGCCATCCGAAGCACAAATCATAAATTCAGGCAGCGGTTCAATTATATCGAACGCCATATTGGGTCCGGTGGAGCAACCATGGAAACTGCATCCCTGATCCAGATGGAAGCTCTCTGGCAGGAAGCAAAGAACGAGGAAAAATGATGCAGAGGATTTTTATAGCTGCGTTTGTGCTGCTTGCAGGCTGCCAGACCGCGACTGAGGCACTCAATGTGGATGACGTCCGCAAAGTGCAGCTTGTTGAGGCAGAATGCGCAATTTATTTCACGGTGCTTGCACAATTGACCGCTCAAAACCGCACAGCCAACGGAAATATTGCTGAGGGATGCCCGCAATCAGCAGCTCAGGTGAAGGCCGATATTGCGCCGGTTGATCCGCCACGTGAAATCGAAAGCCGTTATGCTACAATATTGTATCAGCGCATGATCGCCCGGGGCATGCCAAAAGACACTGCAGATGCTGTTAGTACATCCAATGCATTCTATGATTTGGTTGCGCAGAACGACGCAGTTCAGGGTGGTAATTGAGGGATTTTTAGTCTGGTACAGCTAGGTATCTGGATAGTTTTTCCCGTACCGCGGGTGCGGCCTTGATTTTCAGCCAGACATCGCCATTGTCCCGGTCTTCCCTATCGAGGACGGAAACATTTTGATAAATCCACGAAATATTGTCCATCTGTGAAGGTGTAAGCAAAATTGCCATATTTGACTCGGTTCCAGCAATTTTCTGCTCTGCAATGTCCAAAAGAGCACCGATCCCCTCTCCTGTCACAGAGGAGACCAGAAGCGGCGGTTCATCTGAAGTTTTTGTAGCCCGAATTGCCTCCAGTGCATCAGTCTCCAAAAGGTCTATTTTATTCCACACTTCAACGACGCCCTTGCGGCCGTCATCTTCAATACTCAATTGGGACAGGATTGCGTAAACATCCTCTGCCTGCGCAGCAGTATCTGGATCTGCAATATCGCGTACGTGCAAAATCAGATCAGCCTCAATCACTTCCTCGAGTGTAGCACGAAAGGCGGCAACAAGATCGGTTGGCAGGTTGGATACAAATCCGACCGTGTCCGAGATAATTGTTTTGGTTCCCTTTGGCAGAATAAGTTGTCTCAAGGTCGGATCCAGAGTGGCAAAAAGCATGTCTTTTGCCAACACCCCTGCCCCTGTCAACTTGTTGAACAAGGTGGATTTTCCCGCGTTGGTATAGCCGACCAGTGCAATGATCGGATGAGGAACTTTCTTGCGCTGAGATCGATGAAGTTGTCGCGTCTTGCGTACCTTTTCAAGATCACTTTCAAGGCGCAGTATCTTTGCCTGAATTTCCCGTCGGTCGGCCTCGATCTGCGTTTCCCCAGGGCCACCCATAAACCCCGCCCCGCCCCTTTGGCGTTCAAGGTGTGTCCATTGGCGAACAAGTCGGCCTTTTTGATAATTCAATTGGGCAAGATCTACCTGCAGACGGCCCTCTTTTGTTTGGGCACGGTCACCAAAAATTTCGAGAATTAGCCCTGTCCTGTCAAGAACCTTGCAGTTCCAGGCTTTTTCAAGATTGCGTTGCTGCACGGGGGAAAGTGAATGATCAACAATGGCAAGGCCGATTTCCTCAGCTTTGATGATACCAGCAATTTCATCGACCTTGCCGGTTCCAATCAGCGTAGCAGGCCGGATAGCCTTTAGCGGAATAATGCCCTTTTGTACTACTTCCAGATTGATTGCAGCAGTCAGTCCGACTGCTTCTTCAAGCCGCGCTTCCATCGAGCGATGAACGGCAGGTTGATCGCTATGGCGCTGAAAATCAGGGACGAGAACGATTGCTCGCTCCGGTTTTTGATCTTCCTCTTCCGACCATTGAAAGCGGCTTTTGCTGCTTTCATCCATTTCGGTCAATCGCTTGCCTCGCTGTCGTCTTCAGGTCCCAAATTGACGGGGCCTGCTGGCATGATGGTTGATATCGCGTGTTTGTAAACCAATTGAGCAATTCCGTCGCGTTTCAAAAGCACACAGAAATTGTCAAACCAGCCCACAATGCCATTCAATTTGACACCATTTACCAGAAAAATTGTCAGTGGAATTTTTTGTTTTCTAACTTGGTTCAGGAACGCGTCCTGAAGATTCTGGGGTCTCTCGGCCATTTATTTTCCGCATCTGCCTTGTGAACTCCGCCCCCACCCGTCGACCTTGCGGTGTTCATTTTCTTTTATGTTGTCGAGACATAATTCTGAGTCTGTTCAGCGTCCTGCTTTTACTTATATGGCGGACAGGGACTTCTACTCAAGCAAAAGTTTATCCGCAATTGCTTTATCGCTTCAACCAATAATACGGGTTAAGCGCAACCAGCAATGCAATCACCTCAAGTCTGCCAAAAATCATCACAATACAAAGTGTCATTTTTTGCGCGACATTCATGTCTGAGTAAGCAATCCAGCCCGGCGTCCCACTTGGAACCCAGTCTGTCGAATAGGCTGGCCCCGCATTGGTGATTGCGGCAACAGCAGCGATTATACTTGCCTGAAAACTCAAACCGGATAAAGCCAGCGAAACCGCACCACACACCAATATTGCCAACATCGAAACAAACATTGTCCAGATCGATTTCATCAGTCTTAGACTGTAAAGTTCTGAACCAAAATGTTGTCGTGGTACCGAGTTAGGGTAGATCAGGCGTGACAGTTCATTATCCGAATGAACCAGCATGGCCCCGATACGGTAGTATTTTATGCCGCCCGCCATCGAATAACATCCTCCACCCATCAACAGGATCAGGATAACAATACCTGGGCTCAGCAGTGCGAAAACTCCAGGTCTGCTTTGAAGTCCGGAAGTTGATACAAGCGACGTTGCGTTAAAAAAAGCTTCGCTGAACAGGCGTCCATACCCGGACCCGCGCCCCCCTGAAACATTGATGAGGATGAGTGATAGTGTGAGGGTCAAAACTGCGATTACTGCAATGAGATAATAGCTTTCCCGATGGGCTTTTAGATTGGCAACCTGCCAGCGCAAAACCATTCTTTGCCAGAAAATGTTAGTTGTGGCCGTTATGAAGAATATTCCCATGACGATCATGGTCAACGGACTTCCTAACTCTGAAATCGTTTTGCCTGCCGGAATATAACCACCGGCTGTCATAGCGGTGCTGGTGAGTACCAACGCTGAAAATGCATCGACGCCTGTCATTAAAATCAATAACAGACACAGCATGGAAGCAAGTGAGAAATAACGCAGCATGGTCAGCGCAACTCGATTGATACCGGTTGTTGATCTCCCAACACCTTCCCCGACACTGCTGCGCGGACGGGGTAGTCCGCCTGCCCTAATGGGGCCAAGAAAC
Organism: Salaquimonas sp.; assembly: GCA_041736675.1. Lineage (GTDB taxonomy): Bacteria > Pseudomonadota > Alphaproteobacteria > Rhizobiales > Rhizobiaceae > Salaquimonas. The sequence goes on from JBGSTD010000009.1 coordinate 218,766, forward strand.
AGAGCAAAGGTTATAATTGTGGCCAACCCGCCAGACCACTGTAAAATGGCCCTCAATAAAACCGCAGATGGCGGCACCTTTTCCAGATTGCTGATCCCGTCGGCAGCACTTGTAGTGAAGGCGGAAACCGCTTCAAATACCGCGTCGAGGTATCCGATTTGAAACAAATCAGACAATGGCACCGCGAGAACAAGGGGGAAAAACAACCACGCAACAACGGCAAGATATATCGTGTTGGTTCGGTCAAGATAGACAATGCGTCCGCGAGTAGCTGTAAGCGCTGAGCCAAACAAGAAAATACCCACCAAAGTGTAGATGATGAGGGAAATTCCGTTTTGTATGTCCGAACCTCCGAAAGCGACCAAAGCGGGCAACACAAGCGACACACTCAGAAAAACGCCTACAAGCGCAAGATAGTGGATGAGCGCGATCAAGTTTCAGACCTTTTGGGAGATACTGAAATAGCTGACATGCTGCTAAAAGTATTCAAGGCTGACACGGAACATCTGCTCAACCTGGCGCACACGTTCGGAAAGGGCAAGCATGATAATCCTGTCTGTTGGCTTGATTACCGCGTCACCGGTCGGTTGGGTAACTTTGCCTTCGTGGATTATCGAACCAATGCGCACCCCCGATGGCAATTCAAGTTCGCGCAACGGTTTACCGACCAGCGGCGAAGTGCTCAGAGCCTCTGCTTCAATGATTTCTGCCGAGCCGTTCTGTATGGAATAGACACCACGTATTCTGCCTCGGCGAACGTGCTGCAAGACACGTGAAATCGTCACTGACCGTGGATTGATGTAATCGTCAATTCCAAGCGATTTAGTAAACCCGTGATATCCAGCATTGTTGAGAAGTGCCAAATTGGCAGAGCAGCCAAGCTTCTTGGCTAGGACGCTTGAAAGAATGTTTACCTGGTCATCATTTGTGATCGACACCATCAGATCGGCGTTGGCAATCCCCGCTTCCACCAACAATTGTTCGTCGAGTGCGCTGCCATGAAGGATAACTGTTCGAGTGAGCCCGTCTGCCATCTTGATTGCCACGTCACGCGAACGCTCAATTACCCGAACTTTCGCCGAAGGCATCAAATCCTCGATGCGCTTGGCAAGATACAAACCGATATTGCCTCCGCCAGCGATAACAATCCGGCTGGCCTCGGGGCGCTCTTTGCCAAAAATCCCCAAAGTGCGCCGGGCTTGGCTGCGCTCGGAAATCACATAGGCAACATCACCAAGTAATATCTGGTCCCCTGACCTTGGAGCTATCATTTTACCGTTTCGCCAAATGCCAACAACTGTTGCATTGAGATCGGGAAACAATTCACTCAATTGAGAGAGCGGCGTATCAATAACCGGGCATTCCTCGTCACAATCTATCGCCAACATAGCTACCTGCTCGTCAGCGAAAGGCACGATATCACGGGCACCTGGTAGCGCAATTCGGCGCAAGATAACCTCACCTACCTCAACTTCCGGTGAAATAATGACATCAATTGGCAAATGTTCACGTGCAAACAGATTCTGCCAATGCGGCTGGCGATAGCTTTGTGCTCTGATGCGGGCAATCTTGGTTGGAACATTAAACAGCGAATGTGCTACCTGGCAGGCAACCATATTCACTTCGTCATACAACGTGACGGCGATGATCATGTCAGCCTGATCGGCACCTGCTGCTGAAAGCACATCGGGGTGTGAACCGTGGCCGTGGTATCCGCGAACATCCAGCTTGTCCTGAATGTTTTGAATAAGCTCTGGGGAACTGTCAATTACCGAAACATCGTTGCCTTCCTTGGCAAGTCGTTCGGCGATCCCGTAACCAACCTGACCGGCCCCACATATAATTATCTTCATGCATCACCCGGATTTTTAGCGGCCAGCCCATCAACAAAACACTTCATGCAAAATCTTCCTCAGCTTCATCGTTGTCCCGCTTTTTTTCAAACAAGCCGAGACTCTTCAATTTCCGATGCAATGCAGAACGTTCCATACCGACAAATTCTGCGGTGCGCGAGATATTTCCGCTAAATCTGCCTACTTGAGCGGCAAGATAATCCCGCTCAAAGCGTTCCCGCGCATCTTTCAACGGCAGCGATAACAAGTGTTCGGTTTCTTCACCACCAAAAGATGGCAGCATTTCACCGATTTCACTCGGCAGCATATCCGCAGTGATAACATCCCCTTCCCCTACCCTTGAGAGAATCATCAGTCGCTCAATGTTGTTTCGCAACTGGCGTACATTTCCGGGCCAATTGTGCGCCTGCAAAACCGCCATAGCGTCATCTCCCATCCGGCACCTGGGAATACCAGATTGACGGGAAATCTGCGCCATGAATGCGTCAATCAACATTGGAACGTCTTCGCGTCGTTCAGACAAAGGGGGAACCGCAAGCGGAACCACTGCCAACCGATGAAACAGGTCTTCGCGAAAATCGCCTGTCTCAATAAGCTTGTCCAAATGTTGCGACGTTGATGACAGCACCCTCACATCGACTTTTACCTTGGTGTTCCCACCTACCCGTTGAAATTGCTGTTCGACCAGAACACGCAGGATTTTACTTTGCGTATCCTTGGGCATATCTGCGACTTCATCAATATAAAGCGTTCCGCCATGAGCCTCTTCAAGTACACCAACCTTGCGTCCTTCAGCGCCGTTCTGCTCATTGCCAAAAAGTTCCAGCTCCATGCGATCGGGTGTGATTTGCGCCGCGTTGAGAACAACGAACGGTCCCTTTTTCCGATTGGACAAATTGTGGATTGTACGCGCAACCATCTCCTTGCCTGAACCTGATCCGCCTATGATCAAAATCCTGCTATTGGTAGGGGCAACCCGTTCAAGCGTTTGGCGAAGGCTGGACATGGCCTGAGATGTACCTATCAAATCGGGCATGTCAGAACTTTTTTCCTGCAGTTCCTGGACCTGGCGTTTCAGCTTTGAAGTCTCAAGAGCGCGTTCAGCAACCAGCAACAGCCGATCAACCTTGAAAGGTTTTTCGATGTAATCATAGGCGCCATTCTTGATAGCGGCGACTGCCGTCTCGATATTACCGTGCCCGGAAATGACCACGACCGGTAAGTCTGCGTGAGTTTTCTTGATAACTTCCAGAAGCTCAAGGCCGTCAAGTTTGGAGCCTTGCAGCCAGATATCAAGAAATATCATGCTTGGCTTTCGTTCGCCAATGGCGGCAAGAGCGCTGTCGCTATCTGCCGCCATCCGCGTTCCATGCCCCTCATCCTCAAGAATTCCCGCTACCAGTTCGCGGATATCTTTCTCGTCATCAATCACTAAAATATCTGAAGCCATCAGGACGTTGCCTCTTTTTGCTGTATAGTTGGTATTTCCGGTTCATCCAAACGCCCTTGGTGTTCCGGCACTTCCGTTACGCTTTCTTCTGCATGTGATCCTTCATATGTATAATGCGGGATACGAAGACGCATCATGGCTCCCTTGCCACCTTCCTTAACGGAAGGCGCATCCATAAGTTCAATGGTCCCGCCATGATCTTCCATGATCTTGTGAACGATGGCCAATCCCAACCCGGTTCCCTTCTGGCGTGTGGTTGTGTATGGCTCCAGCAGTTTTTGTCGGTCTTCGACTGGCAGGCCCTTACCGTTGTCGATTACATCAATGACAATCGTGTCGCGGTTGTGACTTGTCACAACACGAATTTTTCCTTCGCCTTCGGCCAATTCTTCAGAGGGAAGTGCATCAATTGCTTCACCTGCATTTTTTATGATGTTGATCAGTGCCTGCGACATCAGCCGCTCGTCAAATTTGGCAATGTTCTTTTCCGAACCCAGATCAAGTTCGTAAGTGATATGCGGATTGGCAACCTTTTGAGTAAACAAGGCCTCCTGGATTGTCTTTGACAAATTTCCCAGCGTCATTTCGGGCTTGGGCATTCTCGCAAAGGAAGAGAACTCATCAACCATTCTGCCAATATCGCCAACCTGCCTGATAATGGTTTCCGTACACTGGTCAAACACTTCGAAATCATCGGTGATATATTTCCTGTAACGCTTCTTGATCCGTTCTGCGGAAAGTTGAATAGGTGTCAGCGGGTTTTTTATTTCATGGGCAATGCGTCTGGCGATATCCGACCAGGCAGTGCTGCGTTGGGCAACAACCAGGTCCGTAATGTCATCAATCGTAATGACAAAGGAATGGTCAGACTGGGCATCCCGCTCCTGCGTAACCTGAACATTGAGTGTCCTTGATTGGCCATCAATTAGGGTGTTGATCTGTTCTCGGTACTCCGCTTTTCCTGATATGCGGGCGCGTTCCAGTGCCGCCCCCAGTTCCGGGAAAATATCACCAATCTGGTTGTCCGGTTTGACCTGACTGCCTAAAACTGTTTGTGTGGCCGAATTGGCAATCTTGATCTTGCCATTTTGATCAACGCCGATCACTGATGCGCTGACCCCGGAAAGTACAGCTTCTGTAAAGCGTGCCCGCTCATCAATATCCCTGTTGGCCTGCAGCAATTGTGAACGTTGCTGTTTCAACTGGCTTGTCATTGTATTGAAAGTGTCACCAAGGTTCTTGAAATCACCTTCGGTGTGCTTGGTATCCACAAACACATCCAGGTTGCCGTCAGAAACTTCATCTGCCGCGTTGATCAGTCTGCGAATGGGACGCACAAAACGGTCGGCAACACTGATCCCCATCCAGATCGCTGCCAAGAGGATCATAAGTGCCATCGCAAGATAAAGGACTGCAAACGTTAACTGGACAGGTAACCTGCTTTGTTCCAGTTCATTATATTCGTTGGTATTCTCCTCCATCTGTCGAAGCGAAAGCAAAACATCCTCGCGCAGTGGCCGGATCGTGTAGAGAAAAACATCAGGAATTGCTCTCATCTTGAGCACAGAACCAACAATGTTAGTTCGGCCTCGGGGAATGAATATAACATCACCTGATTTTGCAGCCTCCAGTGAATCCGGCGGTACAACAGGCAGCACCACCGCATCACTTGCTTTGGCAGTAATGACCACCTCACCATCTTCACGTAACAACTGGGCACCAACCATGCCCCGGCCCCGTGTCTGCAGGTTCATCAATTCTGTGAAACCCTGCCGATCGAGACTATAGAGCCGCCGCGCACGGTCCAATTCATTCGCCATGGAGACCGTTGCATTTACGTGTACGCGCGCGCTCTCATCGACATAGGCTTGGGCGACGCTGACTGATCCTTCAACAATTTCTTTGGTCCGCAGTTCGAACCAGCGGTCAAGTCCAAGATCGAGCGTCACACTGGCAACAATCGCAACCATGATGGCTGGTATGGCAGCTACCAGTGCGAAAAGCCCGACGATGCGGATGTGAAGCCGGGCAGCTGCGCGTCCTTTCCGGCGAGAGCTCAATAACCGCCGTACCTCCATGACAATCAATGAAACGAGAATAAGCGCGAGAAGAGAGTTGGCGAGTAGCGCTGAACGCACAACATTCTCATTGGGTGCCAATGGAGTAAGCCCAAAGAGGATAAGAAAAGTCAGGAGTCCGGTTAGGAAAAGTGCAATGACCGTAACCAGACCCAGTTTTCGAGTCAGCCCATTAGCATCCCGACCCTTTTCGTCGGTTGAATCCGAATCGCTGACGGCATTTTGCGAACGTTTCGCTTCCGCCATCGGAACCGGTGTCGAAGCAGTCAACAATTCTTGATCGTTTGCTGTCACAGAATTCTCCAACGCCCGGCCTTTTGCAATTTTCCGCTTCCCTCTCACGAAAATGCTCGTTCGCGACTTCAGCCAAAAAGCTCGGCTTGGCCAGAAAACATGTAGTTGCATTTCTGCCACTATATTGTGGCAAAAATGAAACACTTCGTCAACGTGAAGCGGGATTTAACGCATATGGAAAATGAGGCTGAACCCGCGTGGTTCAACCCATCTTGTTGAACTTGATTTCCAGTTCCTTGATTTTCTTGCGTAGCGTATTGCGGTTCAAGCCGAGAAGGTCAGCTGCCTTTATCTGATTGCCTTTTGTATAGGCAAGACTGGCAAGTATCAGGGGAACTTCCATTCTCTTCAAGACTTCTCGGTAAAGTCCGGCGGGAGCATTGCCGTCCCTGTAGTTCTGAAAATATTCGCTGAGCCAGTTTTCCGTTGCGAGTGAAATATCGTTTTCCCTTCCCCGCGCTCCATTGGTGGATTGTTCAAAGTCACCAGAGGACAATTCGTGTCGCACAATCTCACCACTTATCGAATCCTGGGGATAAAGTGCTGCGAGGCGTAGAATGAGATTTTCCAGTTCGCGAACATTCCCAGGCCATGGATAGCGTCGCATGATTTCAATGCCGGCGATTTGTATTGTTTTCTCACCCAGGCCGGATTTGGCATTTATCGTTAAAAAATGATCGACCAGATCGGCAATATCCTCACTGCGTTCTCGAAGCGGTGGCAATCTCAAGGGAACAACATTCAACCGGAAAAACAGATCTTCCCGAAACAGGCCTTGATTGATCGCTGTTCGCAAATCCTTGTTGGTGGCTGCAACAATGCGAACATCCGTCTTGATCGGCGTTCTTCCTCCGACTGTTGTATATTCTCCCTGCTGCAAGACGCGCAATAGTCTCGTCTGCGCTTCCATGGGCATGTCACCAATCTCATCGAGAAACAATGTGCCACCCTCGGCCTGTTCGAACCGCCCGGATGAACGGGAATGCGCACCGGTAAAAGCGCCTTTCTCGTGCCCGAACAACTCGCTTTCGATTAGGTCTTTGGGTATAGCCGCCATGTTGATGGCAACGAATGGACCATTCTTTCTTTTGCCGTACTCATGCAGCGCACGCGCGACAAGTTCCTTGCCTGTGCCTGACTCGCCGCTGATCAGCAGGGTAAGATCGGTTTGCATGAGGCGTGCAAGAATGCGGTATACTTCCTGCATTGCAGGTGAACGCCCAACCAGCGGCATTTCCTGAAACCGCTCATCGCGTTCGGTTTTGCGTGGTCCTGATTTTGGTTCACTGACTGCCCTGTCTGCAATAGCAATCAATTCCTGAAGGTCGAACGGCTTCGGCAGATATTCGTAAGCGCCACGTTCGGATGCCTTGATAGCTGTCATGAAAGTATTTTGCGCGCTGATGACGATTACTGGAAGGTCAGGTCTGCTACGTTTCATTTTCGGCAAAAAATCGAATGCGTTGCCATCAGGCATCGAAACATCGGTAATGACAACATCCCCCTCGCCTTCTGAGACCCAACGCCACAAAGTCGAAATGTTGGATGTCACACGAACCTCAAAACCGGCCCGCATCAGCGCCTGGTTCAAAACTGTTCTGATGGCAGCATCGTCATCAGCAATCAGCGCCAATCCCTTGCTCATTTGATTATTTCCCAATCCTCTTTTGATCTGGCAACTTCATCATCGCGATATTTGTAAACCGGCAGCAGAATACGAAAACTTGTACCATTCGAATCGGACTCGCATTCCATCATACCGCCGTGGTCACCCACAATTTTCGAAACAAGGGCAAGGCCAAGACCCGTTCCATTTGTCTTGGTGGTTACAAAAGGATCAAAGATATGTTCCTTGATATCATCGGGAATGCCTGTGCCATTGTCCTTGACGATCAATTCAATGGGTAACGCTATCCGTCCACCAGCACCTGGAATAGACAAATGAATTCCTGGCCGGAACCCGGTTGTGAGGGTAACCTCAGGCGATTTTACATTCTCTGTGCCTTCCACCGCATTCTTGACGAGATTGAGAAAAACCTGGATCAATTGATCTCGGTTGCCGATAACCGGCGGCAGCGACGGGTCATAGAGTTCTGTGAAGCGCACATTCCTGCCAAAACCCGATTCAGCAATTTTCCTCACATGCTCCAGTACCGAATGAATGTTCACCGGGTCTTTTTCGAGTGGACGCTCATCAGAAAAAACCTCCATCCGGTCAACCAGTTTAACAATCCTGTCGGTCTCATCCTTGATCAACTGCGTCAATGACCGGTCTTCAAGGTTTCCCGACATCTCAAGCAATTGCGCGGCTCCGCGAATACCCGATAACGGGTTCTTGATCTCATGGGCAAGCATCGAGGCAAGGCCGGTTACCGAGCGGGCAGCGTTTCTATGTGTCATCTGACGGTCGAGCTTTTCTGCCGCAGATTGCGGATGGAATTGCAGGATTATGTGATCTTCCCGGTCCGGATGAGGTGACGCGAATACATCAATGATTTTTTCGCGGCCAAGCCGTGGGGATGAAATATCAATCCTGTACTCGTTTATGCTCGCGCCGGCGTCACGTACCTGGTCAATCAGGGGTGCAATCGGACTGCCAAAAGGCAAAAAGTAGCCTATCTTCTTGCGGCAAATATATGAAACCGAGGACTTGAAGAAAACTTCGCAGGACTGGTTGGCGTATAAAATTCTGTTATCAGGCGCTAACAGCATCACCGGATGGGCAAGGGCATCAAGGATTGTAGCAAATTCGCTGCTGTCGGGGATCGAAAATCCGTCCTGGTTCATGCTGCTTTCCTGCCCGGGCGGTCATTTTGGGAGGCTTGAATTGCGAGTTGTTCGAGCGAGGATAGAACATCTTTGATCTTGTTCGATGTCATGATTTCAGTTTTGAGATTTCCTGGAATTTCAAAAGATTGGCGCTCCATCCACCAGCCAACATGTTTTCTGGCACAACGAACACCGTGCTCAGAACCGTAAAATTCAACAATTTCCTGATAGTGGTGCAGCAGATCATAACAACCTGCAGAAGCCGACTCTTCGCCTTCCGCAATAATTCCAGGAAGATTCGGTTGGCCATAACTTGCTCGGCCGAGCATGACGCCGTCAGCCCCCGATGCGTCCAAAGCAGCAAGCGCATCATCGCAGTCGCTGATGTCGCCATTCACAATGAGTGGCAAACTTGTTGCTTCACGCACTGACCTGACTGCGGACCAGTCCGCATTTCCCTTGTAAAATTGGCAGCGTGTGCGGCCATGAACAGTGATGAGCTGAATCCCGATGTCTTCTGCCCGCTTGGCGAGTTCCGGTGCATTGATTGACTGATGATCCCAACCCAGCCGCATCTTGAGCGTGACAGGAACCTTTACAGCGGCAACAACGGCTTCGATCAGTGTCTGCGCATGATCGAGGTCACGCATCAACGCCGAACCTGAATAACCATGGGTGACACGCCTCGCCGGGCATCCCATATTGATATCAATCACGTCGGCACCGTTCGCTTCAGCAAGCCTTGCCGCATGATCCATCCATCTTGCTTGTCTGCCGGCCAGTTGAACTACATGAACCGGCAATCCAGCGCCTTCGGCCTTCATCTGCATTTCAGCCTGCCCTGTTACCAGCGCTTCGCTCGCTACCATTTCAGATACCACCATCCCTGCCCCGGCATTCCAGGCTGCTCTGCGGAATGGCACGTCACTGACCCCGGACATGGGTGCCAAGATTACCCGGTTGCGATAAACAACAGAACCCACCACAATTGGCTGGCGTAAGAAGGCATTGCGATCCTTGGGCGAGGAAACACCGGTTTCTTTGGTTGAAGTCAAGATTTTGCCTATAATTTAATCGACGCGTACCCTTGATTATTTTATAGCCATATTGTTTTTGACTTACAACGGTTGAATTACAAGAAAAGGCCGAATACTGATTGCTGACACATTTAAACGGCAAGCATGGCAAAAATGAATCAGCAAACGGGCAACCAGGGTTTCAATGCAGTAATTCTGGTCGCTGCAGGTCGCGGCACGCGAATGGGGCAGCTTTTGGACGGCCCCAAGCAATATCAGCTCATTCATGGCATATCTGTCCTTCAGCATGCCATCAACGCTTTTGTTGATGTTCCGGATATTGATCATGTTCAGGTTGTTATCCATGCTGATGATATGAACCTTTATCAAGCTGCAGTTCTGGATCATCCAAAACTTCTCCCCCCGGTTATCGGGGGCAGCACCCGTCAGCAAAGTGCGCAGGCAGGCTTGAAGGCACTCATGCAGTTAGATATCGGCAAGATACTGATCCACGACGCGGCACGTCCTTTTGTCGACTCCAGATTGATTGAACGCTGTCTCAGTGCCATCGCGCCGGGTACCTGTATTGTTCCAGCCATCAAAGTGGCGGAAACCGTAAAACGCGCAAAAATGGATCCTCAAGGGTTGTTGGTCGAGGAGACAGTTCCGCGTGACAATCTCTACCTTGCGCAAACACCACAGGGTTTTGTGTATTCTGAAATACTGGCTGCACATACAAATGCACATCAACAGCGTCGACATGATTTCACAGATGATGCTGCCGTTGGTGAACATTACGGTCAAACTGTTAGATTGGTCGAAGGAAACCGAAACAACCGAAAAATCACGACTTTTGAAGATTTGGAACAGGCAAACATGATCAGAAATTCATTTCATGAGGCGGCAGTCCCCGATATCCGCACTGGAAACGGATATGACGTCCACCGGTTGATCGACGGTGATGGTATTGTGCTTTGCGGCATTCACATCAAACATGACAAGAAACTCGATGGTCACTCGGATGCGGATGTTGGTCTTCATGCCATCACCGATGCATTGCTAGGAACAATCGCCGATGGTGACATTGGCAGCCACTTCCCGCCTTCAGATCCTAGGTGGAAGGGAGCTTCATCAGACCGCTTTCTGGCACATGCCTGCATGCTTGTCCGCGCCAAAGGTGGCGTTATCACGCATTTGGATATAACCTTGATTTGTGAAGAGCCGAAGATCGGACCCCACAGGGATTTCATGCGGGCAAAGATTGCAGAAATCTGCGACGTCAATCCTGACCAGGTTGCGGTCAAGGCAACGACGAATGAGCGGATTGGTTTTATCGGCAGGAATGAAGGCATTGCAGCGATCGCAACGGCAACGGTGGTAGTTAGATGAAAATCAGTGACGAATTGGTTGAAACTGCCCGCTATGTGCTCGGTGTCTTCCGTGAAAAGAAAGCAAAAATTTCGACAGCTGAATCGTGCACCGGAGGCATGATTTCAGCCCTGCTGACCAGCATTCCGGGCTCCTCAGATGTTTTTGACCGGGGCTTCGTAACCTACTCCAATCAGGCAAAGACCGAAATGCTCGGCGTGCCGGCCGATTTGCTGGCGCAGTTCGGGGCAGTCTCGGCGGAAGTGGCCATGGCCATGGCGCAGGGAATACTTGATCATTCGACCGCAACTCACGGTGTTTCTGTAACAGGCATCGCAGGTCCCGGTGGCGGCTCGGAAGAAAAGCCGGTTGGTTTGGTCTATGTCTCTATTGCCGGCCCCCTCGGGCTGTTTGTTGAAGAATTGCGTTTGGGCGATATCGGACGGGATGAAATTCGTGGGCAAACCGTGCAGGCAGCCCTTGAAATGCTGGTCGCATTTGGATTTGATGATGATGATGACCTGCTTGAAACTGACGACAACCCGGAAAATCCATTAAATTGATTCGGGCCTTATGGACAAAGGTTGTGCCGAAAATCACATTTTTTGGCATTGCATTGTGCTTGATCCAGTATCACGGCAATCGGTAAACCGATACTTTACTGCCTTTGGGTTCACCCTGTGAAAATTTGAATGAGAACTAAGAAAACAAAAAACCCGGCTCGATTTTGTGTCCGGGTTTTATTGGTCGTTCTATTATCAGTGCAGATCTAGTCTTCCTGTTTTTGAAGCATCATTGCAGCCAGAATATTTGAATAATCATCTGTCCATGCAGTAAAGCCGTTGGCTTTTGTCAACTCAAGGTTTTTGTCCTGAGACAGCGATCCGAGTTCAACATCGTTGCGGCTAATGAATGCCACGAGACTTTTCAGCTTCTTGGTCTGTGGTGGATAATTGTCACCGGTGACGGATCCAACGCGCGCTTGCAGTCCAAGTTCTTCTGCATTGGCAGCAAGAACAGGGGCAAGGTTCATATGGCGGTTGGATATGTGCATAACCAAAAGTCCGTCTTCTTTCATTTTGCTGCGATAAAGTTTCATTGCCTCAACCGTCAGCAAATGCACCGGAATGGAGTCAGATGAAAACGCATCAATGATCAAAAGATCATATTTTCCGGCAGGTTCCTTTCCGAGTGTCAATCGCGCATCGCCAACGATCATCCGAGAATCCGGGGCGCAATTTGGAACAAAGCCAAACACATCCTTTCTCTTGGCCAAATCGATCATCAACTGATCAATCTCGTAAAAGTCCCAGTTTTCTCCAGATTGTTTATAGCAAGCAAGACTACCTGAACCCAATCCGACAACACCTACATTTTCAATAATACCGTTGCGGCGTTCACGCATTGCTGCAATCGAGCGCGCCATACCGCTGTCAAAATGATAGTAGGTCAATGGCTCAGGGCGCGGAGAGTCAAGTCCACCGTCGCCACTGCCAAGCCTAACCGCCCCATGAACCGTTGTTCCGTGTTGAAGGATGCGTATTCCAAGTTCTTCTGAATCAAGCACAGTAGTTACACCGAAGAAACTGCGTTCCTTGAACAAGGGATGCTCAATCTGGAAGTTCAAGAAGACCAGAAACGTCAGCGCCAACATCAACCCACCTTGCTGATATGCCCTCTCCTTCATCACCTGAAATACAGCGAGGTTGACCAGAATAAGGCAGAGGATCAAAACCAGGACTGCTTTGGAATTGGGGATAAATTCACGCCAGCTTCCATCGAGAACAAAGATCATGGATAGCGCAAGCGCAACAACCATCACACCCGATCTGAAACCGATGCGCGCCACTTCCTTGCTGGCAAACAGTGAAATGATCAGAAGCAGCGGATACTCGGCAATCTTCACAAATATAACCGGAGCAACCAGGCTGGTGAAAACTCCACCGATCAAGCCTCCTACGGACATCAGGAAATAGAATTCGGTCAAATGGCTGGCAGCAGGTCTTTTCGCAGCCATTGCGCCATGGGCAACAAGCGCCACCAGGAAAAACAGTGAGTAGTGAAACAGAATATTGAGCCATCCCGGCACCTGGATCTGCTGAAAGAGCGTAATCAGACCTACCAGTATCGCCGGAATGAGAAGCTTTTCCAAAAGCACTGGCGAAACGATCTGACGCTTTGCAAAAACTATCACAAATGTTGCCAGAAATAGGGCCAAAGGAATTACCCAAAGGAACGGTGCCGATGCAACATCAGTTGAAACGAATGACGTAACAGCAACGAGCAATGCGGAAGGGATCGCAGCAAGCCCAATCCATGACAAACGGTCTTTGGTTGTTGGTTTGGTCGCTGCAAATTCTGAAATATTGCGATTGATTTCGTAGTTGGCACGCGAACGTAAAACAAACATCGCGCAAAATGCGATACCAATCGCCAAAATTCCAAATCCCCCACTCCAAAGTAGGGACTGTGTTTTGACTGCGAATAATGGCTCGAAGAAAAGGATATACAAAAACAGCGATGCAAAACTGCCTATGTTGCTGGCTGCATATAGAAAATAGGGATCCTTTGCATAGGGATGGTCAGTCCTTGAGAACCAGGCTTGAAGCAAGGGTCCGTTTGCGGAAACAGCAAAAAACGGCAGGCCAACAGTAACCGTGAAAAGTCCGATTAGCCACGGCACCTGCCCGCTATTGGGAACGTCCGACCAATTCTCAGGAATGGCAATTGGAAGCGCAATAAACGCGACAAGCATGACGCCCAAATGGATCAGGGACGAGTTGCGGGAGCTGAAATAGCGGATCAGAAGATGCGCGTAGCCATAGCCCAGCAACAACATTGACTGGAAAAATACCATTGCCACGGACCAGACACCCGGCGAACCACCGAGTTTGGGCAGAACGATCTTGGTAAAATAGGGCTGCACAGAAAAAAGAAGGAACGCACTCAGGAACAAGGTAGCAGTGAAAACCGGCACCATGATTGCACCAAGTCCTGCCAGCTGGCGTGGCTGCGCTGCTTCGAATTGTACTTCAGACATTGATATTTCCCCGATTCCGTTTGGAACAACATAGGGATAATTGCTTAATAAAAGACGAAATGCGGCAATTTCGATGGGTCGCTCACGATGATGGTAATGTTTTACCGTATACCTTGTCTGCCCTTTCCTCGAATGCCTTGGTGAAGCGCTTGAACGCTGTTTCGAACATCGACCCCATCAACATGCCCAACATCCGGCTCTTGAACTCATAATCGATGGTGAAGTGCACCTCGCACGAGTGAATATCAATGGATTTGAACTTCCAGCGGTTGTCGAGATATTTGAACGGACCATCCAGATACTGGACATTGATCAGGAGATTTTCAGGATCAATCATAACCTGGCTGGTAAACGTCTCTCTTATCGCCTTGTATCCGACAGTCATATCGGCAATCAGCATTTCCCGCCCGCCCTTTTCGCGGCGTGACTTTATGGTCAAGCCTTCACAAAGTGGCAGAAATTCCGGATAGTGCTGGATATCCGCAACAAGATCAAACATGTCTTGCGCCGAATGCGAAACCGGGTGGTGCTTTTCAAAACTTGGCAATGGAAATCAAGCCTTGGCCAATTGAGCGTCGCGGGCGACTCTCAACCGGGCAAAATCTTCACCGGCGTGGTGAGACGAGCGCGTTAGCGGGGTCGCGGAGACCATCAGGAAACCCTTTGTATCAGCAACAGTCTCATAGGATTTGAACTCTTCCGGCGTAACAAAACGAACCACTTCATGGTGTTTGCGTGTGGGCGCCAGATACTGCCCAATGGTGATGAAATCGACCTGCGCGGTTCTAAGATCATCCATAAGTTGCAGCACTTCGTTGCGCTCTTCACCCAGCCCGACCATGATCCCGGACTTTGTAAACATAGTCGGATCAAGTTCCTTCACCCTCTGCAACAGGCGAATTGAATGAAAATACCTGGCCCCAGGCCTGACCGTCAGATAGTTTGAAGCAACGGTTTCCAGATTGTGGTTGAATACATCAGGCTTTGCCGCAACAACTTTCTCCAGTGCGCCTTCCTTGCGCAAAAAATCGGGTGTCAGAATTTCAATTGTGGTTTTTGGCGATCGGCGCCGGATGGCCTCGATTGTTTCGACAAAATGTTGGGCGCCGCCATCATCCAGGTCATCGCGGTCAACGCTGGTGATAACCACATGTTCGAGACCGAGCTTGTCCACCGCATCAGCAACATTTTCAGGTTCGTTGGCATCCAGCGGTTGCGGCATTCCGGTGCGCACATTGCAGAAGGCGCATGCCCTCGTGCAGGTGTCGCCCATGATCATCATGGTCGCATGCTTTTTCGACCAGCATTCACCGATATTGGGGCAACCGGCTTCCTCGCACACTGTCACCAATCCATTGGCTTTGACAATCTTGCGTGTCACTTCATAGACTGGCGATCCACCGGCTTTCACCCTGATCCAGTCAGGCTTTTTGACAACAACGTTTTCCGGTTTTTTGGCCTTTTCCGGATGACGCGGTTTTTCCGTGTCGCCCGGGCGCAAGCCATTGACTGTGTCCAATAATGTGACCATTCGTTTTGTTCCTGCCAATGAGGCCTGGTTTATTTCTTGTCTGACTTGCTGTGATATATCGGCGGCAATGGCTGGTTTTCAATGTTCTTTTCAACAGTTCCACCCTGGCTTCCCACGTCACCGTTAAAAACCTGACCATTGTTTTTACGATGGACACGATCGCGCTGCGGCATTTCTCGTTTGCCAAAAAACCACAAAATACCGATTGCCCCAAGTGTGGCCACCACCAGATTGCCGACAAAGCCGTACCACTCAAAACCCAGCATTGATGCTGCCGTTCCACCTACAAAAGAACCTGCAATGCCAACAAGGATATTCGTTAGTAATCCATGTTCACGGTTCATTGCCCGCTCGGCAATCCAGCCCGCCAGGAAACCGATAAGCAGCATCCCGAAAAAGCCGACACCGGCCATACCCATGATCAGCGATGGTTCATTCATGTCCCTGTCCCTCAGGCTATCATGCGTGCCAGAAGAACCACGATTATGGCTCCGATAGCCGAAGTTATAATCTGGTTGACGATGGCACTACCCGTTGAAAGATTGATCTTAAGGGCATTAAACAGAAAGCCGCCGACGAATGAGCCGACTACACCGATGATGATGTAATACAGCAAGCCGCCGCCGCCAACGACAATGCTGGCCAACAATCCGGCTACGGCGCCCACTAAAAGAAATACGATCAGTGCTTTTGCGTCCATTTGTTTACTCCCCTTCAGGTTTCTAAATTACGCATTCAGCGCGCGTCCATAGGCATCCAGCACACTTTCTTTCATCATTTCAGACAAAGTCGGATGTGGGAAGATGGTGTGCATCAAATCTTCTTCGGTGGTCTCCAGACCCATCGCTATAACAAAACCCTGGATCAACTCGGTAACTTCTGCGCCCACCATGTGCGCGCCAAGCAACTCGCCGGTCTTTTTATCAAATATCGTCTTGATCATGCCATTGTCTTCGCCCAGCGCGATGGCTTTGCCGTTGGCATTGAAATTGTACCTGCCAACCCGGACTTCCCTGCCCGCCGCCTTTGCTGTCACCTCATTGAGGCCAACCGATGCAACTTGCGGGTGACAATAGGTGCAGCCTGGAATCTGTTCTTTCTTCATGGGGTGAACGTTCGGCAATCCGGCAATTTTTTCAACGCATATGACACCTTCATGCTCTGCCTTGTGGGCAAGCATCGGCGGCCCTGCTACATCGCCGATTGCATAAATGCCTTCGACGTTGGTTTTGCCATAGCCGTCAATGACAATGCACCCGCGGTCTGTCTTGATGCCAAGCGCCTCAAGTCCGAGACCTTCAATGTTGCCTTGGACACCGACTGCTGAAATCAGACGGTCGGCTTCCATCACCTGCGTTTTACCATCCTTGGTTTCAACAGTTGCCTTGATTGAATTTGAACCCTTTTCAACCTTGGTCACCTTGGCTTCAGTGATGATTTTCAGACCCTGTTTTTCCAATGATTTGCGGGCAATTCCTGATATTTCGGGGTCTTCAACAGGCATGATATTTGGCATGAGTTCGACTACTGTCACATCACATCCCATGGAATTGTAAAATGAGGCGAATTCAATACCGATCGCGCCTGATCCCATCACCAATAGTTTCTTTGGGAGTTCCTGAGGAACCATTGCCTCGAAATAAGTCCAGATCAGTTTGCCATCAGGCTCGATACCGGGCAGCGCCCGAGGCCGCGCACCTGTGGCAACAATAATGTGCTTGGCTGTGTATTCACCCTCGCCCAATGTGCCTTTTGGCGCAGGATGTTGTGGCTCCATCGCCTTTTTCGTTGGTTTGCCGACAGTAACCTTGCCTTTACCGGCAAGTTTTGCCTCTCCCCAGATCACGTCGATCTTGTTCTTTTTCATCAGGAAGCCGACACCGCCATTGAGCCTGGCAGATACACCGCGCGAGCGTGCAACCACATCCTTTACATTGGCGGTCATTTTGCCTTCAAGAGTAAGGCCATAGTCCTTTGCATGGTCAGCAAAATGCTTGATTTCTGCTGAACGCAACAATGCCTTGGTCGGTATGCAGCCCCAGTTGAGACAGATACCGCCAAGGTGTTCGCGTTCCACAATCGCTGTCTTGAGACCGAGTTGAGCCGAGCGGATGGCTGTAACATAGCCGCCCGGCCCCGAACCGATGATGATAACGTCATATGCATTGGCCATTGCCTGCTCCTTTGTTTCCGGGCTTGCTGCCCTTCTTGTCGAAACCGGAAGCAGGCAAATGTCAGTCAGCCAGCATTCCGTAAATTTCGTCCTTCAACACCATGCGTCTTTTGCGCATTTTGTCCATGTTTAGATCGTCTGTCGGTTCAACATTCGTTTCAGCCCGGTGAACCGCCCGGTTAACATCGTGGTACTCTTCAAACAGTTTTGAAAAATGCGCATTTGCCATTTTCAATGCGTGCATTTTTTCAACATGCTCTGGAAATTCTTCGGCCAGTTCGTGTGGTGTATGGGACATGCAATCCTCCTTCGTTGATCATCCCCAACCCTAGCTTCCAGCCCTCACATTCTCCTTGATCGAGGTCAAACCTTGCAGTTTTACATTACAATTCGGCCTTCATCAGCCACCATTCACCCTGTTCGCCATTCCCGGTTTTTGGTAACGAACACGTGCGATAAAAGCCGTTTTTCTCATAAAGCCTGATTGCCGGCCGGTTATCGCCTTCAACCACAAGTGAAGAGACGGGGTAACCTCTGTTGCGGCCTTTGGCCAATGCCGTATCAAGCAATCTATCTGCAATTTTTCTGCCTCTCGCTTCAGGAAAAACACCGATACTATCGATGAACCAATCATGCGTCGCATTCGCAAACAATTCAAAAATTGGAATAAATCCTGGAAACAATCGTTTCATCTCTTCACTCTCTTCATCAGGTCCAGGCATTTCATAGGCAGTTATTGCCCCCAATATTTCCGTATCATTTTCCGCCACAAATGCATTGCTCCAACCAAAAATCGAATTGCTGTCCGCGAAACGTTGCCGGGCAAAAACCAGCGGATTTTCCGCTTCACCTTTCCTGACAGCGTGCAACCAAAACTCAAATGACAATCCTGCACTCGACATGTTGTCTATGATTGCGAGATCTGCCGCATCCCGTTTTTCAGCGGGCCTTATCGTGATTGCAGTATAATTGTTCATCTTTTATCGTATTGGCATCTTCCATGATGATTCTGTGGTACATAATTTGGATCCTGCAACACTCATTCCGGCATTCGGCTTCACAACCCTTCCTCTCCCGTTTCAAATTGTGGCAGGCATTGTCGTGGCTTTTTCAGCCTTGAGGACTGTAATCGCGCTCCTTAGGTTTCGTTTGCACAGGGCGTTTGTTCTGGCATTTGGAACCTTTATTCTGGTCATGTTCTTCGTCCAGATATTGCCGACTTTGTGGTACGTTTCCACCAACGAAGTGTTTCCAAAATAAACAAGATTGCTGCTTATTGAACTTGAACACGCACATAACCCGGATTGCTCCATGGAATACCTGTTCTCCCTCATTTCCATCGACCAGATAACTGCTTTGCCGATAGTGGTCAGCGGTGCAGGCCTGTTTCTGATTTTCCTTTTCCTTGTGCGCTTTGTGCGATCGTTCTTTTCATTGCGGTTGATCAGGGCTTTTACGAGTCTGGTATATGCTTTCGTTGTTGCTGTCATTCTGTCCCAGGCAGGCCAGCATATTGCCGCCTTGTTTGGCATTGAAACACCGCCTGCTCAATCATCCTTTCAGGATGGCGGAGACGACAGGAGACAGCGCCTCGCCTAATTTGATTGTATTATCTTGATCAAGATGGACACCGTCCAGCGGTGACGTTTCTGCCACATGGCTTCCGTCAAAAAATCCGCAACTTTGCTCCATCGCAATTTGTGCGTACCATTTTGCCAGATGCGTTGAATGCGCAATGCCACCGGAAAATAGTTCAGCAAAGAAAAGGTCTTTCGTTTTACACAAAGGTGGCGGCGCAACGACAAGAACTTTGGGAATTGGCATTCCCGGCCCCGGCACATGGTTCTGGACGATATGCACCAGGCGGCGCATGCCCTGCATCGCGGCAATCGCGGTTCCTGCGATATGCGGTTTCATATCGTTTGACCCGAGCATCAGGATCACCAGATCTAGAGGCGCGTGTGTGTAAAGTACTGTCGGCAAAATGCGCGCGCCGTTGCGGTCACTGTCCGACAGATCCTCGTCATAGGCTGTTGTTCGTCCGCGCAAACCATCTGTGATGACAGTGTAACCATCACCCAGCCTTGATGCGAGCACCTCAGGCAGCCGCGCGTCCTTGGGATGCCGTCCCCCTGTCGCGGGATCAGAACCCCAGGTCAAAGAGTCGCCAAAAAAGAGGATGGTTTTCTGCATCATATCAATGTTCCATCTTTCCAAGCGGTTGCCAAAGAAGCGCGGGATCGCCTGAATATCCTGATATCATGGTTACAATTTCGTTGGGTATTCGTCCGCCTTGATAACCCAAAATTGCGAGATTTCCTTTTGCCGAATTTTTATAAAGGGCTATTGGATTAACTTTCCAACCTTCGGCAGTTTCCGACGCATCAATGTATAAACTGTTCGCAAATGCCAATGATCCTGCGGTCCAAATGGAAAAACCTGCCGGGCCAACCCAGACCCTGACCGTCTTGGCGCCAATCGGTAAACCATATTGAGCTTCGAATACAGTTACACTGGAATTTTTGGTCGAAGTTGACCCACTATGATAGAGTTCAACAAGCGCGGTGCCAAACAGCGTTTCCAGTTTTAGTTTGTCGTATTGTCCAGATAAAACCGCTGCTCGCATTCCCAGTATTAAAAGCTGATCCTCAGGAGACAAGTTCTCAATGGCCACTTCACTACTTGTCAAAGCATGATCGCGTGACGTTTCAATCCAGTCCACCATACTTCCATTGGTCAACGCAGCCATTGTGACGCCATCTTGAGACTTTCGCGCCATTTCATAACGGTTTACCGCTGACATCGCTTTCCCCACAATCGGGAACAACTGGGAAATGATTGCCAAGCTCACAACTGCAATAGTAACCACCGCTGAAAGCAGAACCAGCTTTCTCATTTACCGCTTCCCTTTGTTTGGATCGCTTTCAACTAAACCAGCATTCCCATCGGGTTTTCTATATAGCGCTTGAAGGCTCCAATCAGCTCAGCACCCAATGCGCCATCAACGGCACGGTGATCGGTTGAAAGAGTCACCGTCATCACATTGGCAACCGCCAGTGCGCCATTCTTGACAACCGGGCGCAGCTCTCCTGCACCAATCGCAAGGATTGTCGCATGCGGCGGGTTCACGACAGCTGCAAAATTCGATACGCCCATCATGCCCATGTTGGAAACAGCGGTTGTGCCACCCTGATATTCCTCAGGCTTTAACTTGCGTTCCTTGGCGCGCTTGCCGTAATCCTTCATCTCGTTCGAAATCGCAGACAGCGTTTTTGTTTCCGCCTTGCGGACAATCGGCGTAATCAGGCCGCCCGGAATGGAAACCGCAACTCCCACATCGGCATGTTTATGCTTGACCATATTCTCGTCGGTCCAGGAAACATTGGCGTCAGGCACGTCGCGCAGGGCAAGCGCCAACGCCTTGATGATCATGTCATTGACGGAAATCTTGTAGGCCGGCTTGCCATCGCTTTCAGGAGCAGCAGCATTGATTTCGCCGCGCAGCTTCAAAAGGGCATCGAGTTCACAGTCCACCGACACATAAAAATGCGGAATGGTTTGTTTCGACTCTTGCAGGCGCTTGGCAATTGTCTTGCGCATGCCGTCATGTTTGACGAGTTCGTAGGAGCCTTCCTCAAACAGTTTCAAGACCGCATCAGATGACATGCCTTTTGCCATCCCGGCAGAAGCGGGAGCGCTGGCGCTGCTTTCAGCAGAGGAACCCGCACCGACAGGCTTGGCCGAACCGCCGGAAATCGCCGCTTCGACATCGTTTTTGATGATACGTCCGTGTGGGCCACTGCCTTTGATAGAGGCGATATCGACGCCACCCTCTTTTGCGATACGCCGTGCCAGTGGAGAAGCAAAAACGCGCTCGCCGCTTGCACCATTGCCAACGCGGTCACCATCTCCTGATGATTTTGCAGGGGCCGGAGCACTCGCCGGTTTTGGATCCGCAGCACTCGCATTCGGTTTTGTTTCAGCGTCAGCCTTTGCCGGAGCCGACGACGCGCCGCCTTTTGCTGCCTCGCCAACGTCTTCACCCTCTTCGGCAAGGATCGCAATAACCGCGTTTACTTTCACGCCTTCAGTTCCCCCAGGAACGACGATTTTCGCGATCACGCCTTCATCCACCGCTTCGACTTCCATGGTCGCCTTGTCGGTTTCAATTTCAGCAATGATATCGCCGGACGAAACTTTGTCGCCTTCCTTTACCAGCCATTTGGCAAGATTGCCCTCTTCCATGGTCGGCGACAATGCTGGCATCGTGATATTGATCGGCATGTGAGGAACTCCCCTGAATCCTTAACGAAACTCTCGCTTCGAAGGCTTTTCTTTCTTCGGTTCATCATTCTGGCCGAAACGGCCATCATTCAGAAGCCTGTCCTTTGTAATCAAAACCCTGCCATCATCAGCCGGGATAATTTCTGCAAGCCGGGTCAGTCGCTTCTGCTCATCCACAGCTTTCAATATTGCATCCTCGGGAGCAAGTTCCCGGTTATACAAAGCTTCCAGCGCATCACGTGTGACCGCCAGAACAATCTTTCGCCCATCCATCAAAACCGCATCGGACAATCGGTCATAGCGTACCGTCTTGATGTCGAGGCGTTGCAGCATCAGCGGTACGTCACCGCTTTTACAGCCTCAATCACTTCGCCGACATTCGGCAATGCCAGTTTCTCGAGGTTTGATGCATACGGCATCGGAACATCCTTGCCTGTTATGGTTATGACAGGAGCATCCAGATAATCAAATGCCCGCTGCACAATCTGCGCAGCAATATGGTCACCAACTGACGATTGCGGGAAACCTTCTTCGACAGTTACCAGACGTCCGGTCTTTTTCACCGAAGCGATGACCGTATCCATGTCGAGAGGGCGCAAGGTGCGAAGGTCGATGATCTCGCAATCAATGCCCTCTTTCGCCAATTCGTCCGCCGCCTTGATCGCATAGGTCATGCCAATACTGAAAGAAACGATCGTGCAATCCTTGCCGGTCTTGTGAATACGCGCCTTGCCGATAGGAAGAACGAAATCCTCCATATCAGGAACGTCGAACGACTGGCCATAGAGGATCTCGTTCTCGAGAAACACAACAGGGTTCGGATCGCGGATTGCAGCTTTCATCAGGCCTTTGTAGTCTGCCGCGGTGTAGGGCATCACCACTTTCAAACCCGGAATGTGACCATACCAGGCAGCATAACATTGCGAATGTTGAGCTCCAACACGAGCCGCAGCGCCGTTCGGACCGCGAAACACCATTGGCGCGCCCATTTGGCCACCCGACATATACAAAGTTTTGGCAGCAGAGTTGATAATCTGGTCAATGGCCTGCATGGCAAAGTTGAACGTCATGAATTCAACAATTGGTTTCAATCCTGTCATGGCAGCACCAACACCAATGCCGGCAAATCCGTGCTCGGTAATGGGTGTGTCTATCACGCGGCGTGGACCGAACTCTTCCAGAAGTCCCTGAGTGATTTTATAGGCACCCTGATATTCGGCGACCTCCTCACCCATGATGAACACATTCTTGTCACGGCGCATTTCCTCGGCCATGGCAGAATTGAGTGCTTCACGAACGGTCATCGAAACCATTTTCGTGCCTTCAGGGATGTCGGGATCAGAAGCAACTTCAACCGCAATCGGCTGGGCGGCAGATTTGACCGGTGCTGCCGGTTCCGGTGTGGTTTCTTCCTTGGCTTTCGCAGGTTCGGAAGAGCCGCCGCCATTTGCTGCGGCGCTGACATCTTCGCCTTCCTCGGCAAGAATGGCGATCAATTCGTTGACCTTGACGCCTTCAGTGCCAGCGGCAACAACGATTTTGGCAATAATGCCTTCATCGACAGCTTCAACTTCCATAGTCGCCTTATCGGTTTCTATTTCGGCGATGACATCACCCGATGAAACCTTGTCACCCTCCTTGACCAGCCATTTGGATAGGTTGCCCTCTTCCATGGTAGGAGATAGTGCTGGCATGAGAA
>JBGSTD010000026.1:0-142180 GCA_041736675.1 Salaquimonas sp.
ATATTAACCAAATTGAGGTTTCCTAGGGATACGATCAATTTTTTGGGAATTGTACTGATGCCCCGTAAAATGAAGCCAATCGCCACTGCTCTTGCGGCAGTAGTGGCGCTCACCTCCCCTTTCAGTTTTTCTACCGCAAAAGCAGACATGATGCGGCCGGTATATGAAAAGCAGAAAACCTTTCTTGTAAATGGTCTTGCCAGTGTCATGCCGTTTGTCGGGTACGGTTTTGCCAATCTCAGCCAGAAGCTGCAGGACGCAAAAACCTATGACTATGCAACCCCGGTCGAAGGGCGAATGGTTATTCAGCCGATGGTCTTCTCCGAGATCAAGCGGGAATATGCGAGAGATCCCTCGATCAAGATCAATCTGGTTGGAATCAGTTACGGTGCCAATATCGTCACTTCGCTGGCCTCACAGCTTAACCAGGCCGGCATTCCGGTCAACTATCTTGGCGTTCTGGATGGTCCGATGTTGACAGCCATAACGCCAAATGTACACCGGGTGGATAATTTCGTGTGCAGTATGGTCGGCTGCATCGGCCAGAAAGCACGACTGGCCCGAGGCAACAATCAGACCATGCATGCGGAGTTTTCAATGCGCTCAACCCATATTGCCCTTGCTGACAACCGTCAGGTGCATCAACGCATCATGGGTCAGTTGACCGCTTACCCGCTGCTGATTGCGGGACAACCGATCGACACGGTTGATACATTTCACACCGCATCTGTTCAATAAACCAGGAACTAACGTAAAAAGGGCTCAGGATAATTCAGCGGGCCCTTTTTGCCTTTCAGCGCACCATCCTCAAGTTCAAGCGCAAGAAAATGTCTACCCTGCCACCTGACCTCAAAAGGATCGGCCAAATCACTCCTGAAGCCGAATCGTTCGTAGTACATACCTTCGCCGAGAACAAAAATCGCCTTGAAGCCCGCTTTGCGGCCTTCTTCTATGGCACAGCGAACCAGATCGCTGCCGACCTGCATTTCACGAAATTCAGGGATTACCGCCAAGGGCGCCAGCGCCAGCGATTTTACCGCCGCCCTGATTTCAGTAAGAAGGACATGGCCAATTATCCTTCCCTCGCATTCAGCAACCAGTGAAATGGTGTGCTCCGGTGCGGGTATCAGCTGATCTACAAGATTGGCTTCTGCCTTGCGGCCATAGGCCTCGATTTCCACCTGACGGATTGCCTTGCTGTCCGCCGGGGTTGAAGCACGCAGATTGAGTTTGTTACAAAGCATTGCAGTCCAATATCCAACGGAAAGAACAGACGGGTCAAATCAGGTGCCTAAATGCCCTGACAACATCTTCATAGACTTTTCGTTTAAAGGGTACAATCAATTCTGGCAATTGCTCCATATCAACCCACTCCCAGGCATCAAATTCAACCGGAGCCCCCTCAGGAGGATGCGAAATATTGATTTCGCTCAGCTCGCCTTCGAAACGAAAGGCAAACCAGGCCATTTTCTGGCCTTTGTATTTTCCTTTCAGAGCTTTTCCAATCAACTCGGAAGGCAAATCATAATGGATCCAGTCAGGCGCTTCCCCAAGTAGGCTGACGCTTGTCATGCCTGTCTCTTCCCACAACTCGCGCTTGGCTGCGGCCAGCGACGCCTCACCCTTGTCGATACCGCCCTGGGGCATCTGCCAACGTTTGTCGGTTAGTGAAAGTTCGCCATTTTCAGGTGCTATCCTGTGGCCAGCCCATACCTTGCCCTCTCGATTGAGAACCATGATACCCACACATGGGCGGTATGGAAGTTCTTCCTTGTCTTTCCTGGTCATTATCGCGGTCTCTCCGGATCATCCACAATTGCTGAAACCGGTGTTATCTCGATACCCAGTTTGCCAGCTTGCGCAGCAAACTCCGCAATCATTTCGATGGTATCGGAAAATCCGTTTGAAACACCGATGGCAAGACCTGATCGCTTGGCTTCGAGAACCAACTTTTCCAGTTGTTCGGCTATATCACGTCTGGTGCGCTTGGCATCTATTTGAATCTGGACACTGGTATTGGGGAGTACGGAAGCCGCCGCTGCCTGCCCGGCCTTCGAATTGCTGACCGATCCATCGTCAACAAACAAAAGCCCACGCTCGGCAATTTCGTCAAAAACAGGCTTGAGAGCATCACCATCTCCCAGAATCTTGCCGCCCTGATAATTCATCACGCCAACATAGTTTGTGATCCGGCTGAGCAGCCAGTGCAGGTTGACCTGATTTTCCTCGGCACTTACACCACTGACAATTGTGTGCGGACCGGGCGAATTTTGCGGGTAGCCAAAGGGCTCCATGGGCAATTGCAACAGCAGTTCATGCCCTTTCTGGCGGGCCGACTGCATCCAGCGGTTCAGACTGTTTCCATAAGGCGCAAAGGCAAGCGTTACAGCAGGTGGCAGCTTCCTGATCGCAAGTTGACTGCCCGATTGGCTGACCCCCATGCCACCAACAATGATCACAACACGGGCAACACCAAAATTACCGGTGGTGTTTGGCTCACGCGCATACACATCCATCGCCCGCCGTCCGTCAGAAGCGCGTTTGGGTATGCCCCCTGTAGCTCCCTCCTCGATCAGGTCGGGGTCGGGCAGATGGGCAAGTCCAGCCTCCTGCGGTTTGACGCGGGGCAGCCTCGGCTTTGGAACAGAAATTGATCCGTTTGGTTTCAACTCATTAAGCCCGCTTTCCGAATAGGTTTCTTCCTCTTCGTCGGCAGGTTCGGTTTTTACTGATTCAGGATTGGGGGTTTGCACTGCCGGCGCGGCTGTTTCTGGCTTTTTCTCGATCTGGACAATAACGGGTTCAGGCTTGGGTGCCAGAAACATCTGCCAGCCGACAAGACCGATAGCCAAAAGACCGGCGGTCAGCCCTGCAAGGGCAATAAGCTTCCCGTCGGCAACTGATTTTCTTGAATCCGCCGGCCTTTCAGGCTTTTGGCCCAATGGCCTGTTCAGTTCGTCCACCAACTATGAATCCCCGCAAGGCCACAAGCATGCAGCCTGACCCTTTATTGATTTTTGCAAGACCGGCTACCCGAACAAGACCGGTAAAAAAATCCGCCAATGGTTTGCCCAAGGGTTCATCATTGGCGGAATGTTTCAGTATATCAGTTCGGCAATGCCTTGTTTGGATCCGGCGGGAACACGCCCTCCGCCGTTTTAAGACCAAGAATAAGATCCAGGGCATAGTTCAACTGTATGTCATCCTTTGGGTCAGCCGGAACGTAGGCTGATGAACCAGAACCGTTTTCATCTTCTTCCTGACCATTGATATGACCGCGCAGTTTGGATTCGCCTGCTGTTTCGACCTTGCCCTTCAATTCGTCAGGCAATGGCTGGGCAACCGAAATATCCGGGGTGATGCCTTTCGCCTGAATGGAAGTGTTGGAAGGCGTGTAATACAGCGCTGTTGTCAAACGCAGGGCGTTGTTTGCTCCCAATTGCAGGATGGTCTGGACCGATCCCTTGCCAAAGGACTGCGAGCCCAGGATGGTTGCCCGTTTATGGTCCTGAAGCGCTCCGGCTACAATTTCAGACGCGCTGGCTGACCCGCCATTGATCAGGATGATCACAGGTTTGCCTTCGGTAAAGTCTCCGGCACGTGCGGAATAGCGGGTGATATCGCTTTCCTGACGTCCCCGTGTTGAAACAATTTCGCCGCGATCCAGAAATGCATCGGAAACATTGACGGCCTGATCCAGCAATCCGCCCGGGTTAAGGCGCAAATCAATCACGTATCCCTTGACCTTGTCAGCGCCAACCTGTTCCTTGATTTTGGCTATCGCATCTTCAAGACCTGTATCGGTTTGTTCGGTGAAGGAATTGATGTCGATATAACCGACATTGTCACGCTCCACTCTGAAACGCACCGAGCGAACCTTGATCACATCGCGGATAATTGTCACATCAATCGGGCCTTCAGCGCCTTCACGCTGGATTTTCAGTTCGATCGGCGTGTTTACGGGCCCGCGCATCTTTTCAACTGCCTGCTGCAGGGTAAGGCCGCGAATATTGTCTCCGTCAATCTGGAAGATCAAATCGCCTGCAAGGACACCTGCCGCCGCCGCTGGCGATCCGTCAATCGGGGAGATAACCTTTACCAGTTCATTTTCCATGGTGACCTCAATGCCAAGGCCGCCAAACTCTCCGCGGGTTTGTACCCGCATATCGGCAAAATCCTTTGCGTTAAGATAGCTGGAATGTGGATCAAGCGATGTAAGCATGCCATTGATGGCGCTCTCAACCAGCTTTTCCTCGTCAGGCTGGGTCACATAAATTGCCCTTACCCGTTCAAAAACATCTCCGAACAAAGCCAGTTGCCGGTACGTATCCGCACCCGCTGCCTTGGCCGATCCAGTTTGGGTCACAAGTGTGGTTACACCCAATCCAATGGAGGTGCCGACAAGCATACCGACGATAAACAGGCTAGTTCTTTTCATTATCCGTTTCTCTCTTCCAGACTTGTTTTTACCCACCAGGGCGCAGGATCGATAGATGTCCCGTCCTTGCGGAATTCCACATATAACACAGGTCTTGCTGAACCTACATCCACATTCTTGTTACTGGCAACCCTACTGGCACCCATTATTCCAACCGGTTCACCCGTCAGAACGAACTGGCCCAATTCAACATTGATTCGATCCATCCCTGACAGCACCACATGATAGCCATCTCCCGCATTCAGGATCAAGAGTTGCCCGTAGGAACGGAAGGGACCTGCATAAATCACCCATCCATCCGCTGGCGCAACAACCCTGCTTGCCGAACGGGTTGCAATCGAAAGGCCTTGCGACAAATCCCCGGTTACCGTGCGCTGGTTGAAAGAAGCCAACTCGACG
Source organism: Salaquimonas sp. (assembly GCA_041736675.1). Classification (GTDB taxonomy): domain Bacteria; phylum Pseudomonadota; class Alphaproteobacteria; order Rhizobiales; family Rhizobiaceae; genus Salaquimonas. The sequence goes on from JBGSTD010000026.1 coordinate 4,838, forward strand.
CCTGACACTGGTTTTGGCAGCAGCCCTTTTGCCTTGGCAAAAGACATTGCCGGGGCAATACGCGCAGTATCAAGAAAATCTGGCTTAATAGTGTCCTCACGCGCAGAAGCAATCATTTGCTCTTCCTGGCTACGCCGCTCTTCCTCGGCCTTGCGGGCTGCTTCTGCTGCATTACGAACAGAAGATAGCTGAGTTTCAAGCTGTGATATCAGGTTTTGCAGATTACCCGCCTTGCCGGCAAGTTGGGCAGCCAGCGCGGTCTGTTCCGCCAATTGATTGCGCGCGGAGATACTCAGGTTCTTTTTTTCCTCAAGAAGCAAAGTGAGCCTGCGCTCGTCTTCCGCCAAACTTGTCAGATCTTCTGACAGTTTGTCCCGGCTTGCAGCAATATCGGTCGTTATCTGTACAAGATTTTTCAACTCGGTTGCCAGAATCTGTGTTTCAGACCGGATTTCCGGAACTACAGCGCCCAAAAGAATAGCCGCACGAACAGAGCTCAATGCATCTTCCGGCGTCACCAGAATTGCCGGCGGAGGCTTGTGCCCCATGCGCTGCAGGGCTGCGATCACTTCAATCAGGATGCCGCGGCGGCTCTGGAGCGACTGGCGAACGACAGCCTCATTGCCGCGCAATTCTTCAAGACGAACAGCTGATCGCGCAATTCGCTCCTCAATGGCACGCGAACGGGTTGAAGTTTCAATCAGGTTCCGGTTGATTGATGCCCGATCTGTTTCAAGGTTGGCAATTTCCTTGTCGAGTTCCTCCTTGCGTGCCTGTGAAAGACTGATCTGGCTTTGCAGCGAAGCAAGCTCTTCCTCGGTTTTTGCTCTTTGTTCGCCCAGTTGCATTTCTGTTGAAACAGCTGGCGAAGTTGCCGGAAGTGTTGATGCCGCTTCTTGGGCAAATGACAAACTTGAACCAACGCCCATAGCTGTCAGACAAAGCCAAGCAAGCAGTACACGGCCGGAAAGCATCCGGTAAAAACCCTGCTCTTGTCTGGCTATGGTTCTGGTTCCAAACAATATGTTGAAAATCCCGTTTGATTTGCAGTCATTGCCGTCAACACAATTGGCATGGCAAAAATATGATTCGCCCCAACATACAGCTATATTTTTGTCTGGCTAATGATTAGTCAAGAAAGGCGAGACGTGCTGCAATGCCGCAAATGTCCCTATGCTTTGTCAGGTTCATATCCTGTGATAGGGATGTCCCGACAAAATGGTTATTGAGCGGTATAGCTGCTCGGCCAGCATGACCCTTGCCAACTGATGCGGCCATGTCATTATTCCCATGCGCAGGACAAGCGAAGCCGCATCTTGCAGGCTTTTGCCGTGCCCGTCCGGTCCTCCGATAGCGAAGGCCATTTCAGGCACAGAACCATTAAGGCATTTTTCCATGAATTGTGCGAGGTCGACTGAGGAAAGATCTTTCCCGTGTTCATCAAGAACAATCAGGAAGGTTCCCGGTTTCAGGGAGGCCAGCATCAGTCCTGCCTCTTCATTTTTGCGATGTTCGGTATTTTCGGCTCGGCTTTCGCTCCATTCAGCCACCTTGGCAACGCTGATGCCCAATTGCCTACCGGCCTTTTCACAGCGTTCAAGATAGCGCTCCAGCAGCTCGCTTTCGGGGCCCTTTTTCATTTTTCCAATGGCAAGAATACTCAAGCGCAAATCATATCCTTACGGGAACGACCGCATTTACTGAAAAAGTCATGTCACGGGCCTCGGAATTCTGACAAATCGCCAAAGAGAAATGCCTGCCTTTTCGGACTAATGCCGGTCGGCTTCGTCCGGCATCGACCACATTTTTTCGATGGCATAGAAGTCACGAACCTCAGGGCGGAAGACATGAACGATCACATCGCCGGTATCAATCAGAACCCAGTCTGCTGCCTGCAATCCCTCGACCTTGGCATTGCCGTAACCGGCAGCCTTCAATTCCTTCAGGAGATGGTCGGAAATGGCGGCCACGTGACGGTGCGATCTTCCCGATGCAACCACCATGTAATCGCCCAATGCGGACTTTCCCTTGATATTGATTTTATTGATCTGTTCGGCCTTCGAATCATCAAGGCTGGCAAGGATCGACTTCAAAACATCTTCAGCCGAAAAATCGACGGCATTTGATGTTTTCGGCATGGAACGCATTTTCGTTCGGCCTTCTTGCAATGGAGTTACCAGTTTCATCCTCTTTGGTTATCGCCCGGGCGCCTGTTCCTGCATTTCATGCCTGTAAGGCAGATTGGCAACTGAACATCGCCCCCAACGGGCAAATACGCTTGGCACAATTGCCGACTCTCTATGAAAACGGCCGACAGGATTGAAATACATGAATTTTACGAAAAAAGAAAGTTTTGATTGGGAAACCTGAATTTCCGCCTTTCATGTGACAATATGGGCCACGAAGACCGCTGTGCTTGTTGTATCAGTTACGCGAACCCGATGGTGTTTTACCATTCGCCTCCTTGGCGGACTTGCGGGCATTACGAAGCGCTGTCGATGACAAGGCCGACCTTGGTCCGTGAAGAAAAGTCCAGGCAGGTGTTTTCATATTCGCCAGCAATTCACTGTCTGTCTCATCCACACGGTATCTTGAAAGCGCGATGGCAGCCCGAGCCGAACGGTAGGCAAGCGTTGAGCCCGGCCTGTCCATGATCATGAGCGGCATCATCTGAGCGATCCTGCGCCAATTCTGCCATCTATGAAAAGATGCCAGATTGTCCGCGCCCATCAACCAGACAAACTTGACCCGGGGACGCAGGCGCATCAGCAATTGCAGGGTTTCCTCCGTATAGCTGAGCCTGTACCTCGCCTCGAAGGCGGTAATCTTGATTTTAGGATGATCGACAAGTGCATGACATTTACGAATTCGCTGGGCAAGCGGTTCCAACTCGGAATGATCCTTAAGCGGATTTCCCGGGGTAACAAGCCACCAAACCTGATCGAGTTGACCGCGAACGAGGGCGGTTTCGCTAACATGAACATGACCGTTATGGGGAGGGTTGAAAGAGCCGCCAAACAACCCTACCCGTTGCCCGTCTTCCACATGGGGAAAACGCATCGCATCACGCAATATGATCTCGTCGCTCTGGGCAGGATCGAAACTCAAATGCTCAGGACCTGATCTGGCCAGAGCCACGAACAAGGTATTTGAAACTGGTCAATTGCTCCACGCCGACTGGCCCCCTTGCATGCATTTTTCCCGTGGCAATGCCGATTTCTCCACCCATGCCAAACTCACCACCATCGGCAAATTGTGTCGAAGCATTATGCAAAAGGATCGCCGAGTCAATTTCATTGAAGAACCGCTCGACAACAACCGCATCCTCAGCGACGAGCGCTTCTGTGTGATGGGAAGACCATTGGCCGATATGGTCAATCGCTTCGCTGATGCCATCGACCAGTTTCACTGAAATGATTGGAGCAAGATACTCGGTTGCCCAATCCTCTTGTGTTGCACGAACTGCCTTTGGATAAGAAGAGACAACCTCTTTGCTGCCCCTGATCTCACAGCCCGCCGAATCAAGTGCATCAAGAACCGGCACCAAATGAGTGGCTGACACCGCGCGGTCCACCAGCAATGTTTCCGCCGAACCGCAAATGCCCGTGCGGCGCATCTTCGCATTGACTGCGATTGAAACCGCCATTTCAAGCCGGGCGCTCTTGTCGATATAAAGATGGCACAGACCTTCAAGATGGGCAAACACCGGCACCCTGGCCTCGGCCTGAACGCGGCTAACAAGTCCCTTGCCCCCGCGTGGCACAATCACATCAATCGCGCCGCCAAGACCGCCCAGCATTTCACCCACTGCCTGTCTGTCCGTAGTGGGAACAATCTGAATTGCCGTCTCTGGCAGGTTTGCTGACAAAAGTCCTTCCACCAGGCATTCGTGAATGGCGCGCGAGGAATGAAACGAATCCGATCCGCCCCGCAGGATTACGGCATTGCCGGCCTTCAGGCACAACGCACCAGCATCTGCGGTCACGTTGGGACGGCTCTCAAAAATGACGCCAATAACGCCTAGGGGCGTGCGAACCCGTTCGATGTGCAGCCCGTTCGGACGGTCCCATTCTGCAATGATTGTTCCGACAGGATCAGGCAATTCGCCAATCGCACGGATGCCGTCACACATGGCACGAATCCTGGCTTCATTGAGTTCCAGCCGGTCAAGAAACGAGCCTGAAATCCCGGCCTCCCTGGCTGCAGCCATATCAATGGTATTAGCGTTCAGGATTGCAGAGCGATGCGCCCACAGGCTTTCAGCCATGCCGATCAGTGCGGCATGTTTTCGCTCTGCTGTCGCAGTCGCCAATTTGGTTGCAGCCTTTTTGGCTGCTTTTCCCATTGCAGCCATCAACTCTGTCAGGTCGCTGCCTGCCAGACTGTCACCTGCCTCAATTCTTGATTCAGTATTCATATTCATTCAGGCGGACAAAACATCCGCTCCCTCTGGATCAGCCATACCCAGCGCAAGGTCATCGCGGTGGATCATCTCGCTTCGTCCTTCAAAGCCCAATACCTGCGCAATTTCAGCGCTTCGTCTGCCACAAATTTTCTGCGCCTGTTCGCTATCATATGCGACCAGACCGCGGCCTATTTCCAGACCCGCAATATTGACAAGGGCAACAACATCGCCGCGGACAAATATTCCGCTAATGCTCTTTACCCCGGCCGGCAACAGGCTCTTGCCTGAGCGCAACGCCTTCTCAGCGCCTTGATCAAGATGCAATTTTCCGGCGACACCCAACTGTCCGGCAATCCATTTTTTACGCGAAGTGACCGGATTTCCTGAAGCCTTGAACCAACTGGATTTGCCCCCATTATCAAGAACTGCAACCGGATTGAGGGTCTTGCCCGATGCAATCACCATCGCGGTTCCCGCAGCAGTGGCAATCTTGCCCGCGACAATCTTGGTCACCATGCCGCCACGCGACAACTCGGTTCCCGCGTCACCGGCCATCGCCTCAATCTGCGGCGTGATTGTCTCGATCTGCTCGATCAGCGTTGCGTTTGGATCGTCCTTGGGCGGTGCGGTATATAGCCCGTCAATATCAGAGAAAAGGATCAAGAGGTCGCTTGCCATCATGGTCGCGACCCTTGCCGCCAACCGGTCATTGTCACCATAGCGGATTTCCGATGTGGCAACCGTATCGTTTTCATTGATGATAGGAACAGCACCCAGTTTCAACAACGTGTCGATGGTGGCGCGCGCATTGAGATAGCGTCGCCGCTCTTCTGTATCGCTGAGCGTCAGCAATATCTGGCCAGCCTGAATGCGATGTCTCGCCAGCGCTTCCAGATAAGCGCGCGACAGGGCAATCTGTCCTGCGGCCGCCGAAGCCTGACTTTCCTCAAGTTTCAACAGACCCGACCGCAAACCCAAAAGCCCCCGTCCAAGAGCAATAGCTCCTGACGAAACGATCAGCACTTCATGGCCATTTTGCTGCAGCATGGCAACATCATCAGCAAGGGATTGCAGCCACTGGGCCTTGAGGCCTGTTGTCCGGTCAACCAGAAGGGATGAACCGATCTTGATAACAATTCGCTTGTAAGCAGCAAGACGCCCCGAGTCGCGTTTTGTCTCTCCACCCTTTTTACCTGTGACCATCACAGCGGCCTCCAGCGGTTTTCATCCTCATCGCTGGCAGCCTCTTCATCCGGCCGCAAATGATAAACCTCAACTGCGAGCGCCCGCAGCACCTCGTCAATTCCCTCGCGCGTTGCCGAAGAAAGGATCAGCGGCGTTTTGCCGGAGACCTTTTTCAGGGCGGCGAGCTTCTTTTTCCGCTCCGCAGCCTGAATCACATCACATTGTGACAATGCCAGAATTTCGACCTTGTCTGCAAGATCATGTCCATAGGCCTCAACCTCGTGGCGAACCGTACGGTACGCTGCTGCCACATCTTCCTCCTGAGCAGAAACCAGATGCAGCAGGACATTGGTTCTTTCCACATGTCCAAGAAACCGGTCACCGATGCCAACCCCCTCGTGCGCCCCTTCGATAAGTCCGGGAATATCTGCAATGACAAATTCACGCCCGTCAATCGAGGCGACACCAAGGTTTGGATGAAGCGTTGTAAAGGGATAGTCGGCAATTTTCGGCTTGGCCCGTGTAACGGTTGCCAGAAACGTGGATTTGCCTGCATTGGGAAGCCCGAGAAGACCAGCATCCGCGATCAGTTTCAGGCGAAGCCAGATTGTCCGCTCGATGCCCTCAAGTCCGGGATTTGCACGACGCGGTGCCTGGTTGGTGGATGTGGTGAAATAGGCATTACCAAACCCGCCATTGCCGCCCTTGGCGAGCAGATAGCGCTGCCCTTCAAAGGTCAGATCGGCGATCAGCGTTTCATTGTCTTCTTCATAGATTTGCGTTCCGACCGGAACCTTCAGCGTAATATCCTCGCCCTTGCGTCCGTCGCGGTTGCGCCCCATTCCGTGAACGCCGGTACCGGCTTTGAAATGCTGCTGGTAGCGATAATCAATCAGCGTGTTGAGGCCTTGAACAGCCTCCACCCAGACATCACCGCCCTTGCCGCCATTGCCGCCGTCAGGTCCGCCAAATTCCTGGTACTTTTGGCGCAGAAATGAAACCGCGCCAGCTCCCCCGTTCCCGGAACGGGTATAGATTTTTGCCTGATCCAGAAACTTCATGATATGATCCGATACTCTAAAAACAGATATCAGGCGCTTATTTCGCCCATCCAGCTTTCGCGGGTAATTTCAAAATGATCCAGTTGTTGCATTTCACCCAAAAGTGGATGCAGTGCTTTGCTGGTTCCGACATGCTTGCCGCCGCATTTGCGGATGACCTTTTTTGATGCTTCATTGCTGACGCGGGCTGAAACCAGAAGAATGGGACGGGTAGTAACCTTGAAATACAGATCAACCAATCCCCGCGCAGCTTCAGACGCGTAACCCTTGCCCCAAAACGGCTCACCGATCCAGTAACCCATATGCGGTTCGTCATCTTCCTTTGTTTCATGAAGACTGCCAACTCCAATGAGTTTACCGGTATCAGCTTCCGTCATCGAATAAATGCAGGCACGACCCAGATTTACCTGAGCATTGGCAATAAACTTGCGGGCATCATCAATCGAATAGGGATGCGGCATGTGAGCCAGCATTCTGGCAACATTGATGTTGTTGGCCAGATGCGCCATTTCTTCGGCGTCATCCACATGCGGAGGGCGCAGCACCAGACGCTCCGTCGAAATCAGCGGTGTGTCTAGAAACAGGGCTGTCTCTGAATTTGTATGTCTCATCGCAGTCATGATGGCATTCCTGAAAAATCGAGCGATTGCCTTGCTGGTGCAATTCATAAGCTCTGTCCAATTCGCCGTGCGATTCGTACTTTAGCACGAATTTTCACGACAATTGGGCAATCATTCAACATCACATCAAATTGCCCAAAAAAATGGGGAGCTGGTTTCCCGCTCCCCTAACAAATCCATTATCGGGTCACAGGACACCGATACAAAAGATCGGCTTATTTTGAAGCTTTCGGCGCTTCCACGTTTACAAAGCTACGGCCATTGGCCTTTACTGAGAAAGCAACAACACCCTCGGTCAATGCGAAAAGAGTGTGGTCCTTGCCAATGCCGACATTGGTTCCCGGGTGGAACTTCGTGCCGCGCTGACGGACCAGGATGTTGCCTGGAACAACAGCTTCATTGCCGAATTTTTTGACACCAAGACGCTGGCCCGCGGAATCGCGACCGTTGCGTGAGGAGCCACCAGCTTTTTTATGTGCCATTTTAGTTTCCTTCCTTAGGCTTTTCCCGGATCATCTGTCTGAACATCAGGAAAAACATCTAAACTTCAATTTTTGTTCAAAGACCGTTATTTCATGGCCTTGGCTTGTTCGCGCCAGTCAGAAATCTGATCAGCACTGAATGGCATTGCTTCATCAATACGCACAATGTCCGCATCACTCAAGGCTGCAACCTGGGCAAATGTTGTGATACCCTGCTCATACAGTTGGCCTTTTGCTACTGGACCTATGCCCTTGATCTTGGTCAGATCATCAGGTTCGCCAGCAGGTGCGGTGAACAGTGGTGCTACACTTGATGCTGCTGCGTCAGCTTTGGCTTCTTTTTTAGGCGCGTCCTTTTTTGGAGCTGCCTTTTTGGCCTCAGCCTTTGGTGCATCGGCTGTTACTTCGCCGGCAGGCTTTTCAGCTTTTGCTGCAGGCTTTGGAGCCTTTTTCGATGGATTGGCACCACCTGTCAGGATTTCAACGATCTGGATCGTTGTCAGATGCTGACGGTGACCCTTTTTACGCTGGGAGTTCTGGCGGCGGCGTTTCTTGAAAGAAATGACTTTCTTGGCTCTGCCCTGTTCCACAATTGCTGCAGTAACCATGGCTCCGGCAACAAGCGGCGCACCAATGTCATTGCCCACAGCGAGAACTTCACCGAATTCAACCAAATCACCGGCTTCGCCAGCGATTTTTTCCACTTTAAGTACATCATCGGCAACAACGCGATATTGTTTTCCGCCGGTTTTGATGACTGCGAACATTTTATTTCCTTTCGAATGTTCATGCCGGATCTGGTCGCTCTCTAACGAATGCGCCGTCCGTCTTTTTGTCAGCCTATGATTTTTCTTTGAATATTCAGGGCTTTGGCCCAAAAATTATATCAAATAAACGGGGCGCCGAATAACTTCCACGCCACAGTTGTGGGGTGCATACCTTGCAAGCGCTATCGAGTCAAGGTTTGTTGGCAAATTCAAAGCAGGACCGGTGTGCAGCCTACACACTTATATTACCTCAACAGGCGATTGCCGCCTGCAAAAATAGATATTAAGGTCTCCACTCCAACTGAGCGGGTCTCAACTACCCGTTTTCCGCAAAAACCTTTCAAACAGAACCAGAGAACCGCCATGGCACGCCCCAAGATGAAACCAGAAGACCTTCGCTCCCGCCAATGGTTTGATAATCCCCTCGATCCGGAGATGACCGCCCTTTATCTGGAACGCTACCTCAATTACGGCCTTACCCGCGCCGAGTTGCAGTCGCGCAAGCCCATTATCGGCATCGCCCAGACAGGTTCTGACCTTTCGCCATGCAACCGCCACCATATCGAACTGGCCAAGCGCGTGCGCGACGGCATCATCTCAGCTGGCGGCACTGTCATCGAAATTCCGGTTCACCCTATCCAGGAAACAGGCAAGCGCCCCACCGCCATGCTGGACCGAAACCTTGCCTATCTCTCGCTTGTTGAGACCCTTTACGGCTATCCGATTGACGGCGTTGTGTTGACCATTGGCTGTGACAAGACCACGCCCGCCTTGCTGATGGCTGCTGCCACCGTGAACATTCCCGCCATCGCGCTCTCGGTTGGCCCGATGCTCAACGGATATTTCCGCGGCGAGCGCACCGGCTCGGGAACAATCATGTGGAAAGCCCGCCAATTGCTCGCAGCTGGCGAAATCGACATTGAAGGCATGACCGATATGGTTGCCTCCTCCGCTCCCTCCGTTGGCTATTGCAACACGATGGGCACCGCCACCACCATGAACTCCCTTGCCGAGGCGCTCGGAATGCAATTGCCGGGCTCTGCCTCGATCCCTGCGCCCTACCGCGAGCGCGGCCAGATTTCCTATGAAACAGGCAAGCGCATTGTCGAAATGGTCTGGGAGGATTTGAAACCCTCCGACATCATGACGCGCGAAGCCTTTGAAAACGCCATCGCGCTTAATTCGGCCATTGGCGGATCAACCAATGCCCCGATCCACCTTAACGCCATTGCCCGCCATCTCGGCGTCAAGCTTGACAACGACGACTGGCAGAAATTTGGCCATGATGTGCCTCTGATCGTCAACCTGCAGCCTGCAGGCGAATATCTTGGCGAGGACTATCACCGCGCTGGCGGCGTCCCTGCCGTAATGGGCGAAATGATCAAGGCAGGGCTGTTGCCCCACAAGAATGTAATGACCGTCAACGGCAAGACCATGGGCCAGAACTGCGCAAAACGCCGTTCGGAAAATACCGAGGTCATCAAGACCATCAAGAATCCGTTGAAACAGGCGGCAGGCTTCATCAACCTCAAGGGCAACCTGTTTGATTCGGCCATCATGAAGACCAGCGTCATATCGCCGGAATTTCATGAGCGGTATCTATCCAATCCAAAAGACCCGATGGCCTTTGAAGGCAGGGCCATTGTCTTTGACGGACCGGAGGATTTTCACCACCGCATTGATGATCCCAAACTGAAGATTGATGAAAACTGCATCCTGTTCATGCGCGGCGCCGGACCCATCGGTTATCCCGGCGCTGCCGAAGTCGTTAACATGCGCCCGCCTGCCTATCTCATCAAGAAGGGCATTTCCGCCCTTGCCTGTGTTGGCGACGGTCGCCAGTCCGGCACGTCGGGTTCGCCGTCCATTCTCAACGCCTCGCCGGAAGCTGCTGCAGGAGGCGGCCTCGCGCTGCTGCAAACCGGCGACAAGGTGCGCATCGATCTGAAAAAATGCACCGCTGACATGCTACTTTCAAAAGCGGAAATCGAAAAGCGTCGCAAGGCACTGGAAAAAGCCGGCGGATACAAAACCCCGGCAAGCCAGTCGCCCTGGCAGCAATATTTCCGCGAAAACGTCGGCCCTCTCAGCGAGGGCATGGTTCTGCGCGACGCTCCCAACTACCGATCCATCGCCAAGAAGGGAACGCCGCGCAACAACCACTGAATTTGCGAGGAATGCTCTCGACAAACAACGCTAATATGCAATGGACAACAAATCATAGTTTCAGGAGAGATGCCGGAGTGGTCGACCCGCTCAGCAAAGCTGCACTAGTTGTCATTTTTGTTCGACCGCTCTCGACAAACAACGCTAATATGCAATAGACAACAAATCATAGTTTCAGGAGAGATGCCGGAGTGGTCGAACGGGGCGGTCTCGAAAACCGTTGTGCTCTCGCGAGTACCCAGGGTTCGAATCCCTGTCTCTCCGCCAAATTTTTGAAAATGCTGTATTTTTCAATAAATGCGAAAAACCCAAAATAAAATGAATGTGTTGTGCGACAAGCAGGCGCCTGATCAGAAAACTGGCAAGACCATCGTCATGACACCCTCCACCTACAACCAAGCGATCAAGGCCGTCAACTGCTTCAACCTGCTCGACGCCCGCGGTATCATCCCGGCGACCGAACGCCGGAGCTACATACTGCGAGTCCGCACATTGGCCAAGGCTTGCGGCAAAGCATTCTTGCAAAAGTAGGAGGGGAAACTGATCCCCCGACGCGAATTTGGAAAACCGGATCGCCTCAGAACCGTCCGAGATCGACAGCGTCCTTGTGCACGCTTGGCCAGTCGCGCACTTCCGAAGCGCAGTGGATGTCGTAGAGCGTCGAGTATTCGCTCATTTCCTTGAACGCGATGATCACGCCGTCGTACTTGCCGTTGTCGTCGCCGATGTCAAACGGCGTGTCGCTGGTTCGCTCCTCGTAGTACGGGCTTTGCCTGACCAAACCAAGAAAGCGCTGCATGACCGGGCTTGCCGACATCCTGCCTTCATCTGAGGTCTGCCATCCACTGACACCGGAACTGACAAAATGCGGTGCGATGATCGGTCTGCCTGTGACTTGTTTGGAATCGGTGACTTCGCCCATTTGTTCGCTGTAGGTCATCTCTTCTTCGTAGCTCATGTCGGTATGGCCGCAGAACCGGACCCGCCGGTGCAGGTGCACGCCATCGGGCTCCCGCTCCTCGAGATCCAGCCGCAGGCGCACGAACACCCGCCGGCTGGCGCGCCCAACCTTGGCCCGGCTGCTTTTCTCGATGCTGTTGCATCCCCACACCCGCGTCAGGCACCTCGCCGTCGGTCCGCCGTATTTACGGCAGTAAGAATTCGCCAATTCCTCAGCCCGTTCCCTGGTCTCGGCATGGCCCCAGCCATGCGCAGTCGAATACTCTGTCTGGTCTGCCGCCCAGGCCCCGCAACCGGAACGGAAGGAAAGCACCAGATCGCAGTTTTCCCCGCATTCGCGTTTGGCACGCTCCATGGCGTGTCCGATCGAGGGATAGTCGATCGCCCATCCCCATTTCTGACCTCTTGCGCCGTCGGTATAGAGTGCGGCATCGGCCCAAGCCGGGGCGACAACCAGCTGGACCGGCCACATCAGCGCAACAATGGCGATCACGAAAGCTGTAACCTGTCGAAAGCGGTATTTTTTCAATCGGCTCATTTCAAATCATCCATCACGATTGCATCCGGAGCGAACGGTTCAGGTTCCAGCGTTTCCCACCTGCTGTAGACTATGGCCCCGTCAGAAGCGTTTCCACGGCCAAGCAGCCCGGAAATCCCTGGTATGTTGGAGAGGCCGACATCGGGCAGAAAAGGCGCCACCAACTGATAACTGGCTTTCTCCGCTTCACGCGCGCCTTGCCAGATCAAGCCGGTTCCCAGCGAGAGAACAAGGAGAATCACGGCAACCCCGGAATTTGAATCAAGATCGGCTATCGACCTGAAGCCGAACGGGATCTCTGCCAGCCAAAAGCCAAGATAGAGCACGAGGGCAAACACGGCAGCCCCCGAAAGCAATTCAAAAGACAACGCGTCGCCAAACCGCGCGAACGCAGCGCCTGCAACCACAAACCCGCTGGCAAGAGCGACAAGAAATGTAGCCATCTCCATGAATCCGCGAATGCTGCCGCCTGTTTTCTGCTCGGGAATCGGTTGTTCTGCAGCCGTAACGCCAGATTCAGGCGTCTGCATTTTCTGTTGGGCGTTCAGTTCACGGTGCGCCTGAGATCCCTCTTCAACCTCAAACAATCCGACCTTGACCGTCTTTTTGGCAGAACCGGCTTGCTGATTACCCGCCTGCACGCCCCCTGCTTCATTGCCCAGTATGTCCTCGGCGCTTAGCGTGAAACGGGAGGCTGCTTCCTGGGCAGCCATCTCCCGTTCAACAACAGCGATGGCATTGGCAAGTTCATTGAACTTTCCCGCCTTTGCTTCGCCCGGAACTCCAAGTTCGGCCATGCGGGCGTGAAAGACAGTGCGGGCACGTTCGTAAATCCGCTCACGCTCCGCCGGGTCTGCAGCACCTGCCAGTTCAATCGCCCGCCTGATCTGCTGCGAAAAATCCATTCAATCCCCCGAAACAAAGGCTTCAATGAGCCACTTCCCGCCATCGCGGCGCGCAATCATGCGGGTGCCGTTCAAGGGCGCCGCATCCTGCGCCCGCACATAGGCAAGGCAGTGACCGGGCACTGCGACCGGCAGCCAGCCAAAAGCGTGCCAGTTCACTATTTCGCTGCCCGCATCAGATGCAGAATCAGGCGCAGCCAAACGCAAAACACTGAACGGCAGCTTTGCCAGTATCGGAGAATTGTCATCTGGCCCGGCACGAAGCACCAGATCAGGCCCCGCAAGATAGGCATCCATGCCGTCATCACCCTGCGGCCAGGCCGCAAAGAACCACGGCCAGGTCACGGTTTGTTGGTTATCGCCACCACCGGATTGACCCTTGTCGCTCTCGCTCCAACCGCCCGCAGCCAGCAGCCGGTCCAGCGTTTTCCAGAACTCGGCCTCGCCGTTTATCTCATGACCGCGATCGAGCATGGAAAGAAATTCCTGCAGGCCGCCCTCTCCGCCAAAGGAAACCAGCACATCATCGGCCAGCAATGCAGTGAAATCTGCAAGACTTCTTTCACGCGCAATGCGGCGCAGTTCATTTTCAAGTGTAGCCGCTTCCTGTGTCGGCGGAGGCGGAGCAGGCAGGCGCTCATCTTGCAACTGGCTGCATTCGCCGGCATTGCCCGCTATCCACATCTTGTGATCGCGGCTGATCTGGCCGTCTTTGCCTTCCATTTCGAGGTCTACCATCAGCCCTTCAGGCATGATCTTGAGGATCAGAGCATAGTCGGCGACCACATCAAACACCGGTTTGGCGCTGTCCCTGAGCGGGCGGAATACAGACAGCTTTTGCCCATGCACGCCAACATGGGTAACGGCGGCAATGACCGGCTCCTTTGCCGCACTCGCCAGCACGATAGGGAAAAAGCCGTCCAGTTCGCAATTGTCATCCTCAAAGTCACAAAACGAACCGCCTTGAAGTTCATAACTGGCGATAATCTCAAGATTGTCATTGTGGAGTATAACGATGCGCGGTGTCAGGCTGTCAGGATCGATTCCCTCTTCGCGCAGATGTAAAGCAGCATCGGTATTGCCAATGCGCGAATTGAAGTCCGGGCCTTCATAGCGCCAAAAATAGGGCGCATTGGGAAAGGCGACATTCTTGCCTGGCACCGGAATTTCCGCATGTGCAAAGACTGGCAACATAAGCGCAAGAAGGATGGTCGCCACCAATACCCACAAGACAGGTTGAAGCCCCGAAAACTCTTTTTGGAAAACACCGCCTGACATGTCTGTTGCATTCTCGAGCAGCCCTGTTTCAGCCAATTTAACCGGCCTGAACAGTTCATGCGGATCAGCTGGAACACGATTGCCTGCCCCGGCAATAATCGGCACATAGCCCAGGGCTTTGATCCCGGCGCATGCATTGCCGACAGCTTCATGCAAATCGCTGCCAATAGCTGCAAATGAGGGACCTTCCCAAACAGAAAAGACAACACGGTTTTCCTGACCTTCGCGCCAGCCGACTGTGCCGTCAACTTCAACCGAGTTGGCGAGTGCGTGGAACACGATGCGTTCATAACTGTCATCGGACTGGGGGAGCAGGCTTTCATCCGCCATCAAGGCTCTCCTCATATAATGCCTGCATTTCCTGGCGGCGGATGACCTTCTCGACCGCCTCCAGGACTTTTATCCTGTCGACTTCCCCGGGATGGACCGCAATCACATGGGCGCGGCATTCGGCATAGATTTGTTCGCGCCGCTGCGCATCGGGTGCCCCTTCGGCATGCAAGCGGTCAAACACGAGACGGTAAGGATCGATCATGCCACCAGCCCTCCAACACTCAGCCGCCAACCACACATTTCCGGAAATATTACTTAGTTCTCGCGAATGGCATCTGTCAAGCAAGCCAAACCCGCAGAAAATCGAGCACAGTCAGGGGCTTGCCAATATCATTTGGTCAATAATGGGTTGTTGGGACGCGAACTCGGTTCCCGTTACAAAAGCCCGGCCTCGCGAAAGTCCGATTTGAATTTTTCAAGCAGCGCCTGATCGCTGAAGGGCCGCGAGATTGCCCACTCGTCAACCGTAAAAAGCGGATCAAGTTCGAGCAGGGTTGCTGCGCATTTCCTGGCCTCGTCTGCCTTGTTTTGACGAATGAGCGCAATTGGCAGTCCGATCCAGGCCCGGGCATATTCCGGATGATTTTTGATGACCTGTTTGAAAATATGTTCCGCCTCAGCATTTTCGTCCATCGCAAGCAGGGTAAGCGCCAGATTGGATGCAATCCACGCCGGGGTGAATGGGGATTTTGAAATTGCTTTCTTGTAGGAAACAACTGCAGTTTCAAAATCCCCGATCAGGTCATACAAGGCACCTTCGAAAGCGACAATTTCGGCAGATTCAGGCGCAAGTTTCTTTGCGGTTTGCATCAGTTTTTTTGCCAGATCCGAGTCACCGCTGAAATACTGGACATAGGCACCAAGCGCCAGTACATCAGGATGATCAGTGGCAATTGATTTTGCATCGGAATAAAACTTCATTGCCTCGCCAATTGAATTTTCCTGATTAGTGCTCCAGCCAAGACGCAACTCATCCAGATGCCAAAAACCAAGGCCAACGATGGCACTCAGATAAGTGGGATCGAGATCAATTGCCTCCTGGTAATAGGTTCTGGCAATCCGGTGACTCTCCCTTGTATATCGCCTCGCAAGGTCATGTCCCCTTTGAAAGGCTTCCCATGCTTTGCCGGAAATTGTCGCCCGGCGCCACAACTGCGCTTGTTCACCTTCGGTAAGCACAAGTTGCAAGGCCGATACAATATCTCGTGCGATCTGGTCCTGGAAATCAAAGGATTGATCAAAGTGACCGTCAATCCGGTCAACCCAGATTGCCTTGCCATCACTTGCAGCCGTCAATTGCGCGGTTATCCTTAGTTTTTCACCCACCGATTGCATCGATCCATGTAAAATGTAGTCTGGAATGTTTTTTCCTATGTCACTGGCCACAACAATTGAGCCGCTCAACCGCGACAGGATCAGGCTGATCTCATCAACCAATGCCTCGCCCAGAAACTGCCCCCGCTCCTCATTTCCGATATGTCTGAAATTACGAATGAGCAGAACAGGTTTTCGGACATTGTCGAGCAACAATACCGGAGCTTTTTTATCCCGCTTGTAAGCGCCAAGTCGCTCTGTGTATTGGGGAACATCAATCTTCAGTACATTGGGATCTTCGGAAATGTTTTTGAGTTTCAGTTTGCCGATTTTTCGCAATCTCGCGGCATTCGGCAAACGCGATAACCGGCTCACTTCCTCGGTAAACAAAACCTCGCCTGGCGCCGCAAGAGCCTGAAGTCTCGCCGCCACATTGATGGAGTTTCCATAAAAGTCATCATCGATGGAAAACACTTCTCCATATGCGAGGCCGATTTTCCAATGCCCTGCAGAAAAATCATTGTTTTTCGAGTGGAGCTGGAAAAGCTGCAATTGTGCCTCATAAGCAGCCATCAGCAAACTGTTGACAGCAGGAAAAAGGGCCAGCACGAAATCACCAGGTGTCTGAACCACTCTGCCGCCGTTTGATATGATCGTATTGGTGATAACCCTTCGGGTGACGCGCAGCAAATCAATGGCATTATGCAGATCACGATTTATGAGTTCTGAATAGCCGACAAGATCCGCTGTGAGGATACCAACCAGATGGCCGCTTATGAACCCGCCTTCGTTGTCAGGCAAGGATTGGTCAACGCGCATGGTGTTCCCGAGCGGTGTGGGCATAGTCTCTCCGGAAAGCATTCTAGTCATTTTACGCGCACCTAGCGCAAATCAGATGCAGGAATTGCATCGCCAATTTGCTAAACTGCCATTTACCTGCCGCAGCCAAATAAAACCGCTTCACCCAGCTTTTCGGCATCATCGTCAGAGATGGAATTTGCATAATCTTCCCATGTCTGGACTGGCTGGCCACTGCCTGTGTCGATATCCACATCTGGCACAGGCAGTGCCAGCCAGATCATTCTTGTATTGTCGTCAATATCCTGATCGACAATCACATCAATGACGATGTCTTTCTTCTTTCTGTTACCAACTCTGGGTCCAACAAGATCAAGCAGCGGAGCGAGCTTTGCTACAGCCACCTTGGGGTCAATAACGCCTTTGCCGGAATTTTCCTTCCACAGTTCGATAATTGCCTTACCGATCAATTTGGCATTTGTTTTTGGCTTTACTCTTCTGGGCATCTGGTTTCTCCAATATTTACAAAGCAACTTCCACGGCAGAAATGTCAGGTATTGCAGGCAAGGTCCCGGCGGGCCGCATGGGCAAGGCAGGGAGATAATACTGTTCATCATCCTCGGTAGTTCCGGCCAAAACAAAGCCGGCAAGTTTACGATATTTTCCAGGATTCTTGTGGCCAGCATAAACAACGGCCGCGCCGGAATCACCCGGCCTGCTGAACTGGTTGGATACAGCCCGCACCAGGAAGAAATCGCCATCGCTATCAGGCAGGCGTCGCCACACGAGCCCGATATCGCGCGCCACACTTAATCCTGTGGTTGCTCCGTATTTTGCCAAAACATCCCCGCGCTCGGGTTCAGAAACACCTGTCAAGTCGCCAAGCGCCCTTATTCTGTTTTGAAAAGATTTAACTGAAGCACCGACTATCGCTTTGGCAATATCCGGCCACGGAGCCGGATCCTGAGGCCACAAAAATGGCGCATTGGATGGCCACCCATCTAGCGCCCCGTCAAATGACAGGCCGGAACCATAGGCGTAAGTCCTGATGTCCCCGCCGTCCCTGTGGTGCATGACATGAGCGCAACTGACACAAGCATTACTTACAGACCATTCAGGAAAGATTTGAGTTGCTGTAGCGGGGTGCCTTATCTTCGCATTCGGCCCTCCAACAAAAGCGATGGTACCCCAATAGGTGCCGCCGGGATTGGCTGACCAATAGGTAGAGTTGAAAATTGCATCCCCACCAAAAAGTGGGCTTGGCGCAGGATTTACGGAGGGGAATGCTGCAGTCGCTGCTGTTGCAGAAGTTGCATTTACAGTGCCCGCTGTTTCCACCTGACCGACGGCAGCAAACCCTGTTGTTTGAGCAGGCTGCAAATTGCGCAACTCAGACCCGGACATCCTGTACCTCGGCTTCTTGCGCCCGGTAAGATATATTTTCCAGTTTTGACCAGCGCTTGTAAAACTTACGAAGTTTGGAAGATTGGGCTCATTGTCCTTGTCGACAAGAATGTAACAATCGGCAAACTTGACGCCGCCACCCCCACCTCCGGCCGAATGGGGATATACAGGACCAAATCCCCAAATGCCCGTATGGATATTTGACGGATAACCCAGCGCATTGCGAACCCCGGAAAGAATATTGGCATGATCAAGATCAGTCAGCATAGGTATACTCCCAAGTGAATCCTGGCAGTTCAACGTTATGCCCCGCCTAGACTTTCCTATAAAAACGTCTCAAAATCAATAAATTAGTATACCGGATAAAATTCGATTGCATGAAATGACCAAAAAGCTCGTTAAATCAGATTTGTAGGTTCCAAAAACGGATTGGGAATTTGCATGACCAAGGACAGCGTTGTCAGGTTGTTGGACATTAAAGCCGGAGAATTCTGTCCGTTTTTCCTCTCGGCTGGTATTCTGCCACCCGATCAATATGGGGTTCAAAGGGTTGTGAGCGGAAAGGGCTTTTCGCAGGAAGAAGCAAGAAAAAACTGCGCATTTGAAGCAAGTGAACGCAGCGCGGCAATTCTACCGCCACTCAATAAAAGGCAATCGGTTTGGTGCTCTTACGATAACATCGGCCAAAATGCGATTGACCCCCGCCAATTGCTCATGCTTTCGCAAGAACAATATGCAAAGCGACACATATGGAACACGGCGACTACTGGGGATTTTCACATACCGCCCCGATTTGATCCGCAAATGCAGATAGAATGGGTCACCGCTGCGGAATTGTCGGACGGGAAAGAAGTTCTTGTTCCGGCTGCAATCACATATCTGAGATACGAAAATCCGGGACGGTATGGGTTGCCAACACCAGATTCCAATGGTCTTGCATTGGGTGATACTCCCAACAATGCCATTGAGAACGCTTGCCTCGAATTGATAGAAAGAGATGCGGTATCGATATGGTGGTACAATGAATTGCCAAAGCCAGCCTTGTCGATCAACGATCATCTATCAGTCCTGATCAATGATTTCGAGAAATGGACGCGAGCGCAGGACAGGGAATTCTGGTTGCTGGATTTGACCGCTGATTTGGCTGTTCCGGTTGCTGCAGCAGTGTCTTGCGGGAAAGACGGAACTGATTATTCAATCGGGTTTGGGGCCGGATGGACAAATGAGGCCGCAGCGTGCTCTGCCTTGGGAGAACTGGTGCAGTTTGAAGCCTCAAGAAAATTGATGAAAAATATCAAACAGACAAAACCGGATCACCTGATACGCGTATTGGCAAAACCGGATGCGCGAATGAAAAGTTATCTGCAGCCCTGCCCTGCAAGACAGCAAGCAGTTCTGGGCAATCGTACCGGAAACATGAAATCCCTGCTGATATCAATGCTGGAAAAGGATTTAAAACCTGTCATATTCCGCTTCAATGAAAACAAGCCGTCGACCGTTCGAGCCATGATACCCGGATTACGGTCACTTTGGCCACGCTTTGCTCCAGGACGACTTTACGATGTTCCGTGGGAAACTGGAGAATTACC
The DNA here is from genome assembly GCA_041736675.1 of Salaquimonas sp. Classification (GTDB taxonomy): domain Bacteria; phylum Pseudomonadota; class Alphaproteobacteria; order Rhizobiales; family Rhizobiaceae; genus Salaquimonas. The sequence goes on from JBGSTD010000026.1 coordinate 24,643, forward strand.
CGCAAGGAAGAAAGAGCATGAACTGAATCCCGTTCCGATTTTATACTGACTTTCTACAGAGGATTAGGGTGTGACGAACAAGGTTACAGTGCGAAGGGCACTTGCTGGCGATGTTGCAGATCTGGCGGTGATGCTCGATATTGCCAGCTATGGCCTTGTTGCCTGGGCCTGGAGCAGGATGGCTTCGCCGGGAACTTCACCCATAGAATTTGGCAGAAATCGTATCCTTTCGCTCAAGGGCCTGCCCAGTTACCATGAAAATTGGAGTATCGCTGAATATGCCGGTGTCAAGGCTGGCGGAATGGGAGGGTACCGTATACCTGACCCATATGATCCGGGAGATATCGGCGACCTGCCGGATGTCTACACGCCGCTGTTGGAACTTGAATCACTCGCCCCAGGTTCGTGGCATTTGACGGCTTTGGCCGTATATCAGGAGTATCGCAATCTTGGCATCGGCAGTATTTTTCTTGAAGAAGCGGAAAAACGGGCCTTGAATGAGGGATGCCGCCTGATTTCAATAATTGTTCATGACACCAACAATTCAGCACAGCGGCTGTACAGGCGCAAAGGCTTTTCTCTGGTTGATCGCCGTATTGCGCATCCTTTCGCCGGCACGCCGCAGAGTGAATGGCTGTTGTTTCAAAAAACGCTCAACTGATTTTCCGCATCATATCGGCCCGCTGCCCGCCATTAAGTGTCTGCAGTTCGACCTGTTCGCATTCAGTCCTCGAAAACCGGATCGGTTGTGAATTTTCCGCCTTGGTATATTGCCATAACATCATCCTTGCCGGGCAAAGCCTCGCTTTTCTCAACCTTGGTTCTGAAGACTTCCGAATTGTGTTTCGGCTTCCAGCCAAGCCAACTGACATTTGAATTGTCCCACCAGACAGTGTTGTTGTCGGACATTCCGTAGATCACCGGGCAGCCAAGCCGTGGGACGTAAAAACAGCGCCGTACGAGATCGGCAAAATCTTCCACATGAAACCAGCTGGAAAGCATGCGCCTGTTAACCGGTTCGACAAAACAGGAGCCGATACGAACGATTGCTGTCTCGACACCAAACTTGTCGTGATACATTGAGGCCATCGCTTCACCAAAACATTTTGATACCCCATAAAGGCCATCCGGTTTTGCTCTCGCTGTATTGTCCAGCCTTTGATCCTGCTGGTAAAAACCGACAACATGATTGGAACTGGCAAAGATGATGCGCGGATTGCCGTTTTTCCGGGCGGCCTCGTATAGATTGAAAACGCCATCGATATTGGCCTTGCGTATCTTGTCATAGGAGGCTTCCACCGATACCCCGCCAAGATGCACGATTGCATCACACCCAGAAACCATTTGATCGACCGCATGACTTTCAGACAGATCGCAGAGCTGGAATTCGATGTTTTCGCCTCTGGTGCCGGGATCAACAATATCCGACAATCTCACTTTTTCTGCCATTGGCAGCAAAAAAGGAAGTAGCTGTTTTCCAACACCACCAGCAGCACCCGTCAGCAAAATTCGTTTCAACATGGTTTGGCCCATTGCAATTGTATTGGTAAAACGCCCGGATCCACCGAACAGAATGGATAAGGAGCCGGTAAAACTTGTAAACACAAGTACGGCAAGAATGGCAACACAAAACGGGAAAATAGCCCAAGGCAGAGCTTTCGGCTTTTATGCAGGCAGTGTAGGCTTAACCATTGAGGCCTAAAAAACCAGCCAAACAGGAACTTCGACTTTGGTAAAAATGCGGGATTAAAAAATCAGAATGTCGTCAAAGACGGCAAAACCTGGAGTGTCTGGAATTGAAGATTATCGCAGTTCACACCCATCTGCTGGATCACAAGCTGGAGACAGCTTTTGAAAGTGCCTCCATGCGTTTTGACAGACGCCAGCACATTCTGGTCGAGATCGTCTGCGATGACGGTACTACGGGATGGGGCGAATGCCTCGGGCCGGCCGCACCAAACGCCGCCATCGTCAAGACCTATGCACCACGCCTCGTCGGCCGTAATCCGCTCGACACGGAGATGCTTTGGCAGGAACTCTACAACCTGTTCCGCGACCAGGGCCAGCGCGGTCTAGCAATCACGGCACTGTCAGGAATTGATGTTGCGCTTTGGGACATCAAGGGCAAGCATTTTGGCGTTCCGGTTTCGGTGCTTCTCGGCGGCAGGGTTCGTGAAACTCTGCGCGCTTATGCAACCGGATCTTTCCGGCGCGACGGAGTGGACCGCGTCACTGACAATGCAAGGGAATGCGCAGGTCATGTGGCTGCCGGGTTTCATGCCGTGAAAATCAAGATCGGATTTGACCCCAGACAGGATATCGAAGTGATTGCCGCAGTGCGCGATGCAATCGGACCGGCCACCCGCCTGATGATAGACGCAAATCACGGCTATGATGCGCGCGAGGCAATCCTGGTTGGGCAGGCGGCTGCAAAATATGACATTGACTGGTTCGAAGAGCCAGTCATTCCGGAACAGCTTGGCGCATACCGTGCTGTGCGCGATGGACAGCCAATTCCGGTAGCGGGCGGCGAAACCTGGCACGGGCGCTTCGGCTTCAAGGAACCCCTGGAAAGCAGATGTATCGATATAGCCCAGCCTGACTTGTGTGGCACAGGCGGCTTTACAGAAATGCGCCGTATAGCCGATATGGCTGCCTTGCATGGCGTCAGGCTTGTCCCCCATGTCTGGGGAACCGGTGTTCAGATCGCTGCAAGCCTGCAATTCATGGCAGCCCAATTGCCCGACCCGCCGAGACGCGAACCGATTGCTCCGATTCTGGAATTTGACCGGACCGATAACCCGTTCCGTCAGGCTATCCTGAAAACCCCCATCGAACACGAAAATGGATTTGTCCGTATTCCGGATGGCCCGGGTCTTGGCATCGAAATCAACCGCGATGCACTGGCAGAATTCGCGCCAAAGGAATGACGCTTGGTTGAACCGACCTGTGGCGGCTCAAAACAGAAAACGAGATCGCCCTTTGCTTTCTGTCAATAACGGTTCTCGAAGTCGACATGGGAACTCCTGAGTTTCTGTTTCCAATTGACCACTTTGATTTCAGCATACCCCCTTTCATGTCCCTCCATGTTCTTTCGCACCAACTTTTTTGGAACCAAGTCAATTCAAACACGTTTGTGTGATGAAGATCGACGAACGTGACTTCAACAAGCCGCCGCTCCCAAAGTGGAGGGCAAAAATCGCAAGACCCGAATACGAACTGAACATGCAGCTTTTTGCAGCAGGCTAAAACACGTCTGCGAAAAACTGCCTCTGACTTTCAGGTCGGCTTCGAATTGCAGGAATTGAGCAGGCAAACAGAACGAAAGGACATTATCATGAAAAAGATTATCACATCCACAGCGCTTGCGCTGATGCTTACAACAAGTGCCATTGCAGCGCCCGAAATGGCCCAGTTTGGCACGGTAGCCACCCAGGAAAAGGGTGATATCCTCGCTTCAAATTTCATCGGCATGCGCATTTATGCCACCGAGAATGAAGTGGCAGCCGACACTCCGGTTGCAACTGGCGCTGAAAAGGAATGGGATGACATTGGCGAGGTCAATGATGTCGTGCTTGGAACCGACGGCAGTGTGAAAGCTGTCATTCTTGGTGTCGGAGGATTTCTCGGCGCTGGAGAGAAAGATGTTTCGGTAACGATGGACCAGATCAAGATTGTTCGCGAGACTGACAATGCGAATGATTATTTTCTTGTCGTCAACGCCAACAAGGCAATGTTGGAAGAAGCTCCTGCCTATGAGCGTATAACCATGGACAACACAGCAACGCAGCCAAAGACCGGCACAAACGCAGCAAACAATGACGCAGCGACAAACACAACCACAGAAACTGCGGCTAACAATTCCGCGTCCAGCGACACGACCACTACAGGTGCAACAGGCAATACCACGACCTCAACAAGTCGGGACATGCTGGCTCGTCCCGACGTGACGCGCGAAGGCTACGATGCGGCAGTCGTGACAGAACTGACCGCTTCTGATCTGGAGGGCGCCAGTGTCTATGGCATCAACGATGAGGATGTCGGTGAGATCAACCGCCTGATCCTCGATGACCAGGGCAAAATCACGGAAGTGATCCTTGATATTGGCGGCTTCCTTGGAATGGGCGAACATCGCATTGCGGTGACGATGGATGAGTTGAACATCCAGCGAAACAAGGATGGCGATTTCCGCGTCTACATTGATGCAACACAGGCAAACCTCGAAAAACAGCCCGCCTACAACGGCTGAAGTTTCCGCCCGGGCAGATAACCACGTAACCCGTTCGTGGTATCTGTTCACATCCGGTCAGGCGCCTCTCCCCCAGCGCTATGCCGGATGTGGCCCGGGCGGTTTTTTCTTTTCACCTGAAGGAGATGACCTTCCCCATACCAATTGTCCTTCCATCCTTTACTTTCATCCTTTTCCGGCATTCCTATACCAGCCTTCCTTCAATTGTAATGAAACTTGACGCCATTCCCGCCTTTCAGCATGAAACAGTCAACATCAAGAAAATCCCGAAATCTTCTCCGTCAGACTTCCATAGTGGCCTTCTTTCGTGTTAGTTATTGAATGAACGTTCAACAAGAAGCGAGGAGAGCGGCGATGAACAGGCCGGTCAACAATCGGGATATCAGCATTCCTGCAGATTGGGTAAGAAAGGGACTTCCAGGCTGGACCTATCACAGCGAAGCTTTCCTGGAACTTGAAAGGGAGCACATTTTCAAGACCCACTGGCAGATTGCCTGCCACGTCTGTGATGTGCCTGACGCAGGCGATTTTCTCACCCTCGACATTTGCGGGGAACGCGCACTGATCTTGCGTGCCAAGGATGGGTCTGTCGGGGCATTTCACAACCTTTGCCGCCACCGGGGCTCAAGGGTGGTCGGCGAGGAAAAAGGGACATGCAAGGGAGCGCTTGTCTGTCCGTTTCATGGATGGGTCTATAATCTTGACGGAACCCTGCGCGGTGCGGCGCAACCTCAAAGTTTTCCCGAAATGGACAAGAATGAGTTTGGCCTGAAGCGGATTGAATCAGAAATATGGAACGGTCTGGTTTTTATCCGCTTTAGATCCGGTCCGCAGCCCGCTGTATCCGAACTGATGATGCCGTTTGCTGAAGAAATTGCAGCCTATCAAATCGCAGAAATGATCCCGGCCAATGGTGTCTGGAGCCAGGTTTCCAATGTGAACTGGAAATCAGTGCGTGATGTGGACAATGAAGGTTATCATGTCGCCCTCGCCCATCCGGCGCTCCAGGACCTCTACGGACAATCCTATTATGACGAACCTTTTGTTGATGGCGTTGCCCGCTCTTATGCGACATGCAACACGTCAGGCGGCAGGCTATGGAGTGTCAGGCACTATACGAGTTTAACTCAGCCAAGGCCGGCAATGCCAGCTCACCTCAAGCGCGCCTGGGTCTACTACGGCCTGTTCCCAAATGTGGTAATTGCAGTGACCCCTGAGACAACCCAGTTTTATCAGGAGTTTCCGCTATCTACAGGAAAGACCCTTTTGCGCGGAGCCGTCTACCGGTACCGCGATGAGACACGCCAGCAAAAGCTTGCGCGATATCTGGCTTACAGGATTGATCGCGATACCATGGCTGAAGACGTCCAGTTGACCCAATGGTCCAATGAGGCAATGAACTCGGATGCCTTTGACGGATTTTATCTCTCGGATCTCGAATATGGTTTGCGAAGCCACCACAACATTATCCGCAGACTGCTCCCGGTTGCCATTCTGGAAGAAACGCCTGGTGAGGCGCTGGTTGCCACGAAGAACAGTGAAATGAGTTCGTGAGCCGCCAACTCCAGATTTAAGTCTGAGGCTAGCCTTGCCAGATTCCTTCTGCGCGCAGGTCAGCCATGGTGCGCTCTATACCCAGACGCAATATCGCCGTCATTTCGTCTATCTGTTCGCGGTTGATGATCAGCGGTGGTGACATGACGCACATGTGGATGAGCGGGCGCACCAAAAGACCGAGCTCCTGACAGTGACGGTCTATTCGAGCGCCAACTTCAGTGTCCAGACGAATGGGATTTTTGCTTTTCTTGTCAGCTACACATTCAATACAGACCATGAGCCCTTTGCCGCGCACCTCCCCAACCAGTTCCAGATCTTCGAGGGTTTTCAGTTTTTCCAGAAAATAGGGCGCGATTTCGGTAGTGTGCTGCAGAAGACCAGCTTCCAGAAGGTCCATGTTCTTCAACGCCACAGCACAGCCGACCGGATGGCTGGAATAGGTTAGCCCGTGCGCGTACATGGCCTCAGGGTGGTTGGATGATCGCAACTCCCGCATCAACCGTGCAGAGACAACCATCCCGCCAAGCGGAAAGTAACCTGATGTAACACCCTTGGCAAAGGTGATGATATCCGGTTCGATGTCAAAAACCTTCTTGCTCGCAAACATGTGTCCGAGACGACCGAAAGCAGTGACTACCTCATCGGCGACAAACAGGATTTCATGTTTCGTGCACAATTCGCGAATGCGCTTCAGATAACCCTCTGGAGGGACAATCACCCCGCCTGATGCCATGATCGGCTCACCAACAAAGGCAGCAATATTCTCTGCACCGTTTTCCAAAATCGCAGCTTCAAATTCAGCGACAAGATGATCGCAGAAACCTTCAACACTCATTTCCGCAGGGCGCCGAAATGGGTTCGGGCTGGAAACCCTGATGATCAGTTCATCGGCGAAATCCATCCAGTTGCGAGAGCGCATTCTACCGTTGAGCGAAGCGGATAAATAAGTACTCCCGTGATATCCATCCTCCCGGCAAATGAATTTCTTCTTGTCACCAAGGCCTCTAAGGTTGTTGTAGAACTGGACAAATCGAAGCGCACTTTCAACCGCAGTTGACCCGCCGGTGGTGAAATAGACATGTTCAAGATCGCCCGGCGCATGATGCGCTATCCGCGCGGCAAGTTTTGCAGAAGGCGTATTGCTTGTGTACCAGGGCGAATTGTAGGAAAGCGCCATCGCCTGTGAATGCATTGCGTCGGCGAGTGACTTGTTGCGATGCCCGACATTGGTACACCACATTCCGGCGGGACCGTCGATCAGTTTCCTGCCCTTTTCATCATGAATGTAAATGCCGTCGCCATTCATCACAATGTTGCGTACCTCATCGCCGATTGATCCTGCCGTTGGCCATGGTTGAACCAGATGCTTGCGCGCCAGTTCCTCGGCAATCTCGATCTCTGCTACTGAATGGTTCATGAATTCACCCGCTCTTGACAAAGAAGAAACTGACCTCTTTTCAAAGTTCTTTATTGAATGTACGTTCAGTTAATAATGTCAGCCTTGACGCTTGAATTCAAGCGGGAAATGGTTTCATATGATATCGAAATCAGGTTGTGCAGAGGGAGCGTCAATACTGCATAAGCGCATCTGGCAAGCATAAATGGCAGGCGGCAAGCCTGCAAAAAACCAAACCGGAAAACCGGATCCACGACAACAGAGGAAAGCCATTGAGCGTAACGCATCAGGCGGCGGCGGAAGAAAGTTTGAAATCCGGATCCAGCTTTCTGAAAAGCGAGGCAGGGCAAGGTTGGCTGACAATTTCCCCGCCGTTTCTTTATGCGCTGCTGCTCCTTGTAGGCCCGTTGACCGTGATCATCGCCAACAGTTTCTGGTCACAGGATTACCTGACAATAGATCATACTTTCACGCTTAAGAACTATCAGGCAGCCCTTACCGAGCCGATCTACCGCGACCTGCTTTTCAGGTCTTTGTATATTTCCATCATGGTCAGTGTGGTAACAGTGGTGCTTGCCTTCCCGGTCGCCTATTTCGTCTCCTTCCACGGAGGACGCTACAAGGGTCTATGGCTTTTCATCATCACTGTACCGTTCTGGTCGGGATACCTTTTGCGCATTCTTTCCTGGAAAGTAATCCTCGGCTACAAAGGCGTATTGAACGGATCCCTGTTATCGCTTGGGATTATCAGCGAACCGATGACCTGGCTCCTCTACAGCACCAGTGCTGTCATCATCACCCTCGCCCATTCATGGGCGGCCTTTGCCATCTTGCCAATTTTTGTCTCGCTGGAAAAGATCGACAGGACGCTTTTGGAAGCCGCCGCAGATCTCGGCGATAGCTGGGCGAGGCGATTTTTACGGATCACCGTTCCGCTGGCGCTTCCAGGCATCACCGCCGCATTATTGATCGTCCTGATCCCGACCGTCGGCGACTATGTCACCCCAAAACTTGTTGGCGGCAAGGATGGCGTCATGATCGCCAACGCCATTCAGGTACAATTCGGCAAGGCAAGCAATTGGCCGCTTGGCGCCGCCCTCGCCGTGAGCACCATGATCATAGTCTGCATGATGGCCGGGCTTATTGTCGCCCTTCTCTACGGTTTGAAGCGGATACTGAAATGAAGTTGCGCGCCGGCTCTACTTCCTCACTGAAGTTCTACGTTTTTGTCTACGTTGCCATCCTTTACATCCCTGTCCTTTTGATCCCGGTTTTTTCCTTCAATAATTCTGCAACGCCGAAACTGCCACTCGTGGGCTTCACCATAAAATGGTATGAGGGACTGGCAGGCAATGGCGCCATGCAAACCGCCGCGTGGAACAGCCTCATTGTTGGTATCTGCGCCGCATTTCTCAGCACCGTCCTTGGTATCTGCGCAGCCCGTGCCCTAACCCGCTACAAATTCAGGGGAAAAACGGTTGCAAGCGCCGTCATTATGGCACCTTTGATCATGCCGGAAATCATCATTGCCATTTCCTTGCTTGTCGTAATGCTGGGCATTGGAATGGAACTCTCGCTGTTAACAGTGATCCTTGGTCATTTGCTGATCTGTGTCCCCTATTCGATCACCGTACTGATTGCAGGCTTTGAGGGTTTTGACCCCAGCATGGAAGAAGCCTCAAGGGATCTGGGGGAAAGCAGCTGGGGTACGCTTCGCCGCGTCACACTGCCAATGCTGGCACCGTCGATCATTTCAAGCCTGCTTGTATCTTTCACGATCTCACTGGACGAATTCATTCTGGCCTTCTTCCTCAGCGGCACCGAACCGACCCTGCCGGTTTATATCTGGGGACAGCTGCGATTTGCGGCAAAACTGCCCAATGTTCTGGCGCTTGGATCAATACTGATCCTTGCGTCTCTTGTGCTGCTGACATTCGCCGAACTCGCGAGACGCAGGGCGGAAAAAAATTCCCATTCAGGTGGTCAATTCCAATGAATATCCGGAGATCAAAATGAACCAGAGCCAGTTGGAAAATCCTGAGATCTCCAATCTTGCGATGATATCCATTTCAAATGTACAAAAACGATTTGGCACCTACATCGCTCTCGACAATGTCAACGTCGATATCAGGGAGGGCGAGTTCTTTTCACTGCTAGGCCCTTCGGGCTGCGGAAAGACCACACTGCTGCGCATGATCGGCGGGTTTGACGAGCCCAATGCAGGTTCAATAACGATTGCCAAAGAACCCATGGGCGGCATTCCGCCCAATCTTCGTCCGACAAACATGGTCTTTCAGAGTTATGCGATCTTTCCCCATCTCAATGTGTCTGAAAATGTAGCCTATGGCTTGAAACGATTGAAACTGGGCAAGGCCGAAGAGGGATCAAGAGTGCAAAAGGCATTGGAACAGGTTCGCCTGACCGGGCTTGGCGCGCGAATGGGAAACCAGCTTTCAGGTGGCCAGCGCCAGCGGGTGGCGCTGGCAAGGGCACTGGTAATGCAGCCAAAGGTCTTGTTGCTTGATGAACCGCTGTCTGCCCTCGACAAGAAATTGCGCGAGGAGATGCAGGTTGAACTGCGTCATTTGCAGCGGCAGATCGGCATTACCTTCATCCTTGTCACCCATGACCAGTATGAAGCGCTCGCCATGTCCGACCGCATCGCTGTGATGTTCGGCGGCAGGATCGCCCAGATTGCCGAACCCCAAAACATCTACCAACGGCCGGTCAGTCGACAAGTGGCTGATTTTCTGGGAGGAATGAACTTTCTGGAAGCGACCGGAATGCATGCTCACGATGGCCGCTTCCAGGCGACCGTCGAGGGCTTTGGCAAAATCAGGGGACTTGTAACGGCACAAGGACAGGATTTGACATCAGCAAGCAGCAAAGAAAAACTGATACTAGGAATTCGCCCGGAAAGGCTTCGCATTTTGTGGGATGGCGAAAAAGCTGACAGGGTTGTGTCAGGGACTGTGATTGACCGTCACTACATGGGGGAAGTTACCAACCTGGTGGTCAGGATTGATGGCCAGAAGGATCCCATCTCGATTATCGAAACCAATGATTTTGGTGCTGAAGACATCCCGGTTAATTCGCAGGTGCGCTTCACCTTTGATGATGACGCCTTCATTGCGATGAGCGCCTGACGGGAAATTTTTAAAGGCGGAGCAATCAATGCTCCGCCCTCAGGGTTACGGGTTCAGTAACCGGCTTTTATCTTTTCAAATTCCGCAATCATCTTCTGCTTCAGCTCGGTTGGAACCGGTGACTGGAACAGTGTCTTGTCGAAGAACTTTTCGACATCACCATATCCTGATGCAGCAAGGGTTTCCGGATCAATCGCTGCCATTGCCTTGGCGTTGCCGTGGCCATAGCCCCAATCGCTGACCAGATAGCTCGCTACATCATCTTCCATGGTAGAATTGATAAAATCATAGGCTTTGTCCTTGTTGCCCGTTCCATCCTTGAGAAGCACATAACCGCAAACCCAGGTCGACAGACCTTCATCGGTGTCCCGCTTGATGGCAACCGGCACGTTGTCGGCGGAAAGTGTGGTCGCCGTCTCGTTCCACGCCCATGCCAGATCAACCTCCTCGCCGGCCATGGCCTGACTCAGTTCGGTATTGTCGGTCCAGTACAGACGGACATTCTTGTGCACTTTGCGTAAAAACTCCGATGCCTGAACAAACTGCTCATCGGTCATTTTGGTCCAGTCCTTGAGGCCGATTGCAAGCGAGGCAAGCGCATAGGCATCATCAACACTGTCACCGATGGATACCCGTCCCTCAAACTTCGGGTCTGCAAAGGCCTGCAGTGACTGAATGTCCTTTTCCTCAACCTTATCGGTTCGATAAGTCACGGCTGTATTGCCCCACTCGAAAGGAACTATCCACGCCTTGCCGTCCTCACTGGTCATGAAATCCTTCATGGCCTTGATGCCGGGATTGATGTTTTCCCACTGGGTAATACGCGATGTGTCCAGTTCTTCAATCAACCCGGCTTCCCGCCATTTCACAACGCTTTGGGTGCATGGATGGGCAACATCAGCCTTGAAACCGGAACGCAGTTTCTGAAAAGCTTCTTCCTCATCGCCAAAAAAGGTGAAGGTCGGCTCATCGCCGTATTTTGCAGTGTAGGCCGGATGAAAGGCTGGATCCTCATATCCTGACCAGTCAAAAACCGTCAACTCGGAATCGGCTGCGTTAGCAGGACGTACAGCAGATGCGCCAATTAAGAGTGCCAGGCTCAAACCCGCAATTATTCCACTTGTCTTGATCTTCATCCTGATATGCTCCTTGCTGAACTAGTTTCTGGGTTTTCCATTGGAATTGAAATGATCTGGAAACAGGGTTCCAAGCGTCGACAGCGCTATTTCGAGCGCGGATGCCCTGTTGAGGGTTTTGCTGCCAAGCATCAGCCGCAACCACAATCCCTCTTGCATGGCATAAATCGCATCGGCGGTTTTTGATGGATCAAAACTGTAATCGCCGTCCTTTTTCAATGCCTCGCACAGCCTGCGCATAGTACCCAGGTAATCAGTGTCTCTCGCCCAACACAGGTCGCGAAAGGCAGCCCGGGTCTGGGCCTCCGAATAAAATCCGAACCAGGCTGAGATAAGCCTTGGCGTGCAGACATTCTGGTTGAGGTCAGATTCGATCAGCACGTACAATTTTGTGGCAACAGACTTCCTCTCGACTTTTTCCAGTTCGAGCCGCCAGTTTTCCGAATACTTTTCAGCAATGTATTCCAGCGTTTGAAGCAACAGGTTTTCCTTGCTCTCAAAGTGGAAATTGACAATCCCGCGCGACAGGTTCGCACTGTCAGCAACATCTGCCAGTGTTGTCGCCGAAAATCCCTTTTCCGCCAGCATGTCGATTGTTGCATTGATCAGCTGCTCACGTCGAAATTCCTTGGATGCCCGTCGCTTGGCTGGCGCATCACCCTTTGCAAGCGCTGCAGTCTTTTTGTCTTCAATGATCATCACGTGACGTCTTCCCGCTTGTTGCATGGTGATTCATGGCTTTTTTGCTCTCAAATGTGTGGGACAATGCTCACCTGAATCGAGAACCTTTTGCATTGCCGTCCAGGTTCTGATGTTACCATCAACACAGTCCTTGCCAACTGCTTTTGAAACAGATGAGTACAACGGGCCGCCAAGGCGCAGAAGCTCTTCGCGCGCCACGTCGCGATACCAGGAATTTCGATTATCGGTCAAAATTTCAATGAAACCGGCGGCATGCATGGCAGCTTCATAGCGCGCTGGCGAAGCCATGCCGAAACTCAGCCCTTCCGCCTTCAGATATTCTTCCATGGCCTCAGACGGTTTCCCATCATGTGAAATCAGCCAATCGCTGGCGACAAACATTCCGCCCGTTCGCAGCACCCGGAAAACATCAGTGAAAAACGCTTCCTTGTTATGGACATGGATAATGGCATCCTTGGAGAACACGATGTCAAACGAGGCATCGTCAAAGGGCAGAATTCCCGGCTCTGCCTGAATGAATTTTACCCGCTCCGTCACACCGAGCTCAATTGCCCTTTGATTGGCAACGCGAATCACCGGCTTCTCGACATCAAAGCCGGTAATGCTTTTTAGGGGCTTTTTTTCTGCAAGATAAAGGGTGATGCCCCCGGTTCCGCACCCGATATCAAGAACCGTCTTGCCGGTAAAATCTACGCCGTCAATGATACGGTCGACCTCGTCCGGCCCACCAGGAGAAAGATATCCCTTTCCCCACAACGCTTCAAGAAACCTTATGGCCTTGTCATCATATTCTGCAGAATGCTCATCTGGCGATTGAGCCTTGTCAGCCATGCTCACTTCCTCTTGGAACTTTAATCCTTGCGGGTTTCAATTCTTATCGAGGAATCACATTTAAGCAAGTCTTTTTGCTGAACGTTCATTCAATAACTCTGGACAGCCGATCAGCCTTGTGCCAGATTTGAGAGGCCACAGCCTCCCTGCAGGCAACCGGAAATTCAAATACAATTCATGGCGATACCAGAGCGGGATTGGGGCGGGAATATAAGCTGGTTTTCAGATGGATTTTTAGGTCGGTTTAAAGCGAAAGTTTCAGATGGCGGCAATCAAAAACAACATACAGGCCAGCTACGACGTGATTGTAATCGGTGCCGGCCACAATGGGCTGGTCAATGCGTGCTACCTGCAAAGAGCAGGTCTGAAAGTCCTCGTAGTGGAGAAAAATGACTGGATTGGCGGGGCGGCCGTCAGCCGAGAATTGACCCCCGGCTTTATCTACTCCAACTGCTCCTATGTTTGCAGCCTTTTCAGACCCGAGATCATGCGCGATCTGGAACTGCCCAAATACGGCTTGCAGATCATCGGATATGAGGGCGGGGCGGTTTTTACCCGCGATGGGGATTTTCTGGCATCTTACCGCAACCACCATGCCCACCGCCGCGAATTTGCCCGCCACAATATAAGGGACGGCGAAGCCTATGAGCGTTATTCAAGAGATGTGACCCGCCAGTGCCGTTTCATTCAACCCCTCCTGATGCGCACGGCCCCGGACCCAACCAGCCTCAAGCCGCGCGATCTTGGCGAACTGATGTTTCTCGCACGCAAGTTTACCGAAATGACGCCCGGGGAAATGGCCAAAACATTGCGTTTCTGGACAATGTCGATTTCAGATTTTCTCGATGAGTATTTCGAGTCAGATGTCATCAAGGCAAACCTCGCCATTTCAGGCATCATTGGCACCGCCCTTGGACCCATGTCGCCCGGCACAGCCTATGTGTTATTGCATCATTACATGGGCGAGGTCGATGGCAGCGTCGGGGCATGGGGTTATGCGCGCGGCGGCATGGGGGCAATCACACAGGCACTGACCCAATCCTTCAAGGCATCGGGAGGTGCAATTGTCACCGACGCAGAAGTTGCGGGCGTGATCGTCAGGAATGGTCGGGCAACCGGCGTGACCCTCGCCAATGGCGACCAGTATGACGCCAGAACCATCGTATCCAACGCCGACGTGAAACGCACCTTTCTGAAACTGGTTGATGAAAATGAATTGCCGGGCAGATTTGTCAAACAGGTCCGTAATTTCAAGATGCGGGGCTCGTCAGGCAAGGTGAACATCGCCCTTGACAGCCTGCCGGAATTTCCCGCTTTGCCCAAAAACAGTCCGTGCATCAAAGGAGACATGCATTTCACCGACAGCATCGAACGGATGGAACGCGGCTATGATGACTGGAAGGCCGGACGCTGGTCTGCAGACCCGTTTCTCGACATGATGATTCCGACCACAATGGACCCGACCATGGCGCCGCCCGGAAAACATTTCATGAGTTGTTTCGTACAGTACTGCCCACCAAAATTGCATACCGGCGAATGGACAGATGCCGACCGCGACGCATTTGGACAAACAGTAATCAACCAGATTGCTGATTATTCACCCGGATTCAAGGACCGCATCATCCATATGGAGGTACGCACACCAAGGGAACTGGAAGCGGAAGTGGGTTTGACCGAAGGCAATATTTTCCAGGGTGAACTGACCTTTGACCAATTGCTTTTCAATCGCCCTGTTCCCGGCTATGCGCAATATCGAAGCCCGATCAGCGGCCTCTATATTTGTGGTTCATCAACCCATCCTGGTGGAGGCGTCATGGGTGCGCCGGGGCGAAACGCTGCTCTTGAGATCCTGCATGATCTTTCCCGCAACAATGAACATGTGAGCAAAGCCCATGAAGTCATATGATGTCATCGTCATTGGCGCAGGGCACAATGGCATGATTGCTGCTGCAACGTTGTCACGCAAAGGGCTGGGCGTCCTGCTGCTGGAGGCATCGCCGACCTATGGAGGCATGGCAGCCGGCGGTGAATTTGCTCCCGGTTATGCAGGACCTTCCCTCGTCCATTCACTGAACGGGATCACACCCGCCATACTGAAGGAAATGCAACTGGACAAATTTGGTCTTGCACCGTTGCCTACAATGACAACCTGCCTTTCCCACGATGATGCCCCGTTGCTTGTTGCAGACAATTACCAGATTGCTGCCGGAATTTTATCTCGCGAAGATGAAGTAGGCCTTGCAGAACTCACCCGCCGGCTTAAATTTCAGGCATCCATTCTGCAGCAGTTTCTTGCAGACACGCCACCGCAGGAGGGTGCTTTCCCTTTTTCGATGAAAGCCAGGCTGGCAAAGACCGCTTTCAACTTGAAGCGCTCTGGAAAAATCGAGATGCAGGAATTCATGCGAATGGCATTGATGTGCATCTGCGATGTGGTTGACGAACACATCAGCGACGAGCGACTGAAGGGACTTCTGGCGTTCGACGGAACCCTTGGTATCAGTCTGGGTCCCCGTTCACCAACCTCTCTTTTCGGTCTTTACATGAGATTGGCAACCCGTAGTGCAGGTGCCGATCACACAAATGGTTATTCCATCAATGCGGCTGGCCGTTTGATTGATGCCATCTACGAAAGCACCAAAGCGGCCGGAGTTGAATTTGGCTTTGGTCGCAAAGTGCGCGCTATAAATGTAAACAATGGTTTGGCAGGCAGTGTCGAAACAACGGACGGCGAAACATATTCAGCGGGATCAATCGTTTCGGCCATTCATCCGGCGACAACTTTCCTAAGCTTTGTAGGAGCACCCAAACTTGACACCGGTTTTAGCCGGGAAATCAGCTCCGTCCGCTCGAGGGGAAACGTATCCAAGCTCAATCTGGTTCTCGACAGATTTCCCCATATCGCCAGCATTGGAGGGAGTGGCGAGGGCCGCTATGTTCTCGCCCCGTCGGCAAATGAAGTGGAAAGAAATTTCAATCCATCCAAATATGGCGAACTACCCGATGCCCCCTGCTTTGAATTTGTTATAGGTAAAGGCGATAGGGATACGGTCTATCTATCAGCGATCATTCAGAACACTCCCCTCAATTTGAAGCAGGGTTGGGAGAGTGGCTCAAAGAGACTGCAAGACCTCGTTGTCAATTGTCTGGAAAGGCTGGCGCCCGGGATTAAAAGTTCAATTGTTGCCACCCGGTTTTTTTCACCCCTCGACATCGAAAGTAATTTCAACGTGCCTGGTGGACACTGGCATCATGGTGAATTGCAGGTTGACCGCCTGTTCTCGCTGCGTCCGGTGTTTGGTGCAGCCAATTACCGTAGCCCTATCGACAATCTCTACATTTGCGGCGCTGGTACCCACCCAGGCGGTGGCTTAAGCGGAATGTCCGGCCTGAACGTGGCGCGCGCCTTGATCCGTGACAAGGGAAGGGGTGGAAAGTGAACCAGCAATCCGCGCTTAAAAACCGTCTCGCTCTGCAGGATCACTGGCTAAAGCCGGTCCTGCAAACACCGTTTCATCATTTTATTGCCGAAAAGATGCACGGCAGCAACTGGTACGACTGGGCCGGCTATGACGCAGCTTCGTATATCGACGACGAAGAACTCGAATATTTTGCGATCCGCTCGACTGCGGCAGTTTTCGATATAACTCCGATGGTCAAGTATCGCATTGAAGGCCCGGATGCGGAGCGGTTTCTGAACAAGCTTACCCTTCGCGATGTTGCAAAGCTGAAGGCGGGACGTGTCCAGTATACTGCATGGTGTGACGATCGCGGCCATGTCCTTGATGACGGAACCCTGTTCCGATTTTCAGATCGGTGTTTCCGTCTCTGTTGTCAGGAAAGGCACTTGCCTTGGCTGCTCGATTGCGCCGACGGCCTTGATGTGGAAATTACCGAAGTCACCCACGAAATAGCCGGGCTTGCCCTTCAGGGACCAACCTCTGCCGCCATTTTGAGAAAGGCAGGCCTTGCAATAAATTCAATGAAACCGTTTGATCTGGCAAGGTTCAAACTGGATGATCTGGATATCGAGATTTCACGAACCGGCTTTACTGCGGATCTGGGATACGAACTTTTTGTCGCGCCGCAGGAGGCTGGCAGGCTTTGGGAACTCCTTTGGGAGGCTGGTGCACTTTTGGGTATCAGGGCAATAGGCTACAATGCGCTCAACATGGCTCGCATCGAGGCAGGCTTCATCACCGCAAATGCTGATTTTGTTACCAGCGAACTGGCCTTGCGTCCTGATCGTCTGAGAAGACCGGATGAAATTGGCCTCGCCTGGATGGTTGATCTGACCAAGGATCACTTCAACGGGAAACGCGCCATCAAATCAGCGCGCGCAAACGGTACCGGCGGCCATGTACTGGTGGGTCTTGAAATCAAAGGCAACGAACCTGCCCATCATGCCATACTGTATCAAGGCCAGAAAAATGAGGTCGGCATTGTCACTGCATCGATATGGTCACCTATGGCGAAAAGAAACATTGCCATCGCCTCGATCCAGCAGCCTTTTGGCAACGCGTCCAATACAAACCTTTGGGTGGAAATTTACGCAATGCGTGAGCTGCAATATCACAAGATGATGAAGCGCGCCAAAGTGGTTGAAAGGCCTTTCATCCATCTGCCGCGCCGGACAGCAACGCCGCCAGGTGATTTTTGATGATTAAAATTGCTGAGCTTGACGGGAATGGCCGCGAGCAGTTTATGCTCTTGAAGACACCGCTGGGACAAAAGGGATCAGGCTATATTCGATACGGAGCTGCTATGTATTTCTACAAATCCGGAATGCTGCCGCAATCTCTTCTTGAGATGTACCGAAAATGCTGCAAACTGGATCACGAGGACCCTTTGGCGGCAGCCCTTCACGACAAGATTTTGACAGAGGATGAGTATGATGCACTATCACGAATTCTATATTGACGGAAAATGGGTTGCGCCGGATTCAACCACAAAACTTGATGTCATCAATCCGGCAAATGAGGAAGTTTGCGGGACGATTGCCATCGGAAATGATACCGATGCTGATCGCGCCGTAATGGCTGCCCGGCGCGCATTTCCATCATTTTCCGCGACCACAAAGGCAGAGCGCCTTGATCTGCTCAAATCCCTTCTATCAATCTATGACCGCAGGATACAGGATATTGCCGATGCGGTTCAACTGGAAATGGGCGCGCCGAGCGCCTTTGCCATCGAGGCCCAGGCTTGGGCGGGCAAGGCACATCTGGAAGCGACGATTGAGGCTTTGGAGAAATTCGAGTTCGAAACGATGCGCGGCTCAACACTGATAGTTCGCGAAGGCATCGGTGTGGCAGCCCTGATCACGCCATGGAATTGGCCGCTCAATCAAATCGTTTGCAAAGTCGCACCGGCCATAGCTTCTGGATGCACAAGTGTCCTCAAGCCGAGTGAGATTGCTCCGTTCAGCGGTCTGCTGTTTGCAGAATTGATGCATGAGGCGGGAACTCCGGCCGGAGTTTTCAACCTTGTCAACGGAGACGGTCCGGGAGTTGGTACGGCGATATCCAGACACCGCGAAGTTGACGTGGTTTCCTTTACCGGTTCAACCAGGGCCGGAACCAGTGTTGCCCGTAATGCGGCTGATACGGTCAAACGTGTTTCCCAGGAACTGGGCGGAAAATCGGCCAACATTCTGCTGGATGATGTAGATCTGGAGATGGCAGTGAGCGAGGGCGTTCGCGCCTGCATGGCCAATAGCGGCCAGTCCTGCGATGCCCCAACGAGGATGCTGGTTCCTGCAAGGCTGCACGACAAGGCGGCCGAGATTGCAAAGGTGACCGCTGAAGCGCTTGTTGTCGGTGATCCAAAGGCAGAAGGAACTGACCTCGGGCCGGTGATCAGCCAGATCCAGTTCGACAAGATACAGGGGTTGATCTCTAAAGGCATCGCAGAGGGTGCAACGCTTCTCACCGGTGGCCCCGGCCGTCCTGCGGGCCTTAACCGGGGCTACTTCATCAGGCCGACCGTATTTGCCAACGTCACCCGCGACATGACCATTGCCATTGAGGAAATATTTGGTCCGGTTCTTGCCATCATGCCATATCAAAATGAAGAAGAGGCTGTTGAAGTCGCCAATGACACCGATTACGGGCTGGCGGCTTATGTTCAGTCTTCTGATATCAAGAGGGCAAGAATAATTGCCCGCCAGATGCGCGCCGGGCAGGTTCAGATCAATTATCCGGAATGGGATCTGTTTGCCCCTTTTGGCGGCTACAAGCAGTCGGGCAATGGCCGCGAATATGCAGACTGGGGCATGCACGAATTTCTGGAGACCAAAGCATTGATCGCCTATGGCAGTGAGTGACATCCATCCGGGCCATTAAAACTACTAGCAGCACGGCATGAAAGCTCGCTGCACATTTGCGGAATATTGACGTTTGAAAATTGAAAACAGGCATCAAATCGCAATAGAATGTGCTATTGGCCATTCCAATCATTTCAGTTCAGGGAACTTCAATTAAACATGACAAATCCAATCCGGTCCGGCGGCACCCTGCTTGTCGAATGTCTCAAAAATCTGGGCGCTTCAAAGTGTTTTGGTGTTCCCGGAGAAAGCTATCTTGATGTGCTCAATGCCCTGCACGATACAAGGGGCGAATTGGATTTCATCCTTTGCCGTAATGAAGGCGGTGCGGCATTCATGGCCGAAGCTTGGGGCAAACTCACGGGACAGCCAGGGATTTGCATGGTGACCCGCGGACCAGGCGCCACAAATGCCTCGATTGGCATCCATACCGCGATGCAGGATTCGACCCCTATGTTGCTGTTTGTCGGGCAAGTTGGAACCGACATGAAAGGCCGCGAAGCTTTTCAGGAAATAGATTACAAGGCGTATTTTGGAACCGTTGCAAAATGGGTGGTTGAAATCGAGGAGGCTGCGCGCATACCCGAACTGGTGTCTCGCGCGTGGACAGCCGCCCTTTCCGGCCGTCAGGGACCGGTAGTGATTGCCTTGCCTGAAAACATGCTGACTTCAATGACGGATGCGAGGGCATGTCTGCCGGTCCGGATACCTGAACCTGCCCCAACAGCAATTGCCGTCAGTGAAACTCTTGAGCTGTTGAAAAAAGCTGAAAAGCCTTTGATTATTGCTGGTGGCTGCTCGTGGCAGGATAGCGGAAAACAAGCTCTGCGCGAATTTGCCGAGGCAAATGACATTCCTGTTGTTGCTGCATTCCGATTTCAGGATGTGTTCGACAACCAGAGCAAGTGCTACAGCGGGGATGCAGGAGTTGGCATGATCGCCCATGTCAAACAGCTGATTTCCGATGCTGATCTGGTACTTGCGATCAACATCCGCTTCGGTGAAATGACCACGGACGCCTATACGCTTTTCGAGGCACCTCAACCCCGCCAGACGCTGGTTCACAGCCATGTCTCCGATCTTGAAATCGGCAAGATCTATGCTCCTGCCGTTCCGGTTCATGCGGGACCGAACCAAATGGCCATGGCCCTTGCTGCCCTCAAACCTGGCCGCAAATGGACAAAGTGGTGCGCATCGGCCCGTGCCGGTTTTGAAAACAGCTTTGAAGCGCCCAGCCAGCCTGGAAATGTTGATATGGTCGAAATCACCAGATGGTTGCGTGAAAACCTGCCCGATGACACGATCATCACCAACGGTGCCGGAAATTTTGCCACCTGGGCCAATAAATTCATCAAGTTCACCGGTAAAATGCGATTGCTGGCACCGCAGTCGGGAGCGATGGGGTACGGCGTTCCGGCGGCAATAGCTGCCAAAATTGCTGATCCGTCCCGTTTTGTGTTATGCTTTGCCGGCGATGGTGACTTCCAGATGAATTGCCAGGAACTTGGCAGTGCCATGCAGGCTGGCGCAGGTCCCATGATCCTGATCCTCAACAATGGTACTTACGGCACCATTCGCATGCATCAGGAAAGAACATATCCACAGCGAGTGTCAGGCACGGAACTGATGAACCCGGATTTTGTCGCACTAGCAAAATCCTATGGATTTCACGGCGAAAAAGTCTCGACCACCGCTGAATTTGCCGGAGCATTTGAGCGGGCAGGAAAGTCAAAAACAGGAGCGGTGCTTGAATTGATGATTTCTCCCGAAGCACTGACGCCCCGCCAAACCCTTAGCCAGATGCGCGCGGCGGCTCTCGCTAAAAAATAGCATGATGGAGCAGCATCTGCAGAGAATTGAACGTTAAAAAGCTTTAACTATACAAGATGCGCCTTAAATTCGATACTGACCACAAAAAGCAGCACTATGTTCATTTTGGCCGGAATGTACCGGTTGATCAATTCAGGGTTTAGACTTGATGAAAATTTGGAAGCAGCTGATCATTAGCATGTTACTTGTAGCTGTCCTGTTCGGCACCTGGATTTACACTTGGCCTGATGCGCAAAAGACCATGGAGTCCTATGGCTTGGGATTTCTGGCTTTTGCCAATCGGGAAAAACCTGCCGAAGGCGGGGCAAAGCCTGGTCCTGCCAATGCGGGCGGCAAACCAGCAGTCGGGGGTCGGCCATCTCGTGACACGCTGGTTGTTGCAGGTGTGGTTGGCGAGAATATTGTCAACAACCGCCTGAGTGCCATCGGAACCGGACAGGCAGCCCGGACCGTAATCATACGCCCGGTCGTAAGCGGCCAGATCGCCACAATTCCCGTCAGCTCCGGCAGCCTGGTAAATGCAGGCGATGTCCTAATCGAACTGGATTCAAAGACGGAATTACTGGCACTGGAGCGGGCAGAACTGGCGCTCAAGACAGCTTCGGACAAATCCAAACGCTTCGAAAGCCTGCGCGCCAACAGGGCAGTCAGTTCAGTAGAAGCTGATGCAGCCATAACTGAACTCAACGTTGCCGACCTGTCAGTTCGTGACGCCAGGCTCGCGCTCGAGCGGCGCACCATCAAGGCACCCATCTCCGGCTCACTTGGCATTCTTTCTATCAATCCGGGTGATTATGTTACGCCCCAGACTGACATTACGACGATTGATGATCGCAGTGAAATCCTCGTTGAATTTTACGTCCCCGAGCGGTTTGCCAGACTGATGACAACCGGGGCGGAAATTGAAGCAATTGCGATTTCAAGACCAGGGGAGAAGTTTCTTGGCAAAGTGGTGGCAACCGATAACCGCATTGACGAGGCAAGCCGCACTCTTCGTGTACGTGCCTCCATTCCCAATGAGAAAGAGGGATTACGCTCCGGCATGTCATTTGAAATACGTATGGATTTTCCGGGCGAAACCTATCCGATGGTCGATCCCCTTGCCATTCAATGGGACTCAAATGGTTCCTATGTCTGGAAGATTGAGGACGCAAAGGTGGAACGTGTTTCTGTCTCGATTATCCAGCGAAATCCTGATTCAGTTCTCGTAAAGACAGATTTGGCGGCTGGTGATCTGGTGGTAACCGAAGGGGTCCAAAGTGTTCGCAGTGGCGGCGCAGTGAAAATAGCAGGAACACAAGGCGACGAAAAGGCTTTGGATACCAAACCGGAAGCCAAGTCCGGTCCGAAAACAGGCCAGACAGGCAGCTAATATGGACGAGACACAACCGCCATCAAAAGAAGATTTAACACCGCTTGAGGCCTCGGACCAGCAAGAGCTTCCTGCGTCCGAACATCTGGATGGCGGCGGTACTGCCCTTTTTATCCGCAGGCCCGTATTCGCGCTTGTAATCAGCCTTTTGATTGTTGTTGCCGGACTGGCCGGCATTTATGGTGCCGAGATCCGCGAATTACCTGATGTCGATCGGCCGGTGATCACAATCTCGACCGATTTTAACGGCGCATCGCCTGAAACGATCGACCGCGAACTGACCGCTGTCGTAGAGGGAGCCGTTGCGCGCGTTGCAGGCGTTGCCTCCATTTCCTCCACCTCTTCGTTTGGCAGAAGCCGTGTCACGGTGGAATTTACCGACAACACTGATTTGTCCGTGGCAGCCTCCGATGTGCGGGATTCACTTGGCAGGGTCACCAACAACCTTCCGGACAATGCGGACGAACCTCGCATTGTCAAAGCCGATGCAAACTCTGATGCGGTCATGCGCCTTGCCATCACCTCCAATTCCTTGTCGGTTCAGGATATCACCATCCTTGTCGAGGATGAGGTGGTGGACCGCCTGTCTTCTGTTCCAGGTGTTGCAGACGTGGTTGTTTATGGAGACCGTGAAAAGATCTTCCGCATAGATGTTGACCAGACACGACTGGCCGCCCTCGGGCTGACAATCGCCGATTTGCGCAACGGCCTTTCCAACGTGGCATTCGATGTTCCCGCCGGCTCAATCACCTCCAATGATTCTGACATCGTTGTACGGGCAACCGCCGAAGTCACGACACCTGAAAGCTTTGAAAACCTCTATTTGAGAAGAGGCATTCAGTTCAAGGATGTGGCGACAGTTACCCTTGGTGCGGACCCTGGCGATTCGGCCCTTCGCGCCAACGGACGAACCGGGGTCGGTGTTGGCATCATCCGTCAGGCAGCTTCAAATACTTTGGAAATTTCCACAGGTGTTCGTGCCGCCGTTACACAATTGCAAAAGATTTTGCCCGAAGGCACCGATATTCGCGTCACCAGCGATGATGCCACTTTCATTCGCGGTGCCATCGAGGAGGTACGCACCTCCCTGCTCCTGGCCGTCGGTATCGTGGTTGCTGTCATCTTCCTGTTTCTGCTCGACTGGCGCGCAACCATCATTCCCGCAGTCACACTTCCCGTTGCTCTCCTCGGCACTTTTGCAGCGATTTATGTTGCCGGTTTTTCCATCAACATCCTTTCGCTGTTGGCACTCGTCCTTGCCACCGGCATGGTCGTAGATGACGCTATTGTCGTTCTTGAAAACATCGTGCGAAAACGCAATCAGGGTTTTGGTCCGCGTGCTGCTGCGGTGCATGGCACAAGGGAAGTGTTTTTTGCTGTCATTTCGACAACAGCAACCCTTGCGGCAGTCTTTATTCCGATCTCCTTTCTTCCCGGCCAGTCGGGCGGGCTGTTCGGCGAGTTCGGTTTTGTGCTGGCGTTTTCCGTGCTCCTCTCGAGTATTGTTGCCCTGACACTTTGTCCGATGTTGGCCTCCCGCTTCCTTCGTGTCAAAAAACCGGATGCACCCAAAAGCCACAATGTCTTTGCTGTTCTGGGTGAAAAATCAACCCGGCTTTATTCCTCCTTGCTGAAATGGGCACTTGATGCGCCGATGGTCGTTTTGGTCATTGCGGTCCTGGTGGTCTCAATTGCAGCAATATTGGCGCGCGGACTGCCACAGGAACTGACGCCTCCTGAAGACCGCGCAGTTGCCTTGCTGCGCGTTTCTGCGCCGCAGGGCGTTTCACTGGAATATACCCAGCAAAAAATGCGTGAACTGGAACGGCTGGTTCTGCCGCTGCGCGATTCGGGTGATGTGCGCAACATTTTTGCAATTGCCGGAACCGGTGGAAGCAGCAATTCCGGTTTCATGGTGCTCACCCTTGCGCCGTGGAATGAACGCACGCGCAGCCAGGCCGACATCGTTCGTGAAGTGAACGGCCTTGTCGCAACGGTTCCTGGCGTTCGTGCCTTCGCCATCCAGCCCAACAGCCTCGGCATCCGTGGCGCCGGAAACGGATTGCAGTTTGCCTTTGTGGGCAACAGCTATGGCGATCTGGCGGTTGCCGCTCAAAATCTGCAGATCGAGATGGAGAAAGATCCGCGTTTCCAGCAGGTCCGGCTTTCCTATGAAACCACACAGCCCCAATTGTCAGTCAGCATCGACCGCACCAAAGCCAGTGATCTTGGCATCAACATTGACGGGTTGGCCCAGGCGATGCAGGCACTCCTGGACGGTAGTCAGGTGGCGGAAGTCTTCATTGAGGACCGCTCTTTCCCAGTCAAGCTGATATCCACAACCAATCCGATCAATGATCCCACAGACCTTGAAAGCATATACCTCAAGACTACCGACGGGCGCATCGTGCCGATGTCAACTATTGCAACAATCGCGGAGAAAGCGGTCGCGCCGCAGCTGAACCGGGAGCAGCAATTGCGTTCGGTTTCGATTACGACAGGCCTTGCTGAGGGTTTTGCCCTCGGGGCCGCCTATGCCGAAGCTGTTCGCCTTGCAGAACCCCTGGTACCGGCAGGTTCAAGGATAGTTCCGCTGGCGGAAGCTGCAACGCTCGACCAGTCTTCATCTGACATGGCTGTGACTTTCGGCATCGCGATACTGGTTGTCCTCTTGGTGCTCGCAGCCCAGTTTGAAAGTTTTGTCAGCGCCATCATCATCATGGCAACTGTCCCCCTTGGACTTGCCTGCGCCATCTTCGCCATGGCATTCACGGGAATAAGCCTCAATGTCTACAGCCAGATCGGCCTCGTACTACTGGTAGGCGTCATGGCAAAGAACGGCATCCTGATTGTCGAATTTGCCAACCAGTTGCGCAACCAGGGCAAATCGGTGCGCGAGGCAATCGAGGATGCGTCCAATATCAGATTGCGTCCTGTCATGATGACGATGATCTCGACTGTTCTGGGCGCCCTGCCGCTGGTATTTTCTTTTGGTGCCGGAGCCGAAGCGCGCATTGCCCTTGGTTCGGTTATTGTCGGCGGCCTGGGTTTGGCAACGCTCGCAACCCTGTTTCTGACCCCCGTAGCCTATCTCATGCTGGCTCGTCTTTCCAAGCCGAGTGCCCTGGAAGAAGTACGCCTGCAAAACGAGTTGCAAGAAGCGCACCGGATGATGCACGCCCCCGCCGAATGATCAGACTTTCTCTTTGACCGGTTCATTGACCGGGAAATAACAGGCAACCTCACGACCGGCGACCGGCATCAATGAAGGGGCGGTTATTTTGCACTTGTCCTGCGCATGGGCGCAGCGTGGATGAAAGGCACAGCCTTCCGGTGGATTAAGCGGCGATGGCAGCTCACCGGTCAGCATGATGCGTTTCTTCTTTGCCGCAGGATCGGCAACCGGGGTTGCCGAGAGCAGCGCGCATGTATAGGGATGCGCCGGATTGGCAAAAACCTTCTTTGCATTCCCCGCCTCGACCACCTTTCCCAGATACATTACCATGATCTCGTCGGCGATGTGCTTGACCACGGAAAGGTCATGGCTGATAAACAGATAGGCAAGGCCCAGCTCCGCCTGAAGATCGGCAAGAATGTTGAGTACCTGCGCCTGGATGGACAAATCGAGAGCCGAGACAGGTTCATCGAGAACCAGGATTTTCGGCTCCATCATCAGGGCACGCGCAATGGCTATTCGTTGGCGCTGCCCACCCGAAAACATATGTGGATACCGCTCGTAATGCTCCGGCCTCAATCCGACCCGCTCCATGGTTTCCTCTGCCTTGCGGCGGCGTGCGGATGCTTCCATTTTGGTGTTCAGCAGGATCGGCTCTTCGAGAATATAGCCGACCTTGTGACGGGGATTGAGCGACCCATAGGGATTCTGAAAAACAATCTGGATCGTCTGGCGCAATTCCTGAGTGTTGCCCAGTGCAGGCTTTCCCTCAATCAGCAATTCACCGCTGGTCGGCTCTTCAATCATCGTCACAACGCGGGCAAGTGTTGATTTACCGCAACCTGATTCGCCAACCACTGCAAGCGTCTTGCCTGCCTCAAGGGTAAAGCTTGCGCCATCCATTGCCTTGACAATGCCTGGCTTCTTGAACAGGCCGCCGCCCACTTCATAGTATCGCGCAAGATTTCTGGCTTCAAGGATCGGTCCGCTCATAGCGCCTTCTCCTTCCTGTCGGCAACTTCATCCGGCCGGTTGAGAGGCTTGCCGCCTGAGAGGGGATAATTGCACAAGGCCTCACCCATATCGGCACTCTGGCGAACAACGCTGGTTCTGCACAAATCGGTTACAAGCGTGCAACGCGGTGAAAAAAGGCAACCTTTCGGGCGGTCATACTGACCCGGAACAACACCGGGAATTGATGGTAGTTTGCGCCCTACGGCGCGCTCAGGCAAAGCCGATAGCAGCGCGGCAGTGTAAGGATGGTGAGGATCAGCGAACAATTGCCCGACAACCTGCTCTTCAACACGCTGTCCCGCATATTGAACCTGAACCCGCTCAGCTGTTTCCGCCACAACCCCCATGTCATGAGTAATCAGGATGAGTGCCATATCATTTTCTTTTTGCAAACGCACCAGCAGATCAAGAATTTGCGCCTGAATGGTCACATCAAGCGCGGTTGTCGGCTCATCGGCAATCAGGAGTTTCGGATTGCAGGCAAGCGCCATGGCAATCATCACCCTTTGGCTCATGCCTCCGGACAACTGATGCGGAAATGCTGACAGTCTCTTCTCAGGCGCCGGAATGCCGACGAGGTTCAAAAGCTCCAGCGAACGAGTCCGCCGCTCTGCCCGGTTCATTCCCATATGCACTCTCAAGGTTTCACCCAATTGGAACGCCACAGTAAAACAGGGATTAAGGCTCGACATTGGCTCCTGAAAGATCATCGCCATATCCTTGCCGATGATTTTGCGCCGCTCATTCTTGGATAGACCGAGCAGGCTTTGACCGTTGAACTCCATTTTGTCGGCGGTAACTTTTGCCGTCCACGGCAAAAGCCCCATCAGCGCAAGCATGGAAACCGATTTCCCCGAGCCCGATTCTCCGACAATCGAAAGGATTTCACCGCTTTTGCAAACGATATCGACACTGTCAACCGCGCGGAAAAGACCACCTGCAGTCTGAAAATCAACGGATAGGTTTCTGATCTCGAGAAGCGCCATCACGACCTCTTCAATTTTGGGTCAAGGGCATCACGCAAGCCATCACCCATCAGGTTGATGGCAAGGACCGTGATCAGAATGGCAATCCCCGGGAAGGTAACCACCCACCAGGCACGCAGGATAAATTCGCGCGCCTCAGCCAGCATCGTACCCCATTCAGGTGTTGGCGGCTGTGCGCCCATACCAAGAAAACCAAGTGCAGCAGCATCAAGGATTGCGTTGGAAAAGGACAGTGTTGCCTGCACCGTTACGGGACCAAGGCAGTTTGGCAGTATGGTTTTTGTCATGAGATAAAAAGGCGAAGCACCGGCGACCCTCGCTGAAATGACATATTCGCGGTTCAACTCGCTCATGACCGAGGCCCGCGTCAGGCGCACGAAATGGGGTTGCAGAACAATCGCAATCGCAATCATGGCATTCATCAGACCCGGACCCAGAATTGCCACAAGTACCAGCGCGAGGAGCAAGGACGGAAAGGCAAGAATGACGTCCATGATCCGCATGATGATCGTATCAACAGCCCCGCGGAAATATCCGGCAACAAGGCCGATGGACACTCCGCCGACCACCGAGATGGAAACGACCACAAGGCCGATGAAAAGTGAAAAACGCGCGCCGTAGATAAGCCGTGTCAACATGTCACGACCAACAGCGTCCGTTCCCAGCAAATACGCCCACTGGCCCTTTTCCTGCCATACCGGTGGCAACAGCAGCGCACTGCGGTTTTGGGCAATTGGATCATATGGGGCAATCAGCGGTGCCAGAAGGGCAATAGCCACGAGCGCCAGAAATACCCAAAGACCGATGACAGCACCTTTGTTTTCGGAAAAATAAAACCAGAATTCAGACAGCATCCGGTTGCGCGTTTGCCGTTTGATATCACTGGCCGTTTGCGTCAATGGCACATCAGTCATGGCGTATCCTCGGATTGATCAGACCATAGGTCATGTCGACGAGCAGATTGACAATCATCACGACCAACGCGATCAGCAGCAGTCCTGACTGCACGACCGGATAGTCACGTCTGAAAATGGAATCAACCATCCATTTCCCGATACCCGGCCAAGAGAAAATCGTTTCGGTCAAAATAGCGCCCGCGAGCAAAGTTCCGACGCTGAGGCCGATCACCGTGATGACCGGTATCATAGCATTGCGCAGGGCGTGAATGCCGACAATGCGAAAATCGGACAGGCCTTTGGCGCGCGCGGTGCGGACATAATCCTCACCCAGAACCTCAAGCATCGCTGATCGGGTCTGGCGGGCAATCACCGCGAGCGGAATGGTGGCAAGCACGACCGACGGCAGGATCAAATGCTGCATTGCCGACACAAAAGCTCCCTTTTGCCCTGAAATCAGGCTGTCGATCAGCATGAAACCTGTAACTTGCGGAAAGAAGTAAATCAGCGAAATTCGACCCGATACAGGCGTCCAGCCAAGCCACCCGGAAAATACAATGATCAGCAAAAGTCCCCACCAGAAGATCGGCATCGAATAACCAACCAATGCTGTCCCCATCAATGTCTGGTCGATGAAAGAGCCGCGTTTCGTCGCAGCAATAATCCCGGCGGGAATTCCCAGACAAACCGCGATGACAATTGCAACAAGTGCCAATTCCACGGTTGCCGGAAACAGGGTAAAGAACTCTGAAAGCACCGGCTGTTTGGTAACAAGTGAATTGCCCATGTCCCCGTGAAGCAGTTTTCCCAGATACTCTAAATACTGCTGCCAAATCGGTCGGTCGTAGCCAAATTCCTTTAACAGTGCAGCGTAGCGTTCATCCGACAATCCGCGTTCACCGGCCATTAGCAATACCGGATCACCTGGAAGTACCCGCACAAAGCCGAAAGAAACAATCGTGATACCGATAAAGGTCGGTACCAGCATTAGAACGCGTTTGAGGAAAAATCCCAGCATCAGCCAACTATCCGCAATTCACGGGGAAAATTGGTGAGGCACTCAATCCCGTCATTTGTTACCACCACATCATCTTCAATCCGCACACCGCATTCCCCTATCCTGTATAGACCGGGCTCAACTGTAAAAACCATTCCTTCCTCAAGCCTGGCCTCATTGCCGCGCATGATCTGAGGTGCTTCATGCACATCAAGGCCAAGGCCATGGCCTGTCTTGTGACGGGCAAACTGGGCAAATTGCGACCCCTCAAGAACCTTTTGAACACTGTCGTCAACATGCGATGCTGTTACACCTGCCTTGGAGACAAGTTTACCCCGCTCATTGGCAGCGAGCACGGTCTCGTAAAATGCCCTGTCAAAATCAGAAACTTCCTTGACAAAAAAAGTCCGTGTAATATCCGCATTGTAGCCTTGCCAGCTTGCGCCAAAATCAATCAGCAGGGCATCTCCCGCCTTGATATGATAATCAGGTCGCGCTTTGGCATGGGGCTGGGCCGAATTGTCGCCGGCAGCAACAATCGGATCAAAGGATAGTCCATCCGCCCCGTGGGCAAACAACTGTTTCAAAAGAATCGATTCAATTTCGGTTTCTGTTTGCCCAACGCGGACTTCCTGCAGGGTTGCCTCAAGGGCTTGCTCGGAAATTTCGATTGCTTTCCTCAGCTTGGCAATTTCATCAGAATTCTTGTGCAGGCGTATGGAGGATATGCCCTGATGGGCATCGACAAATTCGGCACCTTTGAATACCTGGGCTAGCGCCATCTGCTCGAAAACCCTCATGCGCTGTGCTTCAAGTCCAATCCTTGATCCTTTGCCAAGGTGGGAAAGGAGTTCTCCTGCTTTTTCGAATGCGCCCTGATACCCGGTCTCGTCGCGCCAGTCAAAAACATCACCGGGAAATCCGATTGGTTCGAAACTCGCCATTTCGAGGTTGGGAACAATCGCGACAGGCATGCCTTTTGCCGGAATGATGATTACCAGCGGACGCTCCATCAAATGGAAATCACGAATGAAAAGTCTTTTGAAATTGGGGCCTGGAACAAATGCGAGCGCATCAAGATGGCTGTCAGCCAGGAGTTTGTAGAGAGGAGCGAGTCGCTTGTCGTTCATGGGAACCCGACTTTTGCTGGATGCGGAAATGGAAAGAGAAACCGGCCCGGAAGTATCCGGGCCGGAATTTGCTACTTATTCAGCGACATCAACGCCGTCAAAACGGTGTGAACCCAATGGATCCATCACATAACCGCTGACTTTTTTCGACATTGGCATGAACACCACCGAGTGGGCGATGGTTGCCCATGGTGCTTCGCGCTTGAAGACGAGCTGCGCTTCTTCATAGAGCTTGGTACGCTCAGCCTGGTCAGAAATCTGCTTGGCCTTGTTGGTCAGATCGTCAAACTCCTTGTTGCACCACTGGGCACGGTTGTTTGCGCCCACGGCGGAACAGGATAGCAAGACTGCTAGGAAGTTGTCCGGATCACCATTGTCACCGGTCCAGCCGAGCAGCACCGCACCATCACGGTCTTCAGCTCGCGACAGTTTCAGGTACTCGCCCCACTCATAGGAAACGATCTCGACTTCAACACCGACTGCAGCAAAGTCCGCCTGAATGAGTTCTGCCATACGGCGGGCATTCGGGTTGTAGGGACGCGCAACCGGCATCGCCCAGACTTTCATTTTCAGGCCAGATACACCCGCATCAGCCAGCATCTTCTTGGCCAATTCGGGATCATAGGCATCGTCTTCGACCGCGTTGTTGTAAGACCACATCGTTGGCGGGATCGGGTTCTTCGCAGCAGCACCGGCACCTTCAAAAACAGCATCAAGAATTGCCTGCTTGTTGATGGCATGGTTCAACGCCTTGCGCACATTGGTATTGTCAAACGGCGCTACCTTGGTGTTGTAAGCAAGATAACCCACGTTGAGACCTTCGGCTTCCATCACGTTGAGGTTTGGATCAGCCTTGAGATCAGCCAGGTCAGCAGGATTCGGGTACGGGGCAACATGGCACTCACCGGCTTTCAGTTTTTGCATGCGCACGGAGTTGTCGGTGGTTATTGCAAAAACCAGATCATCAATCGGCTGCTTGCCGTTGAAGTAATCAGGATTGGCCTTATAGCGGATAACCGCATCTTTTTGATAGGCAACAAACTGGAACGGGCCTGTGCCAACCGGAGCCTGGTTGAGATCAGCCATTTTGCCATCGGCAGCCAGCTTGTCTGCATATTCCTTCGACATGATCGAGGCAAAATCCATGGCAAGGTTCGCAATGGTTGGTGACTCGGGTTTGTTGAGGACAAATTTGACGGTCATATCGTCAACCTTGACGATTTCCTTGATCAGGGCAGGCATGTCCATACCGTTGAAATATTCCCAGGAAGTTCCCTCGGCATATTTGAACCACGGATCGCTTTCATTGCGCTGACGGTCGAACGAGAACAGCACGTCATCTGCATTGAAATCACGGGTTGGTGTAAAGAAATCGGTCGTGTGAAATTTAACGCCGGCGCGAAGCTTGAATGTGTATTCCAGACCATCTGCGGATATTTCCCAGCTTTCAGCCAGGCCAGGAATGGTTTTTGTCGTGCCGCGCTCAAATTCAACCAGGCGGTTATACACCGGGCGTGAAGATGCGTTGAAAGTTGTTCCAGCAGTATAAAGTGCCGGATCAAATCCTTCTGGTGATCCCTCGGAACAATAAACCAGCGTTTTAGCCTGAACTGTCGTCGCCATCAGTGCGGCGGCAAAACCGGCAGCTATCATTGTCTTGATTTTCATTGAATTTCTCCTACTCGAAAAAGATCGGCTGCCAAGTTCTCCCGGCAGATCCAACCGATGAAGGAAAATCAATCACAGTTTCACAGGCTTGTCACGCAAGTTTACACGATTTTTTGATTGAATGGTCAAAATTTGCCACCAAATGCTGGGATGTAACTTTAGATGCCGCTTCCATTGGGCTGCAAAGAAAATCTGCCTGTCGCCCAATAAGCGAGTATTCCCAGAATCTCCTTGGTAAAAACTTCGAGACTGTCAAACTGGGAGCTCGCCCTTGCCGTCAGGAACGGAAAACGCAGGCTTCCTGCCCTGAAATCCGTCGGATAGGCAACAGGGTTCATGCCTGCTGCCTGAAAAGATCCCATTGCCCGCGTCATGTGTGAGGCTGACGTAACCAGCAGCCAGGTTTTTGACTTTTCCTCAGGTGTCAGCATGGCGGCAACATTCACTGCATTTTCCCAGGTAGTGCGCGACTTCGATTCTGTTTCTATCGAAAAGCTGTCCCCGTAAATATCCTTGCCTAGCGCGATCGCCGCAACTGTCTCCGGCAAATCCCACTGGCTGATACTGGAATCCCCGCCGGTATATATCAGCCTCGACGAAGGAAATCTGCGCTTGAGGGCGAAACCCTTGATAGTCCGCTCGGCTGCCTCGAAAATATGATAAGGGGACTTTGGATCAACCCGAGATATCGCCAGTCCGCCGCCAAGAATGATGATGCCATGAGGCGCCTCGGAAATCTGCGGTACCTTGTAACGGTTTTCAAGCCATCCGAGCGGCATATTGGCGAACTGGGTGAAACCCAGCAAAATCAGAAGAAAAACCGCAGTTACCGACATGGTTCTGGCAATTCGAACCTGGCCCAGCATTTTTGCAAGCCATGAAAAGACCAGGAGCCAGATCAGCAGATTGAGAGGTCGGAAAACCAGCCAGAACAATTTCGACAACAAAAAAAACATCAGCAAGGTTCCGGCATTGAATACTCAAAAAACGGTCTTAACGGTTGCTCAACTTGCCTTCGACAAGATCAAGCACCGCCCGCGCCGCTTCCAGTACATTTGTTCCCGGCCCAAAGATAGCCGCAACGCCTTTTTCCTTCAGATAATCATAATCCTGCCGCGGAATAACACCGCCGGTGATGACAACAATGTTTTCACCGCCACGCTTTTTAAGAGCCTCCACCAGTTCCGGCAAAAGTGTCTTGTGTCCCGCCGCAAGCGAGGACGCGCCGATCACATGCACCTTGTGGTCTATGGCAGATTGCGCAGCTTCCTCCGGCGTCTCGAACAAATCCCCGGCGATCACTTCATAACCGATATCGCCAAATGCAGAGGCAATCACCTTTGCACCCCGGTCGTGGCCATCCTGGCCGAGCTTGGCAACCAACAGGCGCGGTTTCCCGCCGAGATTTTTGGTAAAGTCCTTCAGCCGGTTGACTAGCGTGTTGTATTCAGGATCATCGCCATAAGCTTCGGCATAGACGCCGGAAACAACATTGGGAACCGCCTTGTGCCGGTTGAAGGCTTTTTCAAGCGCATCGGAAATCTCGCCCACAGATGCCCGCGCGCGCGCCGCCACAACCGCTGCCTCAAGAATATTACCCACGCCCCCGTGTGCAACTTTCTCAAGCGCCGCCAGTGCAGCTGCACATGCCTTGGCATCACGCATCTGGCGGGTTCGCTCGAGACGCTCGATCTGCGACTTGCGCACAGCTGTGTTGTCGATCTGCAGAATATCAAGATCGTCCTCTGTCTCGAGGCGGTATTTGTTGACGCCAACAATCACCGTTTCCCCCTTGTCGATGCTTGCCTGCTTGCGGGTGGCAGCCTCTTCGATGCGCCGTTTCGGCAAACCGTCCTCAACAGCCTTGGTCATGCCGCCAAGGCTTTCCACCTCTTCCATCAGCTTCCAGGCTTCATCCGCCAATTGCTGCGTAAGGCTTTCGACATAATAGGACCCTGCCAGCGGATCGACCACTTTCGTGACGCCCGTTTCATTCTGCAGGATCAATTGCGTGTTGCGGGCAATGCGAGCTGAAAACTCGGTTGGCAGGGCAATCGCCTCATCAAACGAATTGGTGTGCAGCGACTGGGTTCCGCCCAAAACGGCGCTCATCGCTTCAAAGGCAGTGCGCACAACATTGTTGTAGGGGTCCTGCTCCTGCAGCGAAACGCCGGAAGTCTGGCAGTGCGTGCGCAGCATCTGGCTGCGCTCTGATGCGCCAAAATCAGCCATGATCCTTGCCCAGAGCAGGCGCGCGGCGCGAAGCTTTGCCGCCTCCATGAAAAAGTTCATGCCGATGGCAAAGAAAAACGACAGCCGTCCGGCAAAGGCATCAACATCCATGCCCTTGGCAATCGCCGCGCGCACATATTCACGCCCGTCCGCCAGCGTATAGGCAAGTTCCTGCACCAGCGTCGCCCCCGCTTCCTGCATGTGATAGCCGGAAATCGAGATCGAGTTGAACTTTGGCATTTCTTTCGCCGTATACTCGATAATGTCAGCCACAATCCGCATTGAGGGTTCAGGCGGATAGATATAGGTATTGCGAACCATAAACTCCTTGAGGATGTCGTTCTGGATGGTTCCCGACAGATCAGCCCTTGAGCAGCCCTGCTCCTCACCAGCCACGATAAACGAGGCCAGAATCGGAATCACAGCGCCGTTCATCGTCATCGAAACGGAAATATCCTTGAGCGGTATTCCGTCGAAAAGGATTTTCATGTCCTCGACGCTGTCAATGGCAACGCCCGCCTTGCCGACATCGCCCGTGACCCGTGGATGATCGCTGTCATAGCCGCGATGGGTGGCAAGATCGAAGGCAACGGAAACCCCCTGCTGTCCGGCGGCAAGGTTCTTGCGGTAAAACCGGTTGCTGTCCTCAGCCGTTGAAAACCCCGCATATTGGCGGATCGTCCAGGGACGGCCCGTATACATCGTCGCCTTGGGTCCGCGCACAAACGGCGCAAATCCCGGTAGATTGTCGATGTGGCCAATGCCTGCAAGATCTTCGCGCGTATAAAGCGCCTTGACGGCAATACCCTCATCGGTCTGCCAGTCCCTTGGCGCATTGCCGCGGTTTTCCCTTGTCGCCAGATCAAGCCAGTCTTTTGAGGATTTGGTCATGCTATTTTCACCATTTCATTGAATTTTTTGCGGGAACCATGAGTAGTGTCTGGAATGATCCCCTTCCCAATTTTCCATCCCCGGCTTTGTCAGCGTTCCTTTTGGTGGCGCGTAGGAATCAATTCGACGTTCAGGTATTTCGCACCAACGGATATTAAATGCAGCCAGATTGTTAAAGAAATATAGGCTAGAATACGGAAGTTGATCATGTATCCACCATGCCATGGATTGCCATTCCTTGCCTTTTATTACTTGGCTTGCCAACCAAGGAATAACAATGCAAGCAGTGGCTCCTGCATTCCCTTCGGAATCCTTATAGTCCCAAATATGACGTCCAAAATTTCTCTCATTTCTGGCGCAATTAAGTCTATTCTTGTTTCCAAAATCATTCACTTCGGGTGATCTATATGCAGAGCGAATGACCAAGCGTCCAAAGTTTGCATCCAAAGGCTCAAGTAAATTTTCACATAGTTGTTTTCCGGCCATGATAGCGGCGTCGGGATTATCGGGATAGTTTGATAGTTGATACTGAGCTGCAATCTCTGAGTATAAAAACTCACGCATGTAAAAATTTTTAGAGAGTTGAACCTTCCCCAATTTATTAAGTTTGGAAAGGCTCGACGCTTGCACCATCACGCGAACTCCAGGATCACTTCATCCACCGCGAGGCTGTCGCCCGGCTTGGCGTTGATCTTGCCGATGACACCCCTGCGCTCTGCCCGCAGAATGTTTTCCATTTTCATTGCCTCAACAGAGGCCAGCGCCTGGCCTTCCTCAACACTGTCGCCTTCGGCAACATTGATCGCCACAACAAGACCCGGCATCGGACACAACAAAAACTTCGACGTATCTGCCGGAACTTTTTCCAGCATGAACCCTGCCAAATGGGCTTCGCGCGGAGAGCGGGTATGGAAGCGCAGATCGGCCCCGCGATAGCGCAGGCGATAGCCCTGTGTCTTGCGTTCCACCTTGACCTGAAGGCTGCGTCCGCCAATTTCAGCATTGATCAGTGTATCGCCAGGTGTCCATCCGTTCAAAGCCAGCAATTCAGGATGTTCACCCGAGCGCGTGATCAGGAAGTTCTGCCCGTCCCGGTCGATGTGCATCAAGAAGTTATGGCCGTTGGATTGAATGACCCAGTTGCGGCCTACCACACGGCGGTGGTTTTCCATCGCGCCTGTAATGCGGGTGGCCCGCTGGTGATGAATGAAATTGCAGGCACAGGCGATTGCAGCCAGATCAGCAACAGCAGCCTTGGGCAATGCAACACCGGTAAAACCGTCCGGATATTCCTCAGCAATAAACGCTGTCGTGATGTTGCCCGACTTGAACCTTTCATGATCCATGACGGCGGAAAGAAACGGCAGGTTATGGCCAATCCCGTCAACCTCGAAACTGTCCAGCGCATCGGCCATCGCGGTGATTGCCGTCTTGCGGTCCTTGCCCCAGGTACAGAGCTTGGCGATCATCGGATCATAAAACATCGAAATCTCGCCGCCTTCGTAAACGCCTGTATCATTTCGTATGATCGTACCGTTTTCCGTCTCGCCTTCCTGCGGTGGACGGTAGCGCACCAGGCGTCCGATCGAGGGCAGAAAATTGCGGTAAGGGTCTTCGGCATAAAGCCGTGATTCGATCGCCCAGCCGTTGAGTTTCACATCACTTTGCGCAATCGAAAGTTTCTCGCCATAGGCAACGCGGATCATCTGCTCCACGAGGTCAATCCCGGTGATGAGTTCGGTGACGGGATGCTCCACCTGCAGGCGGGTATTCATTTCGAGAAAATAGAAATTCTTGTCGCCATCGACGATGAATTCAACCGTGCCTGCCGATGAATAATGGACTGCCTTGGCAAGAGCCACAGCCTGCTCGCCCATGGCCTTGCGGGTTGCCTCGTCGAGAAACGGCGAAGGCGCCTCTTCGATGACCTTCTGGTTGCGCCGCTGGATCGAGCATTCCCGCTCGCCAAGATAAATGCAGTTGCCGTGATTGTCGCCGAGAACCTGGATTTCA
The DNA here is from genome assembly GCA_041736675.1 of Salaquimonas sp. Taxonomy (GTDB): domain Bacteria; phylum Pseudomonadota; class Alphaproteobacteria; order Rhizobiales; family Rhizobiaceae; genus Salaquimonas. The sequence continues at coordinate 62,186 of JBGSTD010000026.1, forward strand.
ATATGGCGCGGCTGGGTAACAAACTTCTCGATGAAAATCCGGTCATCGCCAAAGGAGTTTTTCGCCTCGTTTTTCGACGACTGGAATCCCTCGCGCGCTTCCATGTCATTCCACGCAATGCGCATGCCCTTGCCGCCGCCGCCGGCAGACGCCTTGATCATCACCGGATAGCCGATCTGGCTGGAAATCTTCACTGCTTCTTCAGCATCGGCAATCAGCCCCATATGGCCTGGCACTGTTGAAACGCCCGCTTCCTGTGCCAGTTTCTTGGAGGTGATCTTGTCGCCCATCGCCTCAATGGCACCCACGGGCGGGCCGATAAAGGCAACATTGGCCTTGGCCAGCGCCTCGGCAAATTTGGGATTTTCAGACAGGAAGCCATAGCCTGGATGCACCGCTTCCGCGCCACTTTCCTTGATTGCCGCCATGATCTTTTCAATCACGATATACGACTGGTTGGCGGCAGGAGGCCCGATGTGAATTGCCTCATCGGCCATCGAAACATGCAGTGCCTCGCGGTCGGCATCCGAATAGACCGCAACGGTCCTGATCCCCATCTTGCGGGCAGTCTTGATAACACGGCAAGCAATCTCGCCGCGGTTGGCAATCAGTATCTTCTTGAACATTATTTCTTATCCCAGGTCTTCATGTCTGATCTGACCATAATTCCGATACCCATGGCAATCATACCAAAGGTGGAAGCAAAGCCGGCCGCAAGCAGAATGGTCACCCCTATGCGGCGGCTGGAGCGGGCAACCATCGATCCCAGCCCGCCAATGTCAGACGCCAGAAACAACCAGACGCAGATCACCCCTATTGCCCCGCCGATAAAGGCGCAAAGAACAATGAACCGCAGCCAAGACCAGTGCTCGTCCTGCAGGCGCTTGCGCTCGGCATCGCTCATTTTTGGTTTGGCAATGGTGTATTTGGTTTCGGGCTTGTCACGGCGCACGGCATTCATGGCTCACACCTCCAGAATATCCTCAAATGCATCAGGCATCGACTGACGGGCGGCGCGCTCGTCGATGCGCAGCATAGCGCCATAATCTTCAGGATTGAAAGGGTTTTCTGCCGGAACAATTTCGCGATTGAACAGCCATGAAATGCGTCCTGCATCAAGATTGCCGCGCTCAAACGGCTCATCGCCAAAATGATGCCAGAGCGAATGCAGAAACGCCGTATCAGCCATCTTGTCCTGCGGGCTGCGGTCGGCAAAACGCTTGCGCTCGATGATCTTCGTCGCCCCCTTGGGATTGGCCCGGCGCAGGGTAAACTGAAACCCCGTTCCAGGCATGCCCGAGGGAAACCCCTTGTGTTTGGTCATTTCAGGCAATGCCATTGCGGATTACCCCTGCTCAGGCGGATTGAGATTTTCAAAATCCGCGGCATCGTGGCGTTCCCTCAATTTGCCTTCGCCGTTGAGATTGACGATGGAGCCGCGCGCTGCCGCTGGACGTTCCTTGATCTGCGCCGTCCAGCGCTGCACATGCTCATATTTCTGAACTTCAAGAAACTTGCCTGATTCGCCATAGGCACCGCCCGTTGCAAGCCGCCCGTACCACGGCCAGATCGCCATGTCGGCAATCGTGTAATCGCCGCCGGCCATGAATTCGTTATCGGCAAGATGGCGGTCGAGCACATCCATCTGGCGCTTGACCTCCATCGCATAGCGGTTGATCGCATATTCGATCTTCATCGGCGCGTATTGGTAGAAATGCCCGAAGCCGCCGCCAAGAAACGGCGCAGACCCCATCTGCCACATCAGCCAGTTCATCGTCTCGGCCCGCTTGCGAATATCCGTCGACAGGAACTTGCCGAATTTCTCCGCCAGATAAACCATCATCGACGCGCTTTCGAACAGCCGCACCGGTGCGCCGCCGCCAAGGGGAGCATGATCCATCATCGCCGGAATTTTCGAATTCGGATTGACCCCGACAAAACCAGAGCCGAACTGGTCTCCCTTGCCGATATCGATCAGCCATGCGTCGTATTCAGCGCCGCTTTCCCCTGCATCAAGAAGTTCCTCCAGGAGGATTGTCACCTTGACGCCATTGGGCGTTCCCAGCGAATAGAGCTGGATCGGATGCTTGCCGACGGGCAGCACCTTTTCATGGGTCGGGCCTGCAATCGGCCGGTTGATCGAGGCGAATGTTCCGCCCGAAGCCTTGTCCCAAGTCCATACTTTCGGTGGGACATAGCCGGCAGGGAGATTGTTCTCAGGCGGGAAATCGTCAGACATGGTTTCTCTTTCTCTATCTTTTATCTCTGTCGCTAACTCTGATTAGTAATCCTCGGGCATATCCCGAGTCCCCCTCCCACTTGTGGGGAGGGGTTAGGGGTGGGGGTCACTCGCTTCAGCGAGTAAAATAATACATTCCATTTCAAATGATAAGGCATTACCCCCACCGTTTCACGCTGCACTTCGTTTGCGCTCAACCGCCTCCCCTCAAGGGGGAGGCAGTAAACCAGCTATTCCATCAATTCGTCATCCTCGGACAAGCTTCACAATAAGTGAAGCGCGGATCCGGGGATCCATTCCGTTATCCATCACCATATACCGTTTTACGAAAGAAAACGGTATGGATCCTCGGGTCAAGCCCGAGGATGACTAAACTGCGCTCCATTTTCATATACCCCGCACGTAACGCGTTATACCTATCGCCACCGCGATCCGGTATCCATTATACAGCCGCCGCCCAGCACGAATGCAAAGATGGCTTCTATGGACTCTGGACTGCATGGCGATGGGGATGAAGCATCAGAGGTGGAAAAATTAGGGTCCTAATCATTTGGATTCCTTTAGAATGGTATTTCTTCATCTAAAGATGAATCATGTTCTTTCATTGAAATCAATTTTCCATTTTCTAATTGATACTTAGTTGCACTGTACTTGTTAACGAAGCTCACAAAAGTAGAGCCAGAATTTAAATTCCAACATCCGTTAAGCTGAGAATTCTGATTGTATGCCTCCACGACACGCTTAACTTCATTTGGATGTAAATCACCGATTCCATAAACTTCAAATGCAGCATCCTTTGCATCACTGAATGATACAGCATTACAGAATCGAGTAATGACAATCTCCCGCCATATACCCGAATGGGCCAGCCTTTTCTTAACTGTCTCAAATACAAGCTGGACAATCGCTGCAACGTCAGTAATTGAACCCCGAATGGCTTGGCGATCTTTTATAAATCCGATTGGATCACGAGATTGTAATTTAACGCTCACAATTGGAATTCGTTTTCCAATTGCATAGCCAATTTCTTGATTTGTCCAAGCGCTATCGAAAAAATCGTCAGTAATAAATGCAAGCATTACATCCATCGACTGTGGGGCTTTTTCTATTTCTTTTTGCCATTCTTCATCTGGTTCTATGGAGTCGTGCGCAACAAAGCAGGAAAAGCCCATTCTTCCAAGTCGCTTTGATAAATCATGTGCATACACTTTTGCTGTATCACGATGGCTTATAAAAACCTTCAACATGTTTGGCTGCCATAGTCTCTCCATCGCTATGGGATCAACTGACAAACTTTGAGAAGGCGCATCGTCGTCATATTCAAAATGCACTCTGTGCACGTATTCGTCTTCAATCGAAGACGATGCCTTATTTAAATCTTGGGCGATACGAGCTTGAATATCATTTTGTTGATCAAGCGGAATGAGACCCATAAACTCGTCAGGTACAAGAAGGAGGAGATCATGGCCGGATTGCCCACCATTCCAACTGTTAAAATCTGTTCCTGTAATAACTTCAATACGCGATCGATCCAATACTGGAACTATGGTAGCCATCTCATTACGTGAGTACTCGCCGACAAGTCGTTTGATGTATCGAGGGATCCTTTTAGGTAGCTGGTAGTCTTCTTCCATCATCCCCTCACAACGGAATATTATCGTGTTTCTTCCACGGGTTCTGCAAGTCCTTGTTCCGCAACGATGCAAAGGCGCGCGACAGGCGCTTGCGGGTGCGTGAGGGAACGATCACATCATCAATGAAACCCTTTTCCGCCGCGACGAACGGATTGGCAAAGCGGTCCTCATAGTCCTTGGTGCGCTTGGCGATCTTGTCCTTGTCAGAAAGTTCCGAGCGATACAAAATCTCGACCGCCCCTTTCGCACCCATCACGGCGATTTCCGCCGTCGGCCAGGCATAGTTGACATCACCGCGCAGATGCTTTGAGGCCATCACATCGTAAGCGCCGCCATAGGCCTTGCGGGTGATCAGCGTCACTTTCGGCACCGTCGCCTCGCCATAGGCAAAGAGGAGTTTCGCCCCGTGCTTGATGACGCCGCCATATTCCTGTGAAGTTCCCGGCAGGAAGCCCGGCACATCGACCAGTGTCAAAATCGGAATGTTGAAGCAGTCGCAGAAGCGCACGAACCGCGCCGCCTTGCGCGAGGAATTGATATCAAGAACGCCCGCCAGATGCAGCGGCTGGTTCGCCACCACGCCAACGGTCGAACCCTCAAGGCGGATAAAGCCCGTCACGATGTTCTTGGCAAAATCCTCCTGAATCTCGAAGAAATCGCCCTCATCGGCGATCTTCACAATCAGCTCCTTGATGTCATAAGGCTTGTTTGGATTGTCGGGGATCAGCGTATCAAGGCTCTTGTCCTCGCGGTCAACCGAATCAAAGAACGGGCGGTGCGGCGGCTTTTCCTTGTTGTTGAGGGGGAGGAAATCAAAGAAACGTCTGAGCGCCGAGAGAGCCTCCACGTCATTGTCAAAGGCACCGTCGGCAACGGAGGATTTTGATGTATGGGTTTTTGCCCCGCCAAGTTCCTCGGCAGTGACGATCTCGTTGGTGACGGTCTTCACAACATCGGGTCCGGTAACAAACATGTAGCTTGTGTCCTTGACCATGAAGATGAAGTCGGTCATTGCCGGTGAATAGACCGCCCCGCCGGCGCACGGGCCCATGATCATCGAGATTTGCGGAACAACGCCTGATGCCAGCGTGTTCATCTGGAACACATCGGCATAACCGCCCAGCGAGGCAACCCCTTCCTGGATGCGCGCGCCGCCGCTGTCATTGATGCCGATCACCGGCGCGCCGTTGCGCATTGCCATGTCCATGATCTTGCAGATCTTGCCTGCATGGGTCTCGGAAAGCGAACCGCCGAACACGGTAAAGTCCTGGGAGTAAACATAGGTCATGCGCCCGTTGATCGTGCCCCATCCGGTGACAACACCGTCGCCTGCAAGCTTCGTGTCGCCCATGCCGAAATCGACGCAGCGGTGCGTGACGAACATGTCATATTCCTCGAACGAACCTTCATCGAGCAGCAGCTCAATGCGCTCGCGCGCGGTCAGCTTGCCTTTCGCGTGCTGGGCATCAATGCGCGGTTGCCCGCCGCCCAGACGCGCCTCTTCGCGCCGCCGCTCCAGCTCGTTGTGAATATGCTGCATGTTAGTATTCCCTCCCGCATGCCGGTCACAAAACCACGTTCAGGTGATTTTGCCCCGTTAAATCCCAAGTGTCATCTTTGCAATCAAAAGACTATTCTTACAACCCGCAATTCCGGCCTGCCATTCAACCATCGTAGCGTCAGGCGGCAAAGGCGGAATCAGGGTTTTCAGTCAGTTCACCAATTCAATCGCCAGCGCAGTGCCCTCGCCGCCGCCGATGCAAATGCCCGTCATGCCGCGTTTCAGCCCGTGGGTTTCAAGCGCATTCAAGAGCGTCACAATGATACGCGCACCCGATGCGCCGATCGGATGGCCAAGCGCACAGGCGCCGCCGTGAATGTTCAATTTGTCGCGCGGTATGCCCATCTCGCGTTCTGCCGCCATCGGCACCACAGCAAAAGCCTCGTTGATTTCCCACAAATCCACATCGTCCATCTGCCAGCCGATTTTTGCCATCAGCTTTTGCATCGCCGGGATGGGAGCGGTGGAAAACCATGCAGGTTCCTGTGCGTGCGAGGCGTGACCCAGGATGCGGGCACGAACGACCAGTCCGCGTTTTTCAGCCTCTGATTGGCGCATCAACACAAGCGCCGCCGCACCATCGGAAATTGACGAGGAATTGGCAGCGGTCACCGTTCCGTCCTTGCGGAATGCCGGTTTCAAATTCGGAATTTTTTCAGGGCTCGCCTTGCGCGGCTGCTCGTCACTGGCAATGATCACCTCGCCCTTGCGGGTTTCGAGGGTAACTGGCGCGATCTCGTTCTTGAACCAGCCTTCCTTTTCAGCCCGCAGCGCATTCTCAAGACTGCGGATTGCATAAGCGTCCTGCTCAACCCTGGTAAACTGGTATTTTTCAGCACAATCCTCGGCGAAACTGCCCATCAGCTTGCCCGGCTCATAGGCGTCTTCCAGTCCGTCGAGAAACATGTGGTCTTTTGCTGCGCCATGGCCCAGCCGCGCACCCGAGCGCATGGCCGGCAGCAGATACGGCGCATTGGTCATGGATTCCATGCCGCCTGAAATGATCACATTACCATTGCCTGTAAGCAGCTGGTCATGGGCAATCATCGTTGTTTTCATGCCTGAGCCGCACATCTTGTTGAGCGTCGAGGCGGGCACTTCTTTTGGCAGGCCTGCGGCAAAGGCTGCCTGGCGCGCGGGGGCCTGCCCCTGTCCCGCTCCAAGAACATTGCCCATGATCACTTCGTCCACATGGTCGGCCCACACACCGGCATTGACCACCGCTGCCATGATGGCGGCTCCACCAAGCTGGGCAGCCGTTTGTGAAGCAAACTCTCCCTGAAATCCGCCCATTGGTGTTCTTGCTGCTCCAACGATAACAACCGGATCAATACGTGAGTCTGCCATGGGTTTATCCTTTGGTGCTGGAGTTACTTGTTCTTGAATTCAGCCGCGCGTTTTTCACTGAAGGCGCGCATGCCCTCTTTCTGGTCGTCTGTCGCAAACAGCGAATAAAATACCCGCCGTTCAAATCGCAGCCCTTCTTCAAGGGTGGTTTCAAAGGCACGGTTTACCGCTTCCTTGGCAATAAACACCGATGGCGTGCCAAACCCCGCAATTGCTATGGCTGCTTCCATCGCCTCTTTCATCAGGTCATCATGGGCAACCACCCGCGCCACAAGGCCGGAACGTTCCGCTTCCTCAGCGCCCATCATGCGACCCGTCAAAATCAGGTCCATCGCCTTGGTTTTGCCAACCGCCTTTGCCAGACGTTGCGAGCCGCCCCAACCCGGGATCACCCCAAGCTTGATTTCAGGCTGGCCGAATTTCGCCTTGTCCGAAGCAATGATGATGTCGCACATCATGGCAATCTCGCAGCCTCCGCCAAGGGCAAAACCGTTGACCGCCGCAATCATCGGCGTACGCGTTGCGGCAAAGCCTTCCCACTCGCTTTGCTTGTCGGCAAGAAACATGTCCATGTAGGATTTTTCCTGCATTTCCTTGATATCAGCTCCGGCAATGAATGCCTTGCCTTCACCGGTGATCAGGATGCAGCCAATCTCCGGATCCGCGTCAAATTTTGCGGCCGAGGCAATCAGTCCGGCCATCACTTCCGAGTTAACGGCGTTGAGCGCTTCAGGACGGTTGATGGTAATGACCCCGACACCGCTTTCAATTCTGGTTTCAACAAGAGCCATCACGCATTTCCTCTATCAGCCGATTTCAAATATTCGATAATGCCGGAAAAATCCCTCCCCGCACCGCCATTTGCAAGATAGTGCTGATACAGCATGGCTGCATATTGCCCCATCGGCGTTGCCTGTCCCGCTTCAATCGCCGCCTGCTGGGCAAGCGAGGAATCTTTCACCATCAGTTCTGTTGCAAAGCCCGGTTTGTAATCATTGTCCGCAGGCGTCTTCGGACCAACGCCCGGCACGGGACAATAGGTGTTGATCGACCAGCACGAGCCGGAAGAAGTCGACATCACCTCGAAGGCAGCCTCTTTCGACAGACCCAGCTTTTCAGCCAGCGCAAACGCCTCGCATGTTCCGATCATCGAGATCGACAACAACATGTTGTTGCAGATTTTTGCAGCCTGGCCCGCACCGCCATCGCCGCAGTGAACAATTTTGCCGCCCATTGCATCGAGATAAGGTTTGGCAGCATCGAACGCCTCCCTGGTTCCCCCAACCATGAAGGTGAGCGTTCCCGCACTCGCCCCGCCAACACCGCCTGATACCGGCGCATCCAGCGGATGAAGTCCCGCTTGCACTGCAATCGAATGGGCGCTTCTTGCGCTCGTCACGTCAATCGTCGAGGAATCAATCAGGATGGCACCCTGTTTCGCTACCGGAACAATCTGCGCATAAACCGCCGAAACGATGTTTCCATTGGGAAGCATTGTCACAATCACGTCTGCACCCTTGGCGGCATCACCTGCCGAGGCACAAATCTCCATGCCTTCCGCTTTGGCGCTCTCAAGAGCAGCCGGAACCGTGTCGAACGCCTGGATCGCATGACCCGCCTTCTTGAGGTTGACGGCCATGGGCAGCCCCATGTTTCCAAGTCCGATAAAACCGATAATGCTCATTTTCTCTCCCTTGCCTGGTTGCCGCCTTTAGCGGGTCAGTATTAGCTCGTCCTTGCCAAGCGGCGCGAGCATGGCAGCAATTTGCGTTTCTGTCACTTCCTCGAGGCGCCCTGTTTTCCACATCGGGTTCCGGTCCTTGTCGATGATTTGCGCCCGGACTCCTTCAATAAACTCGCCGTCAGACATGGAGCGGGCGGTGAAGCGATACTCCATCGCCAATGCTTCTTCGACGCTGCGCATGTGGCGCACCCGGCGAATGATCTCGAACGCGCATGCTACCGACAAGGGACACGAGCGGCGGATCAACTTGACGGTCTCGCTTGCCCAGTCACTATCATCGGTTTCAAGCGAAACGAGGCATTCACGTGCGGTAGTCTTGGCGAAATGCATTGCAATTTTCTCAAGGTACTGTCCGAGTTGCGGCGGATCGGCGGGTCCGGCAAAATCGCCAAGCACCGAAAGATCGCCAGTCGCTTCAAGCCGGGCAATCATCGCCGACTTGTCGCCGGAGTTGATCTGAACATCCCCAAAACCTGCCAGCACTGCATCCCCCGGTCCCATCCTATATCCGGTCAAGGCAAGGTATTCGCCCAAATGCCCGGGCGCACGCGCGAGGATCAGCGATCCGCCCACATCCGGCACCAGACCAATGCCGCATTCTGGCATGGCGATCATCGAGCGTTCTGTCACGATCCGTTCCGAGCCATGGGCGGAAATGCCAACTCCTCCGCCCATCGTGATGCCGTCCATCAGGGCAACATAAGGGATCGACAAATTGGCGATCTTCGCGTTGAGCCGATATTCATCAGCCCAGAACTTGCGCCCATATTCAAAATTTCCAGCTTTCCCGGTGGCATAAAGATCGGCAATATCCCCGCCGGCACAAAAGGCGCGGTCTCCCTCTCCGTCGACCAGAACCAGATCAACGTCTTCGCCCTCGATCCATTCATCGAGCGCGGCCTCGATCGCAAGCGCCATTTCATAGGTCAGGGCATTGAGCGCCTTGGGACGGGTGAGCGTGATACGCCCGACGCGGTTGACAATGCGGATGGAGATGTCGTCGCTGACGGCCATCGCCTACTCCGCCAGCAGATGACGCGAAATAATGACCCGCATGATTTCGTTGGTACCCTCGAGGATCTGGTGTACCCGCAAGTCGCGGACAATTTTTTCGATACCGTAATCCGCCAGATAGCCGTAACCACCGTGGATTTGCAGGGCATCATTGGCAACTTTCGAAGCCACATCCGTCACAAAGCGTTTTGCCATGGCACAATGTTTCGAGGCGTCAGGTGCCTTGTTGTCCAGTTTCCATGCAGCCTGATACAAGAGTGCCCGAGCTGCCTGCAACTCGGTTTCCATGTCCGCCAGTTTGAACTGAAGCGACTGGAATTCGACGATTGCCTTGCCGAAGGCCTTGCGGTCCTTTGCATACTGAATGGAAGTATTGAGCGCTGCCTGGGCCGCACCAAGCGCTGATGCAGCGATGTTCAGGCGCCCACCGTCAAGCCCGGCCATGGCATAGCTGAACCCCTTTCCTTCCTCGCCAATCAGATGATCGGCCGGAATTTTGCAATCATCAAACTGCACCTGCGCTGTGGGTTGGGCGCGCCACCCCATCTTGCGTTCATTGGCACCAAAGGAAAGGCCCTCGGTTCCATTTTCGATGATCATCGCAGAAACACCGCGCGGGCTGTCATCTCCGGTCCTTACCATGGCAACATACAAGTCCGAATGCCCTGCCCCGGAAATGAACGCCTTGGTACCGTTGAGTTTCCACTGGTTTCCGTCTTTCACGGCTTTTGTCTTGAGGGCGGCAGCGTCCGACCCTGAACCCGGCTCCGTCAGGCAATAGCTTGCCAGAACTTCCATCGTACACATTTTCGGCAGCCATTTCTGACGTTGTTCCTGCGTCCCGAACTTGTCTATCATTCCCCCAACCATATTGTGGATGGAAAGGAACGAACCGATCGACGGGCAGCCATGGGCAAGCGCCTCGAAGATCAGGACAGCATCTAGCCTGCCGAGGCCCGAGCCACCCACATCCTCGCTGACATAGATGCCGGCCAGACCCAACTCGCCAAACGAGCGCACCACATCAATCGGAAAATGACCTGTCTCATCCCATTCAATGGCTTTTGGTGCAAGATTGTCGGCAGCAAAGCCCCGCGCCATTTCCTGGATGGCAAGCTGTTCCTCGCTCAGTGAAAAGTCCATGGTCCTGCCTCCCGCTTGAAATGGTTAGCCCATCGTTGGAATGGAGAACTCGGCACCGTCCTTGATACCCGAAGGCCATCTTGAAGTGATCGTCTTGGTGCGGGTGTAAAACCGGAATGCATCCGGCCCGTGCTGGTTGAGATCGCCGAAACCTGAACGCTTCCAGCCTCCGAAAGTATAGTAAGCCAGCGGTACAGGGATCGGAACATTGATGCCGACCATGCCGATATTGATGCGGGCGGCAAAGTCACGGGCCGCATCGCCATCGCGGGTGAACATCGCAACGCCATTGCCGTATTCATGGCTCATGGCAAGATCCAGCGCCTCTTCGTAACCCTTGGCACGGACTACCGAAAGAACCGGTCCGAAAATCTCTTCGCGGTAGATAGACATGTCCTTGGTAACATTGTCGAACAGGCAGCCGCCGATGAAGTAACCATTCTCATAGCCTTGCATCGAGAAGTCGCGCCCGTCGACAACCAGTGTCGCGCCTTCCTTCACCCCGGCGTCCACATAACCCTTGACGCGGGCATGGGCTTCCTTGGTGACAAGAGGACCAAAATCAGCATCGTCACCAGCAGTATAAGGAGCGATCTTGAGGTTCTCGACACGCGGCGTAAGTTTTGCCATCAGCCGGTTTGCGGTATCCTCGCCAACGGGAACCGCGACGGAGATTGCCATGCAACGCTCACCTGCAGCGCCATAGCCAGCACCAATCAGTGCATCCACAGCCTGGTCAAGATCAGCGTCCGGCATGATGATCATGTGGTTCTTGGCGCCGCCGAAACACTGCACACGCTTACCGGCGGCACAGCCGCGCGAGTACACATATTCGGCAATCGCTGTGGAACCGACAAAGCCGACAGCGGAAATGTCTTCATGGTCGAGAATACCGTCAACCGCTTCCTTGTCGCCGTTCACCACATTTAGGATACCGGCAGGAAGCCCTGCCTCGATCATCAATTCGGCCAGCATCATCGGAACCGAGGGATCGCGCTCGGAAGGTTTCAGGATAAAGGCATTGCCGCATGCGATCGCCGGGCAGAATTTCCACATCGGGATCATGGCAGGAAAATTGAATGGCGTGATACCGGCGGCAATACCGAGCGGCTGGCGGACCGAATGTATGTCAATGCCGGGGCCTGCACCCTCTGTAAATTCGCCTTTCAGCAAATGTGGCGCGCCGATACAGAATTCCGCTACTTCCAGGCCGCGAATGATATCGCCCTTGGCATCGGGCATCGTTTTGCCGTGCTCGGCCGAAAGCGCCTCGGCCAGCTTGTCCATGTCGCGGTGCAGAAGATCAACGAATTTCATCATTACTCGGGCGCGCTTTTGCGGATTGGTTGCAGCCCATGCAGGTTGCGCGGCTTTCGCGTTGGCAATGGCCGCATTGAGTTCACCAGCGCTGGCAAGGGCAACCTTCGCCTGAACTTCGCCTGTTGCAGGATTATACACATCAGCTTCACGGCCGCTGGTTCCGGCAACATGTTTGCCGCCGATAAAATGACCAATCTTTTTCATTCGGAACTCTCCCAGTTAACTTTGCACCAGCTTATCTTTTCAAAAATAACGATACAACAGTGTATTTTCATCGCTCATTGTGCGAATATGCACGACATAGACATAAAACAATCGATCTATTGAACACCCTCTCGAGCGAATGAGCAACATGAATTGGGATGATTACCGCTTCTTTCTGGCCGTTGCCCGTACGGGTCGCCTGAGCCAGGCAGGTCAACAGCTGGGTGTTGATCACGCGACCGTCGGACGTCGCATCAAAGCGCTTGAAGAAGCCCTTGAGATCAATCTGTTTGATCGCAGTCCACAAGGATACAGCCTCACCGATGGTGGCCAGCGACTGGTCGACATTGCTGAAGCCATGGAATCAAGCGCCATCCATGCGCAGGCCGAAGTCGGCGGCAAGGATCAGAATCTTTCCGGCGTTGTACGCGTTGGAGCTCCGGAGGGTGTTGCTTCTTACATTCTGACTGACATCATGATCGAGTTATGCCGCAAGCACCCTAAACTGGAATTGCAACTCGTCGCCCTGCCCCGAACCTTTTCTCTCTCCAAGCGTGAGGCAGACATAGCCATCGCCGTTTCCGCGCCCACATCCGGGCGTCTGAAGTACCGCAAGATCTGTGACTATACCTTGCACCTGTATGGCACGCACGAATATCTCGAAGCCCATCCGAAGGTTGAGAAAGTCGCCGATCTCAAACGCCTTCGCGGCATCGCTTATGTGTCAGACCTGATCTATGACAAGGAACTTGATTATATCCCCTTGGTCGGACCCGATATCCGCCCGCACCTGACTTCAACCAGCGTTCACGTCCAATTGGAGGCAACGCTTAGAAATGGCGGGGTTTGCATTCTCCATGACTTCATGGCCCGCCAGTATCCGCAACTGGTAAAACTGCTTCCTGATGAAATCAGCTTCAACCGCTCCTTTTATTTCATCGTCCACGAGGACTATGCCAAACTGGAACGTATTCGGCTTGTTTCTGATGCTATCATTGAAGGAATGAAGGCAAAGATCGTTAATTAGGGTCTCAACTCAATTGGGAGTTCGATACTGCCAGACTTTCCACTGAATAAATCAGAGACATTTTCTGATTGATCTTCATTTCACCCGCTTTTGCTTTGCCCTGCTGCAAAACTTTCTCCAAAACCCTCTGCAAATCCCGAAGGTCATCAAGGCCAAGCAACGGCATATCATCCCGTCCGTTTTCAGCTCGTCCATGAGCGCAGACTATTTCCACATTCTCCGGCAAAATCTCAATCAGTTTTGCGGTGGTTTGGAGATAATCCCTCAGGCAAGCGCCAGGCGTTTGAGCATATAGAGCACCGCAATAAACAAAGTCTGCAGCATAAAGCCTGTATCTTTGAGGCTCCCAAAGCGAAACAGAATCCGGCGAATGACCGGGCGTATGCAAAACCTGGAGGTTTCTGCTGCCTATTTTCAAAATTCTGTCCAGATTGATCCACTGATCAACCTTGAATGTTGGCGGAAGCGTTCCTTCCGAAGCTCCGAGAAACATCGCTTCGGGGGGTGTGATCTCATCCTCCCTTGCGATGCCTCGCAAAATCGGCAAGTCAGCAACCATGACCCTTTCAAACGCATTTATATTGCCAAGATGATCATGATGCATGTGTGAGGGAAAGGCTGTAACCGGCCCCTCTGCATGACGGGCCAAAAGCTCTGTAATGGACCTGAAACCGGAGCCTGTATCAAACAACAGACTCTCGCCAGCGTCACAGATCAAATAGCACCAGTTTCGCTGATGATAGGCCGGCTCACCAATGGCAAATGTTCCGCGATCCAGCTGCTTGACAGCAAACCAGTCATCTTCAAGACACAGGCCATCTGCCAGTCTTAAGGTCTCAATGGGAACTTCAAAATCATTTCCCATGGATTCCAAACCTCAGCCGATACCGGTTCGATGATCGGGGTTCACGGAGCCTCACTGAGCCGCCACGCAATCGGCAAAATAGTGCATCACGCCATCTTCTCCCGCTTCCTGAACCAGACCGTGGATATCGGTTTCAAAGCCGGGGCACTCTCGCTCGAAAGCACGGTTGAACTTCAGATATTCTACGATTTTCCTGTTGAATACCTCGCCTGGAATCAACAAGGGAATACCGGGCGGATATGGCGTGACAAGACTGGTTGTAATGCGCCCTTCCAGTTCGTCAATCGGTACACGCTGGGTAGTCCGCTGCGCAATATGGGCAAATGCATCACTCGGTTTCATCACAGGCGTATGATCGCTGAGATACATATCCGTTGAAAGTATCGCCACATCATATTTTGAATAAAGCCTGTGAACATGATCGCAGAGGTCACGCAATCCCATCTTTTCATAACGAGGATGCTTGGCGCAGAATTTCGGCATGACCCGCCACATTGGCTGGTTTTTTGCGTGATCATCCTTGAACTGCTGCAACTCGGTTACCAGCGTGTTCCAACGACCCTTTGTTATGCCGATCGTGAACATGATAAAAAAGCTGTAAAGCCCGGTTTTCTCCACAACGACACCGTGTTCGGTCAGATATTTGGTGACGATCGAGGCAGGAATGCCCGACTCTTCAAACTGGCCGTCAAGATTAAGGCCGGGCGTAATGATTGTCGCCTTGATCGGATCCAGCATGTTGAAGCCCGGTGCCATATCACCGAAACCATGCCACGCTTCCTTGTTGTCAAAAGTCTGGACGCCTTCGGAATCGGTCTTTTTCAGTTCCCAATCCTTGTTGCTGCCGATCCCTTCCTCACCGATATCGTCAGGTCCCCAGACCTTGAACCACCAGTCGTCATCGCCGTATTCATCATCGACCTTGCGCATGGCGCGGCGGAAATCGAGCGCCTCGGCGATACTCTCCTCAACCAGGGCCGTGCCGCCCGGCGGCTCCATCATCGCCGCAGCCACATCGCAACTGGCTATGATGCTGTATTGCGGGCTGGTGCTGGTGTGCATCAGATAGGCTTCATTGAACAAATGCCGGTCAAGTTTGGTATCCTGCCCGTCCTGAACCAGCACATGACTTGCCTGGCTTATCCCGGCCAGCAGTTTGTGAATGGACTGGGTGGCATAGGTCATCGAATGCATCGGGCGCTCGCGCTTGCGACCCATGGCATGGAAACTGCTGTAGAACGAATGGAATGAGGCGTGCGGCAACCAGGCTTCATCGAAATGAAGGTTTTCCACATAGCCGTCCAGCAAATCCTTGATCGTTTCGGTATTGTACAAAACCCCGTCATAGGTCGACTGGGTCAACGTCATGATACGCGGCTTTACAGCATCTGCATCAACACCTTCAAGCAGCGGATTGGAGCGAATCTTTTCCTTGATCGCCTCGATTTCGAATTCACTGCGCGGAATTGGACCGATAATGCCGTAATGGTTGCGTGTCGGCTTCAGAAAGACAGGAATGGCACCTGTCATGATGATCGAATGCAGGATCGACTTGTGGCAATTGCGATCCACAACAACCACATCGCCGGGCGCAACCGTGTGGTGCCAGACCATCTTGTTGGAAGTCGACGTGCCGTTGGTTACGAAGAAACAATGATCGGCATTGAAGATGCGGGCAGCATTGCGCTCGGAGGCACCAATAGCGCCGTTATGATCCAGCAATTGGCCGAGTTCCTCGACTGAATTGCACACATCTGCCCGAAGCATGTTTTCACCGTAGAACTGATGATACATCTGGCCGATGGGGCTTTTCAAAAAGGCAACTCCACCTGAATGGCCGGGACAATGCCAGGAATACGAGCCGTCTTCGGCGTAGTCGAGAAGCGCCTTGAAGAATGGCGGCTGGATGCTTTCAAGATAGTTTTTCGCTTCACGGATGATATGACGGGCAACAAATTCCGGCGTATCCTCGAACATGTGAATAAAGCCGTGCAATTCACGAAGAATGTCATTGGGCAAATGGCGGCTGGTTTTGGTTTCACCATAAACATAAATAGGCACGTCGGCATTTTTCCAGCGGACCTCCTCAATGAAACTACGCAGGTTCACCACCGCCGGATCAATATCCGGACCGGGGCTGAATTCCTCATCATCAATAGACAGTACAAACGCACTCGCGCGGGATTGTTGCTGGGCAAATTGCGACAGATCGCCGTAGCTAGTCACGCCCATGACTTCAAAGCCCTCGCTTTCAATGGCCTGCGCCATGGCACGTATACCCGAACCCGATGAATTTTCTGATCGGAAGTCTTCGTCGATAATGACGACTGGGAAGCGAAACTTCATTTGAGGTTCCTAATTGGAAGAAAGGGTTGGGAGGAATGCGTTCACCGGCTGAAAAGTTCAACAAGTCAAACCGTAATATCATCAATTATACAGGTACTCATCCACCTCTGTCTACTATTGCTTGGACCTGTTTCCAATGGGGCAAGACCGTCGGGCTTAGATCTTCGTTCAGTTTGTACGCTCGACAACATAGCGGGCGCATTCCTTGAGAATTCCTGCCCGCTCGCCAAATGGATCAAGGTCGCGGCACGCATCTTCAACCAGCGATCTCGCCTTTTCCTGCGCTCGTTCAATTCCCCATAGGGTGACCAGTGTTCCCTTTCCCGCGGCAGCATCCTTGGCCACCTTCTTGCCCATCTTCTCTGGGGTCGAGGTGACATCCAGAATGTCGTCCGCAAGTTGAAATGCCTGACCAATTCTGATGCCGAAATTGCGCAGGCGCTCGCGGTCCTGAATGGAAGCCTTGCCCAGAATTGCTCCGGCTTCGCATGCATACCGCAACAGCGCACCCGTTTTCATGGATTGCAGCAACAAGATACCTGCTTCATCGGGTGCATTGGTTTCCGCTTCAAGATCAAGCATCTGGCCTCCTGCCATGCCGCCCATGCCCGCAGCCTTCGCCAATTGCAGAACGAGCTCCGAGCGCACCGAAGCATCACGGTGAACAGCCTCATCCGCCAACAGGTCAAAAGCGAAAGTCAGCAGGCTGTCACCGGCCAGAATTGCGGTAGCCTCATCAAATGCCTTGTGCACGGTCGGCTGGCCACGCCGCAGATCATCATCGTCCATGGCGGGGAGGTCGTCATGGACGAGGGAATAACAATGAACACATTCAAGTGCGAGGGCCGTGCGCATCGCATCAGTTTCACCCACCCCGAAAAGCGCGGCGGTTTCAATGACCAGGAACGGGCGAAGCCGCTTTCCTCCGTTGAGGACACCATGGCGCATGGCAGCCAAAAGCCGTTGGGGCCTTGATATTTCGCCGATCAGCAATGCATCGCCAAGACAGTTGGACAACTCCCCGGTAATTCGTATTGCCATCTCGCCGAGACGATTTTCAAACAGGTTCATCTTTTCCTCTCAAATTGTCCGGGTGACTTGGCAATTCCGGCTCAATTGGTCAAGAACGTTGATTGCATGCCAATACGATTTGTCAAACTCTTTGGCTGTGGTAATGCTGAAATCGCGATGGGGCATACTTCAACTAATGACCAACAGGCGACCGAAATTGCATGGCCGGGGTAACCAAGACAAAATCCGGAAAGAAAAAAACGAAGGCTGCGCCGCCGTCGCCGGTTGCCAATCTTTTGCCCAAGGCTCGTTTTGCAACCTTTCGGCGTAGGGCGGTAAAAGTGCTTTGCATTATTGCCCTTTTTCCGGTTTTCCTGACATTATTGTATACAATTCCAGGTACGAGGCCCGTCTCGACCATCATGTTGGGACGAATGGTAACGGGACAACCCGTAGATCGCCAGTGGGTCGGGATCGAAAGCATTGCCGATGTTCTGCCCCAATCGGTTATTATGTCGGAGGATGGTCAGTTTTGCTCTCATTCAGGCGTTGACTGGAGAGAACTCAATGGCGTGATTGATGATGCACTTGAGGGAGAAAAAACCCGGGGTGCCAGCACTCTGCCTATGCAGACCGTCAAGAACCTTTATTTCTGGCCCCAACGCTCATTCATCCGCAAAATAATTGAAATCCCCTATGCCCTCATCGCGGATCTGATCTGGTCCAAACGGCGAATGATGGAAATCTATCTCAACATTGCCGAATGGGACGAAGGTGTTTTTGGAATTGAAGCGGCAAGCCGGCATTATTTCAAGAAACCCGCATCCAAATTATCAGCGCGCCAGGCAGCACTGTTGACCGTCGCCCTGCCAAATCCGAAAGGCCGTAATCCAGCCAAGCCGACACAATCACTTTCACGCCTCGCAAAACTGGTGGAAAGGCGAGCTTCCCAGTCCGGCGCTTATGTCAAATGCCTGAAATGACACGCGTGATATTGCCGGCTTGAAAGAAAAACAGGGTTTAGGGCATCATTTCGGGTAAAACATGCGAAAATTGATGATAAATGACCGCTCCTGCGACTTTTGGAAACAAGAACTCAAAAAGTTGCATTCTCCCCCTAGTCAAAACCACGATCAGACTGTATAAGCCGCTCCCAGAGAACAATTTTCAGGGCTCCCCCGGGCAATCCTTTCGGACTGAACGGACTTGGCGGGCCCTTTTTTCCGTTATGATGGAGCAGAACAATGGCTGTACCCAAGAGTAAGATTTCCAAATCCAAACGCGGCATGCGCCGTTCAGCAGATGCTTTGAAAAAGCCTTCCTATGTTGAAGACAAGGATTCAGGCGAATTGCGCCGTCCGCACCACATCGACCTGAAATCAGGAATGTATCGCGGCAGACAAATTCTTGAGCCAAAAGAATCTGTATAATTATTACAGGATCACAATTAAATGGCCGGTTCTACCGGCCTTTTTTATTGTGTTTATTGTGATCATCTTTCTCGGGTGATCCATGTGGGCTTGGCAGGAGTCCTCACATGCTTGTCGCCATTCAGGGCACAGAGGCTTTTTGAGTGCAACCCGCCGCCAATGCAGGCAAGATGACCGCAAAGTCTATAATTCCAGCATTTCATTGTTTTTTTGCAGTTCAATCCGGTATTCGCTTGGTGACATGCCGGTCCAGCGGTTGAATGCCAGAGTAAAGGCCGGCGTCGCCGAATATCCCAGAAACCCTGCAATGGTTTTTATCTGCATGGCAGGTTGCCTCAGCATTTGCAAAGCCCGTTTTCGTCGAACCTGGTCAAGAACCTGTGAAAAGCTTGTTCCTTCACCCTCCAGCATGCGCTGCATCTTTTGGGGGCTAAGAGACAATGCTTCTGCCACCGAATCCAGATTGCACCTGTCGCTTCCCATGATGCTTACCAACATCAGCTCGACTGTTGCTTTGACTGACATATCGAAGTCCGGTTGGTTGCGCATACGGTAACGCATATACATTCCGACAACCGGCTTCAAAAAGAACCCCGCTCCGCCCAATCTCACATTCAGCAATTCCTGATCAAACACAAACTCATCATACTCACATCCGAACTCCACCTCCCCTCCGAAAATTTCCCGGTGCAATGAGTCGTCACACGGCTGCTCATGTTGAAACCTGGTAATCCTCGGATTGGCTTCGGGTATATTCAGAACCTGACGCGCCAGCATTCTGAAGCTCGCCATCTGCATTTCAATCAACTGCCGAGAAGCGATCATGTATGCATGGGTGTGAACCCTGATTATCCCTTCCTTTTTTTCAGGCCTTTCGATCAACTCGATTATTTGTCCGTTGGTGTGATAGGTTTGATATCTGAGCAGCGCCCTGATCCAGCCCCTGGCATTTTTTTCAAAGAAACCAAGATAGGCAACCGGACCGAAATTGGCAAAATCAGGAGCAAGCGTTCTCGCGAATTTCAGACCGAAATTGGGTTCATTCAATGTGCGTGATGCAAGGTCCAGAAACATCACCCCCTTGTTATACGAATAATACCCATCGTCCTGGTGAAGAAGGCCAGGATCAAGCCCGACTTCTTCCAGTAACGGCAGGATATCACCGCCATGATTTTTGATGAAATCCGCGTAGCCGATGAGACCAGTGGAACGGGTGTAATAATCCTTCACGAATTCCTCCGCGGAAAAATCGGCTCCTCCAACGGAAAAGCCAGAGGATCAGAGCAAAATGTCTTCTATTAGTAACGAATATGGAACGCAATATGTCTATTTTTTATTTATACAATAAACAGTATTTATTTTAGTCAATATCAGCCTAAATACCTGAATTACTTGAATTTTAAAAAGGTTGCTTAGGCTGGAAATTTTAGTATAAGGAGGGGAACTTACGAACGGGAAGTAACCTATCAGGGGCGATTTGATAGTAAATGGGCGAGAAAACAACAACCAGAGCAGATCTGGCAGATACAATACATTTAAAAATAGGACTGTCGAGAACTGAGTCATCCAACCTGGTTGACGAAGTACTCGAAACGATTGCGAAGGCTTTGATCAAGGGCGAGAATGTCAAGCTTTCAGGATTTGGCACTTTCAAACTTCATCAGAAAAATGCGCGCGTTGGCCGTAATCCAAAGACAAAGGAGCAGGCCGTTATCAGTGCACGCCGTGTGATAACATTCAATCCGTCGGCAATACTGAAAGAGCACGTGGCTGCCAACGGCAATTAAGAAAGCCGCGTCAGAAAGCCTGAGTTAACGGCTACCATCAAAAGACTTGCAACGGAAAGCCTGAACCGTCATCTCCGTGATCTTCCGGAGCGCCGGTTTGGGCTTCCCCTTTTGATGCGCGTCCTGTCGCGGAAAGCCGTCTGATTTCCAGTTCACGGTCAGCAACCCGTTGGCCGGCATCCTGCAGATATCCCGCAACCGTCCGCAGCAGGCTGGTGGCAACGCCCGCATCATTTTCAATCACATCAGTCAAGACCTGCTTGTCAATACGCAAGGCAACAATATCGGTCTTGGCAACCAGATCGAGGGTACGGCCCTTTTTCATGATCACCGCGAGATCGCCAACCAGAATGCCCGGCTTCACCTCTCCAATAACTTCGTGGTGTCCATCAGGCGTTGGCCAAAGCAGCTCACCAATACCCGAGGTGAAGATATAAGCACCATCGGCCGCATCTCCCTTGCGGAAGAAATATTTGCCGGCCGGCATCTCGATCCAGCGCGCACCAAAGGCAAGCAGCCGGATCTGTGACCTGTCGACCTTTGACAGCAACTCCACTTGCGAGAGAATTCTCACCTTCCGTCCCAGATCATTCTCGGATGATCCGTCTTCTTCGGGAAATTCCGTTTCCGGGCCTAGTTCGCTGCCCATTTCAAGCAGCCTGCTGTTTCTGATTTCATAGCGCTTGTCATAGGGTTGAAACACATTGAACTCGCTATCAAGCTCAATCACTGTAGCCTGCGGCAACAGACGTCTTATGTTTGAGTAATATTTTGAGCGTACTTCCGGCGGAGCAGACGAAAACGGCTTATCGAGAACAAGTATTTTGGGGCGCTTGATCACAGCCCTGGCAAATGCAACTGCCTCTTTGGTCATTTTGTCCAGTTCTGAACCTGCATGATCTGCTTGAACATCACCGATCAGCAAAAGCACATCTTTGGCGATACCTGCTGCCTCGAGCTCCTCGACAACAATCCTTGACACCAACTCGCCATCTGCCCCTTGGCGTATTTTGCCAAACAGAATGTTCTCGATGACGCTAAGAGTCGGAATATAACTTTTTTCATCAATCGAAAAATAATACTCTTGGAATTTTTCATACAGCGTGGCGGACGCATTTCTTCTTGCACTCAAAATATGCCCTCGCAAGGCATCAGGAAAACCTTCTCCCAACTCTTCGGCTGTCAGATTGAGCGGCAAGGCAAGCACCAGCCCCAGATCATCCCCGCTTATTTCCTCACCCCGTTTCCTGTTTTGATAAATCCGCTGAAGCTCCTTGAAGGATTCTGCCGAAACGTTTTCCAGCCGCTGGAACATCGGGTGGTCGCTACCGATGGAACTGAAGGTTTCAACAAGGACATCCAGCATGTCGAACGACCATTTCTGGTGAAACTCGGCAACGCCCATTTCCTGCACCGCCGACCAGACTTGCGGATCTATTTTCCCGTCAACCAGTTTTGCAGCGCTGCTTCTGATCCCGAATATAACATTCTCGATCACTGTCAGTGCCGGGTTGTATTTTTCATAGTCAAAACGGTAAATGCTGCTTTCAAGTTTTTCGTCTTTCAGCCGTTGGTGAACCCTTTCGCGAAGCTGAACCATTGTCCGCGCTAGATCGCCATACTTCTCAAGATCAAGTTGGGATGCCAGGCTTTGGCGCAGAAAGTAGGTTTCAAGCCCGATTTCACGTATGATGCTTGCCCACCATGCCCTTAAATCGTCATGATCCTCAAAACCGCATGTTTCAATGTCAAGCCAAGAATAGTCGATGATTTCCGCACTATTACCCGTCAGCATTGCTTCACGCATTTCCTGAAGCTGCTTTTCATTCAGTTGTTCTGATGCTGGGGGTTTTCGCCACATCGATATCTGCGTATTATGTTCAATGCTGCCGCCGAACAGTCCGGGCTCGGATGTCAGAACACCAATCTGGCGTGCAATCACATCCTGATGAACACTTGCCAGATCCACCCCGTCAATGCTGATACTGCCGGACGTGAGTAAAATTGAGCGGGACAATGCGCGCACCATCGCCTGCCGCTCGTTGAAACTGTCGGATTGGATGGCAATATAACTTCCGGCAGGAAAACATGCCGACATTGATGCAATTATGGGCGAACCATATTGATCTGCCACCGTTGCCGATTTCAATTCCAATGTACCGCGCCAGTCCGGCTGTTCCGCAACACGGCCAAAAAACAATTCCTCATCAATCATTCCGGGTGGATCAAACCGGTCGATAATCGTGCGGTAGCGAAGATTGGTTTCCTGTATCTGACTGTAGTAGGCAAGCAGCTCGCGCCACGGGCCGAGCAGATCCTTGTAGGATGACAATGCAGCCGCCAATGCACCAATTGTCAGCTGTCCGTTGATGACAAGATATCCACCAACCAGCAGCAGGTAAAACGGTGTCAGCTGGTTGAGCGTGTTGTTGACAAACTTCATGAAAAATTTGCGCTGGTAAACTTCAAACCGCAATTCGAACATCAGGGCAAAACGCCTTGCGAAGCTTGCCAATGTGTACATTATTCCGCCATTGTTGCGGATATCTTCTGCACCCTTGACGGTATCACCAAGATACTCAGAAAACTTTCGCACCTCCAAAATGCGCTCGCGGTTCAAGGCGTTTACCCGCTTTTGCATCCTTGGCACGATGTAGGCCTGAACCGGGATCATGGCGACCGCGGCAAGGCCAAGCCAGATATTTTGTACAAAAAGAAATACCAGGATGGTTGCCATCTGCCCGGCTGCAAAAACCGGAGTGGCAAACGCCTCGCCCATCATGCTTCCAACAGCCTCGGATTCTGCTGTCAGCATCGACATCAACGAACCTTGCGAGGTTTGCTTGAAATACGGCAACGGAAAGCGGATAATCCGGCGGACCAACTCAAAACGAAACCGTCGCAACATCCGTTCGCCGACAATCCCCTTGTAGGTGTTGGTTTTCATTTTGAGGAGGCCTGAAGCCAGAACCATGAAAAGATAAGCAAACGACAATCCAACCAGATAACTGATCTGGTCGAACTCGTAGCCCAATACAGTCACGGGAAAAGCCTTGCCGCCAATTGCATCGTTGATGATCTGCTTGGGCAATTCGAGGGTCAGATAGAGAAAGGGAAAAAATGCGGCCGTCAAAATCAGAATGATGATTTGTGCACGCGCACTGTGCATCCACACATATTGAAGAAAATTCCTGGCCATTTTCCCGCCATCCACTTGAACAATGTCCGCGACGTTGCAATCTTTTCGTATTGCATGTCAAAGATTTGATGGCCCCTGATCAGGAACCGGATAGCATCAACAATCATCGCCCTGATCTGCAGATACCATACCTCATTGAAATGATTTGGAAAGCGGTTTCAGCAACTTGCCGGATACACTCCGGATATGTATTTAAAGGTATCAGGCTGTGTCATGAAACATTTCCGGCGACCGTGTCAAACCAGTCCATTTTCGCGTTGTGAAAACTTGTAAGGCATCAAGTTGACGAATACCGAACGCTCCCCGCACAGCCAGGTCAAATAATTCTTGCCATGATAAGGCTTTAAAGTGCAAAACTGGATTTCAATGCGTTGATAAAAGGATAGCAGGAATGTTGACCAACATACCTTTGATGATTGTTCCATTCATCATTTATAACATTTTTGCTCTTGGATGGGGAGCCGCTCCAACTGCAGGTAGCGATATCTGGCAAAGCGTTGTGATGAGTATCAACATGATTTCCGGTGTACAATGGAAAATGACCGCCGGTGATTTGATGATCACCTTCGGGCTCTTCCTGCTGTTTTTTGAAATCATGAAATCGACCCGCATCGGAGCAACATCGATCATTGATCACCTGCTCTCAACCTTCGTTTTCATCGCTTTTTTGATCGAGTTCCTGTTGGTACCATCGGCCGCACATGCAGTGTTCTTCATATTGATGATTATCACCTTTGTTGATGTCATCGCGGGATTTACAGTTTCGATCCGCTCGGCAACCAGAGACGTTTCGGTCGGTGGCGGATACTGAAACCGCCACCTGGATCAATCGGGGTTCAGCCGATATCGGCGACAAAGCCGCAGGCTTCGATTGCAGCAACAGCGCAGGTTTCATCATTGTCAGACGTATCGCCGGAAATTCCCACAGCGCCAACAATATCACCCTTTTTGTCACGGGCCAGAACACCGCCAGCAACAGGAACAACCCCGCCTTCCACAACCGAGGCGAGGCCTGCAAGAAAATGCGGCCGGCTTTCCGCCTGGGCGTTCATCCAGCGTGATCCCTTTCCGGTTGCAAGGGCTCCGCGAACCTTTCCGCTTGCAATGGCAAACCGCCCGATTGATGCGCCATCCTGCAACTGAAACGCTTTCAAATTGCCGCCCGCATCATAAACACAAATGCCCAATGGGTTCAGTTTCATCGATTCCGCCATGGCAAACGCGGTCTTGATGATCTTGTTGGCTTTCGCCAGACTAATTGTGGTCAATATTCTAACTCCTGAAATTGGATGACATGGAAGAACGCAGCCCTGCTGCTTCAAGTCAATTGCCTGACGATCAATAGCCAGATTCACATTGTTTGCAACCAATCTGCTGTCAAATTGGTCTGCCAACCTGCTGGTCTGCGGGAAAGTTTGCAGTCCATTAAGCATTTTTCCTCATAGTTCGGTGATAAAGAGGAATCCCATGCAAACTTCATCAGAAAATACGTTCCAGTCCCACTCGGTCACGGATGGGCAAATGCGCCATCATATGGAAAGACTGTCTGCTGCGACCGAGGAAATCGTCTCCGCGACAGGGCAGGCTTTTTACATCTGGGACATACACACAGATGAAATCGAATGGAGCCGGAATTTCAGCAAGCTTGTAGGCTTGAAAAACAGCGAAACTCGCCATCTGAAAGGTCGCCAGTTTGAATCCATGCTTGGATCCCAAAGCAGGGAAACCCGCTTTGGCGTTATTGTGTCCTCGGAACGCAATGAAAAAATTCAGGGTCCGGTACCTTACCAGTGCATTTATATTTTCCATCCCGATACAGACAACGAGGCCCATTCGCTTTGGATAGAGGATATCGGCACCTGGTATCCGGACGAAACCGGACGCCCGGTTCGTGCTGAAGGCAGTATCCGGATCATCAACGACCGACGCCAGCGTGAGGAAGACCTGCGTCGCCAATCGGATTTTGATGACCTGACCGGACTGCCCAACCGCCGTTCGCTGGAACGACAGCTGGAAAAGACAATCGAATACGCAAAACGCGAAGGTATTGTTTCAACCTTCATGATCCTGACCATCGACCGGATGAACCTGATCAATGACATTCACGGCTTTGAAAGCGGCGACTTTATCCTGAAGAAAGTTGGCGAGATAATCTGCTCGAAACTTCGGGCCGATGATATCATATGCCGTTTTTCCGGCGCGAAATTTGGCATCATTCTCAAGGAATGTCCGCCCGCAGAAATTTATGATGCAGGCAACCGCCTACTTCAGGCAATTTCGGGTGAAGTGATCGAGACAGAGAGTGGCCATATTCCGATCAACGGCATTATTGGCGGGTGTTTCCTTCCGCGCCACGCAGAGACCCCGCGTCAGGCGATACATGCAGCTTTCAAGGCTTCCAGAAATGCCCATCATGAGGCAGCCCGAAGGGTTTCGGTCTTCTGCGAAGATGCGGCAACCCAACTTGAGTTTCGCGAAAAGGCAAAGTTCTCCAACGAAGTCATCAAGGCGATCGCGGAAAACCGAATTGAACTGGCGTTCCAGCCGGTTTGCGACCGCGATGGAAAGATCGCCTTCCATGAGGCCCTTGTTCGCCTGGTCAATAAGGATGGCACATCAAAGACTGCCGGGAATTTCGTCGGGGTTGCGGAGGAACTTGGCCTCATCCGCATCGTCGACAAGCATACATTAAGTCTTGTGCTTGATACCTTGAGGACATATCCGGCCGCAATCCTGTCGGTCAATATCAGCCAGGACACAGTTCTTGATCCAGACTGGCTTTCCACCCTTGCAACACGCCTGGCAACCATTCCGGATGGAGCCAAACGGTTGATCGTTGAAATCACCGAATCAATGGCTGTCACAAATCTGGAGGAAACAAGACGTTTCCTTGAAAACATTCGGGCCCTTGGTTGCCGGATTGCAATCGACGATTTTGGCGCCGGCTTTACATCTTTTTCCAATCTGAAATATCTGCCTGTCGATATTATCAAACTGGATGGATCATTTGCGGTCAATCTGGTTGGCAATCTTGAAAACCAGGCATTTGTCAAAGCCCTGCTTGCGTTGGCGAAGGTCTTCAACATCGAGACAGTCGTGGAATGGGTTGAAGACGAGATAACTTCCGATCTTCTCAAAGACTGGGAAGTAGATTATCAGCAGGGCCATCAATTTGGTCGCCCCCAGAGAATTCCTCCTTGGGACCGCCCCTGACAATAGGGCCTGTTATGCCAATTCCTTCCAAGGCCCGTTCGCGGGCGTCTGTATCGGCTGTCTTTTTTGCCAATGGTCTGGTCATTGGTTGCTGGGCAGTTCTGATCCCGATCATCATCGTCAATCTGGCGATTACCGAATCTCAAATGGGACTGATCATCCTGTTTGGCGGCATATCTGCGATTATCGCGCTTACCCTGTCCTCACGGCTGATTTCAGCCTATGGAGCGAGAGCCGTAATCTGCTTTGCTAGCCTTGCCCTCACCCCCTGCCTGTTTCTGATGCAATGGGTGCGCTCGCCGGTTTCCGCAGCCTTGTTTGTTTCTCTCATCATGGCATCTCTTGCCTTTCAGGATGTGGCAATGAATGCCAATGCCGCGGATCTGGAGCATCGCTCAAAAAGAAAGATCATGTCGTCTTTTCATGGATTCTGGAGCGCTGGCGCGATGACTGGCGCCTTTAGCGGCGGCACGTTGATCTCGTACATGGGAACACCATTCTTCGCTTTCTTCATTGGCCTGCTTGCGCTTGCGATTGCCCTCATCGGATACCCCTACCTGGAACAAAAATCAGCTGCGATTTCAAGCGACAGCACAATAGAAGGTAACGGCGGAAAGACACCGCGATATTTTCCCGCGCAGTGGTTGCCTTGGTTGTTCGGCGCAATTGCATTTGTCGGGTTTGTCAGTGAAGGGGCAATTATTGACTGGAGTGCCCAATATCTTCGCGAGGAGCTTTCAAGCGGCCTGAAACTGTCCGGCTTTGCCTTTGGCGGATTTTCCCTTTCGATGATGATTGCCCGGTTTGCCGGTGACACACTTCGCGAGAAAATGGGAGAATTGAAACTCTTTTCCGCATCAATCCTTCTTGCCGGCTCCGGCCTGCTGCTCGCGATCAGCGCACAAGACCCGGTATGGGCAACGGCTGGTTTTTTCTTCGCCGGCTTCGGCAATGCGAATATTGTGCCGATTGCATTTTCTGCTGCAGCCACTATCAAAAACCTTCCTAAAGGCATGGGCATAGCAACCGCCAGTTTTTGCGGTTACACAGGGTTGCTGGTGGCTCCGGCTTGTCTTGGATATCTCGGCGAACACATGGGTTTTCGCGCGGTTTATTCCTTTATGGCGCTCTTGCTGGTCCTGCTGCTCGTCCTCGCCCCCATGGTCGGACGGCAACAAACTGCTTCCAGCACCCAGTAAACCTGATCAATTGCGCATAACGATGCAGGCCCCGCCTGCCTTTCTCAATTCAACACATATGCTGTCAGCTTCCTTGCGGGAATCGGCACCGATACGCACAGCAAAAATTGATTTGCGCGCATAGGGCGCTTTTCGCCGTTGAACATAGGCCTTGTATTTACGCAGGGACGGGATTTTCTTTTGCAAACGGCCCAGACTGGCGACTGCTACAGACTGCTTGAAATTTCCGGCAATCTGAATGCCCCACGGCTTGGGAACAATCCGGTTCATCGGCGTGGTGCGTGACAGAATGACCGGTAGCTGCAGGCATGCCTCACCAAATGCCAGCTTCTCGTCAAGCGGCCGCAATTTTGGCTGATAGCTACGCTCGGTAAACCGGTCAGCGGCTTCCCCGGTGATATCAAAAACATAGTCTTCGGTTTCAAGAGGCAGATATCCCGAACCGGATAGCCAGCCATTGACCCTGCCAGCACCTGCATTGTAGGCGGCTGCGGCAAGACCCAGATTGCCAAATTGTGTTTTCAGATCTTTCAACAGGCTGGCGGAGGCAGGAATTGCCTGGCGGAAGTCATTGGGATCGGCAAGTCCGCGCTCTTTGGCGGTAGCAGGCATGAACTGGGCAATTCCCATCGCACCGACCGGGCTAAGCGCCAAATGATCAAAGCGGCTTTCTTTCCAGATCAAGCGAGCAAAGAAATCCTCGGGAATCTCATGACGCCGCGCTTCCATGGAAATCAACTGGCAGATATCAGAAATTTCAGGCTTGGGATAATTCGCCAGCTTTTCCTGTGCAACGCTTTGGCCGGAAAGCGCAAAGGTAATCAGCAAAGTCGCAAGAATTAAGGGATTTAGCCAGCTGGCATTTTTGCAACGCAATCCTGGAGTTCCAATCAAAGGATCAATCCTGGCATCATTTTGGCTGATAGTTTTCTTCAATATATTTTTGCACCATGGTTTCAAATTCCGCTGCAATATTCTCCCCGCGAAGCGTGGCAACTTTCTTGCCATCCACAAAGACCGGAGCGGCCGGAACTTCGCCGGTCCCGGGCAGCGAAATACCGATATTGGCATGTTTTGATTCGCCCGGCCCATTGACGATGCAACCCATGACGGCAACGTTAAGTCCTTCGACCCCGGGAAACTTGTCTCTCCATACCGGCATGTTCTTGCGCAAATCACCCTCGATCTTCTGCGCAAGTGACTGAAACACGGTGGACGTGGTCCTCCCGCAGCCCGGGCAGGCAGCAACGACCGGAACAAACGAGCGAAAGCCCATGGTCTGCAGCAGTTCCTGGGCAACCTGAACTTCTTTTGTCCGGTCACCGCCAGGTTCCGGTGTCAGTGAAATGCGTATGGTATCTCCAATACCCTGTTGCAGCAGGATGCCAAGGGCAGCCGAAGAAGCGACAATACCCTTTGACCCCATTCCGGCTTCCGTCAGCCCCAGATGCAATGCGTGGTCGGAACGTCCCGCCAGCCCGGCATAAACTGCAATCAGGTCCTGCACCTGGCTGACCTTTGCGGACAGGATTATCTTCGAGCGGTCAAGACCAATTTCCTCGGCAAGCGCGGCGGACAACAACGCCGATTGAACGATTGCCTCTCGCATAACCTGACGGGCCGAGAGGGGTGAGCCGTTTTTCTTGTTGTCATCCATCAGCCGCGTGAGCAGCGACTGATCAAGCGAGCCCCAATTGACCCCGATACGCACCGGTTTGTCATTTTTGATCGCGGTTTCGATGATCGCCGCAAACTGTTTGTCCTTCTTTTCGCCAAATCCGACATTTCCCGGATTGATCCGGTATTTGTCGAGTGCGCCTGCGCAAGCAGGATGGTCAGCCAGAAGGGTGTGTCCGATGTAGTGAAAATCACCAATCAGCGGCACCTTAATGCCCATTGCCAGCAATTTGTCCTTGATCACCGGAACTGCAGCTGCCGCCTCGTTGCGGTCAACCGTGATGCGAACCAGCTCAGATCCGCTTCTGGCAAGGGCTGCAACCTGCGCAACCGTACCTTCGATATCGGCAGTATCGGTATTGGTCATGGATTGCACGACAACCGGATGACCGCCGCCACATAGCACCCCGCCAATATTGACTGCCACAGTGTGTTTTCTCGCAAGGGGAGTCGTCAGATAGTCCGGTTTCATGTTCAATTCACCCACAGAAATTGCGTTTGCTGCCAAAAATCACATACTTGTTGAACGCCTGAACGTTATGCAACGAAAGAACCCTCAGGCATACTCTTGCGAACCACGATAATGAAGCGCTATACCATGAAACAGGAATTTTGCGATGAATATATGTCGCCAACCAGCAAGAAGGATAGAACATTGAGCACTTCAGATTCAGTTGTTATCGTGAGCGCAGCAAGAACAGGTGTTGGCTCGTTTGGAGGCACTATTGGTGACATGCCGGCCCATGAACTGGGTGCCATTGTGATTGCGGAAGCGGCAAAAAGAGCGAAAATTGATCTCGCCGAAATCAACGAGGTAATTCTCGGCCAGGTACTGACCGCCGGACAAGGCCAGAACCCGGCGCGGCAGGCAGCCATCAAGGCCGGCGTGCCCGAAAGCGCAACCGCATGGGGCCTCAACCAGGTTTGCGGCTCCGGCCTTCGTGCCGTTGCAATCGGAATGCAACAAATCATGTCCGGCGATGCCGATATCATCGTCGCCGGTGGTCAGGAAAGCATGTCGCTTTCTGCCCATTGCGCCCACTTGCGCAACGGCCAGAAAATGGGCGACATGAAACTGATCGACTCGATGATCAAGGATGGTCTGTGGGATGCTTTCCATGGCTATCACATGGGCACAACAGCGGAAAACGTAGCCGAAAAATTCCAGCTGTCGCGCGAAGTGCAGGACATATTTGCCGTAGCATCGCAAAACAAGGCGGAAGCAGCCCAAAAAGCCGGACATTTCAAGACCGAGATTGTTCCCGTGGTAATCCAGACCCGCAAGGGTGAGGTTGTCTTTGACCAGGACGAGTACATCCGTCACGGCGCAACCATCGAAGCCATGGCTAAATTGCGCCCCGCCTTTTCCAAGGATGGTACGGTCACCGCAGCAAATGCGTCCGGCCTCAACGACGGTGCAGCGGCAGTTGTGCTGATGCGCGAATCTGAAGCCACCAGACGCGGACTGACGCCGCTTGGCCGCATCGCTTCCTGGGCAACTGCAGGCGTTGCTCCGGAAATCATGGGAACAGGCCCGATCCCTGCTTCACGCAAGGCACTGGAAAAAGCCGGATGGAAAGTCGACGATCTGGATCTGGTCGAAGCCAATGAGGCTTTTGCCGCCCAGGCTTGCGCAGTGAACAAGGACATGGGCTGGGATCCGGCAATCGTCAACGTCAATGGCGGAGCAATTGCTATTGGCCACCCGATCGGAGCCTCGGGCTGCCGCATTTTTGTATCACTCCTTCACGAAATGCAGCGCCGCAATGCCAAAAAAGGCCTTGCCACCCTTTGCATCGGCGGCGGAATGGGCGTCGCCCTGACCGTGGAAGCGATGTAGGTTTAAACAGGTACGCGCCAACATGGTCAGACCTCGAGCGGGAAGATGTTTTCGATGAGTCCGACCCTTGCAGGTTTTGCAGCGATCATCATGTGGTCGCTGCTGGCACTGTTCACAGCATCGAGCGGCCCGGTGCCCCCTTTGCAATTACTTGCAATGACATTTTCCATAGGTTCCCTGGTTGGCCTTCTATACTGGCTCAAAAATCCGCCAAGCCGGGATCTTTTGAGACAATCACCAAAGGTCTGGCTTGTTGGAATTGGCGGCCTGTTCGGCTATCATTTTTTCTATTATACCGCCCTGCAAAATGCCCCCGCAGCAGAAGCAAGTCTGGTCGCCTATCTGTGGCCGGTATTGATTGTAGTGTTTTCCGCCTTTCTACCGGGTGAAAAATTCCGGTGGTTTCATGCCGCAGGTACGTTGCTTGGGTTCTCCGGAGCATTATTGCTGATCCTGTCCCGCAATCAGGTATCGCAAGTGGCAGATACCGCTACCCTTGGGTATCTGGCTGCCTTTTCCTGCGCCTTTATCTGGTCGGCTTATTCGGTTATTTCACGGACATTCAAAAATGTGTCGACCGATAGCGTGGTCCTGTTCTGCCTGGCAACCGCAATTCTCTCTTTGATTGCGCATTTGATTCTGGAAACAACCTACTGGCCGGAAAGCACTATTCAATGGTTGGCAATTCTGGCTCTTGGGCTCATGCCGGTGGGCCTTGCCTTTTATGCCTGGGATTATGCCATGAAGCACGGCCCGATCCAGCTTTTGGCAAGTGCCGCCTATCTTGCTCCGGTCCTGTCGACCATTATTCTGGTTCTGGCAGGCCGCGCTGAAATGCGCTGGCGGCTTGCTGCTGCCACACTGCTTGTCACGTTCGGGGCAATATTGGCTTCCGGCAAACTGACAAGGGGGCATTCCCTTGCCTGATCCGGTTCACCTGCTTATAGCGCTGGCAACCCTTGCCTCGCTCTATTATACGATTTTTTGGCTGGCACAGGCCGAAAGCGGCAAGCGCAGTTTTCTCAAGGTTTTTCCAATGCTCATTTTGCTGCTCGCGGCAATATTGGGCGGGTTGCCACCCTTGGTTATTCTCGCGCTCTTTCTCTGCCTTGCCGGGGACTATTTCCTTTCAATGGAAGGCGACAAAAACTTTAGTCTCGGGCTTGCAGCTTTCCTCTTGGCGCATTTGGTCTATTCAGTGTTTTTTTCGTCCGGACTGCCTGTCAGCTTTCTGTCGACCCCCGAAGCAAGAGACACGGCTTTCATTCTTGCAGCCTTGATTGTCACGGTCCTCTTTCGGCTTTGGCCATATCTTGGCGAAATGAGAAATGCGGTCATCGCCTATGCTATGGCAATTGCACTGATGGCATTTTCCGCCCGCCTCGCCCAGCCTGGAAATATAGTGCTGCTCGGCATTGTCCTGTTCGTCATCTCGGACATCATTCTTGCAAATGACAAGTTTACCCCCCTGCGCACCGGCATCGTTCGCCAGGCCATGCCTTTCGCTGTCTGGCTCCTGTATTTCTCCGGCCAAAGTCTGATCGTGCTTGGACTAACCCTTTAAAACGCTTCACTGGCTCACGCAAAACAGCTAGGCTAGCAGAATGTCTGTAGATGTTATCGATCTTCGCGAATTCTATTCGACCCCGATGGGCAAGGTGGTGCAATCGCAACTGGTAAAGGCTTGCCAGAAAACCGGCGATCTTCCCGAAAACCTTGACCTCGTCGGCATAGGCTATCCTGTTCCCTTGTTCGAGCGACTGGCCGGCGATAATCCAAATGCCGTCATCCTGATGCCGGCCCGCCAGGGCGCGTTGCAATGGCCGATCGGCGCGCCGTCAAAGGTGGCTCTGGTCGACGAGGATCAATTGCCTATTCAAACCGCTTCGGTCGAATGTGTCATGGTCCTGCACTTGCTGGAAAATGTCTCCGACCCATCTCATATTCTCGATGAAATCTGGCGGATACTGGTGCCCGAGGGGCGCCTTGTTCTGATTGCCACCAACCGGCGCGGATTCTGGACGCGCTTTGAGTACACACCTTTCGGCAATGGCAGGCCTTTTTCCAGAGGTCAGTTGGGAAAGCTCTTGAGAAAAGCCAAACTGACGCCTTCAAGTTGGATCGACTGTCTCAACTTTCCCCCTGTCCGCCGGATGGGCCTGCTCAAGTTTTATCCGCTCATTGACAGGATTGGCGCAAGACTGTGGCCCCTTTTTTGCGGCGTCTTTGTTGTTACAGCCACCAAACGGCTGTATCAAGGTGTGCCGGTCGGGGCCCGTCGTTCAGCCCGCGTACCTGCAACTGTACTGGCACCGCAGGCAGCAAACCGTAACCAAAACCATCACACTGAAAATCAGTTGCCTTGATCCGCGAACATACAAGTCGGCTATTCGCCTGATCAAAACACGATTCTTCCTTTGATTTTGTTTGCGTGAAGGAATATGAGCAGTCAACTATTCCAACGCCGCGAATATGCAAAACGGACGAGATTTCATTCGATGACAACCAATTCCCCCTTGAGCCCTACTCCCAAAAAAGGTGTTATGGATATTGCAATCTATACCCCCGGAAAATCTGCTGCTCCCGCCGGCGTGAAACTGCACAAGCTGTCATCCAATGAAACACCCTTGGGGCCGAGCCCTGCCGCGGTCGCCGCAATACAGGACGCGCTGTCCCACCTCGAACTTTATCCTGATGGCACATCGGCAGCACTCAAGAATGCCATCGGCCAGGTTTATGGGCTCAATACCGCGAACCTGATTTGCGGCAACGGTTCCGACGAAATTCTCTCCATGATCGGCGCAGCCTATCTGGAAGCCGGTGACGAGGTTGTGTTCACCGAACATGGTTTCCTCATGTACCGGATTATCGCACTGTCCTGCGGCGGAGTTCCTGTTGTAGTGAAGGAGAAAGACGAACGCGCAGATGTGAACGCGATACTTTCTGCGGTCACCGAAAAGACCCGGCTTGTTTTTCTCGCCAACCCCAACAATCCGACGGGCACCTATCTGCCGATGGAAGAAGTACGCCGCCTGCACGCAGGACTGCCGGCCAATGTCATTCTTGTTCTGGATGCGGCATATGCCGAATACGTGCGCCGCAATGATTATGAATCCGGCATGGAACTGGTCGCTTCGTCGCAAAATGTGGTCATGACCCGTACCTTCTCCAAAATTCACGGACTTGCCGCCTTGCGTGTCGGCTGGTGCTACGCACCCAAAACCATCATAGATACCCTCGAGCGCGTGCGCGGTCCCTTTAACGTCAATGCGCTGGCAATCGCAGCGGGTGCCGCAGCGATCCGTGACCGTGATCATATGGACAAGTCGATTGCCCACAATGACAAATGGATGAGTTTTCTTGTCAGCGAACTCGAACAAATGGGCCTTCGCGTAACACCATCTGTCGGCAATTTCATCCTGATCCATTTTCCGGACCAAAAAGGCAAAAGCGCCGCCGAGGCTGACGCCTATCTGACCTCACAAGGGCTGATCCTGCGCGCTGTTGCGGGTTATGGTTTCCCCAACTCGCTGCGCATGACCATTGGCAGCGAAGAGGCAAACCGCGCGGTGATAGCAGCGTTGAAACAGTTCCTTGCCTGAGGCCTGATGATTTGAACGGAAGCAGTCAATAGAAATGTCCCGCGTTGTAAAAAAATTGGCAATCCTTGGCCAGGGCCTGATCGGCTCTTCGATCACGCGCGCGGTTTTCGAACGCAAGCTTGCGAGAGAAATTGTTATAACCGACAACTCTGAAAAGGTGCGCAAACGCCTCCTTGAACTCGGCCTTGGCGCGGCGAAGGTGGTCGACAACAATGTCGAGGCCGTTAACGGAGCCGACATGGTGATCGGCTGTATTCCCGTTGCAAGCTATCGCGACCTCATGGGCGAAATTGCACCGCACTTAAAGCCAGGGGCCATTGTTTCCGACGTGGGTTCGGTAAAGCAAAATATAGTTGCAGAGGCGATGCCTCTATTGCCAGCAGGGGTGCACTTCGTTCCTGCCCACCCGATTGCCGGGACTGAGTTTTCCGGACCCGATGCGGGTCTGCCAAAATTATTTGTCAACCGCTGGTGTATCCTGACGCCGCCGGAAGGATGTGACGAGGCCGCCGTGCAGACCGTAAAATCCCTCTGGGAGGGGATGGGTTCAAAAGTTGAAATCATGACACCGTTTCGCCATGACAGCGCCCTTGCCCTGACCAGCCATCTGCCGCATCTGGTGGCCTTTTCAATATTTCAGACCGCAATCGCCGAAGAGGAGCGGACCCATTCCCCGGTCATGCAATTTTCCGCAGGCGCCTTCAAGGACTTCACCCGCATTGCTTCATCAAACCCGACCATGTGGCGTGACATCTTTTTAAAGAACAAAGGCCCGCTGCTGGACGCCTTCCACAAACTGATGATCGACATGCAGTCAATGGCCGATGCCATTGAAAAAGATGATGGACAAAAGCTTGAAGATCTTTTGACGGTCAGCCGGCTGACCCGCCGCCGTGTCATTGAAAAGGAACATATTTCCCTTTTGCCCGAAGACAAGTCTGCTAAGCTCGAAGACACACTTTTCCGGCCCTACTCCTCAGACGATTGATCAAAAGAGTCGCGGAATATTGGCAATTTCGATAAAGCCGAGAATAACCTTGCCATCCTTGATCACCACCTTGAGGTCTTTAATCCGCGCCTTGCCATCGGTTTTTTCCGCAACAGCATCGAGGTAGTGAACAATGTCCGACAGCGCGGCGGCTGCAGGCGGGAAAACGGATCCTGCATAATTCATCAGACTTTTCGGATCATCAATATTGAAGACCAGTTCACCCGAGACAATGCCGCTGTCACTGACCTCAAGCGGACCAGAGATTTTCAGGGAGCCACCGCCTTGTGTGGAGAACGTGAAGTCCGAGAGCATCGCCTTGCCACCATTGTGCTGTAGCGTCCAGATCAAATCCTCGCCTTCGCGGATCATCTTCAGACCGTTGGCAATCTGAGCCTGAAAATTGAAGGAGACTGGTTCAATCAAACCAGCACCGCCGTCATTTATTTTCCATTTTTCGCCGGAGAAAGCGACATCAAGATCGGTATCTTCAGCCTTCGGATCGGGGCGGGCATGAAACTGCAGTTGCGACAGCGAACCCAGAAGATCGAGTTGGCCAAAATCATTGGCTGCAATTGTCAGTTCGTCAGCCACAAGTGACAGCCGCTGAAATCCGCCGGTATCAAGTTTCGAACTGGATTTCAGATTGCTCCAATCGAGCGATAATGGCGCAAACCCGGGAACACTGACCTGGTAGGGGCCGTCGAGTTCAGCAACAACATGGCCTGGCCGGTAAAGTTGCGCTGCTGAACGAAAACCAAGACCCGAGACAGAAACCCCTGCTGATGGGTCGTTGAAGTCGACCTTGTCGCAGAACACTCCGATCCGGAACGGATATCCGTTGACCTGTTGGTTGTCACATTTGAGTGTCTTGCCGGCTTTTTCAAGTTGGCCGGAAAATCCCGTCAGGGTTTCGTCAAGTTTTCCGGCAGCCCAGAACCAACCGGCGCTAAGAGCTGCAACCAGCAAAACCATGAACGCCACAAAGGCGGACAACTTGCGTTTTGAACCACTCGAAATCGAGCCTGACTGTTCCAAATTTTGCTCCATTGATACAAAACCATTAAATAACCCTGCACCATTTTGCCGCTTCCAACCCCTACCCTAAAACTTGCGTTTTTGATAACAGGTTTGACCATGACAAAGTTGTACGAATCTCTTGCACAGGACGCGGGCCGTTTATGAGTGATTTTTGGGTATTTGGCTATGGCTCACTGATCTGGAAACCAGGCTTTGAGTATATCGCTGAGAGCAAGGCAATACTAGAAGGCTGGAATCGTTGCCTGTGCGTTTATTCATGGGTTCATCGAGGAACCGAGGAACTCCCAGGACTCGTGCTCGGTCTTGACCGCGGAGGAAATTGCGAAGGTCTTGCCCGACTTGTATCCGGCGAAAAGCGCGACCGGGTGATTGCCTATCTGCGCGAACGCGAACTGGTCACCAACGTATATCAGGAAGTTTGGGTGGATATTACCCTTCAAGGCGGCGAACGCGTCAAGGCGCTTACCTATGTGGTCGACCGGAAACATCAGCAATATGCATCAAGACACACAATTGACGAATTGGTTGAAATGATCAGGCGTTCAAGAGGCCAATCGGGAACCAACAAGGATTATGTATGCAGTACGTACTCATCCTTGAGAGAGCTGGATATCAATGATGATGTATTGGAAAAAATTGTTGCAGAGCTGGAAACAGAGGTCATTCTGCACGGGTAAGTTCCAGCGCAAGCGGCGGCGGCAATTCCGATTGTGCTGCCTCCTCAATCAACCGTTTTGATGCGGTTTCAATAACCTCATACAATTTTTCTGAAAATTCCTCTTTTGACAATCCTGGCTGGATGGGCTCCAGAAATTCCATGATGATCGTGCCAGGGTATATCAGCAATGCCTGTCTGCCCCAATAGAGACCGGAATTGAGTGCGACCGGCTGAACAGGAACCTTGAGATTGTCATAAAGATACGTGATGCCGAATTTGTAGCGTGCATTCGATCCGGATTTGGTTCGTGTTCCCTCCGGATAAATAATGATCTGGCGGTTGCGTTCAGCCATCTGGATTTTCGAGTTTTTTGCCATGGAAGCCAATGCAATGGCGCCTTTGCCGCGATCAACCGGCACTACTTTCATTTTCGCCATGTACCAGCCAAACAGCGGTATGAACATCAACTCCCGTTTCAGAATATAGCCAGGATCCTTGAAAAACAGGATCATCGTATAGGTTTCCCACGCGGACTGGTGCTTGGAGCCGACCAATTGGTTGCCGGTCTGGTCCAGCCGTTCAACACCGCGAAATTCATAGCGCGTGCCGCAAATTTTGTTCTGCAGCCACAAATGACTGTAAGCCCACAATTTGGCGATTTTCCACGCATCCGTGCGCGGCACAATGAAAAACACAGGCGTCCAGAAAATCATCTGCAGCGCATTGCTGAGATAAAATAGCGCGGTAAACAGCAGGGATCGAAAATAAATCAAAAAATTGACCACAAGAAGATGACGAAATCGCAGGTCAACGTTCATCCAGATTCAGAATCGCAGCTTGCCTGATTTGATTTTTTACATTTCCCCGTGGATTTGTCGATTCCACCAAGCCCATGAAAGCAGCAAAATCCGCCCTGATCTGACTCAACCGTATCAATAATAAACCTGTTCGCCTGCCGAGTTACATTCTGGCAGTGGCTGGCGACCGATTGGATTCAAGCAGCCAGATCCTCGCAGTTGCGGCAAGAAACTTTCCATATTCCAACAACCGCGTCTTGAGCAGCAGTTTTTCATCATTCTCAGCCAGAACTCGCGGTCGGGCGACATAAGGATAGAATTTGATATTCGGGTTCGCATTGACGAGCTCAATCAAAGTTCTCGGCATGTGATATTCGCTGGTTACGACAATCAACCTGTCAAAATGGTGACGTTCTGCCCATTCGGAAATTTCCCTGGCATTGCCAACGGTGTTTGCAGCTTTTCGGCCAAGATCAATACAGCAGGGCGACTTTGCACTTTTCCGGCCCAAAGCGTTGAACATTGCATGTTTTGAAGTCTGGCTGTGAACACCGCTGATGAGAAGTCTCTTGGCCTTGCCCTCTTCCAGAAGATCGATGCCTGTCTCGATCCGGTCCGCGCCTCCTGTAAGAACAACAATGCCATCGGCTGGCACCACTCCAAGATTGTAATAATCATCAATAACCGCCTGAAACCGGAAAAACCCTGCGACCAGCAGACCCAAGGCAATCGCTGACGCCAGTGCGCAAAGTCGCAAACAAAGCCATGTTGTATTGATATCATCAAGATGAGGTCTGGATTGAGAGGAGACGACAGGAAAAGTCCGGCCTCGCGCGTTGGCATCTGGTTTCACCCTGGAGTTCATACCGTGCCTGTGCGTAGCGGTTCTAATCAATACCAAGCTTCCTTCACCTGTTCTCTTGACCCACCTATGATCAGTATCTCACTGGGTTTTAAAGGAATTAACAATAGAACTTGTCGGATATTAGGTGAGATTAAGGCATAAAATTAACCTTGATGTCATGCCTCCTGTCCGCCTCCATAAGTCTCCAATTGTCCCACATGACGCATAACCGTTATGCGCGAAGTCAGCCCTGTCAGGACAGCAACACCCACTGCAACCAGAAATATTCCAAAAAGCCCCCAACCACCGATGGAAAAAGTTCCAAACAGGGCGGCCATCTGGTCGGCTTGCGGTGTTGATCGCATCGAGGATGTCCAAAGCCCAAGAGCGAGGAACACGAAGATTGCGGCAATCCCTCCGCTCAATGAACCAATTAACCCCAATCTCAGGAAATGGTGTTCAAACTCACGGGCAATGAAAACGCGGTCCGCCCCAACAAAATGCAGAACCTCGACAATATCCTTGTTTCCAGCCATGGCGCCTCTGGTTGCAAAAACCACGGTGAGAACGGTTGCTGTCATGACAAGTGCAAAAATGACAATCCCGCCGAGCACGGTGGTACGCGCCATTGTGGTCAAGCGATCCACCCAGGAGCGGTGATCATCCAGCGATGCTCCAGGTACTTCTGCATTGATGCGGGCAGCCATGGCGGCATAGTCGGGCTTGGCACCGTCCTTGATCTCGACGGTCAATAGTGCCGGTATCGGCAGCTCATCCAGTTGCAGACCTGATCCCAGAAACGGTTCAAGCAGCCGGGCAGTCGCTTCATCATCCAGCAGGGTTACGCTGGCAACCCCGTCATAGGACAACAGCAACTGGCTCGCCAACTTCACCGAGGCTTCCATGTCAATGTTTTCATAGGGTCTGATCTGGACTGTTATCTCTCTGGATATGTCATTCTGCCAGCCTTGAGCCGCATCGCGTACGAGGAAAACCGCTCCCAGGGTCAGGCATGCCAAAAAGGCCATGATGGCAATCACCGTCAACAATGCCTGCCCGGCCACCCCCTCGCGCGGCACGATATTGCGGCCGCTGGTCAGTGAGGGCACGCGGGGTTTGCGCGTGCCGCCAATCACATTGCTGCCCGGCGCTGAACCGCCCTGCATTGCAGTCACGCTGTCATCGTCAACAGTTGGAACCGGATCAACCATAAATCTGTAACCTGCCTTCGGTAAGCACCAGACGGCGCGCTTCATACTGGTCCATCAGGGCCATATCATGCGTGGCAATAATCACCGATGTTCCCGAGCGGTGTAATTCTATGAATAGCCGCAATAAACGCCTCGCCATGGGCGGATCCACGTTCCCGGTAGGTTCGTCAGCCAAAAGCACTTTCGGCTGATCAATCAGGGCTCGGGCAATTGCCGCCCGTTGCTTCTCTCCACCGGACAAAACCGGCGGCAAAGCATGCATGCGCTCACCCAGACCTACCCACTTCAACAATTCTGTAACTTCCGGGCGATAACTTGACTCATCACGGCCAAGCACCTTCAGTGGCAGCGCCACGTTTTCATAGGTCGTCAAATGGCCCAGAAGCCGAAAATCCTGGAATACAACACCAACCTTGCGCCGGATTTCGGGCATTGCGCTTCGCGGTATCCGGGAAGCTTCCTGACCAAAAACCCTTACCACGCCGCGGGTGGGCTTGAGCGACATCAACATCAGGCGCAAAAGGCTTGTTTTTCCGGCACCAGAGGGTCCGGTCAGAAACTGAAATGAATTGGCAGGAATATCAAAGCTGAGATCGCTCAGGATTTCCGGTCCCAAGCCATATCGCAAGCCGACGTTTTCAAATTGAATCACTGAATTTTTCCTCGAATCCTGACGGTCATTTTGCGTTAATTATGGTTAACAATGCATTAAGGATTGCAGGGTATATCAGGTGAAGGGCTTGGCGATAAGTTACAGTTTCCGGGCCAAAACCACAGGATATGGATTTGAAGCCATGCGCAACCAATCTGCCAATACCCAGGCCAGAACGATAGACCACGAGCCTCTGTCAGACAATACCGATGCTCCAGTCTTTGGAAAGCGCACCAGAGCAACGGCAGGGCAATCTGTCACCCGGGACTTTTTCACCCGTACCAGCACCAATCTGCCAGCTCGAAAACTGCCACATGCATCGGCTCGGACACAGGAGGAGAGCGATAATTCCACGCTTTTTGTGCGGTTGCGCGATCTTGACTGGCCGTTGAAATATCTTGCTTTCACGTTTTTGATCGCACTGGCATTGCCAATGACCCTGATTTCAATCACCGAAAGAATTCCGCACTGGATGGGCACAGAGGGCGTCGACACAATGACCACCTCCTCCATTTCCCCTAATGCCGGGGTTTCAGTCAGCGACGTCTCGATGACGCGCATCATCAAAAACAGTACGTCGCTCGTTTCGGTTTATGGCAGGATCAGCTATGCGGCAGGTCCCTCCAAAACCCTGAAACCGCTTCTGGTTACGCTCTATGACAAGGATGGAAAAACACTACAGAGCTGGCTGCACACAATTCC
Source organism: Salaquimonas sp. (assembly GCA_041736675.1). Classification (GTDB taxonomy): domain Bacteria; phylum Pseudomonadota; class Alphaproteobacteria; order Rhizobiales; family Rhizobiaceae; genus Salaquimonas. The sequence continues at coordinate 104,481 of JBGSTD010000026.1, forward strand.
CATAGGCAAAATCCGTTCAAAACAAAATTTCAGGTTTATCACTTCGGCGATTGACTATAGCGGTAATGCCGAGACAGTGTCGGTAGTACCTGTCAAGTAAACGCGAGAGCCAACAATGCCAATCGTTCGCAACAAGAAAATAGAGGTTCTTTTCAGCGCTGAAGAGATCGCCAAACGTACCCATGAACTAGCCGAAGAGATTGCTCTAAGCGACCTGCGCGATATTCTGGTTATCTCCGTTTTGAAAGGGTCATTCGTTTTTGCAGCAGACCTCATTCGTGCTTTTCACAGGGCAGGACTTGCACCGGAAGTCGAGTTTATCTCCATCTCGAGCTATGGTGCAGGGATTGAAGCAGGAAAACTGACCCTGCTGCAAGACATCAAGACCGAGGTCAAGGGCCGCGACGTCATTTTGATCGATGACATTCTGGAATCCGGCAACACCATGCAGTTCACCCGCAACCTGATGCTTTCACGCGGGGCCAACAAGGTTGCCATCATCACACTTCTGGACAAATCCATGCGCCGCAAAGCTGCCATAGAGGCGGATTATGTTGGATTCGATTGCCCCGACAAATTTGTCGTGGGTTACGGTATGGACGTTGGCCATGCTTTCCGCGAACTGCCTTTTGTCGGCATTGTTACAGGAGACGCCTGAATGGCAAGAATTCTGCTGGTCGAAGACGACGACTCGGTCCGCACCTTCGTTTCGCGCGCGCTGCAAATCGACCGGCACAACGTTCTTGAAGCTGAAGACGGTGAAGCTGGCCTCGAAATCTATCTTGCCGATGACGAAGGATTTGATCTGGTCCTGACTGATATCCAGATGCCTAGAATGGACGGAATAGCCATGAGTGAGGCAATAGCCCGCGCTCTGCCAGATCAAAAGATTTTGATGATGACCGGCTTTGCCAATCAGCGCGAACGCGCTGAGCATCTGTCAACAATCATCGTCGATGTGGTTCAAAAGCCATTCACACTGCCGGAAATCAGAAAGCAGGTCTTGCGCGCACTTGCTGCCTGACCTGTCTTTTTCAATTAGAAATCGACGGCTATCCCCTTTTTTTCCCAATCACCAAAGCGCACAGGATCGGGCCCATCACGCCCGTTGATTTCCTTCAACGCCGGATTTGGCGCCTTTTCAGCCAGTCTGCGGCGTTCTTCAGCCTCAGCAAGGGCGCGCTTGGCGACGTCCGGCAATTCGGTTGACTGATCATTTGCAATGGCAACTGACGATAGTTCAGTACCTTCATTTCCCCTCTCTTCGATTTCCTCGCCTTCACTTTGAGTATCTTTGTCAGCCATTTGCAAAAAACCTTTCAGCGCACCTGCCGCATCCTCGCAGCAGAGACAAAACTTGATGCTTTCTTTTATACACCAATGGCTCCATATAGGCAGAAATTCTCAATGAAGCAAAAGTCTCATGAACCCTGAAAAGCCGATACGCAAAAATATGAAGCCAGCTCAGCGCCCTGATCAACGTCAAAAATTGGGCGTGGGTGGCAGCAGGCAACAAGAGGTAAATAAGGTTCCCGGCATGGCAACGCGCCTTGCCGCAGCAAACATGCTGACCCAGATTGTTGACCATAAGGCCTCAATGGATGATCTGGTGGATCCGCTTCGCGGGCATTTTGAATTTCTGAAACTCGAGGCACGCGACCAGCAACTGGCAAAAGCGATTCTCTTGACCACTTTGCGTCAAAAGAATCGCATTGATCATGTTTTAAAGAAATGCTGGAACCGCAAACCTCCCCAAAAAGCCCGTTTTCTAATACACATTCTTGAGACCGCCGCTGCCCAGATCCTTTTCATGGATGTACCGCAAAGTGCGGCTGTCAATCTTGCCGTGTCCGCCGTTCGCAACGACAACCGCACCACACGCTTTGCAAGTTTCACCAATGCCGTTTTGCGAGGTCTCAGCCGAGACAAGGATATGTTGCTCGAGAAATCGGCAGGTTTTTCAATATTTCCCGACTGGATGCAGAAGATGCTTGGTCGCGATTTCGGCAAGGACAAAACCCTGCGCATGAGCGCTGCAGTAATGCTCGAACCCAATCTTGATCTTCAGGCAAAACCCGGGGCCTCGATTGACGAAGAGGAAATGATTGCACTTCCCGGAGACGGCAAGAGACTGCTTTCCAACGCTATGGTACAAGATCTTCCCGGCTATGATGAAGGCAACTGGTGGATACAGGATATTGCAGCAGCACAACCTGTGCGACTGCTTGGTGATGTTCGAGGCAAGGAAGTCGCCGATCTGTGTGCAGCGCCAGGCGGCAAGACCATGCAATTGGCGGCTCTCGGCGCAAAGGTTACTGCTGTCGATATTTCTCATCGCCGCCTGAAGCGGCTTGAGGAAAATCTTGCTCGCACAAGGCTCGTTGCCGATATCGTAGAGGCAGACATTACCACCTGGCAGCCCAATAAACTGTTTGATGCAGTCCTGCTTGATGCTCCGTGCAGCGCAACTGGCACTCTGCGCCGCCATCCGGATATTTTATGGAATACAACACCAGAGGACCTCACCATTCTGGCAGCCCTGCAAAGGCAACTAATTGCCAATGCCGCCAAATGGGTGAAGCCTGGCGGTATACTGGTTTATGCAAACTGCTCACTTTTCAAGGAAGAGGGTGAAAATCTGGTCTCAACGCTCAATCTCCCCAATTTGCGCCTTGATCCGATTTTGCCGGCAGAGCTGCCGGAGTTGGAATATTGCATCAATGGCCAAAATATCTTTCGTGCGCTTCCCTATTATCTCGAGTTGCAACCGCCGGAAAAATCCGGAATGGACGGCTTTTTTGCTGCCCGTTTTATTGTTGAAAACTGATGAGTACAGGTGGATTTAACATCTTGCGCTTTGACTGCCCTGCGTCCAGAATCATCACTTCCGTTGAACTGCCGCATTTGCCAGCCTGGTCGAGTGCAAATGCCTGAAAGCAACCCCCTGAAAGACATTCATGGCCATTCGTAAAAACCTGTCCATTTTTGCCCAGGCAAGTGCGGAAAAAGTCAGACGGCTTGCAAGTGGATCGCCAGGCCAGAGCTTGCCCTGGTTGAAAATGTCATCGGCCACGCCCGAACGTTTGATACTGGCACCACAAAACCTGCGCACTCCGGATGCTGCTGCTGGCGATGATATGCTCAAGGGCCGCTACTTTCTGGCTGGCACCATGATCGACTGTGAACAGACAAGCCCTTTCAGGCAATCACAGGCGCCTTTGACCTGGCAAAAGGAATTGCATGGATTTGGCTGGCTTCGACACCTCGAAGCCCGCCAGGGAACTGAGTACAGGGCTCTTACCCAGACCCTGATCAATGACTGGCTTGTAAACAATCCTCGCAGCCGGAATTCGATTTCCTGGCAGGATGAAATCGTCGCCAAACGCCTGATTGCATGGCTCTCCCATGCAGTACCGATTGTAGAAGCGGCGACACCGCGATTTTACCAGCAATGGCTGAAGAGCATTGGCAATCACATCCGCTTCCTCAAGCACAGGATCAACGCATTTCCAGAAGGCATTCCCCGGCTTACCGGCAGAATTGCGCTGGCATATGCAGCCGTATGTGTGGCTGGCCAGAAAACCTATCTCGGGAAAGCGCCCAAAAATCTCGATCAGGAACTGGAACTCCAGATCCTTGATGACGGCGGCCACATTTCGCGCAATCCCGCCGTACTGGCAGACATACTCGCTTTGCTTTTGCCGCTGCGGCAATCCTACGGCAAACTGGGCCATTCACCCTCACAGGTTCTGGTTTCCTCCATAGACAGGATGATGGCCGGATTGAAATTCTATCAAATGGGAGATGGCAATCTGGCACGGTTCAACGGAGCCTCGATAAGCCGGCCGGAATTGATATCAACCATCCGGTTTTATGACGACTCGATGGGAAACCCATCGGAAAAAGCGGTGTTTTCAGGCTTTCAGCGCCTTGAAATGGGAAACACCATTCTTCTCGCTGATACCGGATTGCCGCCGAAGGGAGCCTATTCCGAAAATGCCCATGCCGGAACGCTTTCCTTCGAACTTTCAAGCGGGACCAACCTTGTCATGGTCAACTGCGGCAGCCCGGTTGAAAATCTGCCGGAGTTGAAACTGGCCGCGCGCTCCACCGCAGCGCACAACACAGCCACAATCAACGACACATCTTCCTCAAGGTTTTATCAAGGCAGGCGATTCCGGAATTTGTTGGGATCAAGAATGATATATGGACCTGAAATCGTCACATGTGAGCGCACAGATACGCAGGCTTACAAGCAATTTATCACCAGTCACGATGGATATCGCGATTTCGGAATTATCCACAAACGCACAATCCGGATGACCAACAATGGCAATCAGGTGGAAGGCAATGACCAGTTTTTCGGGATGAAAGACAAACCCGTCAATTCAAAACGTCCGGCTTCCTTCTGCATTCGCTTCCATTTGCATCCATCAGTCAGCGCCGGAAAGACCGACAATGGCAGAAGCGTGATCATGATGTGTGGGAACGGTGTGGTTTGGAAACTGATGTGCATCGACTGTTTGCCAGAAATTTCCGACAGCATCTATTTTGCCTCGTCAGGCGGCCAGAAACGAACGCGCCATATCATGCTGTCTGGTGACGCCAGAACACTCCCGGATATACGCTGGTTGTTGGTAAAGCAGGAAAACCTGAAATAGGATTGGAAAACATTGTTTTGTCTTCAGTCCAAGGTTACTTCAGGGCCTGCTGTATGCTAACGCGCATCCTTGTTGCGCATTTGCTGTAGCGCTTTGGTTCCACAATGAAGTGTTCGAAAAATATCAGGGAAAATAAAATGGCTGTTCAATCAAAAAACATACCCGCCCCTGACCTTGTGAAGCCGCTGCGAGCATTGCTTTCTGTTTCTGATAAAAGTGGAATTATCGATCTGGCAACTGCGCTCAGCAAACACGGTATTGAGCTGATATCAACGGGTGGCACCTCGAAAGCGATTGCTGATGCCGGGTTGCTTGTCAGGGATGTCAGCCAAGTGACTGGTTTTCCCGAAATCATGGATGGCAGGGTGAAGACGCTCCACCCCTCAATCCACGGCGGTCTTCTGGCCATCCGCGACGACGCTGAGCATCAGGCTGCGATGTTCGAGCACGACATAACCGGGATCGATATTGTGGTCGTCAATCTTTATCCTTTCCGCCAAACTGTGATGAGCGGCGCTGACTACGCCAATTGCGTGGAGAATATCGATATCGGCGGGCCTGCAATGATCCGCGCATCTGCCAAGAATCATGCCTATGTCACCATACTTACCGATCCATCCGATTATGCCGGCCTGATTGACAGTCTTGAAACCAATCAGGGCAGCATCACCTTCGCCTTTCGCAAGAAAATGGCGGCAAAAGCCTTTGCCCTGACCGCTGAATATGACAGCGCCATTTCCAACTGGTTTGCAGCACAGTTGAATGAAACATTGCCGGAAAAATTCTCAGTTACAGCAAGGCGGGCTGAAGTATTGCGCTACGGGGAAAATCCACATCAGCAGGCTGCATTTTACACCCTCGGCAAAAACCGCCCCGGTGTTGCCAGCGCCAGACAATTGCAGGGCAAGCAGCTTTCCTACAACAATATCAACGACACGGATGCGGCGTTTGAGTTGGTGAGCGAATTTGACCCTGCCATAAATGCAGCTGTTGCAATCATCAAGCACGCCAATCCCTGCGGTGTTGCGGTAGGCGGGTCTGTGCTGGATGCTTATCTGAAAGCCTATGCCTGCGATACGGTTTCAGCATTTGGCGGTATCGTTGCTGTCAACTGCGAACTCAATGGAGAGGCCGCCCGCGAGATCGTCAAGATTTTCACCGAGGTTATCATTGCGCCTTCCGCCAGCGAGGAGGCCATTCGCGTTATCGGTGCAAAGCCCAATCTTCGTCTGCTGGTTACCGGCGGACTTGCTGATGCCAGAGAACCTGGAATGATGGTCAAATCGGTTTCCGGCGGCCTGCTGGTCCAGTCCCGTGACAATGGCAATGTTGATGATATAGCGCTGACGACCGTCTCGAGACGCCAGCCAACAACAAATGAATTGGCTGATCTCAAGCTGGCATTCCGAATTGCCAAGCACGTCAAATCAAATGCAATCATCTACGTAAAAGACGGAGCTACAGTCGGGATTGGCGCAGGGCAGATGAGCCGCGTCGATTCTTCGCGCATAGCTGCCCGCAAGGCGCTTGATGCGGCACAAGCTGCAGGCGGCGGCACATCTGCGACTGTCGGCAGCGTCGTCGCCTCGGATGCCTTCTTTCCCTTTGCCGACGGCTTGTTGTCAGCAGTTGAGGCTGGTGCAACCGCCGTTATCCAACCCGGCGGCTCCATGCGCGACGATGAGGTGATAAAGGCCGCAGACGAGGCAGGCATTGCCATGGTCTTTACCGGAATGCGCCATTTCCGCCACTGATTGCGAGCATCAAGCCGCTCTCACTTGGGCTGGCTGTGTAATGATCTTTCGGCTGGGCTGCTCATCTGTCAGCTGGATAAGGCGTTCTGTAAATAATGAAAAGTCCGGCAAGGAAGAAGAGGATCAATATCGCCATCCCCGAGCGGGCATCAAGAAGGCTCGTAACGGTTGCTACCAAAAAAGGCGCGACAAAACTGGTTGCCCGCCCGGACAGCGCATAAATTCCAAAATACCGGCCAGCATCATCTACCGATACACTGCGTGCCAGCCAGGATCTTGAGGATGCCTGAACCGGCCCGAATGCTATACCAATCAGCAATCCGTAAAATACGTATGCCTTTTCCGCGGCAGTCCCAAACATGCCGCCACTGTCTTCGGTTGGAAGCGGCACCCAGCCGAACAGGGTATATCCAGGACCCGTCGACACAATGGCAATGGTTGCCAATGTAAGGCAGATGACTGATGTGATCACTACCCATTTCGACCCCAGTCTGGTATCAAGTGTTGCAGCAACCAGACATCCAAAAATGGCAACGACATTAAGGATGATGCCGTAAATCCCGATCTCGATTGTCAGCCAACCGAACATTCCGGCAGCAAAGGCTCCCCCCAATGCCAGCAAAGCGGCGACAGCATCCTGGTAAATCATCCGGCCAATCAGAAACTTGAAAATTCCCGGCCTTTGCCGCGCTTCGGCGAGGGTAGACTTCAATTCGGCAAGTCCGGCGGAGACTGCCGGCTTGATCGCCATTCCCTTTCCCATATCCTTGGTGAAAAGAAACATTGGCAGAATGAAAACCAGATACCACACAGCGGCGAGCGGCCCGGTTGCGCGGTCGCCTTCAGCCATTTTGGGATCAAGCCCGAATACAGGATCAAGACCCAGCATGGTCTTGCCGGTGTCCATGTTGCCCGCCATGAAAGCGACTACAAAAATTAGTGTAATCATCCCGCCCAGATATCCAAATCCCCAGGCAATATTGGAGACTTTGCCAATGGCATCCTTTGAAACCAGTCTCGGCAGCATAGAATCGTTGAAGACGATCGAGAACTCCGCAGCAATTGTGGCAAGCACAAAGAACAACGCGATGAGATATATATTGCTACCCGGAGCTGCAGTCCAAAGCAGCGCCATGCAGACAATCTGGATCGCTGCAAAAAAGGCAATCCAGGGTTTGCGAGGTCCTGTCTGATCGGAAATCGAGCCTAATATTGGTGAAAAAATCGCGATCACAATCCCCGCCAGCGCAATCGAATATGCCCAAACCGCTTGTCCGGTATCAGGGTCTTCCGCAAGGCGTGAAACAAAATAGGGACCGAAAATGAAGGTGGTAACCACCGTGAAAAAGGGTTGTGCTGCCCAGTCGAATGACATCCAGCCAAATATACCCAGTTTTTCGCCCGTCTTTGGACGGCTTCCAGCTGCAATGTTCATGAAATCATCCCCCGAGGCACTCATGACAGAACCCTGTTCTGCAAATTGCCTACAATATGTCAGTGATTCGTTTGCATTACCACGCCAAGGAGCGTGTAGTCGGTTACATCACAATCAACTTGTCTTCAATCTCATTCTTGTTGTCTGGCGACACTGGAAACTTGTCTTTTAATGCCACACCAACGTCAACGACAGTCTTTTCAAATCCTTCCGCAATCTTGCCCTTGCCACAATGTTCAATCAGCGCCGCGACTTTTTCGAGGAAATATTCACGGCCGATCTTGTCTTCGATTGCGACATCAACCAGAATTTCGCCGTAACGCTCTTCCAGCGATACAAAGACAAGTACTCCCGTACGCTCTTTAGTCAGATGGATTCCATGGGCCAGAAATTGTTTGACTGCATTGTCGTGGGCTCTGGCATGGGCAATGCGTCTGGGTGTCACCAGAACGGCAAAGCGCGGGAACAGACGGAAAAAAATGATGCCACTGACAAAAGCCGCCAACTGGGCCCAGACAAACGTCATCAGTTGCAGCGGATATGAACCCTCGCCGGAGACCGACCAATTTGCATTGAATACTTCAGATCCATGCCATTGCAGCCAAAGCGCGAGGACGACCGAAACCAAAAATATCCAGACAGCCAAAAAACTGTAGGCGACATAACGGTAGTCGTCACTGCGCACTGCGAGCACCGCAAAAATTTCGGCGGAGGTTTTCTTCTCCGCTTCGCGTATCGCTCCAACGATTTTTAACCTTTGCTCCTGCGTAATCGTGTCAGGCATCCCTGTCTACCATCCCCCTGAAGCACCGCCGCCGCCGGATGACCCGCCGCCGCCTGAAAAACCACCGCCCGACGATCCCCCGGACCAACTGCTGCCACCGCCATATCCTCCCGATGAGCCGCGGCTTGAGCCGGAACTTGTGCTGGTTTCGATGCCCAGCCAGCGATAACGGCCTTTACCAATTTTCTCGCCATAAACCGGCGCAAGCAATGCAAAACCCAAAGGACCGAAAAAGATGACCCCCCATATAAGGATGAACAACCAGAATTCCCAATCTACCGGCACAGTATCCGGATTGTGGTTTTTGCGGGCCTCCAGTTCAGCACTGTCGCCAGACAGGACTTTCAGGATCATTTTCGAACCCTCAAGGATCCCCCCGCCGAAATTTCCTTCCTTGAATTGCGGAACAACAATTTGACTGATGATGATCTTCGAAAGCCCGTCTGTTAGTGTGCCCTCAAGTCCGTAACCGACCTCGATGCGCAGTTTGCGGTCATCGCGGGCAATCAGAAACAATACGCCGTTGTTTTCACCAGCCTGCCCCAATTGCCAATGCCTGAAAAGGCGATTGGCATAGTCTTCAAGATTTTCTCCGTTTAGCGAGGCAAGCGTTGCTACGACAACCTGGTCCGACGATTTGGCTTCAAAAGCCGCAAGCGAGTTTTCAAGTTCCTGTTTTTCTGCCGGAGAAAGAAGGCCGGCATTGTCAACAACCCTGCCACTCAAAACAGGAAAGGCAAGCACGGTCGCTCCTGCCGATTGCGCCGCAACGGGCGGGCGGGCAGTTGAAACAACATTATCATTTTGCAGAACACGCAAACCGGTCTGCGCAACAAACAGTGCTGCGACAATCAGAAAGAAAAGGGCGGGTACCAGTCGGCGCATGATTTCAGGGCCTTGATCAATTCTGTTCTTCAAACCTCATGACATGAGGCAGGCTACTGGAATTTGACCTGCGGATTGGCCATTTTCTCGTCGTCCACCGTAAACGTCTGCATGGGTTCATTTCCCGGATACATAAAACTGCGCCACCATCTGCCGGGAATCGTTTTCAATTCGGTATTATAAAGCCGGACAGCCTCGATATAGTCACGCCGGGAAACAGCGATCCGGTTTTCCGTTCCCTCCAGTTGCGACTGCAGGGCAAGAAAATTCTGGTTAGATTTGAGATCGGGATAACTTTCCACGACTGCCAGCAAGCGGGACAAGGCACCGCTCAATCCTGCCTGATTTTCCTGAAACTGTTTGAAGGCCTCGGGATCGGTAAGAATATTATCAGGAAGCTGCACCGAGGTGGCCTTGGCTCGCGCTTCAACCACAGAAGTCAATACGTCCTTTTCCTGGGCGGCAAAACCCTTTACGGTTTCAACAAGGTTGGGAATGAGATCGGCGCGGCGCTGATACTGGTTCAGCACATCACTCCATTTGGCCCTGGCATTCTCCTCAAAGGTCGGAATGTTGTTGACCCCGCAACCGGACAGGATGCCTGCCAAAAGGAACAAGCTGACAAATTTTGCCAATGCTCTGATGGGGCTTGAACCACCAGTTTCGACTTCCTTGCCCCGCATCCGGTAAAGCTGAACAATGCGCATCTCTAATTTCCTTTGATCTTTCCCATCACAATGCGATAGTTTTAGCATGCAAGAGTACAGGCACGATAGGGTGCAAATCAACAGGGTTCATCCCAGCGTTTAAACTCTACGTCGAAAAGCTGCCAATGGGTATCTGCAACAAGAGTTGGATGCATGCCGCAAGATCGGAAACTGGTATATCTGTCATGAACAAAGGAAAACCAAACGACGACGACGCCCGCGCCAAAGAGTTGCGCCGGATACTTGAGAGGATTGATACAGATGCCGAAACCGTCGGCACTTCGTCCATGGCAAGGGTCTCCAAACAGTTCAAGACAATGCTGGATGTAAAAGACGGTTCAGACGCGGATCACGATCCAATTGAAGTATTGGGAAAACGCATCGGGCGTTCGCTTGGCTGGATCGCAGTTGTCATCCTCGTTTTTTACCTGATCACAACCTATCTTTTGTGATCAGTATTGCCATAAACACGCATATCCATGCGAGTTACGATACCTGAGAACACCAGCAGCAAAATGATTGAATAGCGAATGAAAAAACCCCTGCCTCCCGTCATTGTCATCTCCAGCCATGTTGTTCGCGGAACCGTTGGAAATCGGGCAGCGGTCTTCGCGCTTGAGGTATTGGGTCATCGTGTTTGGGCGGTGCCAACAATTATTCTACCCTTTCATCCAGGACACGGAAAAGGAACCCGTATCATTGCGCCCGCGGAACAATTCGAGGCTCTGCTGACAGACTTGCTGAATTCGCGCTGGATCAGCGAAGTTGGCGGCGTTCTGACGGGTTATCTCGCCGGCAGGGATCAAGTGATTGCGACAACCGGTTTCATCAGGGCCTTGAAAGAACGCACCAAAGGTATTGTCCATGTTTGTGATCCGGTAATGGGCGACCGCCCAACAGAGGGCGAAGGAAGGCTTTATGTTCAAGATGATACAGCGGGCGCTATACGCGATCATTTGATTGGAACCGCTGATATCATCACCCCGAACAGTTTTGAACTTTCCTGGTTGACAGGTAAAAAGGTTATCACTGCAGGCGATGCAGTCGAGGCTGCAAAGGCATATCCTGGCAAACAGGTTCTGGTAACCTCAATGCCCGGTTTCATGCGGGGTAATATTGGCAATCTGCTTGTTTCAGGCGATGATGCCCTTTTTGCCGAGCATCACGAGGTAGACAATCCACCCAATGGTCCCGGCGATTTGACCGCTGCACTTTTCATGTCTCACAGCCTTTCCGGCATCGGACCTGAGAAAGCTCTGCACAAGACAACTTCAAGTGTATTCGAAATTGTGGCTTCTGCTGCAAAACGCGGTGCGGACGAATTGATGTTGGAAAGCGATGCAACATCCATTTCCACGCCCATGAGCATGGTACAAATGCGCAATCTGGCATCGACGCGGATTTCCTCTGCGGGCAAGCGGAAACGGTACACGCCGAGCAGTCTATGAATGCATTGCACAAAAATGACATTGCCAAATTTCAGCATTTGGATAAAACAAAATCATGAAAAGATTTCCTGAAAAGCTCCTTAAAGGCTATCGCGACTTCATGTCGGGCCGATACATTTCAGAACGCGAACGCTATGCGGAATTGGCCGAAACCGGCCAGAAGCCGGAAATTCTGGTGATTGCCTGTTGTGACTCGCGCGCAGCTCCCGAGACAATATTCAATTGTGGTCCCGGCGAATTGTTTGTGGTTCGTAATGTTGCCAATCTTGTGCCGCCTTACGCACCTGATGACGCGTTTCATTCCACTTCTGCGGCATTGGAGTTCGCTGTACAGGCGCTTCGTGTAAAGCATATCATCGTCATGGGCCACGGTCGCTGCGGCGGCATTCAGGCAGCGCTCGACCCTTCTGACAAGCCTCTTTCCCCCGGCGACTTCATAGGCAAATGGATGAGCATGCTTGCGCCTCTGGCCGAACAGATCCAGGGTTCCACTGCATTAACCCAAAGCGAACGCCAGACAGCTCTCGAACGTGTTTCTGTCCGCAATTCGCTGATAAACCTGATGACATTTCCCTGCGTAAACATTCTGGAAGGCCGCGGCAAACTTTCGCTGCATGGTGCCTGGTTTGACATTTCAACCGGCGAACTTTGGGTGATGGACAAGGAAACCGGCGACTTTGCCCGCCCGTCAATCCGATAGTACCTAACGGCAGCCTATCAGTCTTTCTCCAACCGGAAGGAAACCTTTTTCGTCTCTGTGAGATAAAAGTTGAATTTTAGTACCCGATTCTTTCAGATAGTAAGGAAAGTCTGCAACCGGGGGTGCTTCAATGCGCAAACCATTTTGGACTGTATTTGAAAGTTTCATATGCTCGTTGCCTGCGCGGTTCCTGGCAATTTCATTGATGATAGCCAATTTTGGATTATCCGGCCAATATGCCCACGGTGCCGAAAGCATGCCGGAACCGCTTGTTGAGTGGTATCAGGCTCTGCGAAGCAGCGATGCCCCAACCCTTGACAGATTGCTCTCGGTTGATGCCACCATCGATCTGACTGATCTTGGAATTTCTCAAACAAAAACTGAATTTCTCGATTCTCTTGATGAATGGAAAGAGGCCAATGATGGAGCCACCATTTTGACTAGAATCGAAGAGATGGATTCAAACTCTGCAATTGTAGATGTCTGTTACCGGTTTGCCAGCAATGAAATGTTGATCCGCGAAACATTCACTTTGTCCAGGCAACAGATTTCAGGTTCTGTGCAGGCGCAAATTTCAGATAACTGTGAAGGTTTTTAGCCGGACCGATTTTGCAGCATTCAATGATTGTTTTTTAATCACACAGAAACGCCGGCCAGAACTCTTTGGGGCGTTAAGAGAAACAAGCCAGCGTCCATTCCCCAAGTAGGGAACCTGTGGGTTCTTGTGGCGGGATATTTAAGCTCGTTCTCACCGCCCATGCCATGAAACTAGATCATATGCGCCGGGAATTATGTGTATTTTGACACACTTCAAAAGCATGCCTGCCACGACCGGAAAACGGCGGCTAAAAATCAGTTGATAAAAAATCAGAAAAAAAGCGGGCATTGCGGCCCGCCTCTGAAATTCATCTTTGCGTGAAATCATGCAACCGCAGCTGTCGCTTTTGGTTTGATCAAGCCGCGATTAACCAGCAATTCGGCAATCTGCACCGTGTTGAGTGCGGCACCTTTGCGAAGATTGTCTGAGACCACCCAGATATTAAGACCATAATCGACAGTTGGATCTTCCCTGATGCGGGATATATACGTCGCATCTTCGCCAGCGCAATCATGCGGCGTGGTGTACCCGCCGTTTTCGCGCTTGTCGATCACCAGGCAGCCTGGAGCTTCGCGCAGGATTGACCGGGCTTCATCTGCGGAAATCTCGTTTTCAAACTCGATATTGACCGCTTCGGAATGGCCGATGAATACAGGAACGCGCACAGCAGTGCAGGTCACCTTGATATTCTTGTCGAGCATTTTCTTCGTCTCGGCGACAACCTTCCACTCTTCCTTGGTGGAGCCGTCATCCATGAACACATCAATGTGGGGAATGACGTTGAAGGCAATGCGCTTGGTGAATTTCTTCGCAACAATATCGCCGTTCTGATAAACCGCTTTGGTCTGCTCGAACAATTCGTCCATGCCTTCCTTGCCGGCACCTGAAACTGACTGATAGGTCGACACAACGACGCGTTTGATCTTTGCATGATCATGCAAAGGCTTCAAAGCCACAACCAGCTGCGCTGTAGAGCAATTCGGATTGGCGATGATGTTCTTCTTCGAAAAGCCGACCACCGCATCTGCATTGACCTCAGGAACGATGAGAGGAACGTCCGGATCATAGCGGAAAGCAGAGGAATTATCGATGACCACACAGCCCTGTCTGCCGATCTTCGGAGAGTATTCCTTGGAAATATCGCCGCCCGCCGACATCAGCGCGATATCGGTATCGGAGAAATCATAATCATCCAGCACCTTGACCTTCAGTGTCTTGTCGCCAAAGGAAACTTCAGTTCCAAGGCTGCGGCGCGAGGCCAGCGCGACTACCGTATCAGCAGGAAATCCCCGCTCGGCAAGAATATCAAGCATTTCTCGTCCCACATTGCCTGTGGCACCAATGACTGCAACTTTATAACCCATGACAAATACCCTTTTCAGGCTCCTGATTTTCCAGCTCACAAATCCGAGCGGTACTCTCTTCCACTATGTTTACGGCAGATGAATTTCACCGCCTCGATCTCCCTGTCGGCGCAGGGAAGAGAGACGCGCAAACAGGAAGTTCAGACCGTTTTCTTGGTGGTCTTGGTCTTTGCTGTTTTTGTAGTCTTCGCTGAAATAAAATCAGGTTCGGCGCAAGAAAATACGTCCCATGGTGACCTACCAAAGGAATTTTCATTTCTGCAATATTGATGTCCAAAGACCACGTTATACATCCTTGCCTGATGCGCGCTTCTTAACGCGTTTTTTCAAAGAGTCAATTAGCTCTTTGCCAAAGGCTCAAAGTTGCTGCGACCAGGAGGTGGCAGCCGCAGGACTACATCGACAGATGCAAACTTGTCATGTGTTCCTGGATTTTCTTGAAAACATCCTGCAATTGCGCGCCTGTTGCCGCATGAAAATATTGTTCAGGCGAAGAAGCACAGTTTTCAATCAGATCTTTGCCGCTTGAACTAAGCGTCCCGAAGGTAATAGTATACATGGATATTCCATCATTCTTGATGCTGTTGCAGGCGGATGTTGTATACTCATTGGCCTAAACGACATCATGCCCGTCTTGGAAAGGCGATCCTGGAAGTTGAGCAGAGACTGTATTTTCACCATCTGTCATCAACACCATGAACCGGTTGATATTGTCTGCAGTAACAGCCGCATCGCTCGCGGCTTCACTGAAAGGTTCTTCATGGGAAAGTATTCGTCTGCCCCAGGTTAATCCGGATGGAACATAGGTCATTCCTGTGGCCACCATGTCATTGATTTCCTGAAGAACCTTTGCCCGGTTGTCGGTAAGCGGTGTTATTTGCGCTCCACAGGTGACGCCTGAAATACCTGGCACTTTCTTGCTTGCAAAATCGCTGTCATCGAGATTGAACGGATGCAGGCGGGAGCCCACACAACCGTTCCAGGCATGTGGATCACCAATGATTGTAAGCCAGGAGGCTCCCACCTTGTCCAAGCCGACATTCACATAATTGCCAAAGGGTACAATTCCGATTTTCGCGATACCACCAGTAGGTTTGGTCATCACACCATTGGCGAAGTCGGTGGCGGCTGTTTTGAGCGCATCCAGCTTGCCTTCCTGGTTCATCGACCCGGTATTGTCGAGAACAAACGCAATCTCCATCTTGCCGAAAGAGGACCTTATTTGCGATACCGCATTAAAACCCATCGTTTTGACACCTGCCAGAAGCATGAAATTGGTATCGGTTGAAGATTTTGCGGTGACCGTCAATTTATGGTTGGGTTTGTCCAGCAGAACATCCAGCTTGGAGATGCTTTTATACTCGTCTTCTGCAAGCGTTGCCTTCAGAAAATCCTGCAGTTTTTGCTCGATTTCGACGGATGTCATGTCTTCAAATGTTTGGCCGACAGAGAGGATGGCGCCGTCTACCGAGTTTTGAAGGCTTGTCTGGCGATTGGCAAGTTGCGAATAGTCAACCGCCACACCAATCCCCATCATCACCGGTAACATGGACAGGCTGAGAATAACACCAAAATTGCCGGACGTATTTTTAATAAAATGTTTCAAAATCAAATTTCCCACCCAAAGATTCATTCTAATTCTAGATGTTATGTTTAAATTTTGAGTTAAGACAAATTTGGGTAATAATCCTTTTTATTGGCGGAATATAATCGTCCATTATCAAATAAAATCGGCTGAAATTTAATTTTCAAAGCTAGTCAATTTAAGTATCTATTTGTTTACATGGACAAATGCAGCGCTGAAATCTGCGCCTGGATGTCATTGAATGCGGCCTTCAAGTCGTTGCCAGTGGTCGCATGATAGTATTGCGAACTATTGGATGCACAATTCTGGATCAGGTCTTTCGTTTCATTTGTAAGCGTCCCGAATGTAACGGTGAAAACCGAAATATCCTCGCTCTTGATATTATTGCAGGCCTTGGCAGTCCAGGAATTGGCCTGGGTCACGTCACTACCCCAATGGGAAGGTGCACCCGGCAATTGGGCTGACTTGGTATTGTCGCCATCCGTCATCAGGATGAGATATTTCTTGATCTTGTCTTTTTTGGCCTGGGATTTGCTGACCCCGCCAACAAAAGGCTCACCGCTTGACAATACTCTTTGTCCCCAGGTCAGACCGGAGGGAATATAGGTTTCGCCGCCAATAAACATGGCGTCAATGTCATCGAGAATTGTCTGCTTGTTGTCTGTCAGCGGCCTGATTGGTGCTCCACAACTGGTATTCATCAGCCCGGGAACTCTCTTGTTGTAGTTCCTGTCTTCAAGATTCAGCGGCTCTTCACGCGATCCGACACAGCCGTACCAGGTAGTTGTAATCGTCTGTGGTCCGCAGACCTGATAGGGTGCTCCATAGACATTGTTGCACTGCTGATAGGTGTAGGCAACGCCATCATTGTATCCGGTCTGCGTTGTACAACTGCCGGAGGAAATCAAATCCTGCGTCATGTAACAATAATTGGGTTCGGTGACCGTCGAATCCGCGTCAACCTGCAGCCACGAGGCATTTCGGTTGGACATGCCGACATTGACATGGTTGGAAAAAGGCACGATGCCGATTTTGGTTGATCCGCCGGTATCCTTGAGCATCATCGCTTCGGTGAACGCCGTCGCCGCCTCTTTGAGTGAAACAATTTTTCCGTCTGCTGCCATCGAACCGGTATTGTCGAGAACAAAGGCGATTTCTATACCGCCGGAAGCTGACTTGATTTGAGATGTGGCGTCATAGGGAAGTGTTTTGATACCCGCGAGCAGCATGAAATTGGTATCAATTTTCGCTTCAGCCTTGGCTGTCAGTGAATGATTTTTTTTATCCACCTCGACGGTAATCTTGCCGATTTTCTTGTATTCGCTCGCGCTCAAATTGGATTTCAGAAAATTCTTCAATTCCTTGACAACTGCCGACTTTTCTCTCGATTCAAAATCACGTCCGACAGCCAGAATTGCCGCATCGAGCGAGTTTTGCAGTTTGGAGTTCTCACGCGACATGATGCTGTAATCGACCGCAGCGCCGATTGTCAGGATCACCGGAACGGCAATCAACGCAGACATTTGGGAAAAGTTGCCGCTATTGTTTTTGGAAAATTTGTTTAGCATGGGCCTGGTTCCAAGTGGGTTTGGATTACCCTAGGGCAGCCTGCATAAAATTTGGTTAACACCATTGATTATATTCAATTTTCAGGCGTCATGCCTAACAAATCATGACCATGACGCCTGAATTTGGGACGCTCACACAACCATCTGGAGCTATGAATTGAGCACTTTGATCTGGGCAAGAATGGCGTCGCCCATTTCTGTTGTTCCAATTTTCTTGCAACCTTCACTCATGATATCTGCGGTGCGGAGCCCCTGATCGAGCACATTGGCAATCGCGGTTTCAATCAGCGTGGCTTCTTCAATCATGTTGAAAGAATAGCGAAGGCACATGGCAAAAGAGGCGATCATTGCAATCGGATTGGCTGCACCTGTTCCGGCAATATCGGGCGCCGAACCATGTACCGGCTCGTAGAGTGCCTTGCGTTTTCCGGTCACGCTGTCAGGCGCGCCCAGTGAAGCTGAGGGTAGCATGCCCAGTGATCCGGTCAGCATGGCTGCAACATCCGACAACATGTCGCCAAACAGGTTGTCAGTCACAATAACGTCAAACTGCTTGGGCCAGCGTACAAGCTGCATTCCGCCGGCATCTGCCAGCATGTGCGACAATTCCACATCGGGATAATTTGCCTTGTGGGTTGCTGTCACAACCTCGTTCCACAAAACGCCGGACTTCATCACATTGCGCTTTTCCATGGAGCAGACCTTGTTCTGGCGGGTTCTTGCCAGTTCAAATGCCACACCCGAAATGCGCTCGATTTCATAGGTATCATAAACCTGCGTATCGATCGCCCGTTTCTGGCCATTTCCGATATCGGTGATTGTCTTTGGCTCACCAAAATAAACACCGCCGGTCAACTCGCGAACGATCAGAATATCAAGTCCTTCAACCACTTCTGGCTTGAGTGAAGAAGACTGTGCAAGGGCGGGATAACAGATCGCCGGACGCAGGTTTGCAAACAATTGCATGTCCTTGCGCAGGCGCAAAAGACCCGCCTCCGGGCGCTGCTCGTAAGGAACCGTATCCCATTTCGGACCGCCGACAGCGCCAAACAAAACGGCATCGGCCGCCATTGCCTTTTCCATGTCCGTATCAGAGATCGCTTCGCCATGGGCATCATAGGCCGAACCGCCGACAAGCCCTTCATCGGTTTCGAAGCCGGCATCGAGATTGGCATTCATCCAGCTGATAATCTTGCGTACTTCACCCATGGCCTCAGGGCCAATGCCATCTCCGGGAAGCAAAAACAGTTTACGGACGCTCATGAAATCTTTCCTTTTTGATAAGGCCGCATTAGCGGCAAAATAAACTCTTGGCATAAAAGCCCTGCCATGACTGCCGGCTGCCGGAGTGGTCAAAGCGTTCCTTAAACTTGACCAAAGTATTTTTCAACAAATCTGTTTGGATTGCTTTTCGCGGCTTGTCCCACAACAACCAAAATGAGTTATTTTACCGTGAGAGACTCTACAATGCGCCTGACTGCAGGTGCAACAAACAAGACGGTTGGAAAGGCAACAGTCCAGGTTGCCGCCCATGACTTCATCCATTTGCCCAAAAAGGCAGGATCAGAAATGCCAAGCGCAACGATATTGGAAATTCCCGAGATGACGAATGTCATGAAGGTTGCCAGCAGAAACCCGAATGCAATGGGTGCCAGCTTTTTCGATATGAATGGACGCATTTGTGAAATTCACCCCAAAGTCTATATTTTTTTGCTTCTCAGTTGGCAAAAATGCCAGGCAAACAAACCTTTCGGATCACAATCAGATCCAGGGCCTGCTGTCTTTCATCCTTTTTTCATAACTGGTGATATCGGGGGCCTTTTCCAAAGTCTCGCCAATATCGTCAATGCCGTTCAGCAAACGGTGTTTGCGGTCCGGATCAATCTCGAAATGAATGGTTCCACCATCTGGCCCGGCAATGGTCTGGGCTTCCAGATCAATGCTGAGCGTCGCATTGGAACCGCGCTGCGCATCGTCCATCAGCTGGTCGAGCTGTTTCTGGCTGACCATAATCGGCAAAATGCCGTTCTTGAAGCAGTTATTGTAAAAAATATCAGCAAAGCTGGTTGAGATGACAGACTTTATGCCGAAATCGAGCAGCGCCCAGGGCGCATGTTCGCGTGAGGAGCCGCAGCCGAAATTGTCTCCGGCCACAAGGATTTCCGCCTTCCGGTAGGCAGGCTGGTTGAGAACAAAATCCGGGTTCTCGCTGCCATCCTCGCCAAAGCGCATTTCCGCAAAAAGACCCTTGCCAAGACCTGTCCGCTTGATTGTCTTGAGATAATCCTTGGGAATGATCATGTCCGTATCGATATTGATGATCGGCAATGGCGCGGCAACACTGGTGAGTTTGTTGAATTTTTGCATGGCTTGTTTGCGTCCGGTTTGTTCTGAAAAATGTTAGGGGCGGTTTACAACATGATTTCCGCTTCGTCGAGTGCCGCGGTGAAACGAAGCACTGCTCCCGGCGAATATTTTACCAAATCAGGTTTGCCTTTGCGCAAGCCTCTTGCGCCGACTGGTTTTTGGCGGCAGTAAACCCCTATGGTTTTTATTCCGGCTGATCCTGCCTCGTTCCGTTTTCGCCGTTCGGCATTGTTCATGCCGGCGACCAATATTCGCGCCCTGCAGAAAGCTCCGTCACTTGACTGTGATTGCCTGATTTTTGACCTTGAAGATGCAATAGCGGGCGAAGACAGGGCCGCGGCCCATTCGAATCTGCTGACCCATGTCAAAGGACGTGATTTTGGCCGCCGTGAGCGGATCATACGAATTGGAAATATTGACGATCTTGAGATTGCCCTTCAATTGAGGCCCGATGCTGTTTTGGTGCCCAAAATATCCTTCCCGAATGATTTGACCGGGATTGCCCAAATTCTCGATCAGGCCGGATCTGCAATCCCGCTGTGGGCAATGATCGAAACGCCTGCAGCCCTGATGAACCTGCGTGAAATTGCCGGGGCATCCCGTCGTCTTGCCACTCTGGTGGTAGGCCCCAATGACCTTGCAAAGGATACAGGTATCAAACCTGAAAAAGGTAGGCCAAACCTCCACCCCTTTTTGATGATGATCATTGCGGCAGCACGCGCAAACGGGCTTGCTGTGCTTGACGGGGTTTACAATAATTTCCGTGACAGCGAGGGATTTGCCGAAGAGTGCCGCGATGCCGCCGCCATGGGCTTTGACGGGAAGACCCTCATACATCCTTCGCAAATCGACCCGGCAAACTCTGCCTTTGGCGCCAGCGAGGCGGAGCTTGATACTGCCCGAGCCATCATCAATGCCTTTGCCCTGCCGCAAAATGCTTTAAAGGGCGTTATCCAGCTTGACGGTGAAATGGTCGAACGCCTGCATTTGCAGCAGGCAGAGGCGTTGATTGCGCTATCGGAAAAGCTGCAGGAAAAATAAGGAAATCAGCGGAAATGTACTGTCCGCAAAACCTCTTTTGATTCATCCTTGAACACGTTAAGACTGCCCCAAACAGTTCAACAAGTCTGATCCTTCCGGAGTTGACCATGACCACACGCATTTACCGCTTTTTGACCGGGCCTGATGATTCAAGCTTCTGCCACAAGGTGACCAAGGCACTGTCCGAAGGCTGGCACCTTCATGGCGATCCGCAATATGCCGCCGATCCGGCCACAGGCACCCTGCGCTGCGGCCAGGCCGTCATCAAGGATGTCGAGGTAAATTACGATCCCGAAAGAAAACTCGGCGAGTATTGATGCGCACCCTTCCTTCATATCTGGTTTATGGTGTTGCCGGGTTTGGTGCAGGTTTCGTTCTTGGTGCTGTTCGGGAGATTGTCCTTATACCAACCTTCGGTGAAGTTCGGGGGCAGTGGTTTGAATTTGTACCTTTGGCCATCACAATTACATTGATTGGCTTTTGGGTTACAAGGCGCTGGAAAATTAGCCAGCCAGCCAAGGCGCTTGCGACAGGTTTCCTTGCCGTTGGTGTTTTACTGGTAATCGAAAGCAGCTTTGCATTGTTTGTTTTGAGAATACCTTTTGAGGAATATCTCGCTTCCTTTAATATTTTTGAGGGCAAGTTATTCCCTTTCGGGCTTTTGATCATGGCCTTGGCCCCGTTGTTGGGCCAGATTTTTTTCTCGATCCGCAATTAGGAAAAAATTCTTTTTCTCTCGCTTGACTCTTTGGTGCGTTTGCGGAATCTATATAAGAACAAAAAAAGAACTTTTTAATTACAGGAATTCATCCGCGCTTTGAAAGACGGTTGGAAAGAGTGCCGAAAGGCCGTTCCAGCTGATCGCTGCCTGCTGCCTTGATCATCCTTGGTCAGACATGACCGGATTGGGCAAACCGCACCCATCGAGACCATGGCGGGTCGCCGTCCAATCAGGTCGGGCTAATCAGGTCAGGCAACCAGGCAAAACCTGCAAGGTTGGCCGATCAAGTCAAGTCTGGCCAGGCCAGGCAAATCATGGCGCGGATGAAACCAACACCGCTGGCTCCCGTATATCGGGTCCGGCAGGAAATTTGTACCCGATCAGGAAGCCTGAAATGTCTGGAGATTGCCCCGGCCCGATACCCAATTTCATTGCCCGTCCTGTGGTAACACGCACACGGCAGGAGACCCGCGAAGTCTGCGAGGCGCTTGCCGGCTCCATTTCAGACATCGAAAAACACCATCTGCTTCTTGAAGACAAGGCGGCATCCGGCCTGCACGTTGCATTTGGCATTGATGCGATCGACAGGGCCCTTGATCCGCGAACCCGGCGAGGCATTGCCGCAAGCGGCCTGCACGAGGTACGGGTCGCCGTCGGCCTTGATGCTGCCAGTGGTGCGGGATTTGCCCTCTGCCTTGGCATCCTGCTTGCAAAAGGCATCAGGGCGGCTTCCGCGCAGAACCGGATATCTGATGACAGCCAGCCAGAAAAAATCGCTCCAATATTTTGGATCAGCGATGATTTTACCCGCCGTGAATATGGCAGCTTTTACGACCCTGGCCTCGCAATCTTCGGCCTTGCCCCGCAGGATCTTGTTCGTATTCATCCAAAAAGCCACGAGGAAACCTTGTGGGCTGCAGGGGAAATTGCCGCGACCCGGGGCGCTGCCAGCCTGTGCCTGATAGAAATCAGCGGCCACCCCAAACAGATGGACCTGACCGCAACCCGCCGCCTGATGTTGCGCGCCGGCGCTTCCGGCACACCTGTCATCCTGCTGCGCCAAAGCGGTGAGGAAGAGGCCAGCGCCGCTACCACGCGCTGGCATGTCAAACCGGCAATCTCGCAAAATGTCGACCTTGAAAAAACCCCCAAACTAATAATGCCACTGAAAAGACAGTTCATCGGCCCGCCCGCCTTTTACGTGCAGCTTGAAAAATGCCGCGGCGGCAGCGCCGATGAAACAACAAGATGGAACCTGGAGTGGACCCCCGATGAACAACGCTTTAGCCTTATCAGACCCGGCCACAACGCCGCTTCATCCATCGCAGGACAGCAACAATCTGCCATCGCATAAGATAACGGGGCATAAGATAACGGGGCATAAGATAGACGGGCATGAAGCCGCCAGGCATAAGGCAGTGAACCCTGCCCCGCGCCGCTATCTGGCAATCCACCTTGCCTCATTGCCCACAGACAGGATCATGCGCCAGCGCCTCGGCGCCTCATGGCGGGTGAAAAACCTTCACCAAGAAGACCTTGATTGCGCAAAACCGATTATAAGACCGCTTGTGATGACTGCCAAAATGCAAAACGCTATCCGGCTGGTACATCTTGACGAGCGCGCGCGCGCGATAGGTCTTCAACCCGGCACCAGTCTTGCCGATGCAAAGGCCGCCTTTCCCGATCTTGATGTTCTGGAGGAAGACGCAAACGCAGATCGGCTGTTGCTCGAAGCCATGGCCGACTGGTGTGACCGCTATACGCCGCTCATTGCCATTGATGAGGCGCTCCCCGGAGAATTTGGGTTGATGCTGGATATCACCGGCTGCGCCCATCTGTTTGGCGGCGAGCGCGAATTGATGAAGGACCTTTTGGTCCGCCTGTTCCATCAGGGCTTTGCAGCGACAGGTGCCATCGCCCCCGGCCCCGGCACCGCCTGGGCTCTGGCGCATTGTCAAAACACCAAAACGGACAAAACCCATTCCGCGCTGCAATCAATCAGGACCTTAGAGGAAATTGAGCCTGCCCTCGCCCCTTTGCCGCTCAACGCCCTTCGCATAGGCCCTGACCTGGTACAGGCTCTGGCGCGACTCGGGCTTCGCACCATTGGCCAGTTATACCGCCAGCCGCGCGCACCCGTTGCACGCCGGTTTGGCCGCGAACTGCTTTACCGGCTTGACCAGGCCATGGGAGCAGTGGAAGAGGCGATATCACCGCGCAGGCCCGTTGCCGAACTGATGGCAGAGCGCCGGTTTGCCGAGCCTTTGGTGCATGAAAATGACATAGAAAGAACAATCCGCCGCCTTGCCGCGCATCTTTGCGAAGCCATGGAAAAGAAGGGTGTTGGTGCGCGGCAATTGCAGTTGTCGCTGTTTCGTGTTGACGGAAAAACCTTCCACATGGAGGTTGGCACCTCAAGACCCGAACGCAATGCGGAGGTGATGACGCGGCTTTTCAAGGAACGTCTTGCCGCCCTGCAGGAGGATTATGATGCCGGTTACGGATTTGAAACCCTGCGCCTGTCGGTAATGGCAAGCCAGTTGATGACACAAAAGGAAACCTCGTTCCTGCAAGATTCAGGCACGGGTGATGCAGACCATTTGATCGACAGGCTGACCGCAAGACTGGGCGCTGAAGCAATCGTCAAAGGCGTGCCGGAAAACACCCATTTGCCTGAAAGGGCAGAAAGGGAAATTCCCGTTGGTGCCTGGCACGCCGAAAAGGCAAGCCACCGCGTTAACGGCAGGCTCAGGGGACTTGTCAGCCAGGCTGAATATCCCGAATACAGTGTGCAGGATATCTCCAAAATACCTAGCCCGCATTCAATTGTCTCAAACTCAATTGCCGTGCGCCCGTTAAGGCTGTTTTCCGTCCCTGAAACCATCGAGGCCATTGCCGAAGTACCCGATGGACCACCAATCCGTTTCCGCTGGCGCAAAATTCTTCACAAGGTAACCCGCGTTGAAGGTCCCGAGCGGATTTGCGACCACTGGTGGTCACGGCAAACGCCCCGCCAGACCCGCGATTATTTCCGCATCGAGGATGACAGGGGCCACCGCTACTGGTTGTTTCGCGAAGGCTTGTACGAGCGCGAGACCGACAGGCCGAAGTGGTTTCTTCATGGCTTGTTTGCCTGAGAAGACTTTTGAAAAGAGGGATTGCAATGTTTTTCGAAGCCGTCATTGCCAGCAACTTTTCCTTTCTGCGCGGGGCCTCCCATCCCGAGGAATTGGTAGTGACCGCCAGCAAGCTGTGTCTTGATGGCATCGCTCTTTGCGACCGCAATACCCTTGCAGGGGTTGTACGCGCCCACATGGCAGCAAAGGAGGCAGGCTTGCGTTTTCAGCCGGGTTGCCGCCTCGCCTTTATCGACGGAACGCCCGATATTGTGGTCTTGCCGAAAAACCTGAAAGGCTGGAACAATCTCTGCCGCCTTCTGTCCACCGGCAATCGCCGCGCGCCCAAGGGCGAATGCCACCTTGAACTTGCCGACCTTCTGCAATGGGGCGGCGAGATGGCGATGGCAGCACAGATTGCCCCTGAACTTGACACGCAAACAGACAGTTGTCCGGTTCTTTCAGATACCCTGAATCGCCTGAAGGAAGAATACGCTGGGGCGCTGCGGCTGGTGCTTGCCTGTGATTACTCGGTCTGTCACCAGCGGGCAATGGCAGCCATTGCATCCCTTGGTGCAAACCTTGATATTCCGCTTCTTGCCAGCAACAACATTCTTTATCATCGCCCTGCCCGCCACCGTCTGCAGGATGTACTGACCTGCATTCGCGAGCACGTCACCCTTGACAAGGCCGGGACCCTGCTCGCCGCTAATAGTGAGCGGCATTTGAAACCGGCGACAGAAATGCACCGCCTGTTCCGCCATTTCCCGCAGGCCGTAAGTGAAACGGCAAGACTTTTTTCCGAGCTGCATTTTTCCCTTGATGAACTGAAATACCAGTATCCGGAAGAAATCCCCGCAAGTGGTCTGAGCCAGGGTGAAGAGCTGCGGCGCCTTGCCCTCAAGGGTGCCAACCGGCGCTATGGCAATACTCCGCCACAACGCGTACTTGCCCAGATCGACCATGAACTTGAACTGATTGGCCAGTTGAAATACGAGCCCTATTTCCTGACGGTTTTTGATATCGTCCGCTTTGCGCGCTCAAAAGGCATCCTGTGTCAGGGGCGCGGTTCGGCCGCCAACTCCACCGTTTGCTATTGCATCGGTATTACCGATGTCGACCCTGCTTTGACTGATCTTCTCTTCGAACGTTTCATTTCCCCCGAGCGCCGCGAGCCACCGGATATTGATGTCGATTTCGAGCATGAGCGCCGCGAAGAGGTGATCCAGTATATCTATGACAAGTACGGGCGCGAACATTCAGCCCTTGCAGCGAGCGTTGTCACCTACCGCGCCCGCTCGGCGGCCCGCGAAGTCGGCAAGGCTTTCGGCCTGTCGGAGGATGCCATCACAGCTCTTTCCTCCTCAGTCTGGGGCCATCAGGCAAGCGGCGAACTGGGCCGGCGCGAGGCGGATCAGGGAGGGCTGGACATACGCGACAATACGGTTGCGCAGGTGCTTGAGCTTGCCAACCAGATCAACGGATTTCCCCGCCATCTCTCCCAGCACTCGGGAGGGTTCGTTATCACCAGAGACAGGCTCGATCATATTGTTCCGGTGATGAACACTGCCATGGAAAGCCGCACCCAGGTTGAATGGGACAAGGATGACCTTGAATCGCTCGGCATCCTGAAAATCGACATCCTCGCCCTTGGCATGCTCACCTGCCTGCGCAAGGCCTTTGATTTTCTGGGTGCTCATTATCAAAAACCGGTGACCCTTGCGACCATGCCCAAAGAGGATCCGCGCACTTATGCGATGATCCAGCAGGCCGACACTGTGGGGGTTTTCCAGATCGAAAGCCGAGCCCAGATGTCGATGCTGCCGCGCCTCAAGCCTGCCAGATTCTACGATCTGGTGATTGAGGTGGCGATCGTGCGCCCGGGTCCCATTCAGGGTGACATGGTGCACCCTTATCTGCGTCGCAGACAAGGCAAGGAGAAGGTCAGCTATCCGTCAAAAGAGCTTGAAGCCGTCTTGGGCCGCACCCTTGGCGTCCCACTGTTTCAGGAACAAGCCATGAAAATTGCCATTGTTGCAGCCGGCTTCTCTCCGGGTGAGGCAGACAAATTACGCCGCGCCATGGCAACTTTTCGCCGCGTTGGCACCATTCACACTTTTCAGCAGAAGATGATCGAGGGGATGGCTGCCAAAGGTTATGACCGCGAATTTGCCGCCCGCTGCTTCAAACAGATCGAGGGATTTGGCGAATATGGTTTCCCCGAAAGCCACGCAGCGAGCTTTGCATTGCTTGTCTATGCCTCCTGCTGGCTCAAATGCCATTACCCCGATGTCTTTGCCGCTGCCATTCTCAACTCCCAGCCGATGGGGTTTTATGCGCCCTCGCAACTTGTCCGTGACGCCCGTGAGCATGGCGTCAACATTCTGCCGCCCGATATAAATTTGGCTGATTTCAATTGCACACTGGAGGCTGATGACACCCGTTCCTCAACGCTTCATCCCAAATACCGCGACATGCGGCACGATATCCAGAGCCGCTTTGCCGTACGCCTTGGCTTGCGTCAGATAAAAGGGCTTGGGGAAGAAGAGGCGGGGTTGATCATGGAATATCGCGGGAAAAATCCTGACGGCAGATTCAACTCGGTACGCGAGTTGTGGCTAAAGACCGGACTGTCACGCGGCAGCATGGAAAAACTCGCCGAGGCCGATGCCTTTCGCTCAATCGGCCTTGACCGCAGAGCCGCCCTTTGGGAAGTGCGTGCGCTGGACAAACTCGCCCGCAAGGACCGGATGCCGCTGTTTGATCATGCGGACAGCGCCAGCCGTGATCTGCAAAACGAGCCGCAGGCCCGTCTCCCGGTAATGCCCCAAAGCGAGCATGTCATCCAGGATTACCGAAGTCTGTCCCTGTCCCTGAAGGCGCATCCTGTATCGTTTTTACGGGGTGCGTTTTCTCTTGAGGGAGTCATCGAAAGCCGACTGCTGGAAGCATTGCCCAATGGCAGAAAAGTTGAAATCGCCGGACTTGTTGTCGTGCGCCAGAGACCGGGCTCAGCCAAAGGCGTTGTCTTCATGATGCTTGAAGATGAAACCGGCATTGCCAATGTCATCGTATGGCCAAAGGTTTTCGAGGTTTTCAGGCCCATCGTGATGGGAGCAAGGCTGGTTCGCGTCAAAGGCAAATTGCAAAAGGCGGACGGAGTTATTCATGTCGTTGCCACATGCCTTGAAGATGCAACCCCGATGCTTGCAGCAATTACCGAACAAGGGCTTTTTGCCGCCAATCAGCAACTTCCAGCCGACCGTCTTGAAATCGGCGGTATCGCCAATGCCGATGAGGTAAAACGCCCGATAGAAGACACAAGGCATATAAAAAATTCAAAGACAAAAGCCCGCAATCTTCTTATGCAAATGGCGGATACGGGCTACAATCTGCCAAAACTGGCAAGTAGGCCCCTGCGCAAGTCACATCTTGAGGAGCGGCGGGACCGGGAAATCGAAAAATCAGAGACCAGAAAAGCATGGTCACAGGAATTGAAAGAGGCAGCGAAAGTCATGCCCAAGGGGCGCAACTTTCACTGATCCATCCTTCATGCGGACTTCTTTATAAACGAGCCATTGTTGAGTTCACGGATTGCTGTACGCAATTCATCCTGAGTGTTCATCACAATCGGCCCGTGCCAGGCAACAGGTTCCTGTATTGGAGCACCCGAGACCAGCAGGAAACGAACGCCCTTTTCCCCGGCCTGAACCACAATCTCGTCGCCTGTTCCAAACAATACGAGATGCCGGTCTCCAACCGCGTCACGTATATGCACCTCTTCACCATTGACTTCTTTTTCCAGCAAAACGCCAAACGGGTCAGATGCGTCGGTAAAGACACCAGAGCCCTCGAAAACATAGGCAAAGGTCTTCTGCCAGGTATCAGCCGGCAAAACCTTGCGTACCCCCGCCGGAACGTACACATCGAGATAACGCGGCTTTGCGGCAATGCCGTCCACCGGACCGCTCTTGCCCCAGAAATCTCCGCAAATGACTTTGATAAGGGTACCATCATCCTCGGTGATCACTGGAATGTCTTTCGATTTCACATCCTGATAGCGTGGATCGGTCATCTTAAGGCTGGATGGCAAATTGGCCCACAGTTGAAAACCGTGCATCCGCCCGAAAGCATCACCTTTCGGCATTTCCTGATGCAGGATACCAGAACCAGCCGTCATCCACTGGATGTCACCCGAAGACAGCTCGCCCTGATTGCCAAGCGAATCGCCATGATCGATTGTACCGTTGAGAACATAGGTGATCGTTTCAATGCCGCGATGTGGATGCCAGGGAAACCCGCGCAGGTAATCTTGCGGATGGTCATTCCTGAAATCATCAAAAAGCAGGAACGGATCAGCAAGTGAAGGATCACCAAAGCCGAAAGCGCGGTGCAGTTTTACACCAGCTCCTTCCAAGGTGGGCTGCGCTTTTGAAATCTGGGAAACCGGACGAATGGACATATCAAACACCTCATTTGGATTTCCCCCAATTTAGGCTGATTGAGCTAAGGTTCAAGTTCCGAAAATCAAACGCATCGTTCAATTTTGGTAACATCATCAAGTATCGATACGGCCATAAATATCCTCAAACCGCACAATGTCATCTTCGCCCAGATAATCACCGGTCTGGATCTCGATCAGCAAAAGAGGGCAATCACCCTTGTTGGACAACCGGTGAACCGATCCCTTGGGTATGTAGACCGACCGGTCCTTGGAAAAGGTCTCGACCTTGTTACCGATAGTAACCTCACCCATGCCGGAAACAAGAATCCAGTGCTCCGCCCTGTGATGGTGCGATTGCAGTGAAAGACTTTGGCCGGGTTCGACCGTGATGCGTTTCACCTGATAGCCATCGCCGGCATCGATACGCTGGAACTCACCCCACGGACGTCGATCATGAATAACCGCTCCATTCAGGTCACCTTGTGGAGGCATCTGAATACTCGCGATATCCTCAAAAATTGAAGCTTCCTGAAAGCCGCTGGCGAGGGTTCCAACTGCCTCGGCATTGTCTCTTCGGGTGATCAGAATTCTGTCTCCGCTGGTAATTACAGCAATATTGTCAATCCCGATCAATGCTGTCCGGTGGTCCGGTGAATGAACAAGATTGCCCTTGCTGGCGACCAGTTCCACCTGACCCGAAAAGGAGTTTTGATCGAGATCAGCACCATACAATACGGCTGCAGCATCCCAGTTACCTATATCTGTCCAAGAAAATTGGCCAACGCAAACACTGCCAAGGTCAGTTTTTTCAAATACGGCAACATCAACAGAAACCGCTGGTACCTCCATCAAAAGTCTGCCATCCAGCTGGCGCAGGCTGTCTCTGCAATGGCTGGCATCAAAGACACTGACGATTTTCTGATATATTTCCGGTTGCAGTCTTTCCAACTCATCGAGAAAAAGCCGGGCCTTGAAAAGAAAATTGCCACTGTTCCAAAGTGCCCCGCTTTTCATGAGTTGGAGCGCCTTTTCAAGGGGCGGCTTTTCCACAAAACCTTCAATCGCAAAACAGTTTGCCGCGCGCCCGGCATCAATCACCGGACCTGGCGATATGTAACCGTAGCCGATGTGAGGCGAGGCCGGCTTGATACCGAACGTGATCAGATGCGTGGCGGCGAAATCCAGCGCGGCCCATACCGCTTCGCAAAAAGCTGCGTTCGTGTCGACCAATTGGTCAGACGGCATTACAAGCAGGACCGGATCATCCTGCCGTTCAAGTGCATGCAGACTGGCAATTGCAATGGCTGCACACGAATTTCTGCCGACCGGTTCGAGGATCAGATCACCTTCACAATTTGATTGCTGCAATTGGTTTGCAATCAGGCTTTTATGGCGCAAATTTCCTACAATGATTGGCTTGCCATCGAGGAATGATGCACGACCGCGCATTACCGTTTGCTGGAAAAGGGATTGCTCCATGCCGAATTTGTGAAAGGGTTTGGGGCAATCAACCGTTGAGAGGGGCCACAACCGACTGCCAAGTCCGCCACACAATATAACCGGAATTATTTTCATGTTCCCCCCGATACCAGTGCAATGTAAATTGCTTTGGCTTAACGTGGGTCACAACAACCATAGACCATAAATACAATTCCGTACAGCCAATAAGTGTATATCGGCAGAGAGAAAATAGCAGACTTCCTAGCCGGTTCCAACGGCAGCTTCGCTTGTGAAACTTGCCATGAAATCGGTGAATTTCTCACCCTGTATCGCAACATGCTGGCGAAGGATTTCCGCTGTTAAAACGGCATCCCCCTTGCGCAGCGCCGCAACAATGGCGTGATGCTCACTCATCGACTGAGGCAAACGTCCGCGTACCCTCAATTGCATCCGTCGGTAAGGTGTCAGCCGCTTGTACAATTTGGCTGCCTCCCCTGCCAGAAACTTGTTTCCGCCAGCCTCATATAGCAAATGATGGAATTTCTGGTTCTCACGGTAATATTCATCATGGTCTTGTTGACGGATAGCCTTTTCGCACGCTTCAATCGTTGCCAGCACAGCAGTCAACTGTGCATCATTGATCCGCCGCGCAGCCCGAAAGCCGCACATCGCTTCAAACTCTGCCATCACTTCGAACATCTCGACGATCTCGACAAAATCCGGATGGCGGATAAACGCCCCCCTGCGCGGTAACAATTCTACGAGACCTGAAGCAGCCAGCCCCTGGAAGGCTTCACGCAATGGCGTTCTTGATACTCCGAATTTTTCAGCAAGGCGCACCTCGTCAAGACGTTCGCCGGCAGAAAACTCCCCCGTCAGAATCATCTGCTCCAACCGTTCGCGAATGTTATTTGCAATGCGTGTACTCATTCCAAAACCCTACTCAAAACTAGCAAAAATGCAAAAGAATTTTTCTTGTATACAAAAAGATTGACTTGATATTCGATCCTGTGTTCAATGAATCACGCAAATTTGCGGAAGTTCCGATAATTTCCATTTTGGCAAATCGCGATCATCAGGTGCTTGGAAAGCACAATTTTCTGGGAGGAAAACATGAAACTCAAACTTAAGGCAATAACAGCGATTTTGGCCGGTACCATAGCATTGACCGGTGCTTTTACTGGCTTGACTCAGGCTGAAACATTGAAAGCCTCACACCAGTTTCCCGGCGGAAAAGGAGATGCCCGTGATGAAATGGTGCAGCTTTTTGCCAAGGAACTGGCCGCTGCAAATGTTGGCCTCGATGTGCAGGTCTATCCTGGCCAGTCACTTTTCAAGGCCAAGGAACAATGGGGCGCACTGACAAAAGGCCAGCTTGATATCACATCATTTCCGCTTGATTATGCATCAGGCCGTGTTCCGCAATTCTCAGCGACATTGATGCCGGGTCTGGTGCGCAACCACGAGCGTGCCAAACGGCTCAACACATCGCCCTTCATGATGGAAATCAAACGGCTGGTTGAGGAAAGCGGTGCAATTGTGATCGCTGATGCCTGGCTCGGAGGAGCGTTCGCCTCAAGAAAGAACTGTATCACTTCACCCGATACCATCAAAGGCCAGGTAACAAGGGCTGCAGGTCCGGCGTTTGAGCAGATGCTCGTTGGCGCCGGCGCTTCAATCTCATCAATGGCATCTTCTGAAATCTACACTGGCATGCAGACGGGTGTGCTCGATGCCACCAACACGTCGTCCGGTTCCTTTGTTTCCTACCGGCTTTTCGAGCAGGTCAAATGTCTGACAGCGCCCGGCGAGAACGCCCTCTGGTTCATGTACGAACCGATGCTGATTTCTAAGGAGACCTATGACCGCCTGACTCCCGAGCAACAGGCGGCGGTCATGGCCGCTGGCAAAAAAGCGGAAGAATACTTCGACAAGGAAGCCGCAGGACTTGACGACAAGATGATCGAAGCCTTCAAAGGCGCCGGAGTGGAAATCGCCACCATGTCGAAAGAGGACTACGACGCATGGCTCGCCATCGCCAAGGAAACAGCCTACAAGGAATTTTCCGCAAATGTTCCTGGCGGCGACAAGCTGATTGAGGACGCGCTCGCGGTTGAATAAAACCAAAGGGTAAAATCTCCAAGGCGCAGAAATCAGAAATGTTTCTGCGCCTTTCAGCCGGTCAAGTTGGAACCGAGGCGTTTCCAGATGAAACAGTTTATTATCTTTACGCACACATTCTCGCGTATATGCGGTTTGGTATCCATGGCGCTGATAGCTGCGGCATCCCTTGTGGTTTGCCAGATGGTATTCATCCGCTACGTCCTCAATGCCTCCACCATCTGGCAAACCGAATTTGTGGTCTATGCGGTCATCGCCTCGACCTTTATCGGCGCGCCCTATGTTCTTTTGCACAAGGGTCATGTGGCAGTCGACCTTTTGCCCCAGATGCTGGCCAGAAAACCGCGCCTTGTCATGCAGACAATTGCCAACCTTCTGAGCCTTCTCTTTTGCGCTCTGCTTGCATACTCCGCATGGCACTATTTCCATGAAGCCTTCGCCAAAGGCTGGAAGACGGATACCGTATGGGCGATACCGCTGTGGATACCACTTCTGCCCTTGCCATTGGGGGTAGCTGGTCTTTGCCTTCAATATGTTGCTGAAATCTACGAGAACTGGAGTGTATCTTCTGAAGCCGACAGAGGTCACGCATGAGCCCGCTCGAAATCGGACTGCTGATATTTGCGGCATTGCTCGTCCTGTTTGCCATCGGAATGCCGATTGCCTTTGCTCTTGGCGCTGTATCAGTTGGCGCGCTTCTCATGACAAGCGGCTCGCGCTCGCTTGACATTGTTGCTGAAACTTTCTTTTCCGGCCTCAACTCCTTTACGCTGGTTTCCATCCCGATGTTCATTCTGATGGGGGCTGCAGTTGCCACCAGTCCGGCCGGCAAGGATCTTTACGAGGCTCTCGACCGCTGGCTGAACCGGGTGCCAGGCGGTCTGGTCCTTTCCAACCTCGGGGCCTGCTCGATCTTTGCCGCGTTGTCAGGATCTTCACCGGCAACCTGCGCAGCGATTGGCAAAATGGGCATTCCTGAAATGCGCAAGCGCGGATATCCTGACGAGATTTCGGCCGGCTCAATCGCCGCAGGCGGTACCCTCGGCATCCTAATTCCCCCCTCAATTACCATGATCGTTTACGGCATTGCGACAGAAACGTCGATCGGCAGGCTGTTTCTTGCCGGCGTTGTTCCGGGCATCATGCTAACAGCAATTTTCATGGCCTGGACACTCTATTCATGCTGGCGCCAGGGATTGAGACTATCAGACGTCACGCGGCGTTACTCCTTTGCTGAAAAACTTGAGGTGCTGCCCCGCGTATTTCCATTTCTGTTGGTGATCGCAGGCATTCTCTTCGTTCTTTATGGAGGTGTGGCCACACCTTCGGAAGCTGCCGGGGTAGGCGCTGTTTTCTGTCTGGTTCTGGTTGTTGTCATCTACAAGATGTTCAATCCAAAATTCACCTACAACATTTTCCGCGACTCGACCAAAGAATCGGTCATGATCATGATGATCATCGCTGCATCGGAACTGTTCGCTTTTACGCTGTCTTCAACATTTGTCACCCAGACGATCGCCGAGTGGATCAGCAATCTTGATGTGAACCGTTGGGTTTTGATGGCGATCATCAATCTGTTTCTTCTCGTGGCGGGCTTTTTCCTGCCTCCCGTTGCAGTGATCCTGATGACCGCGCCGATCCTGCTGCCGATCATCACGTCAGCCGGGTTCGATCCATACTGGTTTGCTGTCATATTGACCATCAACATGGAAATCGGCTTGATCACACCGCCGGTCGGGCTCAATCTCTATGTCATCAATTCAATAGCGCCGGATATTTCACTCGGTACAATTCTGCGCGGCTCAATCCCCTATGTACTGTGCATGGTGCTTGCCACAATATTGCTGTGTATGATGCCATCGATTGTCACGTGGCTGCCTGATCTTGTTATGGGAGCTGGGTCTTGAATCGCGGAAGCTTTTTTTATGACCTGTTGTCGACGCTGTTCGAACGCAAACCGGTCGATGAGGCCAATGGCGATGGTCGCGCGATCAGGGATTTGTGCATTGACCTGATGACCAACCGGGGTGAAATCAGCGGCAATGCAATAGCCAGACAAATCCTCTCCCGTTTCAGGCAGTTGGACGAGGCCGGTGAAATTTCTTTTTTCAATTTTTTGACAGAAGAAATGGATATTGATCCGGACAAGGTTCTGGCGTCGGCAAATGCCTATCGCGAAAATCGCACTCCGGAAAACCTCGCGGCCTTTCTGACTATATCCGAGCCGCGCAGACAGGAGTTGCTGCGCCGCATCAACCGTGTTCCGGGGGCAACTGGTTCGATTGTAAACATGCGCAGTCACCTGCTGAAATATCTCAGGCAAAATCCGGCCTTTGCCAGAACGGATCTCGATTTCCAACACCTTTTTGCCTCCTGGTTCAATCGAGGTTTCTTGATACCTCGTCGCATTCATTGGCAAACACCTGCCAACATTCTCGAAAAGATAATCGAATATGAAGCAGTACATGCCATCAATGACTGGAGCGATCTCCGGCGGCGCGTAGAGCCGGAGGATCGGCGATGCTATGCCTTTTTCCACCCGTCCATGCCGGATGATCCGCTCATCTTTGTTGAAGTCGCCTTGTCAAAGGGGATACCGAACTCTGTTCAGCAAATTCTTGCCGAGGACCGCAAGACAACTCCGATCAAGGACGCGGATACTGCCGTCTTCTATTCGATTTCCAATTGCCAGAAGGGCCTGCGCGGCGTTTCTTTCGGTAACTCACTGATAAAGCAGGTCGTTCAGGATCTCCAATCAGAACTGGCTCACATTTCCACTTTCGTCACCTTGTCGCCGGTTCCAGGATTCAGGAAATGGCTCGAAATGGCTGCAGACAAAGATGATGCAGCTCATGCAATGCTCACGATCATAAATGACGCCATTCAGGCAGGAACCAGTAACGAACCGGTATCCGCCGATCTGGAGGCAAACAGCGAAACGCTGCGCCGC
Organism: Salaquimonas sp.; assembly: GCA_041736675.1. Taxonomy (GTDB): domain Bacteria; phylum Pseudomonadota; class Alphaproteobacteria; order Rhizobiales; family Rhizobiaceae; genus Salaquimonas. The sequence goes on from JBGSTD010000026.1 coordinate 140,170, forward strand.
ATGGTTGCCTACTATCTCTTGACGGCCAAAGACAGTCAGGGGCTGCCCCTCGACCCTGTCGCAAAATTCCATTTGAACAATGGCGCGCTCTTGCACAACGTTCACGTAATGGCGGACAATTCGAACAACGGCCTGCGCCAGTCAGGCGGCGCCATGGTGAACTATCTTTACGATTTGAAAAAGATCGAGCAATACCACGAAGGGTTCGCAGGCAACGCAACGATTGCAGCAGCAAAAGTGGTAAGGCAGCTTTCCGACAGCTTCAAAACAAAAAACAAGACCAGGATTTCACGACATGGCTGAAAACGCACTCTTCGACGGGCTCCTTCAAAAGGCATTGATTTCACCTCAGACTTCTTTTGCATGGCTTCCTGATGACGGAAGGTCATATACCTATGGGGATGTTCTCAAAGTGTCCTCACGATTTGCCAATGCGCTGGTTTCCCTTGGTGTAAAACCGGGAGACCGCGTCGCGGTGCAGGTTCCCAAATCAATCGAAGCGGTCATGCTGTATATTGCCACAGTCCGCGCCGGCGCCGTCTTTCTGCCTCTCAATACCGGCTATACTGTTAACGAGATCGGCTATTTTCTCGAAAACGCCTCTCCCGCCGTTTTTGTCTGTGATCCGGCAAACCGCTCTGAATATGAAACACTTGCAGACACACTGGGAATCAGGCTTGAAACCCTTGGCATCTGGAAAAATCACGAAACAAGCGCCGGTTCCCTTTCCGACGCAGCCCTTGAAGCCGCGGTCGAGTTTGAAAACATAGCCCGTTCAAAAGATGATCTGGCGGCTATACTCTATACATCTGGAACGACCGGTCGTTCGAAAGGTGCGATGCTTTCCCATGACAACCTGTTGTCAAACGCAAATGTGCTGGTCGACTACTGGCGCTTTACCGGCGGGGACGTTCTGTTGCACGCATTGCCGATTTTCCATACCCACGGATTGTTTGTGGCAACCAATGTGGTGATGGCGTCAGGCGCATCCATGATCTTCCTGCCAGGCTTCAATCCTGATGCGATGATTGCAAACCTGCCAAAATCGACCTGCATGATGGGTGTGCCCACTTTTTACACAAGACTGCTGGATGACAAACGCTTCACCCGTGATCTGGTTGACCACATGCGCCTTTTCATATCGGGTAGCGCCCCGCTATTGGCAGAAACCCACATTCAGTTCGAGGAACGTACCGGCCACCGTATTCTCGAGCGCTATGGCATGACGGAAACCAACATGAATACCTCAAACCCCTATGAGGGCGAGCGACGAGCGGGGACTGTCGGATTTCCGCTTCCAGGAACCGCCCTGCGCGTCACCAATCCGGATAGCGGCGAGACCTTGCCGCAGGGTGAGGTCGGCGTGATTGAAGTCAAGGGTGACAACGTGTTTTCCGGCTATTGGCAGATGCCCGAAAAGACCGCCGAGGAATTTCGTGCCGACGGCTTTTTCATCACCGGAGATCTTGGCCGCATAGATGACGATGGCTACGTTCATATTGTAGGGCGGGCCAAGGACCTGATCATTTCAGGTGGCTATAATATTTATCCCAAGGAAATCGAACTGCTGCTGGACGAGCAGGAAGGCGTGCTTGAGTCCGCCGTGGTCGGGGTGCCCCATCCGGATTTTGGCGAAGCAGTGGTCGGAGTGTTGGTCGCCAAGCCCGGAAATGAGCTTGATCCCACAAAAATCATGGAGACGATCAAGCCGATGATCGCCCGTTTCAAGCAACCCAAGCATTTGGCGGTCGTTGCCGAATTGCCGCGTAATACGATGGGGAAAGTTCAAAAGAACATCTTGCGCGGTAGCTACGAGAAACTGTTCAAGGCGTAATACGCCTTTGCGGGACTTGCGCAGCTAAAATGCCCTGGGATTGACCTTCCCGAGAGATGGGTCACACTTTATTCCGGAGACATAGGTTACACTTTTGGCCTTTGCGGGAGGAACGCGAGGTGCCGTGGAAGGAGTGTAACGTTATGGATGAGCGTATCAAATTCATTGGCCGGATAC
>JBGSTD010000005.1:0-17944 GCA_041736675.1 Salaquimonas sp.
AATAGGGAGCAATAAGCGCTGTAAAAAGCGTTACTACCACCAAAAGACCAAATGCGACGAACAGGCGGAACAGAATATTTCTCCCTGTGTTTGGACAGCATCACCGACCCTGATAGTTTCACCCGCGACAGCAGAATTACATATCAGCGACAACTTTTCCCGGATTCATGATGTTATCGGGGTCTATGGCCTTTTTTATGGCACCCATGAAATCCCAGCCTGCGCCATGTTCAGCGGCCATGTATTTGCGCTTGCCCTGCCCAATGCCGTGTTCACCGGTACACGTACCATCCATGGCAATGGCGCGCTCTGCCAGGCGCTTGATCATCAGCTCGGCGCGGCGCACTTCGTCTGCATCATCCATCATCACAAGGGGCGTGCAGTGAAAATTACCGTCGCCAACGTGACCGATTATTGGCGCGACAAGCCCCAGTTCCTCAATATCCTTCTGTGTTTCCGCAACACATTCGGCAAGGCGCGAGATCGGAACGCAGGCATCGGTGGCTATTCCCTGCGCACCTTTGCGAAAGGCAAGCATGGCGTAATATGCATTGTGCCGCGCCTTCCATAGTCTGTTCCTGTCTTCAAGTTTGTCTGCCCACTGTATTCCAGAGCCGCCAAACTCTGCTGCAATGTCATTGAACTGTTCAATCTGCTCCTCGACCGATTTGTTTGTTCCGTGAAACTCCACGAAAAGCGTCGGCTTTTCAGCATACTCAAGTTTTGAATATGAATTGACCATCTTGACCTGCAGGGCATCAAGAAGTTCGATGCGGGCAACCGGCAAACCGGACTGTATGGTCATGATGGTTGTCTGGCACGCAGCATCGACATCGGGAAAACTGCAAACTCCAGCCGAAATATTTTCTGGAATTCCGTACAGCTTCAAGGTCAGTTCGGTAATGACGCCGAGCGTTCCTTCTGATCCCACCAAAAGACGAGTCAGGTCGTAACCTGCAGAGGTCTTTTTTGCCCGTCCGGCGGTTCTGATCACCTCGCCGTTGGGCATGACCGCGGTAACATTAACGACATTGTCGCGCATGGTACCATAGCGCACCGCATTGGTTCCGGATGCTCGGGTCGCCGCCATTCCGCCCAGTGAAGCGTTTGCACCTGGATCAATCGGAAAAAACAGCCCCGTATCCCGCAAATGATCATTCAGCGCCTCGCGCGTGACACCAGGTTGAACCTGACAGTCAAGATCCTCGCGATTGACAGCGATCACCTTGTCCATCCGTGAGACATCAACTGAAATGCCGCCATGCGGCGCATTGACCCCGCCTTCAAGCGAAGTCCCGGTACCAAAAGGAATGAGCGGCACCTTGTACTCCGCACAAATTCTCACGACCTGCTGAACATCTTCGGAGGAACCGGCAAACACCACACCATCCGGCAATTGCGATGCAATATAGGTAGTTGTATGCGAATGCTGTTCCCGCAGGGACATCCCGGTTTGAAATTTCTCGCCAAAGCGTTGCTTGAGCACGCCAAGCGCCTTTTCAATTCCGGTTTCATTGCGACTGAACCCTGTATTGCCCACGATTGAATTCACCTTGATGTCTCCAAAGATTTTCTCACCGCAAATCTTTACCTGAAGGGTCTCAAAAGAAAAGCCAAAAGGCAGTGACAGGATGCGGAAAATTAACGGCGCACAAAAGCTTGGGCAAGCCACTCTAAAATATTGCCTTTCAAAGTATGATAGATTTTCGTAGGGATGAACTACGTTCCCTGGCAACTGCCATTTGCACCGGATATTTTGCGCAGCAATCAATGTATGATCTTGTCAAACGGTTACCCGAAATCCTGATTAGCTGGATTGGCCCCAATCTTCGCCAGCACATCGAAACACGTCAGCCAATCATATGGCTGCTGGCACTTGCCGCCGGAATTGTTGTCGCTGTAGCCGCAATCATCTTTCGCGAGAGCATCAATGGTGCGCAATATTTCTGGGCGGGTACGCTCTCGGAAAATCTGGCGCAAAAGTTGGCGACAATGCCATGGTACACGGTTTTTGTCGGTCCGGTTGTCGGCGGATTGTTGGTGGGCCTTTGCCTCGAAAAACTGCTTTCCGGCAAACGTACAAGCGGCGTTGCAGATGTGCTGGAGGCAAAAGCTGTATTGAATGATCGCATTGAACTGCGCCAGGCCCTGATATCGGCGGGAACCACCGCCCTTTCTCTTGGGTCTGGCGCAAGCGCCGGGCGCGAAGGGCCGATGGTTCATCTGGGTGCAGCACTGTCGAGCGCCATTGCACGAAAACTCGATCTGCCAACATGGGGAAAACGCACGCTCCTTGGATGCGGAGTGGCCGCTGCTGTCTCCTCTAGTTTCAATGCGCCGATTGCGGGCGTTCTGTTTGCCCATGAGGTTATTCTTGGCCACTATTCAATGCGTGCATTTGTGCCGATTGTGATTTCATCAGTATCAGCAACAATCCTTTCGCGACTGTGGTTTGGCGACGTCGTGGCTTTCACCATTCCCAATTATCAAATTACCTCTTTCTGGGAATTTCCTGCTTTCGCGCTTTTAGGGATTGTCTGTGCATTGGTAGCGGTCCTGTTTCAGTTTGCTCTGATTGGCGCTGACTATGTTGCGCGAGACATCAAGATCCCGGTTTATCTGCGCCCTGCATTGGGCGGGGTTGCCCTTGGTTGTATTGCGCTTGTTTATCCTCAGATACTGGGTGTCGGCTACGAGGCGACCGATCAGGCACTCAAATCCAACCTGCCGCTTGGCATGCTTTTCGGTCTTTTGTTTGCAAAAACCATCGCCACAGCCATCACACTTGCATCGCGTTTTGGCGGAGGCATTTTCTCACCATCCCTATATCTGGGCGCAATGGCCGGGGGCGCGTTCGGCATCATAGCATCCGGCATTTTCCCGGAACTGGCATCCAGTGACGGGCTATACGCTTTGCTGGGCATGGGCGCTGTTGCGGCTGCCGTTCTCGGCGCTCCGATATCAACAACCGTGATGGTTTTTGAATTGACCGGCGGTTATGCGCTGTCAATCGGTCTGCTGTTGACTGTCTCCATATCAAACGGCATCGCGCAGGCAATTCACGGCCATTCCTTTTTTGAGTGGCAAATGGAAATGCGGGGCCATTTTGTCAGGGGCGGGCCGCAAAGTCAGCTCATACGTCAAACCAGAGTGGCCGACTTCATGACGCCAATTCCTGCGGACGAACAATCGGTTGGCACAGACAGCGCTGTCGGAGAAACATTTCTCAAGCCGTCATGGACGCTGGAATATGCGCTGCGCATGTTCGACAGCAGCGGACAGGCCACTCTTCCCGTCGTAGATGAAAATGATCAGGAAAAAATTATTGCCTGGGCCCACCTCACCCACGGCCTGCGCTATTTCAATTCCGCATTGATTGAGGCTTCCCAGGAAGCGCACCAGCATTGACCAGCCTTGGGTTGCATAAGATTTTAACGAAAAATTGGCCATTCCACACAACAGTTTTGTAAGCTGTTTGGACTAAAAACGACCCCAAGCAGGGGTTTCGTAAATGTTTGCAAACAATATCAAAAACCTAATCAGGCGCTTTTCTCGCGATCAGGCGGGGAACTATGCGATGATGTTCGCCCTTGCCGCACCCGCACTTTTCGGTTCCGTCGCTATAGCGGTAGAAAACGCATCCTTGCAACAGAGCCGGGTCCAACTGCAAAACGCGCTTGATATTGCCGCACTTGCAACCGGCAAGCAATTGGCTGTTACCACTGACGAGGCCGCGCTGAAAATCTATGCCAAGGATTTCTTCGAGGCAAATCTCAACACCGATCTCGACAAAAGCAAGATATTGTTCAACTTCCAATTTGTGTCAGCGCCTAATTCAGGCAAACGCATCCGGCTGACCGCAGACTATGATTATCCAGTCACCATGAAAATTCTTGGTCTGAACGAAATTCTACTGGACATCAAATCCGAGGTTACGGCGGGAAACCGGACAATTGAGGTTGCACTTGTTATCGACAACTCCGGATCCATGGACACCAATACCGGAGGCAGTAAAAAAACCCGCCTTGCCAACGCCAAGGAAGCAGCGACTGCCCTTACCAGCCAGCTATTCGCACTTGGCAATATTTCGAACAAACCCGATCCGGTCAAAATTGCAGTGGTCCCCTTTGGCCATTCGGTCAATGTCGGGTCAGACAAACGGGGCGAACCCTGGATGGACATGAACGGCTGGTCGTCCATCCATCATGAAAATATCGCATGGGACGCGACCACAAAGCGTGGCGACAAATGGCCCAACTTGACTACAATATCCTCCGGTTATCAGGGCAGTCCCAATGGCAATGAAGAACTGCCGACAACCCCCGCAGGGCCAGGTGGCACGCCGGGCGTTGTGAGCGTCGACTGGTTAACACGCTGGACCCTGTTCGATTCACTCGACACAGCATGGGACGGCTGTGTTGAAATGCGCCCTTGGCCATTTAATACAACCGATGGCGAACCCAATGCCAACAACGGCGACACGTTGTTTGTACCGATGTTTGCCCCTGATGAGCCCGATGAGGACATCAGCAACAATGAGGACAACGATTACACCAACAACTATCTTTATGATTATCGGCGGGTTTACAACAATCCCGATGGCCTGACGGATAAAACCAATAACAAGTATTATCTGAAAAAGAATATTCCCAATCAGGGCAATAACTACGGTAACTTTACCCGTCAGAACTGGCGCCAGGACTGGGCAATGAAATACAACTCCCTTTCAAAGAACAGCAAATACGGCGACTATCGCAGCCGCGACATAGGAAATTATGGTCCCAATCTCGGCTGTACGACAGACCCTATAACACCGCTAGCGACGTCAGCTCTGACAGCCAATACTGCTATCGACAACATGGATGCTGGCGGCTACACCAACGTTCAGGCAGGCATTGCCTGGGGGTGGCGCGTTCTCTCGCCAGGAGAGCCATTCATTCAGGGTCGTAACTATACCGCCAAAGAAAATGACAAGTACATCATTGTCCTGACGGACGGCAACAACACCTATCCAGGACAAAACACCTACAACTATTCCGAATACACTTCCTGGGGCTACGAAAAAAGCGGCCGCGTCTACGAAGGCACAACCGGCAACCAGACCGAGGTGGGCGCGATGAATCAGCATACGGCTCAAACTTGTGCCAACCTCAAGACAATTATCGACGGGGACAATGAGCCCGCATACAAGATTTTCACCATCGCCTATGATGTGAGCAACGGGTCAAGCGTCAAGGAACTCTTGTACAATTGCGCATCGGACAAGGCGGGTGGCGGCAAATATTATTATGATGTCTCCGGCGATGCTCTGGCAGATGCACTGCGCGCAATTGGCAATGAAATCTCGGATCTCAGAATCTCCCAATAGCCGCAAATCAAACTCCTGATATGGCGGTTAGCCTGTGGATTGGCCTTTTGCCTGCTTAGTGTCCTGCCTTATCGTTGCAACTGGCCATATTCGGCATCGCCCTATTGCTGCAATACTTGGCACACTTCAATCCAGCAAACCGGGAAGAGCGCGTGTCCATCAATAGCAAAATAGTTGCCGATCTTGTGAACAACAAAATCGAATTCGTCACTACGGTACCCTGCAAACAGTTGGCGGGGGTTATTGAGGAAATTGAGAAGTGCGAGAGCATTTATCACATTCCTTCCAACAAGGAGGATGAAGGCATGGGGCTTTGTGCCGGTGCCTTCATGGGCGGTAAACGCCCTGCCATCATCATGCAAAACACCGCAATCGGTGTGACCATCAACACTCTGGTGACATTGACACAATTCTACCGCATGCCGCTGCCCATGCTGATTTCCTTCCGAGGAGAGCTGCGCGAACCTGTTGCCTGTCAGGTTGAAATGGCCGTCCATACCAAAGCGTTGCTGAATCAGTTGCACATTCCTACCTATCATTTTCATAAACAGGAGGACGCGAACGAACTGGACGCGATTCTCAAATACACGTTCATGTGCAACAAGCCGGTCGCCATCTTGACCGACGCATCTTTCTGGGGAGGTTACGGCGAATGATCCGTTCTGAAATTCTGCGCGACATCGCGCCAATCCTTCGTGATCAGTTGGTGATTTGCAACATTGGCCTGCCAAGCCAGGAACTGCACATGATCGACGATCAGCCGACCAATTTTTACATGCTCGGCACAATGGGACTTTCCTCGTCAATTGGCCTCGGCGTTGCGCTGGCGCAAAAGAAAACAGTCATATCCATTGACGGCGACGGTTCTGTTCTTACCAATTTTGGCACCTTGCCGACCATCGCCAACAATGTCGCCAACAATTACATTCTCCTGATCATCGACAACGGCTCATATGGTTCCACAGGCGACCAGCCGACCTATGCGGGCAAGAAAACCTCGCTCGCAGCCGTGGCTAAAGCCTGCGGATGCGAGAATGTGGTGGAATGCAAGGATGTCGACACCGGCAGGGTGCTTCAGGCAGCAATCGACAGCAAGAAAATGACCATCATCGTCAGCAAATGCCAGTCCGGCAATATCAAGGTTCCCGTAATCACCATGGACCCTGTCGTAATCCGCGACCGCTTTATGAAAGCAGTGGCAAGCTGATCGAAAACCTAATAAGCTTTCTTTGGCCCGCGATCGTCCGATAGACTGTCGCGGGTTTTTTGTAACAGTTGTTCTATCGCATCAGCCAGGTGAATTTCAGCAATATGATGGTCTCCGCGTTCGGTCCTGATCTTGTGCGCTTCCATGAGAACCTGGCCGTGCGAGCAGCCCTGCGGTGGCTCAAACTTGTAGGTTGCAAGTTCAATCAGCAGGCCGAGCGGATCTTTAAAATAGATCGAGTCCATGAAGCCGCGATCCTTCACACCTGAATGACCGATGCCGCGTTCTTCCAGACGTTCGATAGCCTGACTGAATACAGCGCGCGAAACATTGAATGCCAGATGGTGCACACAACCGGGTTCTGTCGGCGTTCGGCGACGGTCTGGATTGCGGCTATCGTCGGTAAAGATGGTGATGAGGCGGCCGTCACCCGGATCAAAATACAAATGGCTTTCACCGGGGTTATCAAGATTGGGCTGCTCGAAAACAAAAGGCATTCCCAACAAGCCCTCCCAGAAATCAATGCTGGTTTGCCTGTCTGCACCAGTAAGGGTGATATGATGAACGCCCTGCACCTGCAATTTGCGCATGATTTTCTCCCGGACTGACAATTGCAAATGCATGGCACTGTTAAATGCCATGCATCATTTCGAAAGTATTATGCCGACACCGGACGGCGCTTGCGGCCCTGAGCGCCCGGATTTGCTGACGCACCGGCACGCATTCCTTGGCCATTACCAGAGGCAAAACTGCCTCGGCCACCACGCGCCGGGGCTTTTCCTGCACGGTCAGCACCGTGCTGGTTTGCTGGGCCCTGTTTATGCTTGGACTTGAAAAACTTTTTCTCGCCCTGTGGAGCTTCGCCTGTGGATTCTTTGGCACGAAATTCCGGTGCATGGCGGTTGCCCGGATTTCTTTCCTGTGCCGGCCGGCCTGTTGAACCGCCAGCTTCAGAAAAATTGCCAAACCTTTTCCTGTTCTTTTTGGAATTAGGTTTGCCGGTAAACCCTGCGGCTTTCACCTGTGTATAGTCATCACGTACAACAGCTTCAGGCATTGCCTCACCTTGATTGGCGTAAACCTTCTTGGGTGAGCCTTGACCGGCCTTGGCGCAAGTGCGTGCTTCGGTTCCACGGCGGGCTCCAGCATTGTTGCCACCACGGCCCTGCTGACCACCGCCTGCACCGGGCGCACCACGGCGTCCACGACCCTGCCCCTGTTTCAATTCCTTGGCAACGCGCGCACCTTCGCGGCGTTCTTCCTCGCTCATCGTTCCGCCGGCAACAGCAACCCGCTGACCCATCATCTTTTCAATTGCCTGCAAGAGATGCGCTTCCTCAGGCGCACAAAATGCCACGGCCAGTCCTTCGGCTCCGGCGCGCGCTGTGCGGCCGATCCGGTGGACATAGTTGGAAGGCACTTCCGGCAAATCAAAGTTGTAAACGTGGGAAACACCGGAGATATCAATGCCGCGCGCCGCAACATCGGTTGCCACCAGAATGCGTATCGCGCCTGATTTAAAATCCTTGATCGCGCGGTCCCGTTGTCCCTGGCTCTTGTTGCCGTGAATTGAACCGGCCGGAAAACCTTCTTCCACCAGAACTTTCATCAGCTTTTCAGCGCCATGTTTGGTACGGGCAAAAACCAGTGAAAGATCATCGGCCCGTTCTGCCAGCAATGTTTTCAGCAGATCCGGCTTCGAGCGTTGGCCAACATAGTAGACCGACTGGCTTACCTTGTCTGCCGCTTTGCCCGGAGGGGCAACTTCGATACGAATTGGATTGCTCAGGAATGCTTTTGAAAGATCTGCGATTTCTTTTGGCATGGTTGCCGAGAAAAGCAGCGTCTGGCGCTCCTTGGCCACCATTTTGGAAATTTTCTTCAAGGCGTGGATAAACCCTAGATCAAGCATCTGATCTGCCTCGTCGAGTACCAAAAACTTCGCGCTTTCAAGGACCACAGCATTGCGTTCGACCAGATCCAGCAGACGGCCGGGCGTTGCAACAAGAATGTCATTACCGCGACCAAGCGCTTTTTGTTGAACATTGATCGACTGACCACCAACAACCGTGGTCACCCGCAAATGGGTATCCTTGGTGAAGCTGCGCAGATTATCAGCAATCTGATTGGCCAACTCACGGGTTGGCGAAAGGATCAGCGCGCGTATGGTTTTTGGATGGGGCCGGGAACCAACCCCGAGCAATTGCTGAACCAGCGGCAATCCAAATGCTGCGGTTTTTCCAGTGCCTGTCTGGGCAAGACCCATCAGGTCATGGCCATCCATGATATACGGAATGGCTTGCATCTGGATTGGTGTAGGCTCCGTATATCCAAGCGCTTTCAGGGCACTTAGAATGACTGGCGAAAGGCCAAGATTTTCGAAATAGTTTTCTCCTTCAGGACGCATTTCGCCGGAAGAGGATTGATTGTTTGTATGTGTCAAAACATGCTTTCTTTTGGCCGCACTGAAACCAGCGTCGACCATGATAAAATATAACAACTCCTCCTGCTGATTGCAGGATGGATATTGTTGCGGTTGCGATCACAGCTAACGGGTGTACCTTATTGCACAGACCGTCGGATCGTCAGCACCCCGCGTGAAATGGGAACCTGGGGAAAAGCCCTGCTTTTGAAAGCCAGAGGCGTTGGAAGGGTCATCTTGCGAAAAAAGGCAAAGCCTTGTTCGTTGCTCACGCGGCAACCGATGTCTTCCTGACCTGCATATCGGCCTGCCCGGCCCAAATGTCAAGATAATGTTTGCAAACGGGGTCTCGGCCCCTCCCGGCGTCATCCAGAAAATGTAAACTCTTACGAAGATTTAATCCACCTTACCAACTCGTAATTTGAAACTGTTGGTCAAGCCCCTCATCTTTGTCTGGAAGTTTTAATGCAGGGAACCACAGTTAGTTATCGTGTTCCCAAGTCAACTGAGGTGAAAGGAACCAAAATGTTTGGATTGACAAAAAAGACCTGGATTATTGGCGGCGTTGTTGTTGCTCTGCTGGGAACCAGTGCATGGGCAGCAAAATGGCACAATAACTCCCCCGAAGAACGCGCCGCATTTGCGACAAGCCGGATTTCCGAGCGGTTGAACCTCAATGACAGCCAAAAAGCTGCTTTTGAAAAAGTTGCTGCCGCTTATGTGGATATCAGGGGATCACGGCCCGAGTTCATGGTCAGTCTTTCCGGCAAGTTGAAGGAACTGGCCAAGGATGAAACCCTGACCGTTGATGAGGTCAACACGCTGAAAGAGCAGATCAAGGCAGAATTTGACAAACATGCCGACGCGATCATCCCTGAATTTGTAACCTTTTATAACACCCTCGACACCACCCAGCGCGACATGGTCGCCGCGCGGCTTGAAACAATGAGTGAGCGCATGGGTCGCGGTGAGCGTGGCCATCATGGCTGGGGTAAAAGAGGCGAGCGAAACGCGCAGTGACGCCACTCTGTATCCAGGGTTCGCTTATATTCATGATTGCCGGCAGATATAATGTTTGCCGGCATTTTCATTTGATCAGCCATTGGCAAGATCCGAACAAGATATCCGGAAAGGCATCAATCATGGCAATACGAATGCCTAATTATTATTCAAATTCATTTTCACATCAGCGTCATTTTTAGGCAAAACGCCTAAATAATAACCACTAGATGCATATTTCAAAATAATGCATCTTTTTTCAACAATCCCCGCTTGCTAATTTGTCGAAATTGCCGTCTTTTCGCACAAATCATTTTTGGCGACCGGTTTGATTGACTATTAAACCGACAGGTTTTTGGGGAATGGAATGAACGCTGCAGACACAGGATGGATTTTGACGGCAACCGCACTTGTCCTGCTGATGACCTTGCCGGGATTGGCCCTTTTTTATGCAGGCCTTGTTCAATCAAAGAACATCTTGTCGGTCTTGATGCAATGTATTGCGGTTGCCTGCGCAGCTTCCCTCATCTGGTTTGCAGTTGGATATACCCTGGCATTCGACGAAGGCAACGGATGGATCGGCGGCACGTCAAAGCTGTTTCTTGCCGGCATTGACCGCAACAGCGTAAGCGGCACCCTGCCCGAATCCCTGTTTGCCATGTTCCAGATGACCTTCGCAATCATTACACCTGCTTTGATGATCGGTGCGTTTGTCGAGCGCATCAAATTTGGCGCGGTCATCATGATCTGCAGCCTTTGGCTGGTTGTAGTCTATGCCCCGGTAACCCATTGGGTATGGGGCGGCGGATGGCTGGCAGAACGAGGCATTATTGATTTTGCCGGCGGTATCGTCGTCCACGTCACGGCTGGCGTATCAGCCCTGGTCATCGCCGTCATGTTGGGCGCACGCAAGGGGTTTCCGGAAAAAATCACTCCACCGCACGCCCCCTGGATGGTTATGGTCGGCGCATCGCTTCTGTGGGTAGGCTGGTTTGGTTTCAATGCCGGATCAGCAGTCGCCGCTGATCAAAATGCGGCAATGGCAATGATCGCCACCCATCTTTCGGCAGCAACGGCGTCACTCGTCTGGCTCGCCATTGAAAAATTCCGTTTTGGCAAACCAAGCCTTGTCGGCCTTGTCACCGGAACCATAGCCGGACTGGCAACCGTCACGCCCGCATCAGGAACAGTCGGACCGCTCGGCGGAGTGCTTCTCGGTCTTGCCGGCGGACTGGTCTGCTATCTTGCCGTTGAAGTCATAAAGATGCGGATGCGGATCGACGACAGTCTGGACGTTCTCGCTGTTCACGGTGTCGGCGGCGCCACAGGAACGCTCCTTTTGCCATTTCTCGCCACAATCGGCTATGGCGGAACAGGGCTTGCAGAAGGCGTTACCATTGGCAACCAGTTCCTCACCCAATTGATCGGTGTGGCTGTGGTCGCATTTTGGTCGGCACTGGCAACAATCATCATTGTTCTTGTGACAAAAAGCATGATCGGTCTGCGCGTTACCAACGATGAAGAGGTCGAAGGACTTGACTTCACCTATCATGGTGAAACAGGGTATCGCCAGTAACAACAACCCGGGAGCCCGCTCAATGAAAATGATCGTTGCGATTATCCAACCCCATCGTTTGGACAATGTTCGGGAAGCCTTGAGTGATATAGGCGTCGCTGGCCTTACAGTCACGGAAGTCAAGGGATATGGCCGCCAGAAAGGCCATACCGAAATCTATCGGGGTGCCGAATACCAGATCCAGTATATTCCAAAGCTCAAACTGGAAATTGCGACAGATGACAAAACAGCCGAACAGGCTGTTGTCGCAATCCGTGCTGCTGCAGGCCAGAACAAGATTGGTGACGGCAAGATATTTGTCTTCAATCTGGAAGATGCCATCAGAATCCGTACCGGCGAATCAGGCGACGAAGCTTTGTAGCCTCGAACCGTTATGCAAGGCGCGTCTCGCTGTCTTGCGCTTTGACGCGTTTATGATAGCAAGGGCAAGCTTGCCACAAATTGCCGGATGCTTAAGACGGAATTGATCCTCAATTGTGCCTTTGGCCTGAAAGCGGCAGAAATCCGTCACATGAACATCCAATCAATACCGGCGAAACACATGACACAATCCAGAATAACGTTTGAACTTCCGCAAGACAGGGTCACGGTGATCGAAGCCCTGATCGAAGCCCGTTTTGAAGAAGAAGGTTATCCAGTCGCCTGTTTTGAAATTGACGAGAACAGGGCAATCTGGGCCGTGTCTGTTTACTGCGATCCTATACAGGCCGAGGATGTAAAATCGGCAATTGCAGACGCTCTTAATACAATCAAGTTCGATGCTGCGATTTCAATCGAAGATCTCCCGGATGAAAACTGGGTCGCCAAAACGCTGAGCGAACTCGCGCCGGTTCGTGCCGGTCGCTTTGTTGTACACGGCAGTCATGATGCGGGATGCGCAAAATCCAATGAACATGCCATCCTGATCGATGCAGGCATGGCGTTTGGCACCGGCCATCACGGCACAACAGCCGGTTGTCTTGCGATGATTGACCGGGAATTGAAACGCAAGAAAATCGTTCAGGCACTCGACCTTGGCAGCGGCAGCGGCGTTCTTGCCATCGCTATTGCAAAGGCGGCCCGCATACCGGTTCTTGCGAGCGACATCGACCCAATAGCTGACGAGGTAGCAACCGCCAATGCGAAGATCAACAATGTTGGTGGCTTGATCGAATCAATTACTGCAACTGGATTCAACCACAGGCGCTTTGGCGACTGGGCACCTTTTGACCTGATCGTCGCAAACATTCTGGCCGGCCCCTTGCAGGCATTGGCACACTCCCTGTCCACTCATCTGGCGAGCGGGGCAACTGTTATTCTGTCAGGTCTGCTGCCTCACCAGAAGGCGAGAATACTTGCCGCTTATCGCGCCCAGGGAATGGCTTTCGAACATGCCCATTACCAGAATGGCTGGATGACATTGGTTCTCAAAAACATGTGCTGAAAACAAAAAGGCGACCATTAGGCCGCCTCATATTTGTTTCCAACTGGAGAGCATTGAAATCAGAACATAAATGCGCCGTTTGCCTTGCGTGCAAGATCAGCACGATTGAACCCGGCTTTGCGCAGTGTTTCATCATCAAAGTTCAACAGTACAGCGCTAACCTGACGCTCAGCCTGTTTTTCGCGGGCGAGCATTACTCTACGTCCGAAGTCACCAAAAATAGACATTTGTTATTCCTTTCCTGAACAACTATGTCCTCCCTGCTACAAACTTAGGTTGCTTTGCCTGTTCCAACAAGGGACAGGTTTTCATCACACCCTTGCAATATTTGCATGGCTGCGTTTACTGGTCATTATACATTTTTTGGATCGCCCGCATGTTTCAGTCATTCCAATCAAAATCGAAGCCCGAAGCCAGCAAACCACGCCTCAAAGCATTGCGTGCCGAGATGACAGCACGCCAACTGGATTGGTATCTGGTCCCGCACAGCGATGAACACCAGAACGAGTATCTTCCCGAGCGCGCAGAGCGCCTTGCCTATCTGACCGGATTTACAGGTTCCGCCGGTTTTGCAATCATCGGACTTCGTAAAGCCTATCTGTTCGTTGACGGCCGCTATACCGCGCAGGCGCAAAGCCAATGCGATCTAGCACTTTTTCAGATTTGCGATCTTGTTTCCTCACCTCCAGTGGAGTTTGCAAAATCAATTGTCCGCAAAGGCAGCCGTATCGGCTTCGACCCCTGGCTGATCACGATCGGTCAATTTGCGGGATGGAAAAAAACTGCATCAGCAACTGCGTCCGAATTGGTCGCGGAACAAAACCTCGTAGACCTTATCTGGAAAGACCAACCACCTGCGCCATCTGGAAAAGCCTGGCTTCACAAGCTGAAATTTGCAGGACAAGCGCCGAAGGAAAAGCTTGCCAATATTCGCGCCCAACTCCAGACCGACAAGGCTGACTGGCTGGTCCAGAGCGATCCGGCCTCGCTTGCCTGGACATTCAATTTGCGAGGCGAAGATCTGGTCCATAATCCCCTGGCGCTTGGCTGGGCTCTCATCCCTGCATCCGCAAAAATGCCGATGATCTTTATTGACAGCACCAAACTTTCGTCAGCCGATCTGAAGTCTCTTCAGAAAATCGCAGTCATCCACCCCCCAGCGAAGTTTGAAGAAAAACTTACAATCCTTGCCAGGGACAGCCGCCTGCATTGCGATCCCGCGCTCGTTGCAAGCCATCTGGGCGAAATGATATCGCGCAATGGCGGCACACTGGTAAACAAGCGCGACCCCGTCGTCCTTTTGAGAGCCATCAAGAACGCGACCGAACTTGACGGCGCGCGCAATGCGCATGTCCGCGACGGTGTTGCCATGACCCGTTTTCTTGCCTGGCTGGACGGACAAAATCACGGTACCGTTGATGAAATTGGAGCTGCTTCAAAACTGGAGAAATTCCGCTTTGAAACAGCGCGTGAAATGGGCAGTGAGTTGAAGGAAATATCTTTCGATACGATTTCCGGCGCAGGAGCAAATGGTGCCATCGTCCACTACCGCGTTAACGAAAAGACCAACGCAAAACTTGCCGCCAACAGCATTTACCTCGTCGATTCAGGTGGACAATATGTTGATGGTACGACCGATATTACCCGCACTGTCGCCATCGGTGTCCCGCCCAAACAGGCAGTCATAGACAACACCCTTGTACTCAAGGGACATATCTCAATTGCCGCAGCCCGGTTCCCGAAAGGCACCAGAGGCGTTGATCTCGACGTTCTTGCCCGAATTGCGCTTTGGCAGCAAGGCAAGGACTACGCCCATGGAACCGGCCACGGGATCGGTTCATATCTCAATGTTCATGAAGGTCCCCAGTCGATATCCAAACGTGGAATGGAAGCCTTCGAGGCGGGAATGATCGTCTCCAATGAGCCGGGCTATTATCGCGAGGGTGCCTACGGTATCCGCATTGAAAACCTGGTGGTCGTTACCCCAGAGCAGGCGAACAAAGTGGGTGACAAGCCAATGATGGGATTTGAAACCATCACCCTTTGCCCGTTTGACCTGCGGCTGGTTGACAAGACCATGCTCACTATTGGCGAGATCACCTGGATAAACAACTACCACAAGCGGGTGTTTGAGATCTTGTCGCCACATCTCGGCACAAAAGACAATGCCTGGCTTAAAAAGGCAACCCGAAAACTATAGTCCCATGTTCCGCAAGGCGACGAGGGTTACAAGGCCAAGGAGAATGACCAGAATTGGCTGCAATCTGAAACAGGCAAGACCGGCAACGATCAGAGAAATCATTTCTGCCGGACCGGCCGCAATGGCAGGTGGCACAACCAGAGTCGTGATCACCGCCGCTGGAACAGCCTCCAACCCGGCTTGAACCCAGGCGGGAATTTGCTTGAACCTTGCAAGTACGAGATAGCCGCCCGTGCGCGTCATGAATGTCACAAACCCCAGTATTGCCAATAGAGCAGGCACTTCATACTGGGCATAAAGCGCTGCAAGATCACTCATCACGTTGTCCTGTTACATCAAGATCAAGCGGCAAGGCCGTCACCTTTTCCGTGGGTAGATCAGGCCGTTGCAACAGCGTTGCAACGATACTTGCACCAATGCCTGCCAGCGCACCGAGCGAAATGTGCCAGGGAGCACCAAGCGTGTTGCTGACGAGTACCGCGACGCTTGCGCTCACCAAGACGGTGAGAATGAAATTGCTTCGCCGCCTGAAACCCATGAGGATCGAAAGGAAATAAATCGGCAGGACAAAATCAAGCCCTATGCTCGCCGGATCGCTGATGAAACTGCCCGAAACTGCCCCGATGAATGTTGCGACAACCCAAAGGACATAGGAAGCAATACCGAAACCGAAATAGTAGGCGGCGCTTACCGGAACATTGCCACCGCTCTTTTCATGACGGTTTTCGGTGTTGGCAAATTGCAGGTCGGTCAGAAGAAAAAATTCCCAGAACTTCTGCAAAAATGAAAAATGGCCGATCTTGTTGCCTATCGCCGCCGAATAAAGGATATGACGGAAATTGACCGCAAACACAGCGAGTACTACCGACCATGCAGGAACACCCAGCCGGTTGACCTCGAGAAAAACAAACTGGCTGGCACCGGCAAAAATCGCAATCGACGACCACAGCGATACGCCGATTGAATATCCGGCTGCGACACTGGCAGCGCCAAACATCATGCCGAAAGCAAGTACCGGCAGCATCAGCGGCAGGAAATCCTTCAATCCGTCACGGGCTTCCGATTTCAATGTTGCAACCGGCTTTTCACTACGCATTGAATTACTCATTCATGCCTGCCAATGCGAGCCAACCGTCTTCATCCATCGTTTTAATTCCGAGCTCTTGCGCTTTTTTCAGTTTCGATCCCGCACCAGGCCCGGCAACAACAATATCGGTTTTGGCCGAAACCGAACCTGAGACCTTGGCTCCAAGGCGTTCAGCCATGGCCTTTGCCTCATCGCGTGTCATCTTTTCCAGTGAGCCGGTAAAGACGATGGTTTTTCCGGCCACCGGCGAGGACGTGTCGGCACGCTCTGGCGATTTGGGTGAAATCTGCTCAAGTAGCGCGTCATATACTGCCATATTTCTGATTTCGGAAAAAAATTCCTTTAGCGCGCCTGCAACGGTCTGTCCAATCCCGTCGATTGCCATGAGGTCGCTTGTGGCCTCAACATCTCCATTGGCCACTTTCATCATGGCCGAAGTAAATACACCAACCTCATGATAGGCTTTGGCCAGATCCTTGGCCGTCTGCTCACCCACATGGCGGATACCAAGCCCGAATATAAAGCGGTAAAAATCAATATTTCGGCGGGCATCAATTGCATCAAACAGTTTCGACGCACTTGTTGCGCCCCACCCTTCGCGATCCTTGAGACGCTTGAGCGAACGTTGGTCCCTTTCACGCAAAGTGAAAATGTCAGCCGCGTTGAGGATCATGCCATCACGGTAAAACGCATCAATCTGCTTGTCGCCAAGGCCGTCAATGTCAAAGGCATTGCGCCCGACAAAATGCTTCAGCCGCTCAACCGCTTGGGCGGGGCACACAAGTCCGCCCGTACAGCGGCGAACCGAGTCCATCTTGCCGGTTGCCACGTTGACTTCTCTCACGGCATGGCTGCCACAGGCCTGGCAAATTTGTGGAAACTTGAACGTAGCTGCCTCCGGCGGTCGGCGGTCCAGATCAACATCAAGGATCTGGGGAATGACGTCACCTGCCCTCTGGATCATCACCGTGTCGCCTATCCGCAAATCCTTGCCATCACGGATCATCTGGCCGTTATTGCCGATTCCCTTGATGTAATCCTCATTGTGCAACGTCGCATTGGTAACGACCACACCGCCCACCGTAACGGGCTCAAGCCGGGCAACAGGCGTCAAAGCACCTGTGCGACCGACCTGGATTTCAATATCCTTGAGCAGTGTCCACGCTTTTTCTGCCGCAAACTTGTGGGCAATCGCCCATCTGGGATTGTTCGCCCTGAACCCTAACCGTGTCTGCAAGGCCAGATCATTGACCTTGTAGACTACTCCGTCAATGTCATATTCGAGTGAAGCTCTGTCTTCCTCTATCTGGTGGTAATGCAACAAAAGCGCTTCGGGCGTCTTAAACAGTTTCATCAAGGGGTTGGTGACAAAACCCCAATGGGACATTTGCTGCACCATGCCCATTTGGGTATCGGCAGGCATTTCGCTTATTTCGCCCCAGGCATAGGCAAAAAATTTCAATGGACGCTGTGCGGTGATGGCACTGTCGAGTTGCCTCAGCGAACCCGCCGCAGTATTGCGCGGATTGACATAAAGCGGCTTGCCTTCATCAGCCATGCGTTTGTTCAATTCAGCGAAAGCGGATTTGGTCATATAAACCTCTCCGCGTATCTCGACGATCTCAGGAAGGCTGTCGCCGGAAAGAACTTTGGGAATGTCTG
>JBGSTD010000058.1:0-141834 GCA_041736675.1 Salaquimonas sp.
TCCAGTATCCGGCCAATGAATTTGATACGCTCATCCATAACGTTACACTCCTTCCACGGCACCTCGCGTTCCTCCCGCAAAGGCCAAAAGTGTAACCTATGTCTCCGGAATAAAGTGTGACCCATCTCTCGGGAAGGTCAACTTGTATTCAATCATGTCTTGCGGCTGACTTGAATATCAGCCCGCGATATCATTGGAGCAAGTCGCGACTGCTTTGATCACTGCATAAAGATGCATTCCCTCGGTGAGGCCCATGGCCCCGGCGGATCGATGGGTGATATGTGCGAGCAGTCTGCCTGCCGGTGTGGTGAGGGCGACAAGGATGCCGGGACCCTTGCCGCTACGCAGCTCTTGAACGACACACGGCAGAATGTTGAGCGCTGACAGTCCGTCCGGCCGGTTGCATGAGAGGATCACATCATGTGCTGCTATCCTGATGCGCAATCTGTGTCCCGGCTTGGCAGTAACATGGGGCAGGAAAAGCGGAATACCGCCTGCATCAAGTTCGGTCAGCCCGTCATTATGATGTCTTGCAACGCGTGCAATCAGCAATGCGCCCGCATCGCGGACACCAGCAGGCAACACGGCCGGATTGCTCAACACCTCTTCGGCGGGGCCTTGCGCAACAACCTGTCCCGCCGCCAGCGCCACGACCGTTGTAGCCAGCCGTGCCACTTCGGAGGCAGAGTGGCTAACGTAAAGAATTGGTAATTTAATTTCGTCGCGCAGGCGTTCGAAGTAAGGCAGGATTTCTGCCTTGCGGGCTTCGTCCAGCGCGGCAAGCGGTTCATCCGCGAGGATCAGGCGCGGAGCAGACAGAAGTGCGCGAGCGATGGCGACCCGCTGTTTTTCGCCGCCTGAAAGCTGCAATGTACTGCGGGATAGAAGGGGAGCAAGTTCAAGAATGTCCAACACGTCGTCGATGGAATATTGGGCAGGCAAACCGGCAGCGCGTTTGTGGGCAAAGTCGAGATTTCCGCGAACCGAGAGATGCGGAAAGAGCCGGGCATCCTGGAAAATATAACCAACTCCTCGCTGATGCGGTGGCATGAAGGATCGCTTGTCCATCCAGGTCTCGCCGCCATGGAGGATGCTTCCGGTGGCGGTACGCTCAAACCCTGCGATGATTTGCAATAGGGTGGTCTTGCCGCAGCCCGACGGGCCAAAGATTGCGGTGATACCCTCTCCACGAAACACCTGAGCAATCTCGAGGGAAAAATCCTTGTAACCAACGCGCACATCCACTTTGAGGTCTGACATGATCTACCCGAGGTTGACCGGAAAGCGGCGGTTGAAGGTGTAGACTGCGAGGAGGACAATAAAGGCAAAAACAAGCAGGATTGCCGAGAGGCTGTGGGCAGAAGCGTAGTTGATCGTCTCAACTTCTTCATAGATTTGGATTGATACCACTTTTGTGCTGCCAGGTATGTTGCCCCCTACCATCAATACCACACCAAATTCACCGATTGTATGTGCAAAGGTAAGAACAATGGCTGTCAGGTAGCCGCGAACCGCCATCGGCGAAGCGACGCTGAAAAATGCATCGCGCGGCGTTGCCCTCAAGGATGCTGCCGCCTCGAGTGGCGCGCGCCCAACCCCCTCGAATGCGCCCTGCAAGGGCTGAACCATGAATGGCAACGAATAAAACGCCGAGGCGATGACAAGACCGGTAAACGAAAAGGTCAGTGTCGATCCTGTTACTGCGAGCCACATCCCCCCCAGAAAGGAGTTGGGACTTAAAACCAAGAGCAGGTAAAATCCCAGCACAGTTGGAGGTAGCACGAGCGGTAGCGCCATAATTGCCTCGATCACCGATTTCATCCGCGAGCGGGTAAAGGCAAGCCACCAGGCAATCGGTGTTCCGATCAAAAGCAGGATAAGTGTTGTGACCATCGCAAGGCGGATTGTTAGAAAAAGGGGTCCTGTGTCGGGCATTTCCATATCATTCAGCCATTTCGTATCCAAAGCGCCTGATCACCTCAGCCGCCTTTTTAGTACGCAGAAAGTCGAGAAAAGCTCTCGCGGCTGCATTGTCCTTGCCCGGGTTAAGCAGCACAGCATCCTGCCGGATTGGAGTGAACAAATCCTGCGGCACGTCCCAGCGGCTGCCCTTCTCTTTGGTGCGCGGACTTAGAACAGCCGAAAGCGCGACAAACCCCAATTCGGCAGCCCCTGAGGCAACCATCGAATTTGCCTGACCGATATTCTGACCCATGACGATCTTTGGCTGGAGCGTATCCCAAAGACCCAGTGACTGAAGTGTCTCCCGCGCAGCAACTCCATATGGCGCAAGATCGGGGTTAGCTATAGCTACGAAACGAAGTTGGGGATTTTCAAGGGCTTTGCGCCCGTTCCCTTCGATGCGATCGGCATCCTTGCTCCACAGCGTCAGTTGTCCTGTTGCATAGGTGAAATTTGTTTCCCTGATCGCATTGCCTTCCTTGATCAGGCGCGCTGGCGTTTCGGCATCCGCAGACAGCAAAAGGTCAAACGGAGCGCCTTTTCCGATCTGCGCATAAAGCTTTCCTGTTGAGCCGGTTGTCAATTGAATGTCATGACCGGTTTGGTCATGAAATAATGGCAGCAAAGTTTCGGCAGTTTCGGCAAAATTCGCTGCAACCGCAGCTAGTGCGGTGTCAGCCTGTGCATTCAGGGTGCTGGCTGAAAGCAAAGCTGAAACAAGCACTGCAAACAAGGGACCGCGGTAAACGAAAAAGCACATGCGTGGCTTCCATCTGGATATGTTTTCAAAAACATATCTAAACAGTTCTCTTTTCGAGTCAAGCGCTATTTTTCTCCGGGAATATCGCTCAGCAATGTACACAGCGCCTGCATCCGCTTGGCGCTGCCTGCCGCAGCGTCCTCTTCCAAAGCCCGATAGAGCGACAAGACTTCCCGTCCAAGATCAGTCAGAAATGCTCCACCGCCTCCTGGTCCACCGCGGGTTCGCTCAACAAGCGGCGCCTTGAACATCGCGTTCAGCGTTCCAATCAGTTCCCAGGCGCGTTTGTAGCTCATGTCCATCTCACGCCCCGCCGCTGCTATGGAGCCACAACTGTCGATGCGCTCCAGAAGTTCCGCCTTGCCCGGCCCCATCATTTCATGGGGGCCAAACACGATCCGGATTTTGAAGATTGGTTTGTTTCTATCATCGCTCATAAGCTGATAGTAAACTGTTTGTATTCCGGCGGGCAAGGCTTCGTCGCGCTTCCGGTCGAAGCTTTCAGTTGAAGTACGGTTCGCGGTCCTGTTTTCACATCGCTCAGCGTAGCAAAAAGGCAAAAGCCATGACTGCAACGGCCACCTGCCAGGAGGCGAGCGCGCGAATTGCTATGGATGCCCAATTGAAGTCAAACCGGGTGAGCCAAAGCGATACCAGGCTCGCGGAAATGGCAAGCACCACGTTGAGCGCGAACACAATTCCAAGATAGGCACCGGCAGGAACGCTGCCAGCAGCATGGCCACTTAGCATGGCAAAGGGTGGTAAACATCCTGCAAGAAAGGCGATAACCCGCATGATGTTTATGTTAGGGCGAAAGGCAGCGGCAGCCAATAGCCCGATCGAAGTTGCTGTTGCATAGGCGAGGGATACAGGTTCGGGTGACAGGAAAATCGGCAATATCAAGCCTATGACAGACCCCGCCAAAAATGCCAGCCAGACGCGAGGCAGGCCATCCCTATCCCACAAAGAGAAAAGAAAGCCTGCTGTCACAATCGCGATCATCACTGGCAGTTCGCCGAGCGTGGCAGAAATTCCCTCCTGAAACTCGCCGTAAAAATCACCACCCAGCCCGAAATCATGGGCCAAGACTTCATTGGCAGGCAAAACCATGAAAACCATAGCTGCAGCAAGGCGACATTTCTCAATGACGAATTCCAAGGCGCGTCTGACCCCAAGGGGTCGGAGTTGCAATAAACCTGAATCTGTTGTCACGGTCTGATGTTCTTTTCAGTTTCAGGCAACGCCTGCAAGGAATGCTGCACCCACCAGGGCTATCACCGCCCCACCAGCACGAATGGCCCAGTTCCCCCAGCTTAACCGAGTGAAGTTTCCGAAAAGAATACCGATGAGGTGTAGCGCGCCTGTTGCGATCACAAATCCGATGGCATAGGCAAACGGATTGGCTGCATCTGGCAATTCGGTGCCATGGGCGTAGCCATGAAAGATGGCAAAAACCGCTACTATGGCAGCCGCCACGGCGATGGGAGCACGCACAAGAAAGGCAACCAGCAGGCCAAGGACAACACCCGAAAGGGCGATGCCGGTTTCAATGTGTGGAACAGGAATACCGGCAATTCCGAGCGCTGCACCAAGCGCCATCACCAGTGGAAATGTGATTGGCAGTATCCAGATTGCCGGGCTGCCAAGCACTGCACCCCAAAGACCGACTGCAACCATGGCAACAACATGGTCCCAACCGAATATGGGATGTGCAAGTCCGCTAAGAAACCCGCCGGTCATTCCCTCGCCTGTATGGGCCATGACTGGGGTTGCGACAAGTGTCATGAAGATCGCGATGGCGACCAGGACTTGTTTGCTGCTTGTGGCAAAATGGGCTGAAAGGTATTTTATCATGGTAAGTTCCTTTTCCGTTGTTTCGGGCACCCTGATCCAGGTATTGCGGACAATGAAGAGCGATGCCTTGTCCGACGCCGCTCCATTTTTCTTCGCTTCAGCCTGCTGCGTGGAGACGCTGGTTGAATGCTGCGTTGCGGGTTGCGCCATCAAAAGTCTTTGCAACAGCCAGAACACCAAGATCAACCAGAGGTTCAAGCAGAATGACTGTCATATAAGCGGCCCCAAAGGAAGCGATACCAGCAATGTTTTCAGCTGCAAAGCCATGGCCGTAAAGAGCCCAGAAACCGACCCAGGTAACGATCCCTGCCTGATAGGCAGTCGAAAGCGCCAATGCCTGTGTGTATTTCAAGTCCACATAGCGTGTCGTTGGCGCGATGATGCGCTTTGCCAGCAAGCTGATGCCCCAGAGCGGAACCAGCAGCGTTGTAACGTTCATGCCATATTGCGGCAGGTCGAACGGTGCAAACAACAATCCCTGGATCAACAGGCCGAGCGCAAGCCCGATGGAGGCAGCACCGCCACCGAAAAGCAGAAACAGGGTTGAACCGAGAATAAGATGAACTTCCGATACCCCGACCGGGTAGTGCGGCAACAGTTCGAAGAACGAAAAAGTCAACGCAGTTGTGGCAACTGATCGAATGGCCAGCGCGCCAATGCCGCCGTCATTCAGGTTTTTGTTTTTTACTGTCTCCATAGCCAGCTTGCCGGCAAGGCCGAACGAAACAGCTGCAGTTGCGTAGCTGAGGAGAATTTTGGCGCCATCTACGACGCCAGGTTCGATATGCATGTCAGTCCCTTTCCCGCACCCACCGTGCGGTTGGTTATTGTGATGCGCATTGCGCGAAATTGACGGCAGGTCTCCTGGCTTGCGGTCTTCTAGCTGGTCCGCCTTCCTGGTTTTTCAACCAGTGGCAAATGGACAGCCTGGCCCGTTTACAGTTGCGGGGGCAGCCACGGTTTCGGCGCCTGTTGGCTATTCCTCACCGTGTTCCCTTTTAATCAGCCGCGCGATGCTTGGCTGAACCATCAAAGACACAATTAGCCCGATATATGGCCAATATCAATTGCAATTTGCGACACATCATTGTCAGGAGTTTCCTGATTGACAGGTTCATTATTGTATGCATTTTGTATACAATAATGAAATTTATGGAACTGGCATGTCTGTTCAGCAAAACACCGCAAGTCCGAAAGTGCGGCTCTTTGACGAGTTGAGGATCGCAATATTGACCCTTGAGCTGCGCCCGGGCGCTGATCTGGACGAAGCGCGGCTGTCTGAAAGGTACGGCCTTTCCCGCACGCCCTTGCGCGAAGTGTTGCGGGAGCTGGCTGGCGAGGGATATGTGGAACTGCGTGAAAACCGCGGTGCGCGCGTTTCAGACATGTCCTACACTACTCTTCGTGATTTTTTTCTTGCAGCGCCAATGATCTATGGCGCTATCCTTCAACTGGCGGCACAAAACAGGACAAGCCAGCAACTGGACAAGCTCCAGCAGGCGCAGGACCAGTTTGTTGCCGCATTGCGAATGGGCTCTCCCGTCGAGCGAACACTGGCCAATTACAGGTTCCACCAGATAACCGGAGAGATGGCGGCCAATGTCTATCTTTTGCCATCGTTCAAGCGTTTGCTTATTGACCATGCCCGCATAGGGATGACTTTTTACAAACCCGTGAACAACGAGATGGCAGGCAATCTGTCAAAAGCCAGCCAACAGCATGACGACCTGATTAAAGCGATCAGGCAGCGGGACGACGTCCGCGCAGCTGAACTTGCCGGGGAGCACTGGAATTTGTCACGGGGGCAGATCGAACTTTTTGTCACCCCGCAGGGTCTTGAGGCCCCCCTTGGCAATCTCAGCCTTTCAAACTCCAGGACAGCGTGAATATCCAATGACCCAAAAATCACCGATGACACCGATTTTTCTTTTTCAGGGCATCTACACACCCCTTGTCACGCCTTTCAAGGCTGACGGAAATGTTGACTATGATGCCCTTGCCGAAGTGATCGAATTCCTGATTGGAAAAGGCGTTCATGGATTGATTTCGGGCGGCTCTACCGGAGAGAATTACACGCAAGGCGTTGTCGAGCGCATTGAGATCGCCAGGTTCAGCCGCGAGCGGGTAAAAAATCGTGTCCAGTTTATTGTTGGCACAGGAGCAATGCTCACCAATGACAGCATCGCTCTGGCTGGCGCTGCCCGCGAGATGAAAGCCGATGCGATCCTGCTAGCCTCGCCTCCTTACGCTGTTCCAACAGAACGAGAGAATGCCCTCAATGCGCTGGCAATCGACAAGGCAGCCAACTTGCCGGTGATGCTTTACAATTATCCGGGGCGCACAGGCACCATGATGGGTGACGAGTTTCTCGACCGCGTCGCCCGCTCGCGCAATTTCTGCGGCATCAAGGAAAGTTCTGGCGACATCAACCGGGTCCATGTTCTGGCGCGCGACTATCCGCACATCCAATTGGGTTGCGGCATGGATGATCAGGCGTTGGAATTTTTTGCATGGGGCGCGCCGTTCTGGGTTTGCGGAGGATCGAACTTTCTGCCCGAAGAACATCTTGCGCTTTATCAGGCCTGTGTAATCGAGAACAATTTTATCAAGGGCCGCCGCATCATGTCGGCAATGTTGCCGCTGATGAACCTGCTTGAGCAGGGTGGCAAATTTGTTCAGACGATCAAGCAAGGTGTCAAACTTGCAGGCATAGATACAGGCGCAGTTCGCAGACCACTGACGGGTCTGAACAAGGATGACAAGCGTTCCCTGGAGCAGGTGATACGCGTTTTGAAGAAAACAATTGCCGACATTGTTGCGGAAGGTTGAACCATGGATTTGCTGACCAAAGAAGAATATCACTCGATTGCCGCCGGCCTTGATCTGCCGACAGGTGCCTTTATCAATGGTTCCAGTCGTCCTTCCATTTCAGGCAGGACATTTGAAACATTCAATCCGGCAACCGGGAAAAAGCTGGCGGACATAGCCGCCTGTGACGCATCAGATGTCGATCTTGCCGTGGAGAAGGCGAGGGCAGCTTTCGATGACGGCCGATGGTCGAAGCTCCATCCGGGTGAACGCAAGCAGGTGCTTGTCAGATTGTGCAAGTTGATCACGCGAAACCGCCATGAACTGGCCGTGATGGAATCGCTCGACAGCGGCAAGACGATCTATGACTGCGCAACAGTGGATATCCCCGAAACGATCAATTGCCTCAAATGGCACGCCGAGTTGATCGACAAGATCTATGATCAGGTCTCGCCTGCCTCGGACAACCACATTGCAATGATTGTGCGTGAACCGGTCGGCGTTGTCGGCATTGTGTTGCCATGGAACTTTCCACTTTTGATGCTTGCTTGGAAAATCGGTCCTGCTCTCGCCTCCGGGTGTTCACTGGTGGTAAAACCCGCAGCTGAAACTTCGCTGACCGCACTGCGAATCGCAGAACTCGCGATAGAAGCGGGCGTCCCCAAAGGCGTTTTCAATGTTGTGCCGGGTGGTGGGGCCGAAGTTGGAGAACCCATCGGTTGTCACATGGATATTGACGCAGTTTCATTCACCGGTTCGACCGTGACAGGGCGAAAGTTCCTTTCCTATTCGGCCCAATCCAATGTCAAGGAAGTGGTGTTGGAAATGGGCGGAAAGAACCCTGCCATTGTGATGGATGATGCCGAAAATCTTGACCGCGTAGCCCAGCATATCGTGCAAGGTGCGTTCTGGAACATGGGTGAAAATTGTTCGGCAATCTCAAGGCTGATTGTCCACAAGGCTGTCAGGGATGAACTTCTTGCCCGCATTGAAGCCCATGCAAGACACTGGAATGTCGGCGATCCGCTGGACCCCGATACGAGGCTGGGCGCGCTTGTCTCCAAAACCCATTTCGACAAGGTATGTGGATATCTGGAAAAGGCCGGGATTATCCGTTTTGGTGGCAAATCCAGTGGTGGCGCATTTGTTGAGGCGACGATAGTTGAAGTAAAAGACAACAAGGGCAAACTGGCCCGCGAGGAAATTTTTGGACCCGTCCTAACAGTCATTACGGTTGAAAGTTTCGATGAAGCAATCTCGATCGCCAACGATACAGACTACGGGCTTTGCGCATCCCTCTTCACAGGCAATGCTAAGCGGGCAATTCGCGGCGCACGTATGCTTCGGGCGGGAACCGTTACGGTGAACTCCTTTGGCGAGGGAGATATTTCAACGCCGTTCGGCGGGTTCAAACAATCGGGTTTTGGCGGAAGGGATAACGGCATTCATGCCCATGATCAGTACACACAATTGAAAACGATCTGGCTAGATCTATCCGATGATGAAGACGAGGCTGTGGCTTGAGCGAAACAGCCAATTCGTCTTATCGAGCCAGACATCTGCCGGTCCAGCGCGGACTTGCCGCATGGAATGCAATTCTTGAGGCTGCGCCTTTACCAGTAATCCTTGAAGGCAATGCTACAGCCGATATCGTAATTGTAGGGGGCGGTTTTGCCGGATTATCCGCCGCCCGGCGCCTGTTGCAACTTGATCCGTCGCTCAAGGTGACCCTGCTTGAGGCTGGCAGGATTGCCGAAGGGGCCTCCGGGCGCAATTCCGGTTTCATGATTGATCTGCCGCATGAACTGACGTCGCACGATTATGCAGGCGCCGGGACGGACGCTGACCGCAAGCTGATCGCTTTGAACCGGCAAGCAATATCCTTTGCCCGCTCGGCGGTTGAGGAATTCACAATCAACCGCAATTACTTTGATGAATGCGGCAAGATCAACGGTGCGGCGGGCTATTCAGCCAATTCGGGTAATCAAAGCTATGCCAGACACCTTGATGCGATCGGCGAGAAACATGAAATGCTGGACGCCGCACAAATGCGGGAGATTACAGGCAGTTCCCACTACTTTTCCGGCTTGTACACCCCAGGGACAGTAATGCTGCAACCAGCGGGTTATGTGCGGGGCATGGCGCAAGGCTTGCGATTGCAGGGTGTATCAATCTTTGAAGAATCTCCCGTCTCCGGATTTGAGCGCTCGGGTTCTGGCTGGATGGTTAAAACCCCCAGCGGGACGATCAAGGCATCACGCATCATTCTCGCCAACAATGGCCACCTTGAAAGTTTCGGTATTGAACGTGGCCGATTGCTGCAGATTTTTCTTTATGCCTCCATGACACAGGAGTTGGGAACTGATGCGATGGCAAGGTTGGGAGGGCATTCTCGCTGGGGCATCACACCATCTGATCCCATGGGCACCACCATGCGCCGTATTGATTCGGGGCAGGGAGGCAACCGGATCATCACACGCACCTGCGCCACAATGAGAAGGGGAATGGCTGCTACCAACGATGATGTCGCCCGTGCCGCCAGCGTGCATCGCCGCAAATTTGACCAGCGTTTTCCAATGTTGAAAGGCGTACGCCAGCAATACAGTTGGGCGGGACACCTTTGTCTCAGCCTCAATTCGGTCGCCGTGATGCGCGAGATCAACAAGGGTGTTTATTCAGCCTGTGTCCAGAACGGTCTCGGTACGGCACGCGGAACGCTCACCGGCATTGGCGCTGCCGAACTTGCATTGGGAATTGAAAGCGATATCACCCGCCACTTTACCGCAGAGCCTCGCCCTGAGAAACTTCCGCCGCAACCTTTTGCGCAATGGGGTGCGAATGTCTGGATGCGTTACAAGGAGTGGAAGGCAGCGGGAGAATAAAAGTCAGACTGCCGGCTTGCTCTCGACTGTTCCTGTCGAACCCTCATCGATGCGGGGCAGAAACCAGGCCAGCAAACCGGCAAGCGGCAAAAAGGCGCAAATTTGATAGACTGCCTCTATACCGAGCCGGTCAGCCAAAACCCCGAGCAGCGCTGCAGCTATGCCGCCAAGGCCAAAATTCAACCCGTAAAACAAACCGCCGATCAACCCGATGCGGTTGGGTAAAAGGTCCATCGCATAAATCAGGATAGAGGCAAACGCGCTTGCCATGATCAGGTTGATCGCAACGGTTAGAACCCCTGTCCAGAACAGATCTGCGTAGGGAAGGATCAGCGTCAGCGGCAAGGGGCCGAGTACGGAAATCCATATGATGCGGTAACGTCCGACCCGGTCGCCGGCAATACCCCCTATCACCACACCAACCGCCGCTGCCAAAATGAAGATGAAAAGCATCATCTGCGCCGACTGGATGGAGAGGCCAAACTTTTCAATCAGGTAAAAAGTGTAAAAAGAGCGGAAACTCTCACCGTATGCATTCTTGACAAACATCAGGAGGGTAAGAACCACAAGCCCGACACCGATGGTCAAAGGTGCGTGTTGAACAGCCGCTACCTTGTTTTTGCCATTCGCCTCGCGCAACGCCATGTAGTGCGCGCTGATCTGGCGCTGCTTGCTGCCTATCCATGTCAAAAGCATCATTGCCAACAACGCCGCGATGGCAAACCAGGCAAGGCTTGGTTGGCCAAAGGGTACGATAATGAAGGCGGCAAAAACCGGCCCGAGTGCGCCACCCGCCTGTCCGCCAACCTGAAAGATGCCTTGTGCCAAGCCTTGACGATTGCCGGCAGCATAGCGTGCGGCACGGGTCGCCTCGGGATGAAAAATCGAGGAACCAATGCCAATCAGAGTAACCGAAAGCAGTATGACTGAATAACTGTGCGCAAAGGCGAGGCTGACCAGCCCTGAAAGGGTGAACATCATACCGACAACAGGTGAATAGGGCATCGGGTGTTTGTCAGCAACTATTCCAACGACAGGTTGCAGCATGGCTCCGGCGATCTGGAAAGTCATGGTGATCATGCCGATCTGCACGAAGTCGAGCGCATACTCCTGCTTGAGGATTGGGTAGACCGCAGGGATCAGGGATTGCATCATGTCGTTCAAGAGATGACTGAAACCCAAAACCACCAACACGGTCAGATAGGTTCCGTTGTGTCTTGAACTAGTCATTTTGGCCGGATTCCGATTTGGGGAGCAGTGTTATTTTTGCAGACCGCACCTTATCATGAATGCCTTCCTGATTGTCACCTGAAAACTTGAACTGCATTTTTGATCCATTTGCCACGATTATTATACTACATGGGTTCGCTGCCTGCAGATGGAAACGCCGGAGCAAGCATTTCAGGTCAGCCAGGTTCTATAGTCCGACACGAGCAAATGGGCCGGTTCGACATCTTCCTCGATAGTGGCAAAGCGACCGATCTTTTCGCGGAATATATTGTCGGTTTCATCATCGTTGACAGTTGATACTTCGCCGATCAAGACATCACCACCCTCACCCCAGAATGCATGCCAGTCACCGGGCATCAATGTCAGGCTCTCACCTGGATTGAATTTCAACTTCTCACCCGGTTTAAAAGGGCGAGCTATCCCGTCACACATGACTGTTCCGCCGGTAGTCTCTGAAAAATTGCCCTCTTCATCCGAACCGAACAATTCGACAACCATCGTTGCTCCACCCCGGTTGATAATGTCCTCTGCCTTGATTACATGGGTATGCATCGGTGATAATTGATTTTTGCGGGAAATCAGCAGCTTTTCTGCATAGCACATACCACCGCCTCGGCGCAGATCCGCCAAAAGGCCATTGCGCAGGGTAAACAGAAACAAGCCCAGTTCGTCAAAATTTCCCGCGCCGTAGTCAGTAATATCCCACCCGCAACGCGCATTGATAATGGCGGATATGTCATGCTTGCGTTCAACCATTTCGGCAGCAGACCAATAGGCAAAAGGTGGCAATACGAAACCGAAGGATCGTATAAAGTCATTGGCATCAGACATGATCGAATTGATCTCGGAGCGTTTCATGCTGGTCTGTCCTGAATTGATTATGATTTGAAGCCTGAATTGAAGCGTTCTCACCGATTCATCTGCAGACATTCGATCGCAAGTAATACCGCTGGCATTTGCAAGATCAAGTGCATCGCTTTCCATTTTTCGGCAATTGCCTATTTACCCATGCTGGTTCATGCTTTCTGGTATTGGTAAATCTGCAATGTCCTCCAACGGGCGATCCAAATTTCTGGGCAATAAATGAATCAACGTTTTTTCTCGAATAAATCGCGTCCTGTTCACATGGGCCCATATCCTGTCGAGTTGCTAGTCCGCAGACATGAAATGCCTGAACTCGATCATGTGCCGCCTTTTAAAGAGCTTTCATTTGATCGTTCCGCTGATCCCCGATCGATTGTCAATGCAATGCGCGAGCATCTGGCAATGCTTGATGCAATCCGCGACGGACAGATCAACAAGGCTCTAGCAGGTGCGCCCACCGATCCGTTGGAGCGTGCCAATCACCTTAAGTCATTCGGCTATTTTGCCGATGCTGCCGGCGTCGGTGTCAGCCTCTTGCCGACAAGTGCGGTACTTGCCCAACCAGTTCAAAACCCTGATGTTGCCCGTTTGGCGAACGATCTCAAAACGCGCCAGACCAAGACACTCGCCTCAGGCATCGACATGATCATGGCTGATCTCAAAGAGGCGATGGAAGCAGAGCCATCATCCGTTGAAGCACACACGCATGCTCTCGTGTTTCTCTATGAAAACCCCCGCGACCCAATGCCGGATGAACCGGGCACCGAATGGATTGCAGATGCACAAGCCCATCGCGCCGGACTTTTGGCTGCAGAAACCGCAGTAGTTCTTGCCAATTATCTGCGCTTGCTTGGTTATCAAGCCAAAGGCCATACGGTTGCAAGTTCGGATGTTGATCTCAACCGGCTCGCTGTTTTGGCTGGCCTTGCCAGTGTCGAAGATGGTCTATTGGTTCATCCTTATATTGGAACACGTTTCGGGCTTGCGGCGGTAACGACCAATTTTGAGATCGCGCCGGATCTAGCCCTTGCTTCGCTGAAAGAACAGCCAAAGCGAGCCTTTGGACTGAAATGGAAACTGGGTACAAGGTCAGCAAAAAATGCGTTTAATGCGGTGCCCTATGCGAGCCGAAGGTTTGTAGACGGGGCCCATCCGTTTGAAAAACTGAAACGGGTGGAGACGCCAACTACCTATATTGATGAACCGCGCGTCGCCCGCGTACCCAAACGGGCCGACATGTTTGCCCGAGCCCAGTTTGGCGACATGGGAAAAAAATTGCAGGAGGGCGCGAAAGGCGGACACTATGTGCGCAAGGCCGCTCCATCCATGGCCCAAAGGCGTCTGCTCGGTGCGTTGGTGTTGCTTCAGGATGGCGGAACAGCAAGCGAAAAGATTTTGCTCACACCGCAGCAGGCGGCTGAATTGGTCAAGGCCACAAGCTACTATCTCGGCATTGACGCTGTCGGTATTTCGCGGTGCCCTGCATGGGCTTGGTACAGCCATGATGCGCGCGGTGAAATGATCGACCCGCCCCACAATCAGGCGATTTCCATGATTGTGGATCAAGGTTACGAAACGATGGAAGGCGCCAGCGGAGACGATTGGATCAGCGTTGCCCAATCCATGCGCGCCTATCTTCGTTTCTCCCTGTTGGGCGGTGTGATCGCAAGGCAGATCAGAAATCTCGGTTACAAGGCCAAAGCCCACACAGTGATGGACGGCGAAGTGCTGCAGCCGCCTTTGCTGCTCTTGTCCGGCCTAGGCGAAGTAAGCCGCATTGGGGAAGTAATCCTCAACCCGTTTCTTGGCCCCCGGCTCAAATCGGGTGTGGTGACAACCGACCTGCCAATGGTTCATGACAAGCCGATCAATTTCGGTCTGCAGACTTTCTGCGAATCCTGCAACAAATGCGCCCGTGAATGTCCTTCAGGTGCCATTACCGCCGGACCCAAGCTGATATTCAACGGATATGAGATTTGGAAATCAGACAGCCAGAAATGCGCAACTTACCGCATCACCACCCCCGGCGGTGCAATGTGTGGGCGCTGTATGAAAACCTGCCCATGGAACCTTGAGGGCGTCTTCAAGGAAAAGCCTTTTCGCTGGGCTGCGATGAACGTTCCCAAACTTGCGCCTGCTCTTGCAAGGCTCGACGATGTTGTCAGCAACGGCACGCTCAATCCTGCCAAGAAATGGTGGTGGGACCTCGAGATCGAAGAGGATGGTGGCTATCGCCCCACCAAAAATCCGGTCAATGCGCGGGCGCTGCAAAAAAATCTCGATCTCAAGTATGAAAACCAGACTTTGGCGGTCTACCCCGCACCACTTGCGCCACATCCCTATCCCTATCCGTTCCCGATGGACCGTGAAGCGGGCATAAAGGCATACAAGGCATTGGTGACGGCAAAGGAGTACCGCCAGAGAATTGCACGCAATGATCTGGAGATGGTGCACAGGACCGCCGACAAAAGTGAAAGCCCGGTGATCGAGGTTGTGGTCTCCAAGGCCAAAGCCAGCGCAGATGGCATAACTGTGTATGAATTTGAACCAGTTATGGGCGGACAGCTTCCCGCCTGGCAGGCCGGTGCCCATCTTGATATTGTCATTGCGCCTGAATTCCTGCGCCAGTATTCAATGTCCGGTGATCCTGCCGACCGGACACGCTACCAGATTGCTGTCCTGCGCGAAGAAAACGGCCGTGGCGGTTCAAAATTGATGCACCGCATTTTTAACGTTGGACGCAGAGTTTTCATCTCAAGGCCGATCAACCACTTTCCACTCGCCCAGCAGGCTGTGAAAACGTACCTGATGGGCGGTGGCATTGGCATTACGCCTATGATTGCCATGGCGCACGAACTTTATGCGCAAGGCCGGGATTTTGCGATGCATTACTCAGCCCGCTCGCGGGCAACCATGGCTATGCTCGATGAAATCTCCGGGTTTGCCTGGGCACAAAAAGTCCATCTGCACATTTCCGACGAAGGAACGAGGGCTGATCTTGACCAAATACTGGCAGGATACAAACCCGGATGGCATGTTTATACCTGCGGCGCAGACCGCTATATGGGTGAGGTGCTTGCGGCGGCTGAACGGTCAGGTTTTCCCGAAGAGGCGCGTCACCTCGAATATTTCTCGGTCCCCGCGCAGCCCGATTACGTCAACACGGAATTTGAGTTGATACTTGAAAAGTCGGAAAAGCGGTTTTTGATACCAACCGATAAATCCATCACTGACGTTCTTGCGGAAAACGGTATTCATGTGGATGTGAAATGCAGCGATGGCATATGCGGCGTTTGCAAGTGCGGCCTTGTTTCTGGTGAGGTTGAGCATCGTGACTTTGTACTTTCAAAATCCCAACGTGAAAGCACAATGATCCTTTGCCAGTCGAGGGCAGCGAAAGAGGGTGGAGTGATAGGGATCGATCTCTGAACCAGGGGTTGGGATGCAACCATCGTCCTGATCCAGATAATGCCGCATTTGCAATTCATAGGTTGATAATCGATTGTTGCAGGCAATTTCTCTGACCTGTCATGAGACAGGACGGAACCAAATCAGCCTGCCAATCTTTGTATTGAGTTTCCCGTCAATTTGGGTGCAATCTCGAACGAACCAATGGGGCGTTGCCCTGATTTTTATTCATTAAAATTGGGAAAAATGATGTTTTCGTCTCACTTGCCTGCCCTCTGCTCAAGACGTTTGTCAGCGTTTCCCGCTATTCATTCCGGCGTCGGCGCATGCATTGTTGCCTTTGTCATTATTTTGAGCAGCCCTAGCATGGCGGAAACTGCAGCGCAGGAGCAAACCCAGCGGCGTTTTCCCTCGGTAACCGTAACTCGCGCGGAAATGGCAGAGGTTGTCGGGCAGGTTTCAATCGCCGGTTCGCTCGTCGCCCGCGAAGAGGTGCTGGTCAATCCGCAGGTGAACGGATTTGAAATAAAAACCATCAATGTTGATGTCGGTGATACTGTCCGTGCCGGAGATCTGCTGGCCATTCTGGATCAAAAGACCCTCGAAGCACAATTGGCTCAGGCAAACGCCGAAGTCCTCAAAGCGAAAGCAGCCGTGCGCCAGGCTTCAAGTCAGATCAACTCGGCGAAGGCAGGCCTTGTTCAGGCACAGGCAGCCCTTGGCAGAGCCAAACAACTTCGCAGTTCAGGCAATACCAGTCAGGCAACACTTGATCAGGCAATTGCTGCTGAAGCAACCGCCAGCGCCGGACTTGCCGCTGCCGAAGATGGTCTTGCCGTTGCAGAGGCACAGCTTGTTCAAATGGCGGCGCAGCAGGATCTGGCAGAGCTAAATCTTGAACGTACAAACATCAAGGCCCCGGTCTCAGGTGTGATATCTGCGCGGGTTGCCAAGATTGGTGCTATTGCAACCTCCGGCGGTGAGCCGATGTTTCGCATCATTCGCGACGGTGAAATCGAGCTGGAAGCCGAAGTGATTGAAACCGCTTTGGGTACATTGGCGCAAGGAGATGAAGTCAAGCTGACAGTTGCCGGACTGGGTGAAATAGAAGGAAGGGTTCGCTTGATTCCGCCAACAGTCGACCCCGTTACACGGCTGGGAATTGTCAAGGTGATGCTTTTGGCAAAGGCCAATCTTCGCAGCGGTCTATTCGGTTCGGGATGGATCGTAACGGAAAAACGTGACGCAATCACGGTTCCCGTCGCCGCCGTTCTTGTTGATGGTACAATGAGTTATGTTCTGACAGTTGCCGACAACAAGGTGGTTCGCAAGCCGGTCGTCGCTGGATTGATCTGGAAGGAACGTCGCGAAATCGTTTCGGGCATAGACCTCGGTGAAACAGTGATTGCGAAAGCCGGGGCATTTTTCAGCGATGGCGATACCATCGAACCGGTTTTTGCCGGGAATATTCAGAATGGGACAAAGCAATGAACATGTCGACTTGGGCGATCCGTTCGCCTGTTCCGTCCATAGCCCTGTTCCTTGTCCTTTGCATTGTCGGGATTGTCAGTTTCTTCAGACTGCCGGTCACCCAGTTCCCCAACATCGACATACCCATTATCACGATCAATGTCAGTCAGGCCGGCTCGGCACCGTCGGAAATCATCTCGCAGATCATCAAGCCGATTGAGGGCGCTGTCACCGATGTTCCAGGGGTCAAACATGTCACCGCCCAGGCGACAGACAGCCTTGCAAGCATTACCATCGAATTTGCTCTTGAGACCAATACGGACCGCGCGCTCAACGATATCAAGGATGCGGTTGCCGGCGTTCGCTCGGATTTGCCGGAGACGATAACCGAACCGCTGATCCAGCGACTGGATGTGACAGGACTGCCCATCCTTACCTATGCCGTTTCCGACCCTACAAGATCCATTCAGGATCTTTCCTATCTTGTCGACGAAGTCATCGCCCGCGAATTGCAAACCGTCAGCGGTGTGGGAAAGGTTACCAGAATTGGCGGGGCAGATCGGGTCATTCGCGTTGATCTCGATCCAGACCGGTTGATTGCACTCGGATTGACCGCAAGTGACGTGAATGCGCGCCTGCGCCAGTCGAATATTGATCTGGGTGGCGGCAGCGGCGAATTGGCGGGGCAGGAGTTCAGCATTCGCGCCCTTGGCAGCGCAAAAAGCATCGACGAACTTTCAGCCACCTCCCTCAATATCGGGGCAGGGAGAACTGTACGGCTGGATGAACTCGGCACCATCAGCGATGGCTCTGGCGAAGCTACCTCCTTTGCGCTTTTTGACGGAGAACCTGTCGTTGCATTCGGCGTAATCCGCGCCATTGGGGCAAGCGATCTCGAAGCTGCCGAAGGGGCAAGACAGCGCCTCGAAGAGATCATCAAGGAATATCCCAATCTTGAATTTTCCCTGATCGATAATTCAACAATATACACGGAAGGAAACTACGCAAGCGCGATGGAGACGCTTTATGAAGGAGCGGCGCTTGCCATTATTGTCGTCTTCATTTTCCTGCGCAACTGGCGGGCAACAGTCATAACCGCAGTTGCCTTGCCGCTTTCGATAATTCCCACTTTTTTTGTCATGCAGATGCTGGGTTTTTCATTGAATACAGTCAGTCTGCTGGGGATCACTCTTGTAACCGGAATTCTGGTGGACGATGCGATCGTCGAGATCGAAAATATCGTCCGCCACATCCACATGGGCAAGCCAGCCTATGAGGCTTCCGAGGAAGCTGCAAGCGAAATAGGCCTGACCGTCATTGCGATCAGCTTCTCGATTGTCGCGGTATTTGCCCCGGTCAGTTTCATGGGTGGAATTGCCGGTCAGTACTTCAAGCAGTTCGGGTTGACTGTGGCTGTCGCCGTATTGTTTTCGCTTTTGGTAGCGCGCCTGATAACGCCGATGATGGCGGCTTATTTTCTCAAGGACGCATTGGAACCGGAGCCCGAGAAGGATGGGATCATCATGCGGTCTTACATGCGTATCCTGCGGGCAACCCTACATAATCGTACCGTAACACTTCTGTTTGGGCTTGGCATTTTTACCGCTTCCATTTATTCGGCGACACTCCTGCCAACCGAGTTTGTGCCCGAAACCGATACAGGGAGGGTAAACATTTCTGTCGAGCTTCCACCCGGATCAAAACAGAGCGATATCAGGCGCACGACCCGCGAAATCACAAAAATCATCCAACAAATACCGGAAGTTCAACGAGTCTTTGTTGATGGCTCCGGGGGATCTGATACCAAGGCAACAATAACGGTCAATTTCGGACAAAAATCCGAGCGTGAACGCGGCCTGAAGGAATTGCAGACGGAAATGAAAGGCCTCCTTGCGGGAGTGCCGGATGTGAAACTCTATGTCTTGCGGGAAAATGGCCAGCGTGACTTTGCAATCAGCGTCCTTGGTGACAGCGAGGAGGCGGCAACCAGTGCTGCCGGTGAGCTCGCAAGCCAGATGCACACCATCACATCGCTTGAAAATGCCTCAGTCAAGGCGCCATTGCCCAGGCCGGAAATCCAGATCACGCCCAAGCCCGGGCTGGCGGCGCAATTGGGCATAACTGCTTCAGCACTCGCCAGCACCATCAGGGTCGCGACCATTGGTGAAACTGAGGCCAATGCAGCAAAATTCAACACGGGTGAGCGGCAGATACCGATTATTGTCCGCCTGGAGGAAGAGGTTCGCAATGATCTGTTCAAAATGTCCGGACTTCGCATCACCAATGCATCCGGGCAGTCAATTCCTCTCGGCGTGATTGCCGATGTCCGCCTGTCCACTGGTCCGAGTTCAATTGAACGCTATGACCGGCAGTATCGCACCACTGTTGAGGCCGATCTCGCGCCGGGCGGCCTGCTTGGACCGGCTACAGCAGCAATTGCCCAACTGCCAATTGCGATGAACATGCCCGAAGGCACCTCGATACAAAGCGCCGGAGATGCAGAAATCATGGGTGAGGTGTTCACCAGTTTTGGTCTCGCAATGGGTGCGGGAGTGATGTTGGTATACGTGGTTCTGGTGCTGCTTTTTTCCAGCTTTGTAACTCCCGTCGCCATACTTTTGTCGTTGCCGCTTGCAATTGGGGGGGCCATATTCGGGCTTTACCTAAACGGCTCGGCAATCGGTCTTTCCGTTGTAATCGGTTTTCTTATGCTGATGGGGATTGTTACCAAGAATGCAATCATGCTGGTCGAGTTTGCCAGTGAGGCAATGGGCAGGGGCATATCGAAAGAGGATGCGATGATCGACGCTGGTCACAAACGGGCACGCCCCATTGTTATGACCACCATCGCAATGACTGCAGGCATGGTACCAAGTGCGCTTGCATTTGGCACCGGTGGCGAATTTCGTGCGCCAATGGCCGTGGCAGTGATAGGCGGATTGCTGCTCTCCACGCTTTTGTCCCTATTGTTCGTACCATCGCTTTTCAGTGTCATTGACGGTCTCAAGAAACGAACACGTTCAATGTTGGTCAATCGCCTTGGCGCTAACCAGCCTTCGCGGCAAGCATCGTGAAGGCATGGATATTTTAACAGGCAATCTGTTTCCGGGGAAAAATGTCACAATTGCGGAGTAACAAAATAGCTGTTGATTTTTTCCTCCTTAGCCCCGACATCATTTGCCATGATCTTTGACACCCTGAAAATTGAACCTGTCCTCAACAGCCTGCAGGATCCGCTGTTTTTCCTCAACGCGGATCGGCAGATCATTTTCATGAACACAATGGCGGTCAGGATGTTCGGTGCCGAATATCTGGATCGCAATTTCGTGCGCCTGATCAGGCATCCAGATGTCATTCAGCTGATCGATGACATAGCGGTTGGGGATGTGGCTGGCGGACTCAAGGAGGGTTCCATAAAAGTCTCACTTGAACAGCCGCTTGGGGGTGTGTTCAATTTCAACGTGATCAATATTGGGGATTACAAGGAAGAGGGCACGGTACTTTCAATTACCATGCGGGATATGAGCGATCTTGCCCATGCGGAACAGATGCGCTCGGACTTTGTCGCCAATGTCAGCCACGAGCTGCGCTCTCCGTTGACCGCCCTTTCTGGTTTTGTCGAAACCATGAAAGACCGCGCAAAAGATGACGCACCCGCCCGTGAGCGTTTTCTCGAATTGATGGAGCGCGAGGCTGCCCGAATGGTGCGCCTCATTGCTGACCTTTTGTCACTTTCAAAAGTTGAAGCCAGTCAACATCATGTCCCATCCGACAAGGTTAACATGGGTACGCTGGTCAAACGGGCGGTAACAACCCTGTCCGGTAGGGCGAAAGCCGAAGACAAGACCATTGAAATTGATATCGGCGAAGACATGGAACCGGTAAACGGCAGCGAAGACGAGTTGATGCAGGTTGCCATCAATCTCATCGAGAACGCCATAAAGTATGGCTGTCCGAAGTCCACCGTGACTGTTGGTGTCAAGACTGTCGAAAATGTCGCCGGCATCAGTGGCAAAGCTATTGCATTTTCAGTCCGCGACCGCGGAGAGGGTATTGCAAAAGAGCATTTGGCGCGCCTCACCGAACGTTTCTACAGGGTCGACACACACCGCTCACGCGACAAGGGCGGCACGGGTCTCGGGCTTGCAATTGTAAAACATATTGTCAACCATCATCGCGGCCGCTTGCACGTAGCAAGCGAGGTGGGTGAGGGAAGCGTTTTCACGGTTCATTTGCCACTCAAGCCGTAACATCGGCAATCTCATAAAATCCCTGTTTTCCAGCCTTGTCACAGAACTGTAACAAAACTGACATACAGCGTTCATGCAAGGCACGTAGGTGAACCCTCGTCCACTCAAGGAACACCATTTAACAGGAGATTGGCAACATGGCCAAAAAGACACTCATCGCAAGCCTCGCCGGCGTTCTCGCCCTTACAGCGGGCGTTTCAGCCTCATATGCTCGCGACCAGATCAAGATCGTTGGATCATCTACCGTATTCCCGTATTCACAGGCAGTTTCAGAAGAATATGCCAACAAGTCGGGCAAACCTGCTCCAGTGCTTGAATCAACAGGTACCGGCGGTGGCTTCAAGGCTTTCTGCGGCGGCGTAGGCGAAGAATTCGCTGACATCACCGGCGCCTCCCGCGCCATCAAGAAATCCGAATTGGAACTTTGTGCTGCCAATGGCGTAACTGATATCAGCGAAGCCCTCATCGGCTATGACGGTCTTTCAATTGCATATTCACGCGCCAACACACTCGACATCAACCTGACACCAATGCAGATTTTCTCTGCCCTTGCTGCAGAGCTGCCGGATGGCAAAGGCGGTTTTATTGCCAACCCAAACAAGAAATGGTCAGACATTGATGCCTCTTTGCCAGGTACTGACATTCTTGCCTTTGGCCCTCCACCAACCTCCGGCACACGCGATGCTTTCGTTGAACTCGTAATGCATGAAGGCTGTAACGGCTTTGACGGCATGAAAGACTTCGCGAAAGCCGACAAGGATAAATGGAACGAAGTCTGCTCGCGCATGCGCCAGGACGGACCGTTCGTCGAAGCCGGTGAAAATGACAACCTGATCGTTCAGCGTCTTGAGTCCGATCCAAATGCAGTCGGAATTTTCGGTTACTCCTTCCTCTACGAAAACAGCGACAAGCTGAAAGGTGTCAAAGTGAATGGCGTTGAACCAAGCTTTGAAACCATCGCTGATGCTTCTTATCCGGTTTCCCGTCCACTTTA
Organism: Salaquimonas sp.; assembly: GCA_041736675.1. Taxonomy (GTDB): domain Bacteria; phylum Pseudomonadota; class Alphaproteobacteria; order Rhizobiales; family Rhizobiaceae; genus Salaquimonas. Next base: position 22,483 of record JBGSTD010000058.1, read on the forward strand.
CTTCTATGTAAAGAATGCGCACCGCGACGTTATCCCCGGCATGAAGGAATTCCTTGCCGAGTATATGTCCGAAGCAGCCCTGGGTGGTGACGGCTATCTGGCTGAGCGCGGCCTGACCCCGCTTTCCGACGACAAGCGCAAGGCACTGTCTGAAGCAGTGCTTGCCGGCGCAAAAATGGGTATGTAATCCTCGACAATCCCTGACTGCCCGCCGGTTTGGTCCGGCGGGCAGATCCCCATATATGGATGCCCTCAATGTCCGGCTTTGTACTACTGGCAATTATTGCTTTCGCCTTGATAGCGGGCATGTTCATTCTCGGCTATTCCCGCAATGCCTTTGCAGAAGGTATTCCGCACTCAAGACCGATCTATCATGCGGTTAATGCAGCGATATGGACCGGCATTCCCGCATTGGTGTTTTATATTCTGTGGGTGCTGTTCAACGAACAGATCGTAAGCGCCTACGTTCTTTCCACTGCCACTGGCATTGATGCCCTTGCGGCGACCGATCGCACCTTGTTTTTGAGCGAGGTGCGTCAGGTTGCGTCCGGCATCATTTTCAAGGAGCCGACACCGGAAATACTGGCCGCAGCCGAGCGCCTCCAATCTTTGCGCGGTATATCAAATGCTGTTCTGGCTGTGGTTGCCGCGTGTCTTTCCGTCTTGGGTCTGTTCTTTGCCTATCGCAGTATCGCCCCGCGTTTTCGCGCGCGCCACAGCGTGGAACGGTCGGTAACGTGGTTCATGATGTTTGCTTCCCTGGTTGCCATCATCACGACCCTCGGCATCATCGCCTCCCTGGTTTATGAAGCCGGCGCATTCTTTGCCAAGGTACCATTTTACGAGTTTTTGTTCGGCACCAGATGGGAGCCCCAGATCGCCATGCGCGCCGACCAGGTTGCGGGACAAGGCGCCTTTGGTATGTTGCCGGTGTTGTTTGGAACCATTGTGATTTCACTTCTGGCCATGGCTCTTGCGGTTCCCGTCGGCATCTTTTCCGCCATTTATCTTACCGAATATGCCAATCCTGGTTTTCGTTCGGTTGTCAAACCCCTGCTGGAAATCCTCGCCGGCATTCCCACTGTGGTTTACGGCTTCTTTGCAGTGCTGACGGTAGCTCCTCTGGTCAGAATGCTGGGTATTCAAATGGGTATCGACGCGGCGCCAAACAGTGCCCTTGCTGCCGGACTTGTCATGGGAATCATGCTTATCCCGTTTATTTCGTCGATCTCGGATGATGCGCTGGCTGCCGTACCGCGCGCCATGCGTGAAGGGTCATATGCGTTGGGCGCAACAAAGGGTGAAACGATCACCAAAGTGCTTCTTCTAGCGGCTTTGCCCGGTATTGTGGGCGGCGTATTGCTTGCTCTTAGCCGTGCCATCGGCGAAACGATGATTGTGGTGATGGCGGCAGGTCTGATTGCCACCATGACACTCAACCCGTTTGATTCAGTAACGACTGTCACGGTCCAGATCGTCACCCTTTTGATTGGTGACTCCGAATTTGACAATCCGAAAACACTTGCCGCCTTTGCGCTTGGCCTGGTTCTGTTCCTTGTTACCCTCGGACTCAATCTCATTGCATTGCACACAGTACGCAAATACCGGGAGAAATACTGATGGCTGCCATTGCCGAATCCGCAGCCGGAAACCCTGTTGACGCAGCGTTCTGGCAATCAAACGAAATGAAAACGCGTCGCAAGGCGCGCTATCAGGCCGACAAGCGCCTTCAGCTCTATGGGCTAGGCGCGATCTTTTTTGCCCTCGGATTTCTTGCAGTTCTCATTGGAACGCTGTTTTACACCGGGTCTGCTGCATTTACCCAAACCATGGTCCGGGTTGAGATAGATCTAAACGGCAAGATCAAGGAACCTGAAAACCTTATGGAAGAAAACTGGAGGCGCATTTCCCAGGATGCCTTCAAGGGGTTGATGCCAGATCTAAAACGTTCTGACGAAAAGAGTTTTTTCTCCATTTTCACCAATAATGGCCAGTACATCATTCGCGACGCCGTCATGAAGGAACCGTCCAGAATTGCCGGAAAGAGTACTTTTGTAATACCCATGGCGGATACGATCGACCAGTTGGCAAAGGGCCTTTTTGATCGCAATCTGCCTGAAAGCCAGCGCCGCGTCAGCGATGCGCAGATCGGTTACTATGATGCCCTTCTGGAAAAAGGAGTTATCAGCAGAGACCTGAATTGGGGATTGATTTTCAATTCAGACAGCCGTTTTCCCGAACTAGCCGGCCTTGCCGGTGCGATATCCGGATCATTCTGGGCAATTGTGGTTTGTATTGTACTTAGCCTGCCCCTCGGAATTGCTGCTGCAATTTATCTGGAGGAATTCGCTCCCAAGAACCGCTGGACCGATCTGATTGAAATCAACATCAACAATCTGGCTGCTGTTCCATCGGTAGTATTCGGTTTGCTGGGTCTTGCGGTTTTCCTTGGCTGGTTTGGTATGCCGCGTTCGGTTCCGCTTGTAGGCGGCATGGTGTTGTCACTGATGACCCTGCCAACAATAATCATTGTTACCCGCGCGGCGTTGAAGCAGGTTCCGTCCTCGATCTATGAAGGTGCCATAGGCATCGGTGCTTCCAAACATGAGGCCATCTTTCATCACATGCTGCCTCTGGCAATGCCAAGCATCATGACCGGCGCGATTATCGGACTGGCCCAGGCTCTGGGTGAAACCGCACCATTGCTGCTGGTTGGAATGAATGCTTTCATCACAAGCCCGCCCGCCGGCCTGCTTGAACCTGCAACGGCGTTGCCGACTCAGATTTACATCTGGGCGGACAGTCCGGAACGTGGATTTGTTTCAAGAACATCAGCTGCCATTCTTGTGCTGCTGGCTTTCCTTGTAGCGATGAATGCAATGGCGGTTTTTCTTAGAAAGCGTTTTGAGCGCCGCTGGTAGAAATGCACTGATTTGGAACTGAATTCTCTGGATGGACAAGGTAATGAACATGAACGTGAAAATCGCCAGCGACAATCTGAAAGTCGACAATGATCCGGTTTCCGCCGCGCCCTCAATCAAAATGCGAGGCAGGGATGTCAGCGTTTTCTATGGTGAAAAGCAGGCACTCTTCGATGTAAATCTAGATATCATTGCCAATCAGGTAACATCACTGATCGGTCCGTCAGGCTGCGGCAAATCCACTTTTTTGCGTTGCTTCAACCGGATGAACGACACCATTGATGTGTGCAGGGTCAAAGGGGAATTGTTGCTCGATGGCAGGGACATCTATGATCCGGATATCGATGTGGTCGAATTGCGTGCCCGGGTTGGCATGGTTTTCCAGAAGCCAAATCCGTTCCCAAAATCAATCTTTGAGAATGTCGCCTACGGTCCCCGCATTCACGGCCTTGCCCGCAGCAAGACGGATCTTGAGGAAATTGTTGCCTCAAGCCTGAAGCGTGCAGGTCTGTTTGATGAGGTCAAGGATCGCCTTGATCAACCTGGAACCGGCCTTTCCGGCGGCCAGCAGCAGCGGCTCTGTATTGCAAGGGCAATTGCAGTTCGCCCTGAGGTGATCCTGATGGATGAACCATGTTCCGCGCTTGATCCGATCGCGACAGCCAAGATCGAAGAGTTGATTGATGAATTGCGGACCAACTATACAATCGTTATCGTTACCCACTCAATGCAGCAGGCAGCGCGCGTGTCCCAACACACGGGTTTCTTTCATCTGGGCAATCTGGTCGAATACGGTGAAACCGAGCAAATATTCACATCGCCAAAAGACGAGCGGACGCAAAATTACATCACCGGCCGGATAGGCTGACCCTGATTTGAACGGAGTCGATGAATGGAAAACACACATATCGTAAAGAGCTTTGATCAGGAGCTTTCAAAAATTGGCGATCTGATTCTTGAAATGGGTGGCCTTGTTGAAGGCCAGATCCTTGCATCGGTCGATGCGCTGATTAAGCGCGATATTGAGTGGGCTTCGAAAATACGGGCCGCGGACAAGAATGTTGATGCATTGGAAGACAAGATCAATGACATGACATTGCGCACATTGGCCCTTCGCCAGCCGATGGCTGCTGATTTGCGCAGTGTTGTTTGCGCGTTGAAAGTTGCAAACAATCTCGAGCGCATTGGCGACTATGCCAAGAATATCGCAAAGCGTACCGCTGTTATTGCCAGCACCAATCCGGTTGGAACATCTGATAATACCGTCAGGCGCATGGGCAAGATGGTACAGGTTATGGTGAGCGATGTTCTTAATGCCTTTGTCAATTCCGATCTTGCCCTTGCCGATGAAGTGCGTATTCGCGATGAGGAAGTTGACGAAATGCACAATACGCTGTTTCGCGAAATGCTGACTTACATGATGGAGGATCCGCGCAACATCACTCCTTGCATGCACATGCTCTTTATTGCAAAAAATCTGGAGCGCATGGGCGATCATGCCACTGCCGTTGCCGAACAGGTTCACTATGTTATCACAGGCTCATTGCCCTCTGATGACCGGCCCAAAAGTGACAGGACGAGCCAGATATCTTTTGCAGTCACCGAAAGAAGCGGCGGGTAACCGGTCATGTCAACGGCAAACAGGCTGAAGGTTCTCATTGTTGAAGACGAACATGCGCAGCTTGAGCTGTTGAACTACAATTTCGACAGTGACGGTTATCAGGTGTACACTGCTATGGACGGCGAGGAAGGCAAATTGCTTGCCGAGGAGGTTCAGCCCGATCTCATCGTTCTCGATTGGATGTTGCCAAAATTGTCCGGAATTGAGGTTTGCCGACAGTTGAAGCGGGCGGAAAAAACCAGGGAAATTCCGATCATCATGCTGACCGCCCGGGGCGAGGAAAACGACAAGGTTCGCGGGCTCGACACCGGATCAGACGATTATATGGTGAAACCTTATTCGATAGCCGAGTTACTCGCCCGGGCAAGGGCTCTCATAAGGCGCGCCGGGGGGCTTGGAGCAGACAGCATCCAGTCTTGCGGCGACATAACCATTGACACCGAACGTCACCGCGTCAGCCGCAATGATTGTGAGATCAGATTAGGCCCGACGGAATACCGTTTGCTCTCTGTTTTTGTCAGCCGGCCTGGAAGGGTTTGGAGCCGCGAGCAACTGCTTGAAAAGGTCTGGGAAGAAAATCTCGAGATCGACCTTCGCACTGTCGATGTCCATGTCGGACGGCTGCGCAAGGCCTTGAACCAGCCCGGCCGCGAAGATCCGATCCGAACCGTGCGTTCAGTCGGTTACTCCCTCGGCTAGAAGTTTGTCTAAATCGCTTTGAAATTGACATGAAAAAGGGGCCAAGCGGCCCCTTGCTTTGGTTAAATGATGCTGTTTACTCTGCAGACCAGCCACCAATCGCCTTGACTTCGAGAAACTCCTCAAGGCCCCATTCGCCGCCTTCGCGGCCATTGCCCGACTGTTTGTAGCCGCCAAATGGGGAACCTGATGAACGGCTCTTGCCATTGATATCCACCATTCCGCTGCGCATGCGGCGGGCGACCCTGTTGGCTTTTTTCGGATCGGTCGTCTGGATATAATTAGTCAAACCGTAAACTGTGTCATTGGCAATCTCGATTGCCTCTTCCTCGCTGTCAAACGGCATCATGCACAAAACCGGGCCGAATATTTCCTCCCGCATGATCCGCATGTCGTTATTGCAATCGGCAAAGATGGTAGGGCGGACAAAATATCCCCGATTGAGGCCTTCCGGACGTCCCAATCCTCCCGCAAGCAGGCGGGCACCGTCTTCCTTGATCCCCACTTCAATGAGATTCTGGATTTTGTTGAACTGCAGTTCATTGACCACTGGCCCGATATGGCGGCCGGAACGGGATGCAAGATCGACTGTCGTGGCTTCTGCCGTCGCCTTTGCTTCTTCCACTGCCTGATCATATCTCGACCGCTCGACCAGCATTCGGGTCGGAGCATTGCAGGATTGGCCGGAATTGTTGAAACAATGCATGACGCCCCTTTTCACGGCCTTGTGATCAGCATCGGCAAAAATGATGTTGGCACCCTTTCCACCCAGTTCAAGGCTGACACGTTTCACCGAATCAGATGCATTCCTTGTAATGGCGGCTCCGGCACGGGTTGATCCGGTAAAGGAAATCATGTCGACATCCCGATGACCTGAGAGGGTGGATCCGACACCCGGACCGTCACCATTGACAAGATTGAACACGCCGGCTGGTACACCGGCCTCATCCAGAATTTCGGCAAAAAGCATCGCCGACAATGGCGATTGTTCGGACGGCTTCAGGATCATGGTACAACCTGTGCCAATCGCCGGAAGCACCTTGAGGGCAATCTGGTTCATCGGCCAGTTCCAGGGTGTTATCAGCCCGCATACGCCAATCGGCTCGTAAATGATCCGGTCGTTGGGAGTGTCGGGACGAAGTTCGCGTTCAAACTCGAAGTGTTTCAAGGCCTCGATGAACGCGCTGATATGGTAGCTTCCTGAACCGGATTGGGATGCTTTGGACATGTCAACCGGCGCACCCATTTCAGCGCTGATGATTTCACCCATTTCATCTGAGCGCCTGAGATAAATCTCGAGGATTTTTTCCATCAGCGCAATGCGGTCATTCTTGCTCGACCATGCCCAGGTCTTGAAGGCATTCTTTGCAGCAGAAATTGCAGCTTCGCTGTCAGCCTTCCCGCCAAGAGAAATTACCGCATAAGCTTCTTCAGTCGAAGGGTTGATTACATCAAAATCGGTTCCTTCAACCGGGTTTACCCAGGCACCGTTTATATAGAATTTGCGTTTGTCCAGCATGTTTTACTCCCGTGGTTTTCTGTGCGCATAAGCGCAAATATCTCCGGGTGAAACAAGTGGAAAATTGGAAATTACGATCACTAACCGGCAGTCAGTGCGATTGTTTCATCGCAATTTGTTCAATTGTTCCTGCAAAGCCTTCAAATGGGCTTCCATTTCGGCAATTTTATCTGAGTTTTCCTTTTTGGGTGCAGTATTTTCAGTCGTCTTGCCTTCCGAGTTGTATTCTTCGGGCTGCTTTGCCTGGCCCATACCCCAGCCCTGCATGGCGCGATTGAAGAATTCTGTCTGCCTGGCCTGCCATTGCTGCATCGCGGAAATGGCCGATTGCGGATCGAATACCTTGCCGCGGAACTCACCCAGCTCACCCATCACCTTTTCCTGCTGTTCCTTGAAGGCTTCAAACACCTGGGAAAGAAAAGCAGGCGTCATGCTCTTGGCCTGATCCTGATAATGGCGGACCAGATCTGTCAGAACATTCAGTGGCAGGGCGCTCTCACCCTGGCTTTCAAAGTCGGCAATGATCTGCACCAGATACTGGCGGGTCAGATCTTCGTTGGTTTTCTTGTCGATGATCTTCACTTCCCGTCCCATGCGGATATAACGGGCAATGTCTTCTAGGGTTACATATTCGCGGGCCGCAGCGTCATAAAGCTTTCTGCTAGCGTAGCGCTTGATGATAACCGGACCGTTCGGGTCAACGGCTTCCTCATTTTCGATCTCATCGGGTGTGTCGGTCAACGCAGAACTCCAGATTGTTTCAATAATTACTATAGGCCATTCGAAATAAAAAAAAAGAGCGGACCGGGGCCCGCTCTGAAAACCGTGTAAACACGGTAGGAGGATACTTGAATTAGGCAGCTTTAACAGAAGAAGCAGCAGATTTGGCTGTCTTTACGACTTCAGCCTGGATTTCCTTGCCGGCAGCCATCATCAGTTCAACAGTTGCCATCTGTGCAGATTTTGCAACTTCAGCGAACTTGGCGATGTGTTCTGGTGTAGCCTGAACCTGCGCAGCAGCAACATCGGTTGCAACTTTGGCATAGTCTGAAGGCTCGGCCTGAACTTTTGTGAAAGCGTTGTATTTTGCAAGGCTTTCTTTAACCCAGGCTGTGCTCAGCTCTGCGTTTTTCTCGGCTGTTTCAAGAGCAATCTTGTTGAATTTTGCGCCGAATTCAGCAGCGTCACGAACCATGTCGTTCATTGCTTTTACGTCGCCAAGTTTGCCAGAGAACATGTCCTGGAACATTTTTGAATAATCAGGGGTATTTACCATGTGAGTAGACCTTTTTGTTGGGCGCTTCGGGAGGAGTGCGCTAATTGTCTCTCTCATATACATGCTGCAGCGCGGCATTTCAAGTCATTTTTGCTGCAGCGCGGCATTTTTTTTCTGATTGATCTATTTTTTCCGTTTCGCAACCACGTAAGTACCTGGCGCAGCAGACAAAACTGGAAATTTTTCATCGCCAGGCGTACGTGCTGAAATTTTCTTTCCGGAGCGTTCCGCCAACCAATTTGACCAGTGTTCCCACCAACTGCCTTTAAAATGCTGCCCTTCCTTTTGCCATAAGTCCGGATCAACAAATGCATTGCTGTTAAGCCAGTAGCCGTATTTTCCAGAGCTCGGCGGATTTACCACCCCTGCGATATGACCGCTTTCTGCCAAAACAAGCAGTTTTTCGCCGCTCGTTCTGCTCAATCCTTTGAAAGAGGATTTCCATGGTGCGATGTGGTCGGATTCGCTTGCCACCGCATAAAGCGGGACTTCGATCTTGTTCATCTCGACGAACCTGCCATCCACCGTGAATCGGTCATTGACCAAATCATTGGCCGCATAAAGCTTGCGCAGATATTCCTTAGCCATTCGGGCCGGAAGATTGGTTGAATCGCCATTCCAGTAGAGCAAATCAAACGCCGGGGGGGCTTCTCCCATCATGTAGGAGCGGACCGCAGGCGCATAGACAAGATCATTGGCTCTGAGAAACGAGAAGGTTCGTGACATGATCAGGCTGTCAAGATAGCCGCGGCCATCCACTTCCTTTTCGATCGCGGCAAGAAAATCGTCATCAATAAAGAAACCGAGTTCCCCTGCTTCCTCAAAATCAGTCAGGGTTGTGAAGAAGGTCGCGCTTTTGATCCGCTCATCCTTGTTTTTGGCCATGTCCGCAAGGGCAATGGTCAACAGGGTTCCACCAATGCAATACCCGATGGTGTTGACCTTCTTTGTACCTGCAATCTCGAGAACAGCCTCAACGGCGGCATAAATGCCCTCCTTCACATAGGTGTCAATGCCCACATCGCGGTATGTTTCGTCAGGATTGACCCATGAGACGACATATACGGTAAAACCCTGTGAGACAGCAAATTTTATAAAACTGTTCTGCTCCTTGAGGTCAAGGATGTAGAATTTGTTGATCCAGGGCGGGAAAATCAGTAAAGGCGTCTTGTAAACCTCATCGGTAGTCGCATTGTACTGGATCAGTTCAAACATCCGGTTTCGAAAAACAACGGAGCCAGGTGTTGTTGCGATGTTCCTGCCGACTTCAAAAGCATTGGGATCGGACAGCGTTACCGCCAACTCGCCTTCATTGGATTCCAGATCCCGTACAAAATTGGCAAGCCCGTCGACAAGCGACTGGCCATTGGTTTCCATGGCTTTTTCAAGCGCATCCGGATTGGTTCCGAAAAAATTGGATGGCGAGAGCATATCAACCATTTGGCGGGCAAAAAACTGAACACGCTGTTTGTCTCCCGCTTCCATATCTCCAAGATTATTGACTGTCGCCTGCATCGTATCTGCAGAAAGCAGATACTGGTCGCGCACAAAGCTGAAATAAGGATTTGAGTCCCAAAGCGGATTTTTGAACCGGCGGTCCTTGACTGCTTGTTGCTCCGGTTTTGGCTCGCTGCTGCTCAGCTTGCCTTGCGCAGAAGAAAAGTTTTCAAGACTTTTGCGCCAGAATTGTACCTGCTGCTCAATCATTTTTTCCGGATTTGCAATCATCTCTGCATAGTAGGCGGCAGCAGCCTTTGCATAAAGGTGATGGCTCGGACCCTGCAGGGCGGGATCGCTTTCGCGTTTTGCCGAAATGGCCTTGACCATTCGGACTGTCAAATTTTCCAGTTCATCGAGGTTCTTTTTTAATACCTCTGGATCATAGTTGGATTGGGTCATGGTGTTCCCTGTTGCCCTAATGGCTGTGCAGGAGTACAAGTACGACGAATTTTACTTCACATCAAGGATTACGAATGGCAACTCCCTATACCTATTCAGCCTACGATATGACAGAATCCATGCGCCTGACCAACCTTTGGCTTGGGGCAACGGCAAAAACATTCTGGAGCAATCCGGTATTTGGGCTGACTGCAAACCCTATACCGGCGACAATAGCGGCATGGGGCGAAGTCAGCGAACGGGCGTTCAACCGTTTGGCCATCAAACCTGATTGGGGCATTGAATCGGTCGTCAGTGACGGACAGGACTATCTGGTCTCGATCAATACGGTCATGGAAAAATCGTTCGGCAAATTGCTGGAGTTCAAGGTCAAGCGTCCAGATGCCAAGCGTCCGAAGGTCCTCCTCATCGCTCCAATGTCCGGCCACTACGCCACTCTCTTGCGCAATACGGTTAACAGCCTGTTGCCGGACTGCGATGTCCTGATCACCGAATGGATCAATGCCCGCAATGTGCCGGTGTCTGCCGGCAAATTCGACATTGAGGATTTCACCATGCATCTGGTCGACTTCTTCCGTGAAGTAGGACCACAAACCCATATTATCGCAGTCTGTCAGCCGGTACCTCTCACGCTGGCAGCTGTAGCATGGCTGGCGGAAAACGAACCCGCATCACAGCCAGCGTCGATGACACTCATAGGCGGACCGGTTGATCCTGATGCCAATCCGACAGAAGTCACGGATTTTGGCAATCGGGTCACAATGGGCCAGTTGGAAAATTCGGTCATCCAGACCGTCGGGACAAATTTTCCGGGCATAGGCCGTCAGGTTTATCCGGGAAGCTTGCAGCTTGCCTCCTTCATGGCAATGAACCTCGACAAGCATGCAAAGGCATTTACCGACCAGATTTTCCGGGTAGCCCGCGGAGAAGCCGGTGACCGCGACAGGCACAACAAGTTCTATGACGAATATCTCGCTGTCATGGACATGCCAGCAGAGTTTTATCTTTCAACGGTTGATCGCATTTTCAAGACGCGCGAAATTGCGACAAATTCATTCAAGATAGACGGCAAGCCGGTTGATCTCACAAAGATCAAGGACGTACCGATGAAAATCGTCGAAGGCGGACGCGATGATATTTCTGCGCCTGGCCAGTGTGCCGCGGCGTTGAAAATCCTGACCGGACTGCCGGATAGCAAGAAAGCTCACCATCTCGAGCCGGAAGCGGGCCACTACGGTATCTTCAGCGGTAAAGCCTGGCACCAGAACATTCGCCCGGTCGTACTGGAGTTCATTTCAAAACACAGTACTGCCACAAAATAACAGCTCCTGACTTTGTATCTTTTAGTGGCTGCCCCCGTTTGCAAAAAATGCAGGCGGGGGCAGCTTGCTTTTAACGATTGCTCTTCATAGGGTAGACATTGTCTCTCTTTGATGCTGATTTATTTGATGAGTATCTGCGGAAACAGGAACCTTTGGGAGGAGGAATATTATGTTGACTATGCGTACTGCGATTGTGACAGGCGGAACACGCGGAATTGGCCGTGGAATTTGCGAGTTGCTGAAGGAAAAGGGCTATAACGTAGTTGCCGGCTATGCGGGCAACGATGAAGCCGCAGCCAAATTCACGGCTGAAACGGGTGTTCCTGCCTATAAATGGGATGTGGCGGATTTTCAGGCTTGTCAGGATGCAATCGCAAAAATTGCCGCAGATCATGGACCGGTTACGATCGTCGTCAACAATGCCGGTATTACCCGTGATGGCACATTGAAACGGATGAGTTATGAAAACTGGATGGATGTCATCCAGACCAACCTCACGTCGGTCTTCAATATGTGCAAGGGAACCTGGCCCTATATGGTTGAGGCCAATTTTGGCCGCATCGTCAACATTTCATCAGTCAATGGGCAGGCCGGGCAATATGGTCAGGTAAACTATTGCGCGGCAAAGGCTGGCGTGATCGGCATGACCAAGGCGCTGGCGCAGGAAGGTGCCAGGAATGGCATCACCGCCAACACCGTTGCCCCCGGCTATGTGGCTACAGACATGGTTGCTGCTGTTCCGCAGAACATTCTCGACAAGATTGTTGCGACCATTCCTGTCGGACGTCTTGGTGATCCGAGTGAAATCGCCCGCGCGGTCTGGTTCTTGTGCCGCAAGGACAGCAACTTTGTTACCGGTTCAACGATATCGATAAACGGTGGCCAGCATATGTATTGACCGGCCTTAACGGTTCGAACAAGATCAAGGCGCGAAACACTTCGCGCCTTTTTCATGGAAATCACCTGATTGTCCCTTCTCTGTTTGTGCTGTGCGATATGGCGGTCAAACAGCCCTGTCCAAACGCGCGCGCAAATCGGTTTTCAGCACTTTGCCATAGTTGTTCTTTGGCAATTCATCGACGAAATAATATTCCTTGGGTCGCTTGAAGCGGGCGATCTGGTCAAGGCAATGAGCGTCGAGCTCCTTCTCGCTGACCTTATCCTGTCCATTGAAGCAGACAAAGGCAACGACGATCTCCCCCCATTGCGGGTCAGGCTTGCCGATTACCGATACCTCACGAACCTTGGCGTGGGTCAACAGCGCCTCTTCCACTTCACGTGGATAGATATTGGTTCCCCCGGAAATGATGACATCCTTGGACCTGTCCTTGAGGGTCAGGTATCCTTCCTCGTCAAGTTCACCCATATCACCAGTCCAGAGCCAGCCGTTTTGCAATGTCGCCTGTGTAGACTGCGGATTATTCCAGTAACCCTTCATCACCGAGCGCCCGCGTACGAGTATTTCCCCAATTTCGCCCTGCTTGAGAGGATTGCCATCACCATCGCCGATAGCCACTTCAACGCCCTGCTGTGCAGTGCCTACCGACTGCAGTCTCAAGCCCCAGCGCGGGTCTTTGCGGTCGCTGACGATTTCCCGTTTCAGGGCGGTGATACACATGGGGCTCTCGCCTTGGCCATAAATCTGGCAGAAGCGGTCTCCCAGCACTTCCACTGCCTCAATGATGTCATTCAGATACATTGGTCCGCCGCCATAGACGATGGTTCGAATGCCTTCGCCGGTCTCACCGCTGGCGAGCGCATGTTCAACCATACGCTTGACCATGGTGGGCGCTGCAAAAAGATGCAAATTCCCGAGCTGACGGCCGGCCTCAAAAATCTCCGAGGGTTCAAAACCACCTGATACGGGCACCGCATGGCGTGCGCCGCGCAGAACATGCTGGAAATTGTAAATGCCGGCGCCATGACTTAGGGGCGCAGCGTAAAATGCCGTATCGGATGCATGAACCTCATCCACGCTGGCAAAATATGCTTCAACCATAGCGGCGATATTGGCACAGGTAATCATCACCCCCTTGGGCTTGCCAGTTGTGCCGGAGGTATAAAACAGCCAGACCATGTCATCGTCCCGAAGGACTATTGGCTCACTGGGTCCGGCATCCGTATTTGCCTCATGCCCCGTACCCTCGACTGCATGCATTGCTTCAAATTCAACGGATTCGAGATTGATTGTCGGGATTGCACCCCTGTCCTGCACATTGGCCAGGTCATTGCCCAATCGCGCACTTGTAAAACAAAGCCGCGCCTCAGAATCGCTGATGATATAGGCTGCTTCCCTTGGATGCAGTTTAGCATTGATTGGCACTGCGACAGCACCGATGTTCCAGATCCCGTATAGCGCTTCAAGATACTGTGTAGAGTTTTTCGAAAAGAGGGCGATACGATCGCCTTTCGCCACGTCGAAGCAAGTCTTCAGCCGATTGCCGATAGCTGCAGCCCGCCTGTTGAATTCGCGATAATCCGCGGTCATTTCAAGGCCGCGAAAAAGCGCTGGGGCCTGCGGTGTGAGACGCGCAGTTTGCCAAAGAAAAAGGGCAGGGTTCATTGATCGGGCTCCCATGAGTCAGCTTCAAAAACACTATTACAGCGATTTGGAGCAATTCCAATATTGACTATGAGGGTATGTGGCGTATCAATCACCCAATCATGCTAGGAGGCAAATAATCATGAACATGACTGGTGAACAACGCATTGAGGCAAGCGTTCAACGAGTGTGGGAGGCTTTGAACGATATCGATGTTCTCAAACAATCCATCCCCGGATGTGAGAGCCTGGAGAAAACCTCGGACACCGGCATGGCAGCTGTTGTTACCTTGAAAATCGGACCGGTTAAGGCAAAATTCAATGGTGAAGTGGAACTCACCAATCTCAATCCGCCTTTCTCCTATACCATCGTTGGCGAAGGCAAGGGTGGTATCGCAGGCTTTGCCAAAGGCGGAGCGGATGTGAAGCTGTCCGAAGACGGCAGCGGAACGATCCTGACATATGAGGCAAAGGCAGACGTTGGTGGCAAAATCGCCCAACTTGGCAGCCGGTTGATTGATTCGACTTCAAAGAAATTGGCTGGCCAGTTTTTTGAAAAATTCGGAAAGATCGTCGAAAAGGGATAAGCGGGCAGTCTTTCGACATCTCAGGAATCCGGATTGTAGCGGTCCGGATGAGCCTGCGCAAAAGCTTCCAGCCTTTCGCACCGCTGAGTGATGGCGTTGATACGTGGTAGATCTGAAATCTCCGCTCCCCAGCGCTCCGCATTGTAAACTTGCGGAACAAGGCAGAAATCAGCAAGGCCAGGCTTTTCACCATGGCAAAAAGTACTGGTTTGCGGATGATCCAGCAGTTTTTCGAAAGCCGTCAATCCTTTTCGGATGAAGGTTTTCATCCACTCTACCCGCATTGTGTTGTCGCCGCCTGCAAGCTTGAGAACATGATTGACCAGATACGGATTGCAGACCGGATGGGTTTCCATCGCAATGACATAGGCAAGGGCGCGAACCCTTGCCTTTCCAGCGGGATCGGGCGGCAGAAATTCCGCCGAACGCGACTCATTGAGGTATTCTATCATGGCGAGAGACTGTGTCATGCGCAGTCCGTCAATATCAAGAACCGGAAGAGACCCCTGCGGATTGCGGGCAAGATGGTCCTCTGACAAATGCTCCCCAGCCGGAATGCTGACATGGGTTGTTGTAAACGCTTCACCCAATTGGTGCAGAGCAATTCGAACGCGATAACTTGCAGAAGATCTCCAGAAATCAAACAGATGTGCTTTTGTCACTTTGGTTTTCCCCTGTCCTTGGCCTTACCCTTGTCCTGTGATTTCAAACTAGTCCTGATCTTTGGCTGCTATACCTTCATCAAAATCATGCATTTCGGGCACCATGCCCCGAGGATCAAGATTGGATGTCTCAGGTGTTGAATAGCGTCCTGGTGCCATGCCCACAAACTCGGACTTTTGTTTGCCGACGACCGCGAGATTCTGTGCAATGCGAAGCGCAGCATAGGCAATGATCAAAAGATGTGATGTAAGGGTAACAATGAACAGCCCTTGTTGCGGCAGCGTGCTCATGACCGCTCCGGCAAGCAGAGGACCCACAACACCGCCAACGCCGTACATCAGCAAGAGACCGCCGCTGATCTTGATGAATGCACCCGGTATGGCGTGGTCGCAGGCGTGGGCAACAATAACCGGATAAGCCGAATAGATCATTGCACCAAACACCGCGATGGCAATCAGGATGGTAGCGGGGCTGGTAGGCAAAAAGACAATGAAGAAACAGTCAATCAATGCCGAAATTGCCATGATGGCGATCAGAACAACCCGGCGGTCGAGTTTGTCGGAAAGATATCCGATCGGTATCTGAAAGGCGGCCCCGGCCAGAATGGACAAACTCATCATCCAGGCAATCGTCGGGATATCGAGATTGATACCCTCGCCAAAGACCGCCCCAAGTGTTCCGAACGTCGAGTTGGAGACACCGATCAGAAACGCTGCGACAAGGGCGATGGGTGAATTGCGCCACAAGACCTTGAGATCAAGACCGCTCTCGACGAGCGGCTTGGGCGCTGCGGCGCGTGAGATGGCGGTGGGAACAAGAGAGAGCGAATAGAATATGGCGGCAATTACAAACAGTGCAAAACCGGTTGTTTCAACAACTGTCACCGACAGTTGGCCCAACGTTGTGGCAGCAAGATTAACCATGGTGTATATGCCGAAAACACGTCCGCGATATTTGTTCTCGGTTCGCTCGTTAAGCCAGCTTTCGACAATCATTGCCGCCCCGGCAAAACAGAAACCCGTCAATCCGCGCAGGAATATCCACATGCCCGGGTTTATGAACAACAGCGTCAGCAGCACCGAAATAACGCATACCGCAGCCATTACCGAGAAAGTCCTTATGTGGCCGGACCGTCGAACAAGTCTTGGTGTGTAGATGCATCCGGCTATATAGCCGATCGCCCAGCCTGTTCCCAAAAGGCCAAGACTAAGGGTGGGGAAATCCTCGATTGAACCGCGCAATGGCAGGAGGATACCATTGATGCCCCCGGCAATCATCAAAAAGGTCGAACCGAAGAGGATCGAGAAAATGGGAAGCAGCTGTCTGGTCATGTCGTCTCGCTACCAGTTTTATCGCCGCCTGCAAAGGTCAAATCCTTGAAGGCGCCGCCACTACATCCTGTCGCGCAGGGAAAACCATGTCATCGCGGCAACCAGCATGGGATAACGCAGCAGGGTACCACCTGGAAATCTCGGCGTTTGAAGTTGTGCCATCAGATCAAAGCGCGAAGCCTGCCCATCAATGGCATCAGCGGCGATTTTACCTGCAAGGCTGGCAAGGGCAACCCCATGTCCGGAGTAACCAGAGCAGGAAAGGATATTTCCCCTGAGCCGCTCGAACATAGGCAGGCGCTTCATTGTGATCGCCAGTGTGCCGCCCCATCCAAAATCTATCTTCGTGCCGCCAAGTTGCGGAAATATTTCGAGCATGGGTTTGCGGACAAATTGTTTGATGTCATCGGGAAAGCGGTAGCCGTAATTTTCCCCGCCGCCAAACAGCATCCGACCGTCATGAGTCATCCTGAAATAGTTGACGACAAACTTTGTGTCGGCTACCGCAGCCGAGGTGGGCATTATACCTTCACGCTGGCTTGCGGAAAGCGGTGCGGTAGCAATGACAAAATTGTTGATTGGCAAAACCTTGCCGGCAATCGCGCTGTTGAGTTTGCCAAGATAGCCATTGCAGGCGTAAAGGAGGTGGGCAGCCTTCACAGAGCCGCCCTTTGTTTTTGCCAGCACAGTTGAACTCTCGTCGACACACGTCACTTCTGACATTTCATGAATTACAGCCCCTGCTTTCTCGGCAGCCCTTGCATAGCCGAGCGCCAATGCCAGCGGGTCAACATGAAATGCTCCCGAATCCCATGTGCCGCCAAAATAGGATTCACTTTTGACTTCTGATCGCAACTCGTCGCGGTTGATGAACCTGATTTTGTCATAGCCATATTTGTCGTTCAGCTTTTCGCAGTAGGCTTTGCTGCCTTCCAGATAGCGTTCGCGGTGATCAGCATGAATGACGCCATCAACCGGATGGCAATCTATGGAGTGTTCGGCGATGAGATCACGCACAATCTGTTTCGCCTCTTCGCCAATCTGCCAGAATTGTTGTGCGAGTTCGATGCCGTAATTCTTTTCCAGATAATCCTGGTCCTGTCGCTGGCCACTGCCAACCTGGCCGCCATTGCGACCTGATGCTCCCCAGCCGGCACGGTGTGCCTCAAGAACAACTACATTGTAACCTGATTTTGCCAGATGAAGGGCGGCCGAAAGACCTGTGAAGCCGGCGCCAATAATACATACATCACAGCTGACATCACCGGTGAGGGGCGGACGCTTAACGGGGTCTTTAACATTTGCGGCATACCAGGAGGGCGCGTGCTCGCCCTTCCTGTCATTGGAATAAAGAAGATTGAATGCCGGCATGATCAAACGTTCAATAGCAGATGCTCGCGCTCCCACGAACTGATGACTTTCAAATAGTCCTCAAATTCACGGCTCTTGGTATGCTGATACATGGCGCAAAATTCCTCGCCCAGAACTTCGCGCACTTCGGGAAACAGGTTCAATTGTTTCAGGCCCTCATACATTTCCCGAGGCAGGGCATGCGGCAGTGAATAGGCATCCCCATTGACTGGTGGGCGTGGTTTGAGTTTTTTGGTCATCCCCAGATAACCACAGGCAAGGCAGGCTGCCATGGCAAGGTAGGGATTTGTATCCATGCCGACGACACGGTTTTCAACCCTGCGCGCATCTGGTCCCGATGTCGGGATGCGTATGCCTGTGGAGCGGTTGTCGCTTCCCCATTCAAGGTTGATCGGAGCCGAAACGCCCGGCACCAGTCTGCGGTAGGAGTTTACATAAGGCGCCAGGATTGAAATTACCGAAGTCAGGTAATGTTGCTGGCCACCGATAAACCAGTGGAACAAATCGGTAGGTTGGCCCTTCTCGTCACTGAAAACATTTTTGCCGGTCTTCTTGTCGACAACGCTCTGGTGAATATGCATGGCACTTCCCGGCTCGTCCTCAATCGGTTTTGCCATGAACGTCGCGTAGCAATCATTGGCTAGAGCTGCTTCGCGTATCGTTCTTTTGAAGGTAAATACCTGATCTGCCAGGAGCAGCGGATCGCCGTGATTGAGATTGATCTCAATCTGGCCTGCGCCACCCTCTTGAATAATCGTGTCGATTTCGATGCCCTGTGCCTCGGCAAAATCGTAAATAGTGTCAATGACAGCGGTATACTCGTCGATTGCAGCAATTGAATAGGATTGGCGTCCGGCACCCTGACGGCCGGAGCGACCTATCGGCGGCTCCAGCGGAAAGTCAGGATCAATGTTCGGCTTTGTCAGATAAAATTCCAGTTCGGGGGCAACAATCGGCTGCCAACCTTTGGCTTCATAAAGAGCCAGGATCCGCTTGAGCACATAACGTGGTGCGATCGGTACAGGTGTTCCTTCGAGGGTTTCCATGTCGTGAATGATCTGGATGGTCAAATCCTCGGCCCAGGGCGAGGCGACAGCAGTTGAAAGATCGGGCTTAAGTACCATGTCCCTTTCAGTCCACGATTCTTCGGTATCATAGTCGGAATATTCGCCTGTGATGGTTTGGTAGAAAATCGAGATCGGCAAAAACGAACGCTCGGTTTCAATAAACTTGCGCGCTGGCATGACCTTCCCCCGCGCAATGCCTGCAAAGTCCCCGATAATGCATTCCACCTCATCAACGCGCCGTCCATTCAGCCATTCCTGTGCAGCTGCCGGCAATTCCCTCGACCACAAATCTATTGGATTTACACTCATTTTTTTTCCTGTTTGATGCTGAAAGCGGTTGTTGCTTTATTGTGTCATATTCACCAATTCATCGACAACAAGCAAGTAACAAGCTGAATGCGGAAATCGGCGAAAAATGCTGTTTCCGAATTTTGTATCGGACTGCCAATATCAGGACTTGTTCGATGAACAAAAATCGTTTTTACTAAAACCAGTATGGCCGCTGTCCGCAGTGGCCTTCGAAATTTGTCGCAATTAAAGTCGTCCTTGTTCAGGGCGAGGAAATGGGGTGTTCTCAATGAAGAATTTTTTGAAGTATGCAATCTTTGCCTCTGCGGCATCTTTCGCAGCGCAAGCGCAGGCAGCCGAACTGAAGATCTACAACTGGTCGGACTATATCGACGAGGAAATTCTGACCGACTTCACGAAGGAAACAGGAATTGCGGTGACTTATGACGTCTTTGATTCCAACGAGGTTCTGGAAACAAAGTTGCTTACCGGCGGCACCGGGTATGATCTTGTTGTCCCAACCGCCAGCTTCCTGTCGCGCCAGATCGAGGCAGGTGTGTTCCAGAAGCTTGACAGGTCGAAACTGCCAAACCTCGCAAACATGTGGGACGTCATCGAAAACAATACAGCAAAATACGGTCCGTTGAACGATTACTCGATCAACTATATGTGGGGAACCACCGGGATCGGGTATAATGTTGCCAAAGTGAAGGAAATCACCGGCGAAGACACAATCACTTCATGGGCAACCGTGTTTGATCCTGCCAATCTCGACAAGTTCAAGGATTGCGGTGTCATGATGCTGGACGCCCCGGACGAGATTATTCCTGCTGCGCTCAATTATCTGGGTCTTGATCCCAACACCTCCAATCCTGATGATCTGGCCAAGGCAGAAGAACTGTTGCTGAAAATCCGTCCGGATGTGCAGAAGTTCAATTCATCGGAATACATCAATGCGCTCGCCAATGGCGATATCTGCCTTGCAGTCGGCTGGTCGGGCGATATGCTTCAGGCTCGTGACCGTGCGGCAGAGGCCGATAATGGCGTGGAAATTTCCTATTCCATTCCCAAGGAAGGTGCATTGATGTGGTTTGATCAGATGGCAATTCCGGCTGACGCGGCTAACCTGGAAGAGGCTTACAAGTTCCTCGACTACATCATGCGTCCGGAAGTGATTGCAAAAGCGTCCAATTATGTTGCCTATGCCAACGGCAACAAAGCGTCGCAAGCAATGATCGACAAGGAAATTCTCGAGGATCCTGCTGTTTATCCAACAGAAGAGGCAACAAAGAACCTTTACATCAAAACTGCATACGATCCGAAGACCCAACGTCTGGCGACCCGTATCTGGACCAAGGTAACAACCGGTCAATAATCCCGCTCACTCGGCCCGGAACATTTCCGGGCCGTTTTACTTCATATCGGATGGAAAATCATTTTGGCACAATCAAGAAAATCTCCTGATAAATCCAAGTCACCGTCAACTTCAAAAACTGCAACTTCAAAAACGGCAGCGCCAACCAAGGTTGCTGTTCCGCGCAAGAAGGCTGCTGTGCAGCCGAAGGCGGGCTCCGCATTGAAGGGTGCAATGTCGGCAAGCGAGGCCAGTCTTCAAGCGGGAGTTCCTGCCAGTGTTCCGGCCAGTGTCGCGCAAAATCCGAAAATGAAGGGAATTCCTGTCTGGGAACGCGATGATGTTACCCCGATTGTCGAGTTTCGCAACGTTCATAAGCACTTTGGTGACTTTACTGCCGTCAATGATGTTTCCCTGAAGATTTATCCGGGTGAGTTTTTTGCCCTGCTCGGTCCTTCAGGCTGCGGGAAAACCACCCTCCTTCGCATGTTGGCAGGTTTTGAAACTCCAAGTTCTGGTTCGGTCTTTCTCGACGGTCAGGACATTTTGCCAGTTCCGCCGAACAAGCGCCCCATCAACATGATGTTCCAGTCTTATGCGCTTTTCCCTCATCTTACCGTTGCGCAAAACATCGCCTTCGGGCTCAAGCGTTCCAATATGGAAAAAGGAGCGATCGAAGAGCGAACCCACGAAATGTTGCGCCTTGTCAAGATGGAGCAGTTTTCCAAGCGCAAGCCGCACCAGATGTCAGGCGGACAGCGCCAAAGGGTTGCCCTTGCAAGATCACTGGCCAAGAATCCAAAATTGCTGTTGCTGGATGAACCGCTTGGTGCTCTTGATGCCAAACTGCGTGAATCGACCCAGTTTGAACTCGTCAACATTCAGGAAAAACTCGGTACCAGTTTCATCATCGTAACCCATGATCAGGAAGAAGCGATGACTGTGGCAACACGCATCGGTGTCATGAATCATGGCGTATTGGCGCAGGTAGATACACCTGCCGACATTTATGAAAATCCGAAGTCAAAGTTCGTTGCCGATTTCATTGGTGATGTAAACATGATTGAAGGAACGATAAACTCAGCAAAAGCAGTTACCGACGAAACTTCCCTCGAGTTTGTTTCCAATGCCGGGGTTAAAATGGCTGCACGATGCTATTATGACTGCAAGAAGGGCGACAAGGCCTGGCTCGCAATCAGGCCAGAAAAAATCGAGGTGTCCAAGACAAAACCGGAGGGCGCAACGAATATAGTCAGCGGCATCGTCGATGAAATTGCCTATATCGGAAATCTGTCGACCTACTACGTGCGGCTTCCCGATGGCAGCCGCATCAAGGCCCAGGAGGTCAACCGGCGCAGGATTGTAAACCGGGCAATCAGCTGGGAAGACAAGGTTTGGCTAAGCTGGACCCAAAGCGGCGGGATCATTTTGCCAAACTAGGTTTTAAGCGGGTAATCAGATTTGATCAGGAAATACAGAACATGAAAAACATCTGGCCAAAGCGACTGTTGATAGGGGTTCCTTATCTCTGGCTGCTGCTGTTTTTTCTTATTCCCTTTATCATTGTATTCAAGATTTCGCTTTCTGACATAGCGATTTCCATTCCACCCTACACGCCGCAATTTGATATTTCAGCCGGATGGGCTGGCATCAAGGAATTTTTTTCGGCGCTGCATTTTGACAACTACAGCTACCTTGTCGATGATGCTCTGTATTATAAATCCTATCTTTCCAGCCTGCAGATAGCCCTGATCTCGACGTTCTTTGCCTTGCTGATTGGTTTTCCGCTCGCCTATGGCATGGCACGGGCGCCGGAAAACTGGCGTGCACTGCTGCTGATGCTGGTTATTCTGCCGTTCTGGACCAGTTTCCTCATCAGGGTCTATGCATGGATTGGTATCCTGAAAACTGAGGGCCTTCTGAACCAGTTTCTCATGTGGGTGGGTGTGATTGATTCGCCCTTGACCATTCTCAATACCAATACCGCAGTCTATATCGGGATCGTTTACAGCTATCTGCCATTCATCGTGTTGCCGATCTATTCGACACTGGAAAAGATGGACGAATCGCTTCTTGAAGCCGCTGTTGATCTTGGATGCACCAAGACTTCTGCCTTCTGGTCGGTTACGGTGCCGCTCGCCTTGCCGGGCATTATCGCCGGGTGTTTTCTGGTTTTCATTCCGGCCCTTGGCGAGTTCGTTATTCCGAGCCTGCTCGGTGGCTCTGAAACATTGATGATCGGCAAGACCCTGTGGAATGAATTCTTCAACAACCGTGACTGGCCGGTTGCCTCGGCAGTTGCCATCGTGCTCCTGCTCATTTTGGTCATACCAATTCTGATTTTCCAGCGAATGATTGAGCGTCAGCAGGAGGCAAGCCGATGAACCGCCGCTTTACCTGGTTCAATGCGACCTCGATCACTTTTGGTTTCGCATTCCTCTACATCCCCATTCTCTTGTTGATCATCTATTCGTTCAATGCCTCCAAGCTGGTTACCGTCTGGGGTGGCTTCTCGACCAAATGGTACGGCGAGTTGATGCAGAATGAAGCGATGCTGAGTGCTGCCTGGGTTACCTTGCAGGTAGCGTTTCTTTCGGCCACATTGGCGGCAATCCTCGGAACCATGGCAGCGCTTGTACTGGTGCGTTCAGGTCGCTTTTCCGGCCGCACACTGTTTTCAGGCATGGTCTACGCGCCGCTCGTAATGCCAGAGGTAATCACCGGTCTTTCCCTGCTGCTGCTGTTTATCTCACTCGGGCTTGATCGTGGCATGTTCACCGTCATATTGGCGCACACCACATTTTCCATGTGCTATGTCGCAGTTGTTGTTTCCTCTCGTCTGGTGACTTTTGACCGCTCACTTGAAGAGGCTTCCCTTGATCTTGGTGCAACCCAGCTTGATACGTTTTTTTCTGTGACCCTGCCGATTATCGCGCCGGCAGTCATTGCCGGATGGCTTTTGGCGTTCACCCTTTCGCTGGATGATCTGGTTATCGCCTCGTTCAACACCGGACCGGGAGCGACAACCTTGCCAATCAAGATCTACAGTGCGGTGCGTCTCGGTGTCTCGCCGGAGATCAACGCCCTGTCGACGATTCTCATCACCATCGTTTCGCTCGGTGTAATTGTTGCTTCACTGCTCGACAAGAAAATGGCCAAGACCCGCGTGTGATTATTTGCCTGACAAGTTGGAACGGCAAATAAAAACGGGCAGCCTCTCCCAAGTCTGCCCGCTTGCAAATTCCGGTAATTTTCGCTGAAAAATCAGGCGGCTTTTTCCGCCTTTGCCTTCATGAAAAACTCGCTCAGCTGATGGGCAATATCCAGCGAATCGGTCTCATCTTTCAATGCTTCAATGGCAGCTTTCGCTTGTTCTTCAGGCATACCGCCCAAGGTCATCTTGTGAAGAATGAGATCACGCATGTACTCGACGGAAAATTCTGGATGTGGCTGGAAACTGATCGCGCTGCCACGATAGGCCAGGCCGGCATTCTTGCAGAAATCTGTCGAGGCAATCACCTCTGCGTCCGCCGGTTTCTCCACCACCTGATCCTGATGCATGGCATGGACCGCAAGTTCCTTGTCTTTGATCTTGTAGATGGTGCGGCCGACGCCCCAGCCTCCGTCATACTTTTCTACCTTGCCACCGAGCGCCTGAGCCATGATCTGATGGCCAAAGCAAATGCCCGCAATCGGTACGTTTGCCTTGTAGCTGGCACGTATAAAGTCTTCCAGCACCGGGATATAGGCATGGTCCTCATAGGCGCCATGGGCCGAGCCGGTGATCAGCCAGGCATCACAACTGTGAATGGATTGCGGAAACTGGTTGTTGGCGACAACAAACGTTTCAAAGGTGAAGCCGTTTCCGTCGAGCAATCGTTCGAACATGGAAGAATACTCGCCATGTTTCTTCACAAGCGGTTCAGGAACAAAGCCGGTCTGCAAAATGCCGATTTTCATCATCTATACCCTCATAGCCATACTTCTGGCATAAAGTTTTCATCGCAAGCGTTTTTCCCGCTTGCCCAGTTTTGAGCAATTGTAACATTTTTATCGGACTTGCAACAGCAATCCATCCACTTCTTGTATCAAAATAGTCATTTCTCAGCCGTTGGTCGGAACAAAAAAGCAGGTGATTTCGAGCGCGTTTGAAGTATCGCCCCAGTGGGCATTTTCACAGGCATGGAAAAAGCCGTCGGGAGAGTTTCTGATTTTCGGGCTTTTGAAAGCAATGTGCCGACCTTTCCAGATATAATAGTCCTTGCCAATGATGACTTCTTTTTCATCGAGCTGTCGGCAATCGATATTGTTGCAGCATTCAAGTGGATAGATGAAACCGGAAATAGCCTGATGCGCCTCAGCACCGCCGCAAACGGCAGAAAGGCCAACCAGAACAACCAAGTTTCTGGTGAATTTCACGGCAACCAAATCATACAAGAGATTTTCCCCGCTTTTTCACGTAAGGATAATGATATAGCGACGGACGCTAAGTCAGTAAAGTTTCACGAAACCGGTTAATGTAAAGATCGCGACCAATGAACCTCAAATCATTTGATTATAATTTGCCGCAAAACCACGTGGAGCGGCGGCAGGGTTTGAGCGATGCCCTCAAGAAAAGCCTTGCGGCCTATCCCGCTGATCCAACCAGAAATTCCTATCAGGGTGAAGCCCAATTCTGGTTGCAAATCCATCAAGGGCTTCTGCGCACATCGGCGACGCTGCCCAATTGGTGCCAGAAGTTCCAGAATGAAAGTGATGTGCGCTCAATGCTACAGATCGCACCACGTATCGCAGATCTGGCCCATCAACTTGTGCATCACGCCCATACCCATCACCATATCGAGGATTATCATTTCTTTCCGGTTTTCCTTCACACCTTTCCCCAACTTGCCAATCCACTTGAGCTCCTGGAGAAAGACCATGAAATCCTTTCCGTCGTTCTGGATGATATCGAAGAGGCAAATCGCAGGTTTCGTCATTGCTATGCTGACATCAAGGGGAAAAGCGACATTGCCTTGCGGGATGATTTCATGCGTGCCGCAGACAAGCTAAAGGCGGGCGCCGAGCGGCTTGACCGCCTGTTCATTCGCCATATCAGCGACGAGGAGGAGATTTGCCTGCCGCTGTTGATGCGTATGTGAGATCGCTATGCGTCATGGTCAGATAACACTTGCTCAAACCGAGCGTGTTATCCCGCCATCCACCCGGATATTCTGACCGGTTATGTATCCGCCTCCCGGCGAGGCCAGGAACGCCACCACGCTGGCAATCTCATCCATGGATTTGCCGTAGCGGCCCATGGGAATTTTTGAACGGAATTCCTCTTTTTCCGGCAGGCTGTCGATGAAGCCGGGAAGAACATTGTTCATGCGAATGTTTTCAGCCGCATACTTGTCCGCGAACAGTTTGGTATAGGCGGCAAGACCGGCCCTGAAAACGCCCGAAGTCGGAAACACCGGACTGGGTTCAAATGCTGCAAAAGTTGATATGTTGATGATGGCACCACTGCCCTGTTTCTGCATGATCGGGGTGACGAGACGTGTCGGGCGCACAACATTCATGAAATAGACATCAAGGCCCTTGTGCCAATCCTCGTCGGTCAATTCCAGAATGGGTGCACGCGGCCCATGGCCGGCACTGTTGACGAGGACATCGATCCGGCCCCAGCTGTTCATTGCCGCTTCGACCAGCTTTGCTAGGTCATCATTTGACTGGTTTGATCCGGTAACGCCAACGCCGCCCAATTCCTTGGCCAGCGCTTCGCCTTTGCCGGAGGAAGACAGGATGCCAACCTTGAAGCCGTCAGCGGCCAGTGCCTTTGCGCTATCAGCCCCCATGCCGCTGCCACCTGCTGTAATCAGAGCCACTTTCAAGCCTGTCATTTTATTCTCCCGACTTCCAATTGACTATTGAGCTTATGTTTTCTTCTTGTCGTCCACAATATTCATGGTCGCAACGCCGCTATTGCCAAGTTCGACTGAGGCGAACGGTCCGCCATGACACATGTGACCGGGATCGAGCGGATTTCTCAGCGGTTCGTCAGCAAGAATTTTTTGTGCGAATTGTTCGGCATTGTCCTTCGGGCGGTAGCCGAGAAAACTCGCTTTGGCATTGTCCACAGGAATGCGGTCATTGTTTGAGACCCCGTAAACGATGGAAAATCCGGTAACCGGTGTTTCGATTGAGCGGGTAACCAGCTGGATCAGATCGTCATAGGAAAGCCAGGAGCCGAGTGCCCGGGCATTTGTCACCTGCGCGCAGGACAGAATGCGCATGTGAACCGATTCAAGGCCGCGCTTGTCCCAGTACATCGAACCCAGATCTTCCGCAAAGCACTTGGCAAGTCCGTAAAAAGTATCGGGGCGGTGACGCACATCAGTTCCGATGAATTCATTCTTTGGATGCATTCCGACGGCATGGATCGAACTGGCATAAATCACCCGGCGCAGACCATTTTGAAAGGCTGCCTCCCAAATGTTATAGGCGCCGATGAAATTTGGCCCGAGCAATTTTTCAAATGGCCCTTCATCGGCATACGCGCCCATATGCACCACCATGTCTGCCCCATCGAGAACTTTCATCATGTCATCAAGGCTGGCAAGGTCACCCTTGATATAGGTTTCACCCTCGTAGAGCTTGCCAATATCATCGACAATATCGGTAGACACCAGTTCATCGGCAAGTTTGGTCAACGGTTCACGCAGATATGAGCCAAGACGTCCGGCTGCTCCGGTCAGTACCAGTTTTTTCATGTGAAATTTCCTTCTTTCAAGATTCCGCCAATGCCGGTCAAATAATCGCCTTTTCATGGAAAGGGCGGTTTTCCGTGATCCGTTCATAGCCAAGCGGGCGCATGTCAAGGGTTCTGTATTCTCCATGGGTCAGCCACTCGGCGGTCGCCCGTCCCATTGCCGGTGACTGTTGCAGGCCGTGACCTGAAAATCCGTTGAGGAACAGGAAATTTCGGATTTGCGGATGCGGTCCGACAACTGCATTCTGGTCCAGCACATTATAGGCGTAATGTCCCACCCATTCGCGCATTACCTTGATCGCCTCAAATTGCGGGATCCGCATCGCAATATGCGGCCAAATGTGTTCCTGCCAGAGCGCGTGATCCATGGAGAAGTCGTCGGGGTCAACCGCCGGGTCAAGCTCCGTGTGCCCGCCTGCCATATAGGTCCTTTGACCATCCTGCCTGAAATGGACACCCGATGGATCAATGGTCAGGGGAAGTTCTCGGGAAAGCGGCTTTTCGGCGGTAAAGACATAGGTAAAGCGTTTGCGTGGTTCCACTGGCAGATCAATACCCGCCATGCTCGCTGTCAGCGCTGCCCGCGGACCCGAAGCGTTGACAACATGACCGCAGCCGATAACTTCGCCGGTTGCAAGCGTGACGCTTTCGATTCTCTCGCCTGCTGTGTTCCTGGTCATGGCAACAACCCTGTTGGCTATGTATTCCGTACCCCGCTCGCGAGCGGAGCGGCGAAACCAGTCAAAGACAGTAATTCCGTCCCAATAACCTTCGTCAATTGTGTTGATGCTTCCCGCGACGATATCCTCGACATTGTAGAACGGATATTCGCGGCTGATTTCCTCAGCGCTTAGGATTTGCGTTCCTGCCCCGGCTGCCAACTGCACTTTCTGGTTTTCCCGCAGGGTTGCTGCAAAGGCTTCGTTGTCGGCGAGATAAAGATAGCCGAAATTCTGGATGGCAAGCTGCGGCACCCGATCGTCATTGCCCATGTATCGGCGCAGGTTTTTCACGAAGTCTGCCCCGAACTGGGAAATTCGCACATTCAGTTCTTCGGAAAACTGCAGCCGGATACATGAATTTGTATGACTGGTAGAGCAAAGCGCATAGCTCGGATCGCGTTCGACAACCAGAACACTGCCCTTGAAGTCCGGGTTTTCTGAAAGAAACCAGGCGGTGGAGGACCCCATTATTGCTCCGCCGATAATGATCACATCATAATTCTTGAGTTTTGGAGTTTGATAAGAGGCGGTCATTGTCGAACTATCGCAGGAGTGAAATCATTTAAAGAAAAGAGCGTTCTGGCAACGGATGAAAAGCCAGCGATATCCTCGACTCGCTCAATACTTGCCATAAACACCTGGAGATCAATGGCAGTTTTTTTCAAACATGTCAGCATTGCTTTTTGGCGTTGGTCAAATAAGTTGTCTGAGTAAGAAAGCCATGCAAAAAGAGCGAGACTTTCGAATTCACGAGGATGAAATGAGCCAGAAACCCTGTATAATATGCGTTGCGATCACAGGCTCTTTGCCAAAAAAGTCCAATAATCCGGCTGTTCCGATAACGATTTCCGAACAGGTTGAATCCACCCATGAAGCCTTTGAGGCAGGTGCAGCAATTGTCCATGCCCATGTGCGCAATGCCGATGAAACGCCCTCGTCCGATCCGGAGAAATTTGCCCGCCTGAAAGAAGGCCTCGAAAAGCACTGCAAGGGCATGATCATCCAGTTTTCAACCGGCGGCAGATCGGGTGCGGGCAAGGAGCGTGGTGGCATGCTGACCTTGCAACCAGATATGGCTTCACTGTCGGTTGGCTCCAACAATTTCCCCACCCGTGTCTATGAAAATCCGCCGGATCTGGTGAACTGGCTTGCATCGGAAATGATCGCCAACAATGTCAAACCGGAAATAGAGGCATTTGACCTTTCGCACATCCTTCAGGCGATAGCGATGTGGCAGGACGGACGCATTGTCCGCAAGCCCTATATCCAGTTTGTCATGGGCGTAAAGAACGCAATGCCAGCAGACAGAAATGTGTTCGACTACTATATCGAGACCGTAAAGCGCCTTTCACCAGACAGCGAATGGTGCGCTGCCGGCATCGGCACAAACCAGCTGTTGCTCAATGAGTGGTCAGTTGCGGCAGGGGGCCATGCGCGTACAGGTCTTGAAGACAATGTACGGCTGGCCCGCGATACACTGGCTCCCTCCAATGCCGCGCTGGTAAAGCGGGTTACCGATATTTGTGAGCGTTTTGAGCGGCCTGTAGCAACCTGGCAGCAGGCTCGAGAAATGCTGGAACTGGGCCAGCCTGGCGCCTGAATTCTGACTGGTGCTTGAGTGTTATGACCCTAGTAGGGAAGACCGACATAATTCTCGGCCATGACTTTTTGCGCATTCTCGTTGGTGCGCAGAAATTCGATTTCCGCCTGTTGCATTTTTTCATCGAACTCGGACTGTTCGGGAAAATTGTGCATCAGTGAAGTGAACCACCAGCTGAACCGTTCTGCCTTCCATATCCGCTCCAGAGCCTTTTGCGAGTATTCATCGAGGCCTTTTTGGTCCTTTTGCTGATAATGCTGTACCAGTCCCGTATACAGATAATGTACGTCAGAAGCTGCGGTGTTAAGTCCCTTGGCACCGGTAGGTGGCACAATATGGGCAGCATCGCCGCAGAGGAAGAGTCTGCCCCAGCGCATGGGTTCAGTTACAAATGAACGTAGGGGTGCAATTGATTTTTCGATAGAGGCACCGGTGACCAGCTTTTCTGCCGCTTCGGCCGGGATGCGCCGTTTCAGTTCAGCCCAAAAAGCGTCGTCAGACCAGTCTTCGGGTTTGTCGTGGGCAGAGCACTGGACATAATAGCGCGACAGATTGGCGTTACGCATCGAGCACAGGGCAAAGCCGCGATCAGAGGCCGCATAAATCAGCTCATGATTGACCGGCGGTGTTTCAGACAGGATTCCCAGCCAGCCGAAAGGGTAGACCTTTTCATATTCGGTGCGAACATTTTCAGGGATTGCCTTGCGCGACACGCCATGAAAGCCGTCACATCCGGCAATGAAATCACAATCAATGCGCTGGCCAAGGCCTTCCGCATCAAAGGTGACATATGGAGCATCGCTGTCGGCCCCATGAATTTGTACATTCTCGGCGTTGAAGATCGTCTTGCCGCCGCTTGCTTCGCGAGCATCGTAGAGATCGCGGGTCACTTCAGTCTGTCCGTAAACCATCACGGTTTCACCGGTCAGCGCCTTGAAGTTCACACCAAATTGGGTGTCACCATAAGAAACAATCGTTCCTTCATGAACAAATCCCTCGCGGTCCATTCGGGCTCCTGCTCCCGCCTCACGCAGCAGGTTGCACATTCCGGTTTCCAAAATACCGGCGCGGATTCGGCCAAGCACATAGTCTCGGGTCTTGCGCTCGATTACAATTGCCTCAACGCCGTGCTTGAACAGCAATTGGCCGAGCAAGAGACCCGACGGTCCGCCGCCGATAATGACAACCTGTGTTCTGGCCACTGGCATTTCTCCTGAAAAAGAACAGCAAAATCGAACTGGTCGGCATACGCTTCACCAGTTGTTGTTGCATACTTTTTATCCGAAGTTGCCGTCAATGCCAGACTTTTTATATTGTTCAGCGTCACATGGCACGAAACCGGGCCTTGGTTCCGTGAAGGTTTGGTCAAGACTGATTTGCGCGATCACGGCAAGGAATGGCCTTTGGCATAACACAAGTTGATACTCAGGTATTTAACGAAAAGCAGCGCCGCGTTTGACAGGCTGTATGGTACCAGAGAAAGTCAAAACTGAATGTTCAAAACTGAGCTGTTCCCGGCAGACTGGAATAAACGGGGTGGAATAATCTGAATGGTATCGTGAAAAGGGAGAGGTGTTTGGTGGAGCTAAGCGGGATCGAACCGCTGACCTCTTGCATGCCATGCAAGCGCTCTCCCAGCTGAGCTATAGCCCCAAGACAAAGCCGATGGCCTTGAAATCTGGTCAGAAGAAACCGATCTTCTGCTGGACGCATCCGAATACCGTTCGTTGACAAGAGAATCAAGCACTAAAGCCTGATGAACGGAAATATTTAGTTGCAGGTATTTGCAGGCGTTCGTGTGGTTCGGGAGCGGCGCATCCGGCAACTCCCGAACCTTGTATGCTTAAAGTTCTTCTTCGTCTTTTTTGGGAACCACGCCGGCGATTGGTGCATCCTCATCGTCATCTTCAAGGAAGATGTCTTCGTCTGCAAGGTCATCGTCGTCATCGTCGTCGAGTTCAACGTCCGGAATTTCCGGTATGTCGTCGTCTGTCACATCGTCAGATGTCAATATCTCATCGTCATCATCATCGTCGTCATCGGCGTCTTCAAGGCTGACAATTTCCACTGCCGGATCATCTTCCAGCTCTTCGTCTTCGATATCGACTTCTTCCTCGTCCTCTTCGTCATCATCAACATCAGACGGTTTCGGCTTGGCGCTTTCCTTGCGAACCTTGGTCGAAGCGGCAATTTCAAGGAAATATGCCGGCGCATACGATTTGCCAGTGTAAGGCGAAACGATGGGGTCCTTGTTCAAATCATAGAATTTGCGACCCGTCTCAGGGCAAACCCGCTTGGTACCTAGCTTGTCTTTAGACACGGTAAACCTCTTTCCGGATAAATGAATAAAATCGGGCTTCCCTTAGCGTTCAAAACCCCGGGTGTCAAAAGCAAATTTCAACACGGGTTCCGCAGCTGGCCCGGGAGATTGTGCCACCCGCAAATACTTTGCCTGTTTTATGGCGCTTCTGATTCATTTGCAGGCGTGACGTGGAGCATCGGCTATGATACGAACCGCTCGAAAACCGAACAGGTGCAGGTGAAACACCTGTCCGACCTGAAATTGGCACCAGTTAAGAAATCTACCACAAATGTCTGCCCATGGCCTCTCAATCCCGATGCGTTCTTCAAAATGTGATGCCCTATCAGGCATTGCAGCTATTCCCGGAGACAAATCAATCTCACATCGTTCCTTGCTGTTTGGAGGGCTTGCCAGCGGCGAAACCCGCATCAAGGGCTTGCTTGAGGGCGAGGATGTCCTGAATTCCGCCAAGGCTGCCCGGGCGCTGGGCGCGTTTGTTGAAAAGAGCGGGGATGAATGGATCGTCAAGGGAACAGGAAACGGCTTGCTTCTCGAACCCGATGCTGCGATCGACTTTGGCAATTCAGGAACCGGTTGCCGTCTTTTCATGGGCCTTGTCGGCACTTATGACTTTGCCACAACCTTCATGGGAGATGCCTCCCTGTCCAAACGGCCCATGGGACGCGTTCTTGATCCCCTGAAACTGTTCGGGACGCAGGTTCTGAACCAGGCGGAAGGCGGCAGACTGCCGATCACCATTCATGGCCCAAGGGTTGCCGCGCCTGTCAAATATACTGTGCCGATGCCCTCGGCGCAGGTGAAATCGGCAGTCTTGCTGGCTGGCCTCAATGCCCCGGGGATCACAACCGTTATTGAGCCGGTTTTCACACGCGATCACACGGAAAAAATGCTGGCGGGTTTTGGCGCTGATATCTCGGTTGAAACCGATGCCAGGGGCGTTCGCACCATCAGGCTTGCGGGTCAGGGCAAGTTGACCGGTTGCAATATCCAGGTTCCCGCCGACCCATCGTCAGCCGCTTTCCCCATTGTTGCCGCGCTGATTGTTAAAGGCTCCGATGTCACGCTGAAGAATATCCTGATGAACCCGACCCGCATCGGGCTGATCCTAACCCTGCAGGAAATGGGCGGCGATATCGAGGTATCCAATGAACGTGAAAGCGGCGGCGAAACCATTGCAGATCTGCGCATTCGCTCCAGCGACCTCAAGGGCGTTACCGTTCCCGGTGAGCGCTCCGCTTCGATGATTGATGAATATCCGGTTCTTTCTGTCGCCGCCTCTTTTGCTGACGGTGATACGTTGATGCAGGATGTCGGCGAATTGCGCGTCAAGGAGTCTGACCGCCTTGACGCGGTTGCCCGCGGACTTGAGGTCAACGGCGTCAGCGTTGCTGAAGGCAAGGACTGGATGAAAGTTACAGGCCGGCCGGGCGGCAAGGGTCTTGGCGGCGGCAAACCCGTCGCTACCCATCTTGATCACCGCATCGCGATGAGCTTCCTCGTCATGGGCATGGCATCGGAAAAACCGGTCACCGTTGATGACACATCGCCGATTGCCACCAGCTTTCCTGAATTCATCGGCCTGATGGGCGAGTTGGGGGCGAGGTTTGAATAAGCCCTTCATCATAGCAATTGACGGACCTGCCGCATCCGGCAAGGGTACCCTTTCGCGCCGTCTTGCCGCCCATTTCAAACTGCCGCATCTTGATACAGGCCTTACCTATCGTGCGGTCGGCCACGCCTTGATGCAGGTGGGTCTGCCCCTTGATGATGAGGAACTGGCTGTTGAAGTCGCCGCCAATCTTGATCTTGGCACCCTCGACAAGGAAATCCTGTCCGCCCATGACATCGGCGAGGCAGCCTCCAAGGTGGCGGTGATGAGTGCTGTGCGTGCCGTGTTGGTGGAGGCCCAGAAGAAATTCGCCCACACACCACCAGGCGCCGTGCTTGACGGGCGTGATATCGGCACGGTCGTCTGTCCCGATGCCGCCATAAAACTCTATGTCACGGCTTCGGCCGATGTGCGTGCCAGGCGACGCTACGAAGAAATCATCATCAAGGGCGGATCGGCTGATCTGGAAGAAATTTCCGCCGATATAGTCAAGCGTGATGCCCGCGATATGGGCCGTGCCGACAGCCCGCTTCTCCCTGCCAAAGATGCACACTTGATTGATACGTCCAAAATGGATATAGAGACCGCATTCCAGACGGCATTGGACTTGGTAGAAAAGGCCAGGCGGTCGGAATAAGCCGAAAAAGGCTCCAAATCTTGCAAAATTGCGGGTGTGGCGAGGTCTGAAAAGACTTTGAGCATCGCATTTGTTTTTGTAGGGACTTTTTCACGAAAACCCCGGCATTTCGGGACCAGCGCCAGCACTATGCATCGCCTTTTAAAAGGCAGGGTCCCGATAATGCCATTTGAAACACCAACCACGGCGCAACACAGACCGGAAACTTGTCAGGTCTGTCAGGAGACTCCATGAACAATATGAATCCAACCATGGAAGAGTTTGAAGCTCTTCTGAACGAATCCTTTGAAACACACGATGTCGTTGAAGGCAGTGTTGTAAAAGGTATCATCACCGCAATTGAAAAAGATCTTGCAGTGATCGACGTAGGCCTCAAAGTTGAAGGCCGTGTTCCCCTGAAAGAATTTGGCGCGATGGCCAAGGGCGCTGGCCTGAAAGTCGGCGACGAAGTCGAAGTTTATATCGAGCGTGTTGAAAACGCGATGGGCGAAGCAATGCTGTCGCGCGAGAAAGCCCGCCGCGAGGAAAGCTGGATCCGCCTCGAGAAGAAATTTGAAAACAAGGAAAAAGTTGAAGGCGTTATCTTCAATCAGGTCAAGGGTGGTTTCACTGTTGATCTTGATGGTGCCGTTGCCTTCCTTCCGCGTTCGCAGGTTGATATCCGTCCGGTGCGTGACGTGTCTCCGCTGATGAACAATCCGCAGCCGTTTGAAATCCTGAAAATGGACCGTCGCCGTGGCAACATCGTTGTTTCACGCCGCACCATCCTTGAAGAGAGCCGTGCTGAACAGCGCTCTGAAATCGTCCAGAACCTTGAAGAAGGCCAGGTCGTTGACGGCGTTGTCAAAAACGTTACCGATTACGGTGCGTTCGTTGATCTTGGTGGCATTGATGGCTTGCTGCATGTCACCGACATGGCATGGCGCCGCGTCAATCACCCGTCTGAGATTCTTCAGATCGGTCAGACCGTCAAAGTCCAGATCATCCGTGTCAACCAGGATACCCATCGTATCTCCCTTGGCATGAAACAGCTGGAAAGCGATCCATGGGATTCAATCGACGCGAAATATCCTGTCGATGCGAAAATCACCGGCCGCGTTACCAACATCACCGACTACGGTGCATTTGTTGAAATCGAACCAGGCATTGAAGGCCTGATCCACGTTTCAGAAATGTCATGGACCAAGAAAAACGTTCATCCAGGCAAAATCGTTGCGACGAGCCAGGAAGTTGAAGTTCAGGTTCTTGAAGTTGATCCGTCCAAACGCCGTATCTCACTTGGACTCAAGCAGACGCTTGAGAATCCGTGGGAAGGCTTTGCAACACAGTTCCCTGTGGGTGCCAAAGTTTCCGGTGAAGTCAAGAACAAGACTGAATTCGGTCTCTTCATTGGCCTTGACGGCGATGTTGACGGCATGGTTCACCTGTCTGATCTCGATTGGAACCGTTCCGGCGAAGAAGCCATCGAAGACTATAACAAGGGCGACACAGTTGAAGCCGTTGTTCTTGATGTCGACATCGAAAAAGAACGTATTTCACTGGGTATCAAACAGCTTTCAGCCAATCCGGGCGGCGATTCTGCCTCTTCCGGCGGCGGCGTAAAGAAAGGCTCTGTAGTCACTTGTGAAGTGCTTGAAGTCAAAGACAATGGTCTCGAGGTCAAACTCGTGGATACCGGTGCTGCGACCTTCATCAAGCGCGCTGATCTTTCAAGAGACCGCGACGAGCAGCGCCCAGAGCGTTTCTCGGTCGGCC
Organism: Salaquimonas sp.; assembly: GCA_041736675.1. Classification (GTDB taxonomy): domain Bacteria; phylum Pseudomonadota; class Alphaproteobacteria; order Rhizobiales; family Rhizobiaceae; genus Salaquimonas. The sequence goes on from JBGSTD010000058.1 coordinate 58,339, forward strand.
AGAAGGTGGATGCACGCGTTACTGTTTTCGACAAGAAAACAGGCAAGGTGTCCGTTTCGATCAAGGCAATGGAAATTGCTGACGAGAAGGAAGCGGTTGCCCAGTTCGGTTCTTCCGATTCAGGCGCATCGCTCGGCGACATTCTTGGCGCGGCCTTGAAGAAAAAAGACGAAGAATAAGCCTTTCTGTTTATTCTGAAAAATCTGAAACCCGCTTCGGCAACGAGGCGGGTTTTTTATTTGGCCGGCCTACCGCCATCTTGCCGCAAATCGCTGCTACTGATAGGAACGGATAGTGATCCCTCGGTTAGCAGGAATTTGATATGGTCGACTCTGCACTCTCTGTTGATGCCATCATCGATCGGCGAAAATTGAAACGGCGTGTCACCTTCTGGCGCATTGCAGCGCTTCTTTTGCTGGTGGCGGCGCTGTTTGGCATTTCAGGTGCCATGGGCGCTTTCAAGGGTTTTTCCGAAAAAAGCACTGACCATATTGCCCGTGTTTCCATCAGTGGCGTCATCACCAATGACAAGCCGATGCTAGAACTGCTGTCAGACCTCAAAGATGACAGCCATGTCAAAGGTGTCATTCTCGATATTTCCTCGCCCGGAGGTTCAACCGTTGGCGGTGAGGCTATCTATGAGGCCGTGCTTTCCCTTGGCAAGGAAAAGCCTGTCGCAACATCGGTCGGAACCCTTGCTGCATCTGCAGGGTACATGATTGCCTCTGCCTCTGATCATATCGTCGCCAGAAGATCCTCTATCGTCGGCTCCATCGGCGTGATCTTTCAATATGGCCAGGTCAGTGAATTGCTCAACAAGATCGGTGTTGAAGTCAACGAGATAAAATCGGCGCCATTGAAAGCCGAGCCTTCACCCTTTCATCCGACTACACCTGAGGCAAAGGCGATGATCGACCGCCTGGTTCAGGACACATACAACTGGTTTGTTTCAATCGTTGCCGAGCGGCGCAACTTTACCGACTTCAAGGCGAGGCAACTGGCCGACGGGACCATTTTCACTGGGAGCCAGGGGCTGGAAAACGGTCTTGTTGACGCAATTGGTGATGAAGAGACCGCCAAGGCATGGCTTGTGGAAAAAAAGGGGTTGTCTGATGATATGAAGATCATCAGCTGGAAACCAAAGCGGGACAATGATGGGCTGTTCACCAATCCTGCGGGCGTTGGAGTTGCAGGTTTGGGCTGGATTGCGGAAAAATTGGGTCTCGATCCCGCCCGCACTTCAATAAAAGCGATAAAGGATGCCCTGCCGGAGCGACTGTTTCTTGACGGCCTCGTCTCTATGTTGCAAATTAGCAAATAAGTGGGATTTAAACTGAATTATTCAGGGGGTACCATAGAATGATCAAGTCAGAACTCGTCCAGCAGATTGCGGACAAGAATCCGCATCTTTATCAGCGTGATGTCGAAAACATCGTCAACGCGATACTGGATGAAATTACAGCAGCACTTGCTAATGGCGATCGGGTGGAATTGCGCGGGTTTGGCGCATTTTCAGTAAAAAACCGTCAGCCACGTCAGGGGCGTAATCCGCGTACTGGTGAACAGGTTGCCGTAGACGAAAAAAGCGTGCCTTTTTTCAAAACCGGAAAAGAGCTGCGCGAAAGACTGAATAGCTGATCCGTACATTTAAGGGCCTGCCAAATGCTGCGAAAACTGGTCTTCCTTTTCATTGCCCTGCCGGTAGCGATTTTGCTGATTTTGCTGTCGGTTGCCAATCGCCAACAGGTGCAGATGAGCCTTGATCCTTTCAATTCGGTGGAGCCGGCGTTTGCCTTTTCGTTGCCCTTTTTTGTTTTCCTGTTTGTCGCGGTGCTGATCGGAATGATTATTGGCAGCATGGCCACCTGGTTCAAGCAGGGCAAATACCGCAAGACCGCCCGCCGCGAGGCGTCGGAAGTGGTCAAATGGCAAGGTGAGGCGCAAATTCAAAAGAAACGGGCAGAAGAATTGGCTGTTGAGCTGCATCCTGAGTTGACGACTTTGCCACCGTCAAAAAAGGTTGCCTGAACAGACTTTTCCTGAACGGCTTGTTTGGAGCGGCCGCAACACACGGCTTTGATGCAAGAACCATATATAACTTCAAAAGCCGCCCGATGAAATCGGTCGGCTCTTTATTCGGGTTAATCCTGATACAGCCTGATCAGCCGATAACGTAAACAATGGCGGCAAGAACCAGGCAGATCAAAAGACCTGAGAAAAATACCCTGCCGAAGTTTGAGCGGTAAGCGGTTGCCATAACATATCCTTTGCGAAGTTGTTGTCGAAAGCTTACTTTGGGAGAGGCTGGCCCGCAAGAAAAATCACGGGTGCAAACATAATACTGCCGATAGGAAAGACCACAATTCGGACCGGAGATATTAAGTGCCCATGGGAGTTCCAACCGGCGCCGATTTCTTGTAAGCCATATCAAACGAAGCCCTTTGAAGATATAATCAGGCAGCATGGCAAGAAACAGGAAACCGAACAAATCTGCACCGGACAACCGCCCGGCCTCACAAGGGACAACTGTGTCGGCAGATCGCAGCAAGCCAATTCATGCAGATCATAAGCGCGAAAGTGAAAAGCAGGTTTCTCCAAGGCCGCCAAGGCGAAAACCGGCACAGATGCGGTTGCCGGAAAAGACCGGTGTCATTCTCGAAACCTTTCCTGACAAGGACTACGCTTTGCTTGACTCGGGTCAGGGGCAAAAACTTGAACGCTATGGCAAACTGAAAATCATCCGTCCTGAAGGACAGGCAATCTGGCAGCGGGCCTTACCGGAAAGCCAATGGCGAAATGTCGATGCGATTTTCACAGGCGATACCGATGAAGAGGGAATGGGCCGCTGGCAGTTTCCCAAGGATCAGTTGGCCGAAACATTTCCGATGCAATGGGATTCGATGCCGTTTTTCGGCCGGTTCACCTCATTCCGCCATACCGGGGTATTCCCCGAACAGGCAGCCCACTGGCGCTTTATGGCTGACCAGTTGATGGCGGAAGCTCCTCAACGAAAGGAGCTTCCGAGAGTTCTCAATCTGTTTGGTTACACAGGGATTGCCTCCTTGGTAGCGGCAAGGGCAGGTGCCCACGTCACGCACGTTGACGCTTCCAAAAAGGCGATTGGCTGGGCGCGGGAAAACCAGCAGATCGCCGGTCTTGATGACAAGCCCATTCGCTGGATATGCGAAGATGCCATGAAATTCTGCGAACGCGAGGTACGCCGCGGCAGTACCTATGACGGCATTCTGCTGGACCCGCCTGCTTTTGGACGCGGCCCGAAGGGCGAAGTCTGGCAAATGTTCGAGGACATTCCCTATTTGGTGGATTTGTGCCGTGAACTGATGTCCCCCCGGCCCATGTTCACGGTCTTGACCGCTTACACCATTCGGGCTTCATTTCTGGCGATTCATGAATTGATGCAGGAGGTTTACGGCGATCTTGGCGGCAGACTGGAATCAGGTGAATTGACGATAAAGACTGAAAACTCCGAACGCCGCCTTTCCACTTCAATGTTTTCAAGGTGGAACTTATGAGTACCCGTCACGACGCAGAGCATGAAGCGGCTCGTGGCGCAAATTCTGGTCCTGAACGTGGCGAGGCGCGGGCCCAGGGTCGAATGAAGGAGATCACTTCTACCGCAAATCCCATCGTCAAGGACATCAAGGCTCTTGCCCTCAAGAAACACCGTGACGAGTGCGGATTGTTCCTTGCCGAAGGGCTAAAACTCGTGACTGATGCGCTTGAGAGCGGCTGGAAAATCAATCAGCTTGTTTATGCCAGGAACATGGCGGGCCAGCCTGCCCTTCAGCAGGTCGCGGCAAGATGCCGTGCAGGCGGTGCTGACATCCTTGAAGTCAATGAAAAGGTGCTGGCTGCAATATCCCGCCGGGATAATCCGCAAACAGTCCTGGGTGTTTTTCATCAGGCTTGGCGAAGCATTGGCGAACTGGCGCAACTGGTGAAAAAACCGGGTGATGTTCTGCTGGCGCTCGATCGGGTGCGCGATCCGGGAAACCTTGGCACAATTGTGCGCACCGCTGATGCCGCAGGGATCAAGGGCCTGATCCTGATCGGTGATACCACAGATCCGTATTCCATAGAGGCAACAAGGGCAACAATGGGTTCCATCTTCCATATTCCCATGGCCCGATTGAGCGAGAGTGAATTTCTTCAATGGCGAACGACATTCAAGGGACGTGTTGCCGGAACACATCTTGAGGGCGCTGTTGATTATCGTTCCCTCGATTGGCAAGCATCGCCGACCCTGTTGCTTATGGGCAATGAGCAGCAGGGACTCACGGATGCCCTTGCGCAATGTTGCGACGATGTCGTGATTATCCCGATGGCAGGCGAAGCCGATTCGCTCAATCTGGCGATTGCAACCGGCATCATGCTGTTTGAGATAAGAAGCGGGAATCTCACCATGCAGACCCATTCCAAGGCGATATCATTTGAGCGGACAAAAGAAGTGTCGACGAGAGGGCCGTCATAATGAAGCGGCGCACAGCAGGGTTGTTGTCGGCATTGTGCATCAGCGTTGATCTGGTCGTGAAGAACTGGGTAGAAAACGCATTGCCTTTCGAGGTTCCTGTTCCCGTCATGCCATTCCTTTCCTTTTATCGTACCTGGAATGAAGGAATTGCATTTTCGTTTCTGTCATCCCTTAACGACTGGGTACTTGTTGCCGTAACGGTCGCGATAATTCTCTTTCTGCTTTGGCTTTGGCGCCAAACCCCGAAGAGCAGGTGGCTGTCGCAGATTGGCTTTGCTCTGGTTTTTGGTGGTGCGATAGGCAATCTGGTTGACAGGGCATTTTTGGGCCACGTAATCGATTTTATCATGGTTCATACTCAAACCTGGTCTTTTGCCATTTTCAATCTTGCTGACAGCTTTATATCTGTTGGTGCCGCAGCCATCGTTCTGGACGAAATACTGACCGGTATTCGCCAGCGAAAATCAAAAACCTGAGGCCGGAGTTTCCCGGCCTTGAAAAGGAGGAGTTGTAACAGTGACGGATACGTTCAGGGCCATTCTCGTTTCGCGCAATGAGGAAAAAAGACAAAGTGTCGATGTTGTCAATCTGACAGACAATGATCTGATGGAGGGCGATGTCATTGTCGAGGTTGAGGCAACAACGATCAATTACAAGGATGGCCTTGCGATTACAGGCAAAAGCCCGGTTGTCAGACGCTGGCCCATGGTGCCGGGCATTGACCTTGCAGGAACTGTTCTTTCCAGCGAAAGCCCAACTTTCAAAAAAGGCGACAAGGTCCTGCTGAACGGTTTTGGCGTTGGAGAAACCCATTGGGGAGCCTATGCCGGACATGCAAGGCTTTCTGCCGACTGGCTTATTCCGATGCCCAAGGGGATGACCCCGATCCAGGCAATGGGAGTTGGCACTGCAGGCTATACGGCGATGCTGTGCGTTATGGCACTGGAAAAAGCCGGAATAAATCCTTCGTCCGGCCCCATTGTGGTAACCGGCGCCAATGGCGGCGTCGGCACGGTCGCAATCGCGATCCTGTCCAAACTCGGTTACCATGTCATTGCATCGACGGGCAGACCGCAGGAGGCCGATTTTCTTGTTGGCCTCGGTGCCAGCGAAATCATTGACCGCAACGAACTGTCCGAACCCGGCAAACCGCTTGGCAAAGAGCGTTGGGCCGGGGGGATTGACGCCGTCGGCAGCACCACTCTTGCCAATGTTCTCGCGCAGACCAGTTACGGCGGCGCAGTTGCTGCCTGTGGATTGGCACAGGGATTTGATCTGCCAGCCACGGTAATGCCGTTTATCCTTCGCGGTGTATCGCTGCTGGGTATCGACTCAGTCATGCAGCCGAAGGAAAAGAGAATTGAAGCGTGGTCCCGCATTGGGAAGGACTTGCCGATAGAGAAGCTTGAGGCACTCACCACCAATATTACCTTTGATGAAATAGTTCCAACCGCGTCAGACCTTATTGAGGGTAAAATCCGTGGTCGCGTTGTCGTCAACATGAAGGAATAAAACGTCCGATAATCACATTACCGTGTTTTGCCATGAAGGCGCAGAAGCACTATTCCAACACAACATCAAATGGGTTGAACAACCGGAGAATACCATGAAAACTTACCTGATTCCCACAGCGGTCATTGCGCTGTTTGCCCAACCGGTTTTTGCAGCTGACTTGAGCGACTGGAAGAAAGTCGAAGAGACCGCCCGCGGTCAGACTGTCTATTTCAATGCTTGGGGAGGTGCACAGAATATCAATGACTATATTCGTTGGGCTGGTGACCAGGTAAAGGAAAAATACGGCGTAACCGTCAATCACACCAAGCTCGATGACACCGCCAACGCCGTTTCGGCCGTGGTCGCAGCAAAGGCGGCAGGCGTCAATGTAGGGGGCGAAATTGATCTCATCTGGATCAACGGGGAAAATTTCGCCAACATGAAAAAGCAGGGCCTGCTGATGGAGGCTGGCTGGGTCCAGAAGTTGCCGAACTGGCAGTTTGTCGACTGGAAAAACAAGCCAACAATTCTCACCGATTTCACAGAGCCAACCGACGGGCAGGAGGCTCCCTGGGGAATGGCCAAAATGGTATTCTTCCATGATACCGCTCGAAATATCGAGATGCCTGACTCTTTCCTGCAATTGGTCGAATGGACCGAAAAAAACCCGGGCAGGTTTACCTATCCGTCCCCGCCGGACTTTATCGGGTCATCCTTTCTCAAACAGGCCTTGATCGAGACCGTTGCCGACAAATCTGTCTTGCAAAAGCCGGTAGATGAAGCAAGTTTCGACAAAACTGTAGAACCGTTTTTTGCAGCGTTGGACCGGATGCAGAAAAATCTCTGGAGAAACGGCAATACTTTCCCGAAAAACAAGGAAGCGTTGCGTCAGCTTCTGGCCGACAACGAGGTGGATATTGCATTCGCATTTTCCCCGGCAGAAGCCTCCAATGCCATAGCAAACAACGAATTGCCTGATACTGTTCGTTCCTTCGTCTTTTCCGGCGGAACACTGGGAAATACACATTTTGTGGCAATCCCTTACAATGCTGCAGCCAAGGAAGGCGCGCTGGTATTTGCCAACTTCCTGATGTCGCCGGAGGCGCAGTTGCATAAACAGGATCCGAAAGTCTGGGGTGATCCAACCGTACTGGATACAACGAGCCTCGACAACGAATATCAGGAAAAGTTCGACAGTCTCGATCTGGGTGTTGCGACGTTGAAACCTTCTGAACTGGGTCCAAGCTACAATGAGCCTCATGCAAGCTGGATGGAGCGTCTGGAAAAGGAATGGGCACGCCGGTACGGGGTTGCAAACTAGATACTCCTCGTACAAATGGAATGGGCCGGTTTGCGGCCCGTTTCTTTTTGTGGAATTGTCGTGACCAGTCCTGATTTTTTCGGGCAAGCAAACATGTCTGCCGATTTACGGGGAACCCGGTCTGATGCTGCGCTATGCGCCTTCTTTTGCAGTTATTGTCCTTCTGGGCCCCATTCTTTGTGGTCTTCTCGCAACGCTTTTGCCAGCTTTTGGATACTTTCCAGTTCTCGGTGGCAATGATTTCACGCTCGGACATTTTGAAAGGTTTTTCAATGAACCCGGTATATGGAGATCGATCCGGGTCAGCCTGGCAACAGGTCTTGTTACCACCGGCATCTCGCTGGCTCTTGTATTGGCTTTCTTTGCCGCCTGGTCACGAACCCGTTTGTTTTCTCAAGTCCAGCATTTCATATCGCCTCTTTTGTCGATCCCCCACGCAGCGGCGGCTTTTGGACTTGCCTTCATGATTGCGCCATCGGGCTGGATCATGCGTTTGATCTCGCCTGAACTGACCGGTTTTACCCGGGCACCCGACTGGCATATCCTCAACGATCCTTTCGGATTTTCCATGATGGCCGGATTGATCATCAAGGAAGTGCCATTTCTGTTTCTGGTCGCACTTTCATCCATGGCGCAGGTGAGGGCGGCAGATTACAGCAAGATCAGCACCAGCCTTGGTTATGGCCGCATCGCAGGTTTTGTATATACAACCTGGCCGCTGATCTATCGGCAGATTCGCCTCGCGGTCTTTGCCGTCATAGCTTATGCGACCTCAGTGGTTGATGTTGCATTGATCCTTGGCCCCACCAATCCTGCCCCCCTCGCCGTGCGCCTTGTTGACTGGATGAATGATACCGATCTGACTATGCGCTTCCTGGCGTCTGCCGGTGCCGTCATCCAGTTTGCACTGACTGCAAGCGGATTGCTGATCTGGATGCTTGTGGAAAAAATTTGCGGGTTCGTCTTTCGCCTTCAGGTGCCAAGAGGAGACCGGTTTCAGACTGACAAGGGCGTGCGGATTGCAAGTGGCGCACTGATGGTCTCGATAGCATTGCTGGTCACCCTCGGTCTCGTGATATTGGGATTGTGGTCAATTGCCGGCTACTGGAGTTTCCCCGATGCTCTGCCAAGAGGATTTTCGTTGAAGATCTGGGAACGGCAACTGACAAGCGTGGAAAGGCCGTTTCAAATCACCCTGATCCTCGGAACAGTCACAACCTTTCTCGCGGTAGCCATTACACTCGCCTGTCTTGAACGCGAGGTGCGAATCAGAAACACAGGCGGCAGCAGGGCACTGAGCCTTTTGTATCTGCCGCTGATTATTCCCCAGCCCGCATTTTTGTTTGGTTTGCAAATGTTGTTTTTGGCAATGGGATACAATACCAGCTTTGCAGCCCTTGTTCTTGTCCATCTGGTTTTTGTTCTACCATATGTCTTCCTGTCATTGTCTGATCCATGGCGGGCATTCGACAACCGCTATGCCTTGTCGGCTCTCTCCATGGGAGTTGGCAGGAACAGGATTTTCTGGTCTGTACGCTTACCGATGCTACTCAGATCTGTGCAGGTGGCTGCCGCGATCGGCTTTGCCGTTTCCATCGGGCAGTATCTGCCAACAGTATTGATCGGCGCAGGACGTTGGCCGACACTGACAACCGAGGCGGTGGCCCTTGCTTCCGGCGGTGATCGAAGGGTGATTGGCGTCTATGCATTTCTTCAAATGGCACTTCCGTTTATCGGTTTTTTACTCGCGGCACTTGTTCCCGCATTGTTGTTTGCCAACAGACGCAGCATGAGGGTCAACTGATGAAACGCCTGGCATCAAATACGGCAAACAGTTTACGCCTTGAAAATGTATCCGTCAGCCTCGGGCAGAAGAAGCTGCTCTCACTTGATGTGGAAATTCTGCCGGGTAAAACACTTGCCGTGATGGGACCGTCGGGTTCAGGAAAATCCAGTCTTCTTGCCTATATCGCCGGATTTCTTGATCCCGCTTTCACTGCGGCCGGAAATATCTATCTCGCTGGTGACTTGTTGAATGAAATACCGTCCGAGAAACGCAGGATCGGAATGCTGTTTCAGGATGCCATGCTGTTTCCCCATATGTCTGTTTTTCAGAACCTTGCCTTTGCCATCCCCAAAAGTTCAGCATCCTCTCGATATGAAAGACGTCAATTGGTTGAGCAGGCGCTGGTTCAGGCAGAACTGCCAGGGATGGCAGATCGTGATCCGGCAACACTTTCCGGGGGGCAAAAGGCGCGCGTCGCCCTGATGCGGGTTATGCTTGCCGAGCCGTGCGCGCTTTTGCTTGACGAACCGTTTTCGAAACTTGACACCGAACTGAGAAACCAGATCCGGTATTTCGTTTTTGCCGAGGCGGCAAAGCGTAATCTGCCGGTATTGCTGGTTACACATGACAAGGAGGATGCGGTGGCTGCAGGCGGTGACATTATAACCCTGGTGGGTTAAATGGGTCGCATGATCCAGCCATATTTGAACCGCGCTTTGCCGCAACTGCCAATTGATGATTGCCTGCCTGGCCTGGTTACAGCTTTGGCCGAAAACCATGCCGCAGTTCTGGTGGCGGCGCCCGGCGCAGGAAAGACGAGTCGTGTACCGCTGGTTCTGCTTGATCAGGATTGGCTCAAAGGCAACAAGATCATCGTCCTTGAACCGCGCCGTCTTGCGGCTCGCTCGGCAGCTGCGCACATGGCAAGACTTCTTGGTGAAGAGGTCGGTCAAACAGTGGGTTACCGTGTCAGACTGGATACCAGGACCAGCACTGCAACCAGGATTGAATTTGTTACTGAAGGCGTTTTCAGCCGCATGATCCTCGCTGATCCGGAGCTCAAGGGAATTGGAGCTGTCATCTTCGACGAATTCCATGAGCGCAGTCTTGATGGGGATATGGGGCTGGCACTGGTTCTGGAATCGTTCGAAGCCCTGCGCCCCGATTTGCGTCTGCTTGTCATGTCTGCAACCATAGACGGCGCAAAGGTGGCTTCGTTGTTGCAAGAGGCATCTGATTCGATGGGCTGCCGCCAGATAAAAACAATTGAAAGCGTCGGGCGCAGTTATCCGGTTTCAATTCAATATCAAAGTGGAAAGCCCGATGAGCGGTTGGAAGAGATGATGGCGAGAACCATCAGGGCAGCATTGCAGCAATATGAAGGAAGCCTGCTGTGCTTTCTCCCCGGCCAGGCGGAAATTCGCAGGGTAACCGGTCTGCTGCAATCTCTCCCCTCAAATGTATCTGTATTTCCCTTGTACGGGGCACTTGACCCAACTGACCAGGCATCTGCCATTGCACCTTCACCAGCGAACTGCCGCAAGATCGTACTCGCCACATCCATTGCTGAAACGTCCATCACCATTGATGGTGTGACAGTTGTCATTGACAGTGGGATTTCCCGTGTCCCGCGCTATGAGCCAGATACCGGCCTAACCCGTCTCGTCTCTGTCAGGGCATCAAAGGCATCAATTGACCAGCGTGCGGGACGGGCGGGCAGAACAGCGCCGGGAACCGCTATCCGTCTTTGGCATGAAGGCCAGACAGGGTCGCTGCCGGATTATGAGAGACCAGAAATTCTTGAGGCGGATTTATGCGCGCTTGCTCTGGACCTTGTTCAATGGGGCGTGAAAGATCCCTCGCAACTGAAATGGCTTGATCTGCCTCCAAGACAGGCATGGAAAGAGGCTGTTGATCTGCTGCGCCAGTTTGATGCTGTAACGGATGATCTTTCCCTCACCGAACATGGACAGGCCTTGTGCGCTTTACCTTTGCCGCCGCGTCTTGCCCGTATGGTTGTCCGAGCCAAGGATCATGATATGGCCTTCGATGCTGCCTTTCTCGCCGTTCTTGTCAACGAACGTGGGCTTGGCGGCCCCTCGACAGATATTGTCAGCCGATTCGATAATGCGTTGCGAGAAAAATCCGACCGCTCACGCAAGGCGCAAAATCTCGCCCGCCAAATTTCTGGAAAAGTTGCAGCGCTGCACAATGCGGCTACCCTTTCCATTGGGGCAATCCTATCCTTTGCCTGGCCCGAACGGATAGCCCAAAGAATGTCAGTACAGGCCGACGGGAGCTCAATTTTTCTTCTGGCCAATGGTCGCCGCGCGAAAGTCGATGGTCTTTCAAGCCTTGCAAAAGAAGAATATCTGGTGATCAGCGATCTGCAAGGCAGCGCCGGCTCTGCCCGTATTCTTGCTGCCGCTGCAATCTCCCTTGATGAAATATCAAGCCTGCACCGCAATACTATCCGTTCTGAGCGGCTGGTAATTTTTGACCGTCAATCCGCCCGCTTCAGGGTCAGGAAGCAGCAACGCTTTGGTGCAATCGAATTGTCGGCGGGCTATGATACACCGCAAGCATCCGACGATCTTGCAGCAAAGGTGATGGAGCAATTGCGCGAGGACGGTCTTGATCGCCTGACGATTTCCAAGGAGGTCCGAGCCTTCATCTGCCGGGCACAGTTCCTTCACCTGTTGTATCCCGATGAAGTGGGGAATTTTTCCGAGCCTGCGCTTTTGGCTGATCTTGAAGAATGGTTGCTTCCAATGGCAGAAAATGTCCGTGGCTTCAGTGATCTGACCTCGGAAAAAATCATGCAGGGTTTGCAACTGCGTCTGGGGTATGAAAACCAGCAAAGACTTGAGCGCCTTGTTCCGCGGTCTTTCCAGCTTCCCAGTGGTTCAATTCATGCATTGCACTACGAAGGGGACAAGGTCATTCTGCGTGCCCGGGTTCAGGAGTTTTTTGGCATGAAAATTCACCCTGCGATTTTGAATGGCAAAGTGCCTCTGACGCTGGAGTTTTTGTCACCGGCAATGCGACCGATTCAAAAAACAGAGGATATTGCCAGATTTTGGCATGGCAGCTGGGGTGATGTACGCAAGGATTTGCGCGGCCGCTACCCCAAGCATTTCTGGCCCGAGGATGGCGCAACTGCGATGGCAACATCAACGGTCAAATCAAAAATGACCAATAGCAAGGAATAGACTTCGTGCAGGAAAATATCACGCAACACCGCGAAAGCCTAGCCTTGCGCCTCGAAACACTGATCCGAATCCGCTGGCTGGCAGTGGTTGGGCAGATCGTGGCTGTGTTGTTCGTCTATTTCCAGTTGGGCTATGACCTTCTTCTCATGCCTTGCCTTTTGATCATCGCGGCTTCGGCTTGGCTCAATGTTTTTCTGCGTTTCAGATATCCGGGCAATGTGCGATGGAGGGGGCAGTCCGTTACAGCGCTGCTTGCCTATGACATACTGCAGCTGTCGCTGCTTCTATATCTGACCGGTGGCATTCAAAATCCCTTTGCCATGCTGATTGCGGTTCCGGTGGTGGTATCAGCAGCGGCCCAAAAAATTCGCGAATCCGTACCCCTGCTTTTGCTGGCCTTGATGGCATCCGGCGTTCTGGTTTTCTGGCATCGCGCCTTGCCATGGTCTGAACCTGGCGCAATGGAACTGCCACTGGAATTAAAGCTCGGTATATGGGTCGCGATTGCTGCAACCATGGGATTTACAGCTGTTTATACTTACAGGGTTGCCAATGAATCGCGCAAACTCGCCGATGCACTTGCCGCGACAGAGATGGTTTTGCAGCGCGAGCAGCACATGTCCAACCTTGACGGCCTTGCCACCGCCGCTGCCCACGAACTGGGTACGCCTCTTGCAACCATCACACTTGTTGCAAAAGAGCTGCTGCGTTCGGCCGAGAAGGGAAGTCCGCTTCATGAAGATGCCGAGCTTTTGAAAAGCCAGGCTGAGCGCTGCCGTGAGATTTTACGAAAAATATCAACACTTTCATCGGAAGAGGATGAAAATATCTCGACACTTTCCGTCGATGTGCTGATGGAAGAGGTGGCCGCACCCCATCGCGATCATGGCCGCCATCTAAACCTTAATCAAACCGGCCCGCATCCTGTTCCATCCATGCGCCGAAACGCAGCTGTGTTGTATGGATTTGGCAACCTTTTGGAGAATGCGGTTGATTTTTCACGCTATGCAGTCGACTTCAACTGTCAGTGGGACAATGACTGGATTACATTTGTAATCAAGGATGACGGCCCCGGTTTTACCCTTGGTATTCTGGAAAAGATCGGCGAACCGTTCATCACCAGCCGAAGTGGCAAGAACGTTGTGTCGGGTGGTGGCTTGGGGCTTGGACTTTTTATCGGCAAGACCTTGTTGGAGCGCACTGGCGCAACACTCGAGTTCTCAAACTACCAGATGGGCGGCAAGACTGGCGCCGAAGTGAAAATAAGCTGGAAAAGGGAAGATTTTGAGAAAAGGCAGTAAGAGGCTCGCCGAAATTTATTCACATGCGTGTTTACCTGCCATGATGTTGTATTTTTGTTCTTTGCCAAATTGGTAACTGGCGCTATGTAGTAATCATGATCACTAATGAACAGACAGAAATTTCAATCGAGTTGCCTGAAAACCGGCGTCTATTGCTTGTTGATGATGACAAGCCTTTTTTGACCCGTCTGGGCCGTGCCATGGAAAGCCGGGGTTTCGAAGTCCAGACGTCTGAAACGATTGCCGATGCCCAAAGTAAGGTAAAAATCTCGCCGCCAGATTTTGCGGTTGTTGACATGCGATTGGGCGATGGCAATGGATTGGATGTGATTGCGGCCATCCACAAGGTCAATCCCGATTGCAAGGCGATCATTCTCACCGGATATGGCAATATCGCTACCGCAGTTACTGCTGTGAAAATGGGAGCGATTGACTATCTTTCAAAGCCTGCCGATGCTGATGAGGTGTTTGCGGCCCTGATGCGGATGCCGCATGAAAAGGCCGAGCCACCGGAAAATCCGATGTCTGCGGACCGGGTGCGCTGGGAGCATATTCTGAGGGTCTATGAACTGTGCGACCGCAATGTCTCCGAGACAGCGCGCCGCCTGAACATGCACCGCCGCACCTTGCAGCGGATCTTGGCCAAACGCGCTCCGCGTTGATATGATATGCACACCCTGCGTTAAATTGAAATCTGCGCTCCGCGCTGGAGTGCTATAGCTCTGGTTGGTCTAAAGATCATTGGTTTCATCCGGATCAATTGGAAGATCAATACCATTGGACAACGCGAAGTCTGCGGCACGGTTGAAGCGCATCGTTGCCAAACGGGCGAAACGCAAGGTCAACGCCTTGCGACTTGCAGGAGCCAGCGTATCGACAATCGCTTCCCGCAATTCTTCGGCGCCATAGCCATCCGCGATAAAAAGGCCCTCTGCTTCTGGAAATATTTCCGCTGGAACCGCCGGAGAGGTTGCAAAGAAGAACTTGTCACAAAACCCGCGATATTCCGGCCATTTTCTGTCCACCCTGAAGTCCTCGATGGATGACTTTATTTCGATCAGCGTAAACTGACCCTTGCGGTCAAGCGTCAGCAGGTCAGCACGCCTTCCATTGGACAGGGGAAACTCCGGCAGCACCACATGGCCCAACCTTGAGAAATGGCGAAACATGCCTCTTTGAATCAGAAGCGCATTTTCCGATTGCCGACCGTCGATCAGCGGATTTTGTTGTCCTATCTTGATGACCGGCACGATTGTCTCCTGTAGGCGCATGGATTGGACCATGGATTTAAGTATATTCATATTAATGGCTTGATGCAAAAAATCCGAAGGTAAAGACCTTTACCTGTCCTGGTTTGTGTTGAATTGGCAACAGCGTCGGCTTGTCGATGATATATCACAAGATTTTGATTGCGGTTCTGCCAGCGGCTCAAGTATGGAGGTAGGTAATGATTTCGGAAAAGTGTAGAGGGCATTGCGCCAAGGTAGCCGAAGTTGAACCAATCAGGATACCACATATGAAAAACAAGCTACATTTTGTCAGCGCAGCATTATTGTCTGCACTCGTATTGGGCGGCTGCACGTATACCGGCCCCAAATTCAAATCGGGCCTTGCTGCCAACATACCGAAGTTCAACTTTTCCAGACCGGTTTTTACGGCGGATCCGACTGCTGAATTCATCCGTGATTATGGTGCGCGCCAGGACGGTGAATTTGCACTTCCGGCCATTCCGGTTGACAAGATCGACAAACAGTTTTTGCGCCAGCGCGTCAACTACGTGACCAGAGAGAAACCCGGCACAATCGTGGTCGATGTTTCCAAGCGGTTCTTGTATCTGGTGGAACCTGAAGGCAAGGCGATCCGCTACGGCGTCGGAGTCGGCAAACAGGGTTTTGAATGGCAGGGTGATGCTTATGTCGGCTGGAAACAGCAATGGCCAAAATGGACGCCACCGGATGAAATGATTGGTCGCAGGCCTGAACTGGTAAAATACAGCGCCGATAATGGTGGCATGGCTCCCGGCCTCGACAATCCCCTTGGAGCGCGTGCGCTTTATCTGTTTCAGGATGGCAAGGATACCTTGTACCGCTTGCACGGAACACCCGAATGGGCTTCGATTGGCACAGCGGCATCTTCTGGCTGCATCCGTCTCATCAACCAGGATATCGTTGATTTGTACTCAAGGGTAAACGGCCGCCCTAAAGTGGTTGTAAAACAGTAGTAAGATACCCCATCCGAAAATGAAAAAACCCGCTGTTCGAGCGGGTTTTTTATTGAGTCAATCAAGCACATTTAAAAAGTTGGTCAGCTGCCTTTCAGCTCGCGTCGGCGGCGATGCAACACCGGCTCGGTATACCCTGACGGCTGTTCGCGCCCAAGCAGGACCAGATCGCAAGCGGCAGCAAACGCAATTGACTTGTCAAAGTCCGGGGCCATGTCCTTGTAGGCAGGGTCTCCCTTGTTTTGCTTGTCGACAACTTTTGCCATCCGTTTCAACGATGCCATGATATCGGCCTTCGAGCATACGCCGTGATGCATCCAGTTGGCCATGTGCTGGGATGAGATACGCAAGGTTGCGCGGTCTTCCATCAGGCCGATATTGTGGATATCGGGAACCTTCGAGCAACCGACCCCCTGGTCGACCCAGCGCACAACATAGCCCAGAATGCCCTGGGAATTGTTGTCCAGCTCCTGTTTTATTGCCGCCTTGTCCCAGTTTGGACGTGTTGCGACAGGGATTGACAGTATATCCTCGACCTTGGCCTTCTTGCGTTTGGCAAGTGTTTTTTGAACCTCTGCCACCTTCACCTCGTGGTAGTGGGTAGCATGCAAAGTTGCTGCTGTCGGTGACGGCACCCAGGCAGTATTGGCACCGGCCTTGGGATGACCAATCTTGGCTTTCAGCATGTCTGCCATCATGTCGGGAGCTGCCCACATGCCCTTGCCAATCTGTGCCCGCCCTGCAAGGCCGCAGGCCAGACCCACATCAACATTGTTGTTTTCATAGGCGGCAATCCAGGTTGAGGCTTTCATGTCGCCTTTGCGAATCATGGGTCCGGCATTCATGGAAGTATGGATTTCGTCCCCTGTGCGATCAAGAAACCCTGTATTGATGAAGACGACCCTCGATTTGGCGGCGCGGATACACTCTTTCAAATTGATGGTCGTACGACGCTCCTCATCCATGATGCCCATTTTAATGGTATTGCGTTTCATGCCGAGAATGTCTTCAACGCGTCCAAACAGGGTGTTGGCAAACGCAACCTCCTCGGGTCCGTGCATTTTCGGTTTAACAATATAGAATGAACCTTTGCGGGAATTCATGAAGCGGCCCTTTGGCCCAATATCATGCAGCGCACAAAGCCCCGTCATGGCGGCATCCATAATGCCTTCAGGAATTTCCTTGCCATCCTTGGTCAGGATCGCAGGATTGGTCATAAGATGACCGACATTGCGGACAAACATCAGCGCGCGGCCGGGCAGGCTGGCTTCTTTGCCGCCCGGTTTCTTGTACACCTTGTCAGCGTTGAGCAGGCGGGTAACGGTCTTGCCGCCTTTTTCAAAACTGTCCGACAGGGTGCCTTTCATCAGGCCGAGCCAGTTGCGATAAACAACGATCTTGTCTTCCGCATCGACAGCAGCGATCGAATCTTCACAGTCCATGATCGCAGAAATCGCCGACTCAAGGATAATGTCGGAAACATTGGCTTTGTCGGTTGAGCCAATCGGGTGGTTGGCGTTGATCACGATCTCGATATGCAGGTCATTGTCAACCAGAATGACAGAGTCGGGATTTGAGGCATCACCGGTGTAGCCGGCAAACTTCTTCGGATCGACAAGGGTCGTTGAAGACTTGGCAAGTTCGCATACCAGCTTGCCGCCTTTGACGGAGTATTTCTTCACCTGCGAATGCTTGGCGTCTTTCAGCGGAACAGCCTGATCAAGGAATTTGCGGCCCCAGGCGACAACTTTTTTTCCGCGCTCCGGATTATATCCCTTGCCTCTTTCGATACCCTTGGTTTCAGGGATGGCATCCGTTCCGTAAAGAGCGTCATATAGTGAACCCCATCGTGCATTGGCAGCGTTGAGGGCATACCTCGCATTCATGACCGGAACCACCAACTGCGGTCCGGCAATGGTTGCCAGTTCATCGTCCACTTTGGTTGTCGATACGCTGAAGGCAGGACCTTCAGGTACCAGATAGCCGATTTTCTTCAAAAAAGCCTTGTAGGCTTTCATGTCATTGTATTTACCGGGGTTATCCAGATACCACTGGTCAATCAGGGTTTGCAGATGGTCACGTTTTGCAAGCAGCTCCGCGTTTTTCCCGGCCAGATCGTCAACGATCTTGCCAAACCCGGTCCAGAAATCCTTTTCCTTGACGCCAGTGCCCGCAAGAGCCTCCTTGTTGACAAAGTTGTAAAGGGCTTCATCAACCTGCAAGCCACCAACATTTACCCGCTTGTCTGATTTTTTGGCGTTCATTTTTCCTCCGGAAACATTTTAGGGATCATCCCGGGCGAAATTCCGGGGCTGTGACGGTTATCAGGAGTCTTATTAGCCATAGATTGCTAATTTGTCATCCCCGCAAAAAGTAGGCTGATGACTGCCAATATCTTCAGGTTCACAGCCACAAGTCCAATAGTCCCGAATAAGACAAAGCCACATTGAATGCACTTGAACCTTGTGCGGGGAATGACCATATTCAATCCTGTAGTGCCTTATCGGGCTGCGAAAGGATCGCCGGATGGCCAGTGTTGTTCACGGCCGGGATCAAGGAAAACGAAATGACACGTATTACAACCCTGACAAGTCCATTGCTGCTTGGTTTTGAAGAAGTCGAGCGGATGGTAGAAAAGATCACCAGAACCAGTGGTGATGGCTATCCACCTTACAATATAGAGAAAATCGGCAGCAAATCGGTACTTAAACTGCGTATTACGCTTGCTGTTGCCGGATTTACAGAGGAGGAGCTTGACGTCTCCATCGAAAACAACCAGTTGACGATCCAGGGCCGCCAGACCACTGATCCCGAACGCGAGTTCCTGCATCGCGGTATCGCCGCCCGCCAGTTCCAGAAAAATTTCATCCTTGCCTCGGGCATAGAGATCGAAGGTGCAGAACTGAAGAACGGGCTGCTTTCAATTGACCTCGTGCGCCCGGAACCGGTTTCCAAAGCCAGGCAAATCAAAATCAATAGTGTGGAGTAAAGATGATGATCAAGTCTTCAGAAAAGCCGGTTGTGAAAACATTTTTCGACTTCGACAGGAAAGAGTTTCTTTCTCTGGGTGAGGGCCAGATCGGCTATGTAAGGTTGCTCGACGACAAGGATATGGAGAGGTTTTCTGACCAAGTGTCTTTCTCCAAGGCATGGGGCGTCTATTCGGCCTCAGGAGAAACCCTTGCTATCTGTGACAGCCCTGCTGCAGCATGGTCGTTCTTTGCCGATCATGAATTGCTTCCGGTAAGTCTTCACTGATCCAGTCGATCGCCGCTAAGTTTCCGTTTTGCCGCGCTTGGAAAGGCTGGATTGGTCAGGCTGCGTAAGGGGTTTGGGCCAGTGACAGCAGATGGTGAATATCAGCTCGATCATGCGAATTGCGCAGTTTTTCCAGCATTTCCGGTTCACGGAGCACTCTGGCAATTCTTGCCAGGGCTTTCAAATGATCAGCTCCGGCAGCTTCCGGAGCTAAAAGCAGGAAAACGATGTCGACCGGCTGGTCGTCTAGAGAATCAAAATCCACAGGCTTTTCCAAAAACGCGACCAGACCGGTAATTTCCTTGAGATCCGCCATTTTACCATGGGGAATGGCAATACCGTTGCCAATCCCCGTAGATCCAAGCTTTTCACGGTCAAGTAGCGTATTGAAAATTTCCCGCTCGTTAAGTCCTGTCTTTGCCGCCGCCGCTTCGGCCAGGTCCTGAAGGACCTGCTTTTTGCAGTCGGCCTTGAACGAAACACTGATGTCTTCAGGGCTGATTAGATCTGTAAGATCCATTTAGAAATTCCTGTGAGCTGATTCATACAACATTGAGCGGCAACATTGACCGTGCATATACCTATCGACCTCGTGATGGGTCAACCCACCCGATGTTCCCGTCGCTGCGGCGGTATACGACATTGATCTCGTCATTGGCAGCATTTTTGAACACCACGACGGAATGATCGGTCAAATCCAGTTGCACAACTGCCTGAGCTACCGTTTGTGTATTAACGGTGGTGGTGGATTCTGCGATTACCAGTGGACTGTAGTCCACCGGCACTTCTTCTTCAGCATCAGGCAGTTCCACTACCGAGTAAAACGCCTGAGCGGCTTTTTGGTTGCCATTGCTGTGATGGTCTTTCAGTCGGCGTTTATAGCGGCGTAACCGCTTTTCAATCTTTTCAGCAGCTTCTTCAAAGCTTGAAGTTGGGTCAGCTGTCTTCGCCTTGGCCTGCAACGCAATTCCGCTGTTGAGATGAACCTGGCAATCACACTCATACCACGTCCCGAGCTTTTCGATGGTAACCTGTCCGGAGTAGCCGTTGGTAAAATACTTCGTGACGGCATCTTCTACGCGCTCGGTGATTCGATTCGTAAGCGCATCACCAACATTCATGTGTTTTCCCGAAACAATAAGGCTCATAACACTCCTTTGCCCTTGCAGGCCTGCTGATTGACGTCTGGCGAACTTTGATTGCCGTTGCCAGTACCTGTCATACTAACGTCAAAAAACTTTTGAGGAAATCATAAAGATAAAACTTTTTTTTCGCCTTGACGCGTCGATGAAAACTTTAGCAAATCAGCGGCGTGCTGCCTGAGCCCGTTTTTCACGCCTTCTTTGAACGGAAGATGCAATTCCCATCGCTTCGCGGTATTTTGCCACGGTTCGGCGGGCAATATCGATGTTTTCCGCTTCCAGCATCGACACCAGCGTGTCATCTGAGAGGACGGCACTGACAGTTTCAGCCTCAATCAGCTTCCTGATTCGCTGACGCACAGCCTCTGAGGAATGGGCTTCTTCGCCCTGCGTGCCATTGATCGAGGTTGTGAAAAAGAACTTCAATTCATAGATGCCGCGATTGGTGAGAACATATTTGTTGCTGGTCACACGGCTAACCGTTGATTCGTGCATTTTTATCTCGTCAGCCACCTGTTTCAGGCTGAGTGGTTTCAAATGGGATATTCCAAATGCGAAGAACCCGTCCTGATGGCGGACAATTTCAGCCATGACTTTCAAAATGGTGTTAGCCCGCTGCTCAAGGCTGCGAATGAGCCAGTTGGCGCTCTGCAGGCAATCGGTAATAAAGGCCTTTGTTTCGGGATTTTGTCGGCGCGTTGATACAATCGCCTGATAGGTCTGGTTGACCAGAACCTTTGGCAAGGTGTCTGGGTTCAACTCGATGGCAAAACTTCCATCCGGCTTCTCGAGGACAAAAATATCAGGCACAATGTTTTGTACAGGTGTTGTGTCAAACGCCCTTGCCGGGCGAGGTTCAAGCGCCTTGATCTCGTCGACCATATCCAGAAGATCATCGAGCGATACGCCACACAGCTCTTCAAGCGTTTCAAAATCCTTCTTTGCCAACAGTTCAAGATGGTTGACCAGACATTCCATAGCCGGGTCAAAACGATTTTTCTCACGCAATTGGATTGCCAGGCATTCATTCAGGCTGCGTGCGGCAATCCCAACCGGGTCAAACCCCTGAACAAGCAACAAGGCTTGCTCAAGTTCAGCTGGCGTATAGTTTTGTTCGCTACGGAGATCGCCAAGATTTTGCCGGAAAAACCCATCCTCGTCGAGATTTTCAATGATTTCTCGCGCTGCAGCACTTTTGCGCCGGTCGACGCTGCTAAGTGCCAATTGTTCCATCAAGTACACGCGAAGGCTCTTCTTTTCGGCGACAAATTCTTCCAGATTATAGCTGTCCGGCGCCGCAATCCCGAAATCCGATGATGCTCCTGTGTGTTGAAGGGTGGACTGTTCTCCTCCCGAGCGATCGGTATCAAACGAATTTTCCAGCGATGTGCCAAGGGCTTCTTCCATGGAGGACTGGGTTGTATCGAGCGTTTCACCTACCGTATCAATTGACTCGGATAGATCCGGAGCGGGTTCGTTGCTTTGTTCTTGCCCGACGGTCTCCTGCGGTTCGAGAATCTCCAGAAGCGGATTTTTCTCCACCTCCTCCTCGACATGCTTCATCAACTCAAAGCTGCTCATCTGAAGCAGCTTGATCGACTGCACCAGTTGGGGTGTCATGGTCAGGTTTTGTGAAAGCCCCTGGACCTGACCCTGGGTTTGACGGGCCTGCATGTTCACTTTGGTGCCGTACTCTCTAAAAAATTTCAGGGGATTTCTGACAAGAATGCCAAAACTGGCCCCTTTCTTGCCTATACCATACCAACAGCATGTTCCTAAAGAGTAAACTGTTCCCCTAAATATGTACGGCGAACGTCAGCATTGTTAACAATTTGATCCGGGCTGCCATGAGTCAGCACTTTTCCCTGGTTGATGATGTATGCCCGATCAATCAATCCAAGGGTTTCACGCACATTGTGGTCGGTAATCAGCACCCCGATACCGCGCCGGGTCAAATGACGGACAAGGTCCTGAATATCACCAACTGCAATGGGATCAACGCCGGCAAACGGCTCGTCCAGCAGCATGAATGAAGGCTTTGTCGCCAGCGCACGGGCAATCTCGCAACGTCTTCTCTCGCCGCCGGACAAGGCAATAGACGGTGATTTTCGCAAATGGCTGATATGGAATTCGTCCAGAAGCGCGTCCAGTCTGCGTTCGCGCTCTTTTTTACTGGGCTCCACCACTTCCAATACAGCCCGGATATTGTTTTCAACAGATAGACCGCGAAATATCGATGCTTCTTGCGGCAGATATCCAATCCCAAGCCGCGCACGGCGATACATAGGCGTTTGTGTGATATCATGTCCATCAAGTTCAATGCGGCCCGCATCGGCCTGTACCAAACCGGTAATCATGTAAAAACAGGTGGTTTTTCCAGCGCCATTGGGTCCAAGCAGACCGACGGCTTCGCCTCGGCGAACGCCAAGATCAACACCGCGAACTACCTGCCGTCCCTTGTATGCCTTCTCAAGGCCGGAAACCAGCAGCACACCTTCGCGTGAGCGGGGCTGGTGCGCAGGATTGACGATCGGCGGCGCGACAAACTCGCCAGACGGCAATATCCCTGCAGATGACGGCTGATTGCCCAACATTCTTGATCGTACAGCCTGCCGCTTGCGTCCGAACAAGCCGGAGATTCCGTCCTGCACTTTGTTCAGCAAGGTTGCAGCGCCTGATTTTTTCATAATGCCCTCCACCGGTTGAAGCCGGTGCCACTCATGAGTGAATGTGGACTAGCAGAAAACAATCCGGCAATCCACAGGGTAATCCAAAGGGCAAAATGCAGGATGCTTCCAGAATTGGTCAGAGTGGTAAATCCCGCGGTTAAACCTTGCGGTACGATGCGCTGTGGCATTCCGGTAAGGTTCTATTGCTTGGAGGTGCTGGGGGTAAATACCAGCGTCGGTCTGCCTTGCTTGCCCGAACCGCTGCTGCAAGGTGTCAGATTTGCCGCATTGGTGGCCAGATTGATCTTGAGGTTGCATCCGGTAATGATATTCACACCTTGGCTCACCGTCACATTGCCGGAAAGGGTGGCTGTCTGACCCTGCATGTCAACAACAGCATTGTCAGCAGTTGCAACCTGATCACCCGAGCGAACGGCTACCTTGCCGCTTGCCTCTATTTTCTTGATGTTGCTTCCAAGCGAATTGGCTTCGCCTTCCGATTGTGCATCGCGTATATAATAGACTTTCAGTTTGCTGGTTTTCAAAAGTGTCGAACCCTGGTTGACCGCGACATTGCCTTCAAACATTGCAATCCCCTGATTGTCCTGCACTTCCAGTCGGTCAGCCTCAATTTGTACCGGTTCTTTTGAATCGCTCATTCCTTCAAACGCGCCGCTGAAACTTTGGGCATGCGCGGGAAAACTCATGGCTAAAAAGGCGAGGATCGATAGAGGTCTGTACTGCTTCATGCCTGTTGCTTTCAGTTTGTTGGTTTCGACGGGCCATTTGGTTCAGGGGGCCGATCTACACTCTAGTTTATTGGCTTTTGCCATCAGTCAATTGACCGGCCTTGTCGATCTTGTCCGGATAAAGTGTCATTTTGACCCGCGATTCAAAGACAACCATTTTGCCGTTTCCTTCAACCCGCATTCTGTCAGCAGAAATTTTTGCCTGCTGGGTGGTAATGAGAACCGGATTTGAGGTTTGAAGAGAACCGGCGCCTATGTCTATGTCGGCATCCTGCAGGTTCATGGTCATGCCATTGTCGGTTTTGACATCAACCTCACCACCAAGATTGAGCAGTTTTGCTTCCGCATCGTAAAACCCTGTTCCGGCCAGCACTTTGGCAAACAGACCCTCTTCCATCGGTACATTGGCATCAATTCCCAACAACTCAACCTGTCGCGGCTTCACCGGATCGGTGATTGCCTCACGGGCAGACAGGTTGTAGGGCCGGTTATCCTTGTCGACACCGTTCAGTTCGGGATTTTTCATGACCATCTTGCTATCGACAATCGTAGTTGATTCAATCTTGAGATCGGGTACCGAAGCCTGTGACCAGAAATAGGCACCCAATAGAATTAAAATAATGGCTATCGCCGTCAACGGCAGTAAAATCCTCAGAAACTTTACAATTCCCGAATGACTGTGCGCACGATTGAAAGAACGCAAGTCCCTCTCGCCACCAAGAAAATCCATGGACGCACCAGTTCCTTCGGCCTTGATGCCGATTGAACCCTGGTTCATGGAATAATTCAAACCCTCGTACTGGGCCTTGTTCAAGGCTTCGTTCAGAGGCGTATTTGGATATCTTGTGTTCAATTTTTCTCCTGCGAAAGGATTTCCCGCCTCAAATCTTGCCATACTCTTTGCCTGATCCAAACACATGGCATCCATCTGTCTGGTGAAGTCAGCCCAAACGTAATTGTTCCGATCAGGCGACTTTTTCTGACAGATTTATATTATCTCTAAGGATCGCACCACTAGTCACGGCTTCTTGTTGATTTTGAGGCATTGCTCCCCGTCCAGCAACTTTGACAGTTCAGCTATGGGCGAAAATATCTGTTTCTTCCCAGCCTTCAAGGTCGAGACGGGCGCGTGTCGGCAAAAACCGGAAACATTGCTTGGCGATGTCGCTGCGTCCTTCCCGTTCCAGACGTTCGTCCAGAATTGCTTTAAGGGCATGAAGATGAAGCACATCCGAGGCGGCATATTCCAGTTGTGCCTTGGACAGTTCCGGAGCAGCCCAATCCGAGCTTTGTTGCTGCTTGGACATTTCCACACCGAGCAGCTCTTTTGAAAGGTCTTTCAAGCCGTGCCGGTCTGTATAGGTACGCGTCAGGCGTGAGGCAATTTTTGTGCAGTAAACCGGATTGGTTTCAACACCGAAAGTGTGCAGCAATACGGCAATGTCAAACCGGCCAAAATGAAAAATCTTGGTTTTGCTTTTGTCGCGCAGGAGCTTCTGCAAATTGGGAGCCTTTTTTTGCCCCTTTTCGATTTGAATCACATCGGCTGTGCCATCTCCCGGTGAAAGCTGGACAACGCATAACCTGTCCCTCGAAGGTTTCAGGCCGAGCGTTTCTGAATCAATTGCAACATCGCCTGTGTAGTGGACGAGGTCAGGAAGGTCATTTTTGTGATAGCGAATGGTCAAGTCAAACTCCGGTATATCCATGAAGGGTGTTGGTCAGCGGGTAAAAACTAAAACTGAATAGTGTTGTGCTTAACGTAATCTGCAGCCCCTTTGCAAATCGTTTACCTTGTCGCCGCCGGCCAAAAATTTACGATTTACACGATTATTCACATATTCACGGCGTTTGATCGGAAATACAGGGTGGATTCTGTTTTTTTATCCGGATCATGGATTGAATTGACAGGCAAAAAATTCCTATGATTGCAGCAACATATTCAAATCGAAAGGGATGGGGAATTGTCTCAAGGTAACCGACTTTCCGGCAAGCGGGCGCTAGTAACGGCGGCAGGCCAGGGCATTGGCAGGGCTTCGGCCATCGCCATGGCAAGTGAAGGTGCGAAAGTGTTCGCTACCGATATCAATCCTGGTGCATTGGCAGAGCTTGATGCGATGAACATCAAGGGGATCGAGACATTTGCACTTAATGTGCGGGATCAGGCTTCGGTCGCTGCGGGAGTTGAAAAGGCAAGGCCGGATGTTCTGTTCAATTGCGCCGGCTTCGTCAACCATGGCAGCATTCTCGACGCAACAGACGATGAGTGGGACTTTGCATTCGATTTGAATGTGCGCTCCATGTTTCGCACCATGAAAACCGCGCTGCCGGGAATGTTGGAACGTGGTCGGGGTTCGATCATCAACATGTCGTCAGCATGTTCGTCAATCATCGGCGCGCCGAACCGCTTTGTCTATGGAACCACCAAAGCAGCAGTGATCGGCATGACCAAATCTGTGGCACTCGAATACATCACCAAGGGTATCCGCTGCAACGCGATCTGCCCCGGCACTGTTGAAAGCCCGTCGCTGCACGACCGGCTGCGCGCCACTGGTGATTATGAGGCGGCAATGAAAGCCTTTGTTGCACGCCAGCCCATGGGTAGGATCGCCAAGGCCGAGGAGATCGCCGCGTTGGTTGTCTATCTTGCAAGTGATGAAAGCGGGTTCACAACCGGTCAGGCGCATGTGATTGATGGCGGTTGGTCAGGCTGATTGCCAAATTCGAACCTCATTGTAAAAATTCCATCTGTTAAATTCTCCACAAGGAAAAGAAAATGAAACTCGTACGTTATGGCAAACCGGGCAAGGAACTTCCGGGTTTGATCGACAAGGATGGCAAACT
The DNA here is from genome assembly GCA_041736675.1 of Salaquimonas sp. Lineage (GTDB taxonomy): Bacteria > Pseudomonadota > Alphaproteobacteria > Rhizobiales > Rhizobiaceae > Salaquimonas. The sequence goes on from JBGSTD010000058.1 coordinate 84,828, forward strand.
GCGTGATCTGTCCGCACATGTAGCTGATATTGCCGGAGATACCCTTTCGGACAAAACACTAAACATGCTGAAAAAAATAGACCCGGAAACCTTGCCATTGGTAAAAGGCAAGCCGCGCTTTGGTGCCTGCGTGAATGGCGTCGGCAAATTCATGTGCATCGGCTTGAACTACAGCGATCATGCAGCTGAAACCGGGGCGGCGATACCGGCGCATCCGATCTTGTTCATGAAGGCGACTTCAGCGATCATTGGCCCTGATGATGATGTGGTTTTGCCGCGTGGCTCCAAGTGCGGTGACTGGGAAGTCGAACTGGGTGTCGTGATTGGCAAAAAATGCAAATATGTCAGCAAGGCCGATGCGCTCAAATATGTTGCCGGTTACTGCGTTTCCAATGATGTGTCAGAGCGTCATTTCCAGACCCAGCTTACAGGCCAATGGACGAAGGGCAAGTCTTGTGACACCTTCGGGCCAATCGGACCCTGGCTGGTAACGCGCGATGAAATCAAGGATCCGCAAAACCTTTCCATGTCCCTCGACCTAAACGGCAAGCGGGTGCAAACCGGAAACACCTCCACGATGATTTTCACCGTTGCTGAAATCATCGAACACCTCTCGCAATTGATGACGCTTTATCCCGGCGACGTGATTTCCACCGGAACCCCTCCAGGCGTTGGAATGGGGATGAAACCCAAGCCAAAATACCTCAAGGTTGGTGATGTGATGGATGTCTGGATCGAAGGCCTTGGAACCCAGCGCCAGTCGGTAAAGATGGACAAGTAACAGTCAGGCGGTAATTTCCTCATGAACAAGATTGATCTGAAGGGTGAAATAGCCATCATCACGGGTGGAGCTCAGGGCATTGGGCTTGCAACCGCAAAGCGGCTCGCCGCTTCCGGTGCCAGGGTTTGTCTGTGGGACATAGATCGCGATATGCTCGAGGCGGCAAAGGCGGAGATTGGCCGCGCCGCTTCTGTTTACAAGGTCGACATCACCAGGATTGGCCAGATTGAACGGACCTGCGAACGCATTGCCAAAAAATTCGGCAAGATCTCTATTCTGGTCAACTCTGCCGGAATTGCCGGGATCAATACGACGGTCGATCAGTATCCGGTTGATGAATGGGAGCGGGTCATTAATCTCAATTTGAACGGCACCTTCTATGTCAACCGGACAATTGTTCCTTACATGAAGGAAAATGCGTACGGGCGCATTGTCAACATTGCCTCCGTTGCAGGCAAGGAGGGCAATCCCAATGCGTCAGCCTATTCTGCGTCCAAAGCTGCAGTGATCGGGTTCACCAAGTCGCTGGGCAAGGAACTTGCAGGGATGGACATTGCAGTCAACTGCATAACGCCTGCGGCAGCGCGTACCCGCATTTTCGATCAGATGACTGAGGAACACATCAGTTACATGCTTTCCAAAATCCCTCGCGGACGTTTTGTCGAACCTGACGAGATAGCCTCAATGGTCGCATTTCTGGTCAGTCGCGAGAATAGTTTTACGACAGCCGGTGTTTTCGACTTGTCCGGCGGAAGAGCCACATACTAGCCTTTCACATCCTGAAATGGGTAATTTTTATGAATCTATCCCTGTTTTCAGGTATTTTAGGGCTTGCCAAAAAGCCGACAACATAGGCAAAATTTGATTTCAGAAGTAAACCAAGATCGGAACTTTATGAAACCGACAAACAGCCAGGCCATTGCGGGCACGACACTTGAGGTCCGGGATCTCTACAAATCTTTCGGCGATCTGGAAGTCATCAAGGGTGTTTCACTAAAGGCCCAGGAAGGCGATGTGGTTTCCATCATTGGTTCAAGCGGATCCGGTAAAAGCACTTTTCTTCGCTGTATCAATCTTCTGGAATTGCCAACACGCGGCGATATTCTGCTGAACGGCGAGGCGATTTCTTTTAAATCGGAGGGAGGGGGCCTTGTTCCATCCGACAGAAAACAGGTTCAGCGATTTCGTGCCCAGTTGGGCATGGTTTTTCAAAGCTTCAATCTCTGGCAGCACATGACCATTTTGCAAAATGTCATTGAAGGCCCGGTCCATGTGCTGGGTATATCAAAGGCCGAGGCAACTGACCGTGCCGGGCGGATATTGAATCGTGTCGGACTGTGGGAAAAGCGTGACCAGTATCCTGCATTTCTGTCCGGTGGTCAGCAGCAACGCGCAGCAATCGCACGGGCACTTGCGATGGAGCCTAGGGTGATGCTGTTTGATGAGCCGACATCTGCGCTTTATCCCGAACTGGTCGGCGAAGTCCTGAAGGTAATCCAGGGCCTTGCCGAAGAGGGTAACACCATGATCCTTGTTACCCATGAAATGAAATTTGCCCGCAATGTATCGACAGAAGTCGTTTACCTGCATCAGGGCAAGGTGGAAGAAAAGGGCCCCCCAAAACAGGTGTTCGAAAATCCGGCAAGCGACCGCTGCCGTGCTTTTGTGCAATCGGTTCACTAGGGTAGCGACCCGTGAACCGGCCAAATCTTGAATGAAAAAAACTATAAAGAAGGAGAAAAATGTTGAAAAATCTACTGAAACTATTGGGCTGTTCGGCTGCCGTTCTGGTAATGGGCGCTCAACTGGCAAACGCTGAAATCAAAATCGGTTTTGCCGCAGAATCCTATCCGCCGTTCACCGACAAGGGAGCTGACGGCAACTGGCAGGGTTGGGAAGTCGAGATCAAGGATGCTCTTTGCGCAGCCATGGAAGAAAAATGTGAAGTGGTGGATGTTGCCTGGGACGGAATTATTCCGGCTCTGACCGGCAAGAAGATTGATGCAATCATTGCTTCAATGTCGATCACCGAAGAGCGCAAGCAGACTATCGCCTTTTCCGACAAGTACTACAACACTCCGGCAGTGATCGTGGCACCAAAGGATTCAAAGGTTTCCGGCGATCCTGAAAGCGTTAAAGGCCTGACCATCGGCACGCAGGTTTCAACTATTCATGCAAACTATGTCGAGAAGCACTTCAAGGACGCGACTTCCAAAACCTACGCGGCCATGGATGATCACAATCAGGATCTGGCTGCCGGCCGTATTGATGCGGCTGTCGGCGACTCCCTCGCCATGGAGCCTTTCCTTGCCAGCGATGCCGGCGCATGTTGCGAAATAAAAGGTGAACTGAAAGACGACGAAGTCTTTGGCCCTGGCGTTGGCGTCGGTCTGCGCAAGGAAGACACCGAATTGCAGGCGAAATTCAATGCCGCAATCAAGAAAATCCGTGAAGACGGCACCTTTGATGCGATTTCGAAAAAATACTTCAAATTCGATATCTATGGTGGCTAATCGATAGCAGCAAACAGTGCCGGAAGGAAAACCTTCCGGCGCTTCTCTTCCTTCAGGCATCCACCCAAGACAATAATCGGTTAAGCTATGCAGTATGCGATGGAACTGTTGGCCTTCAGTCCGCCCGGGTGGGGTGGCAACCTGTTGCGCGGCCTGTTCAACACGCTTCTGATTGCGCTTGGGGCTTATTTTCTTGGCTTGACGCTGGGTTTTTGCGGTGCGCTGGGAAAAATCTATGGCGGTCCGGTTTTGCGATGGGTTCTCGAGATTTATACAACCCTGATCCGCGCCATACCGGAACTCGTGCTGATCCTTTTTCTGTATTATGCAGGTACCGATCTTTTGAACATCGCCCTTGAGGCCATGGGTTTTGCAAGGATGGACATTTCCGGCTTGTGGGCAGGTATCTACGTCCTTGGTTTTGTTCAGGGAGCCTATTCGACCGAGGTATTGCGCGGAGCATTTCTTGCTGTTCCCACAGGCCAGATTGAAGCAGCAAAGGCTATTGGCATGTCGTCGATCCAGCGCCACACAAGAGTGATTATTCCGGTTATGATCCCGTTTGCCCTGCCAGGTTTGGCAAACCTCTGGCTGATCGCCACCAAGGATACAGCTCTATTGGCAGTTGTCGGCTTCAGCGAACTGGCTCTGGTTACCAAGCAGGCTGCCGGATCAACCAAGTCGTATTTTTTGCTCTATATGGCAGCGGCGGTTCTCTATCTTCTGCTCAGCCTGGTCTCGACACTGATTTTTACGTTGATTGAGCGACATTATCGCCGCGGCCAGCCGGTACAGGGATAAACCCATGGATCAATTCTGGCTCGTCCAATATTTTCAGGAAAACTGGTACTGGGTTCCCGAATATCTTCCAAAATTTGCCGAAGGCTTGTGGATCACTTTGAAACTGTTGGTGATATCGATTGTCATTGGGATGACAATCGCCATTCCCGTCGGACTTGTTCAGGTGACCGGCCCCAAACCGCTCGCCTGGCTTGCCAGAATATTCTGCACCGTCATTCGCGGCACTCCTCTGCTCATCCAGTTATGGCTGATTTATTATGGCGTCGGATCGCTGTTTCCCTCCATTCCAGGCTTGCGTCAAAGCTTTTTGTGGCCGGTTCTGCGCGAAGCCTTTCCCTATGCGGTTCTTGCATTCTCGCTCAGTGTTGCCGGGTATGAAGGTGAAGTGTTGCGTGGCGCCTTTCGCGGGGTACCCAAGGGTGAACTCGAGGCGGCCCGCGCGATTGGCATGTCGCCATTTCAGGTTCTGCGGCGGGTTTGGCTTCCCCGGGCCCTGCAGAATGTTTTCCCTACCCTGACCGGAGAATTCATTCTCACGCTCAAGGCAACTCCTCTTGCGGCAACCATCAGCATTTATGATGTTTATGGCGTTGGCGGGATCGTGCGCCAGGAGACTTACAAGATTTATGAGCCACTTCTCTTCGTTGCCTTGATATACCTAATTCTGGCGGGAATTTTGGTGGTATTTTTCAGATATCTCGAAAATCGTATGCCGCGCCGAACCTGACCTGCGACAAAGGCATCCACGGTTATGGTTGTGTCAGCTAACCAGTGATGATAACCCTAAAATACGTCCGCCGTATTTTCGGGAGTTACTGTCTTGCGCCAAGACATCCACAATTCTGAAATACCCGTGCTATGCGCTTCCTGTGAGGCGCGGCACAAGGGCATATGCGGAGTGTTGAATCCCGATCAGCTAGTTGCGCTCAGCAAGCATACTACAAAAAAGACGGTCTCCAGCGACCAAGAGCTTTTTTCGGCTGATGTGCCAACCAAAAGCTATTCGAACATTCTTGCCGGTGTTGTGAAGCTGACCAAACTGATGGCCGATGGCCGCCAGCAGATCGTCGGACTTCAGTTTGCACCGGATTTTTTGGGGCGCCCATTCAAACAGTCCCCCGGAGTATTTGCCGAAGCAGCAACAGAAGTGCGCCTTTGCTCGTTTCCCACGAAGATTCTTGAAGACATGATCAGTGAATCTCCGGAACTGGAACATCGCCTGCACGAACAGGCCTTGAAAGAACTGGATGAGGCACGCGAATGGATGCTGACCCTAGGGCGCAAGACGGCAAGTGAAAAAACCGCCAGCTTTTTGTACATGATTGCGACTCATATTATCCCTGATAAAGGAACAGACGGCAATACGATCCGCTTCGACATTCCGATCAAACGCGCTGACATGGCCGATTTTCTCGGACTGACCATCGAAACGGTCAGCCGGCAGATTACCAAGCTGCGCAAGGCCGGAATCATCGAACTGGAAAACAACAGGACTGTTTATGTCTCAAATATGAACCTGCTCGCAAAAGCTTCCGAGGTCGACCGCGATTAGTGCGCCTCAAACCGCTTTCGAGAATTTGAAATCTGAACTTTCGAGATACGCGTCGAATCGCGCTGCTACGATACGGGTAAACGGATAGGCTGGTGTTGGGATGAAGATGCTGTCTGCATCTCCGTCACACAGACCGTCTTTTTCCATGCCCGCCATCGCTTTCATTTCCAGTATATAAGGTCGGGCAAAGCTTCCAAATTCCCTTGATACGTCTTCATAAGTGACTTTGAAATCGCACATCAGCCGTTCAATGATAAAAGACCGGATACGGTCATCATCGCTGAGCAGATAACCCTTTGAGGAAGGCAGTCTACCCGCAGCAATTTCAGCCAGATATTGACCCGTCGGAACCAAATTCTGCCAGTAGCCATTGTCAGATGCCCCGATCGAGGATGCCCCGAAAGCCAGCATTGTCTTGCAATGATCATGGGTATAGCCCTGAAAATTGCGCCGCAAGCTGCCATTTTCCTTAGCGGTAGCCAATGGATCGTGTGAGAGTGTGTAGTGATCAATGCCAATCTTACCGTATCCGCTTTCGATAAGCATTTGATCTGCAAGCTGGGATTGGTCAAACCGTTCGAAGGTATCGGGCAAACTGGTTTCAGCAATCATTTGCTGGTGCTTTTTCACCCATGGGACGTGGGCATAGCCGAACATGGCGATGCGGTCGGGTTTGATCGAGATAACCTGCTGAATGGTGGTCTTGAGGGTCGTCATGGTCTGAAACGGCAATCCGTACAGCGCGTCAATATTTATTGACGAAATGCCTGAAGCACGCAGCGCCGTCACCAGATCGGATGTCTGTTCGAAGGTTTGAGGACGCTTGATGGCCGCCTGCACGGTTTCGTTGAAATCCTGCACGCCGATGCTGGCTCTGGTCACGCCAATCAGCTTCAATCCCGCCATCAGGTCTTCACTGTGGTCATTGGGATCGATTTCAACGCTGATCTCGGCGTTCCCCGAGAATTCGAATGTCTGGTCGAGTGCATCACGAATTCTCTGAAAATCTTCGCTGTGCAGAACGCTCGGCGAGCCGCCGCCAAAATGCAGATGGGCAATGGCAGGTTTGAATGCCAACTTCTGACGGTACAATTCAATTTCACCAATCAGGTGATCAACATACTTGGTCACTGGTTCATATCGCTGCGTCTGCTTGGTATGGCATCCGCAAAACCAGCAAAGGCGGTCGCAATAGGGAATGTGAATATAGATTGATATCGGCGCGCTGCCTGAAACCGTATCATGTTCGATGTTGAGATCGGCAAGTGTATCGCTGGTCAGCGTTTTTCCCACATCAGCCTTGAAAAAGGGGGCAGTCGGATAGGATGTATAACGCGGCACAGGCCTGCGGTACTTTTTCAGTATTTCAAGCGGGTTCATTGCAACTTGCCAATTTGTTCCTGGGTGGATTTTACAATGGGTAAAATTTGTTCACGCTCAAACGCGATATGCCGCCTGACCCCTTCAAAGAACCCCCGAAGCATGTATCCCAGTGCTTCTGGGTTTGCCTCATCGGGGGTCGTAACGAAATTGATCAGCGCATCCTGCACGTCATATGCGTAGATTTCATCTTCCCAGTGCTCGGAGCATAAACGCTCAAGGGATTCGCAAGTTTGATTGGAGGGCGTGTTTTCCAGTAAAAACGGAAACAGCTTATCCTCTTCAAACTTGTGGGCATTCTTGATCGTCGTGTACACACTGCGTGCGATGTTCAAACAGGCCTGATTATCCAGATTGTGCGGAAGCGTATCGGCAATCTGCTCAAGTTGATCGCAAATCGTGAGTTGCAATTGAATGTGTTTTTCAAACTCATGCTGCATGGAAGCCTCTTATATGCAGGGGTATTTCCGTCCGGTCGCCTTTCGCCCGAACATTCAGGCAGTATGTACAGGTTAAGAACTGAAGAATCTTTCAGCCTTGATCCAGATCAAAGTCCATTGCCAATTTTCTTGCCATTACGGGCAAGTCGAATTGTATCCCGCGTCAGGCTAAGGCAGACGCGTGCAATAAATTTAAGACCGCTCGATCAAGGGGATTGGCAATGAAAAATGCTCAAGAGGCAATTGTAGTAGGCGTCGCTGCAATACTTGCTTTACTGGTTGCGGGGCTCGCCCGCGACCAACTGTTTCAGGCGCACGCGTTTGTGTTGTTCCTTGTGCTGCTGATCAGCACGGCCGTACTCATGGTCAGGGTCAAGTTCGCTGCTCCCGGGCAAATCTTCGAGAAGCCGGATACTTCCGGTTACATGGATGATGTTGTGAAATACGGTGTCATTGCGACCGTTTTCTGGGGAGTTATCGGTTTCCTTGTCGGCGTTTTGGTTGCATCGCAGCTTGCCTGGCCTGATCTCAACCTTGAGCCCTGGTTCAATTTCGGCCGCATGCGTCCCTTGCACACATCAGCGGTCATTTTTGCCTTTGGCGGCAATGCCCTGATCGCCACTTCTTTCCATGTGGTTCAGCGCACGTCCCGCGCGCGGCTCTGGGGCGGCAATCTTCCATGGTTTGTCTTCTGGGGTTATCAGCTCTTCATCGTCATGGCCGCAACAGGTTATCTTTTGGGCATAACACAGGGCCGCGAATACGCTGAACCCGAATGGTATGTCGATATCTGGCTCACTCTGGTATGGGTCGCCTATCTGGCCGTTTTCCTTGGCACGATCATCAGGCGCAAAGAGCCGCATATTTATGTGGCGAACTGGTTCTTCCTCTCTTTCATTGTTACCGTTGCCATGTTGCATCTGGTCAACAACATGGCGATCCCGGTATCTTTCCTTGGAATAAAAAGTTATTCGGCATTTTCCGGTGTCCAGGATGCGCTCACCCAGTGGTGGTATGGCCACAATGCGGTCGGGTTCTTCCTGACAGCCGGCTTCCTTGGCATGATGTACTATTTCATTCCAAAACAGGCCGAACGTCCGGTTTATTCTTACCGTCTTTCCATTGTGCACTTTTGGGGCCTGATTTTCCTTTATATCTGGGCCGGACCACACCACTTGCACTATACCGCCTTGCCTGACTGGGCACAGACACTTGGCATGGTGTTTTCCGTCATGCTTTGGATGCCTTCATGGGGCGGCATGATCAACGGCCTGATGACACTGTCAGGTGCCTGGGACAAGCTGCGTACAGACCCCATCCTGAAAATGATGGTAATTTCTGTAGCCTTCTACGGCATGGCAACTTTTGAAGGTCCGATGATGTCCATCAAGACCGTCAACTCACTGTCGCATTATACAGACTGGACCATTGGTCACGTGCACTCTGGTGCTCTTGGCTGGAATGGATTGATCACCTTTGGAGCGATCTATTATCTGGTGCCGAAATTGTGGAACCGTCAGCGGCTTTATTCGCTCCGTCTGGTCAATTGGCACTTCTGGCTCGCAACTCTTGGCATCGTTGTCTATGCGGCCGTCATGTGGGTTGCCGGTATCCAGCAGGGTCTGATGTGGCGCGAATATGATGCCCAGGGCTATCTGGTCTACTCCTTCGTGGAATCTGTGGAAGCCATGCATCCCTACTATGTGTTCAGGGTTCTTGGTGGTCTGCTCTATCTCTCCGGAGCGCTTATCATGGCCTACAACGTGTTTCGTACCATTCGCGGCGATGTTCGCGAAGAGGTTTCCATGGGGGCTGGTGCACCAAACCTGGCTCCCGCAGAATAACCAGCATTAAAGGAACATCAAAATGTCTGTTCTCGACAAACATAAAATTCTGGAGAAAAACGCAACCTTGCTGCTGGTCTTTTCTTTTCTGGCAGTAACTGTGGGCGGTATCGTGGAAATTGCTCCGCTCTTTTATCTGGAAAACACCATTGAGGATGTGGAAGGGGTTCGCCCCTACTCACCCCTCGAACTCGCCGGCCGCAACATCTATGTCCGTGAAGGATGCTATGTCTGTCATAGCCAGATGATCCGCCCCTTCCGCGACGAGGTTGAACGCTATGGGCATTACAGTCTTGCCGCGGAATCGAAATATGATCATCCATTCCAATGGGGATCAAAAAGAACCGGTCCCGATCTGGCTCGAGTTGGTGCGCGCTATTCAAATGAATGGCACGTGGAACACCTGAATGAACCACGTTCGGTTGTGCCGGAATCGATCATGCCAAGTTACAGCTTTCTTGGAACAACGGCACTCGATGTTGGCAATATCAAGGGGCACCTGACCGCCAACAAGATGGTCGGCGTTCCCTATGATGAGGCGATGATGGAAAACGCGGATGCAGATCTCGTTGCCCAGACAAATCCTGATGCGGATACTACGGGCTTGATGGAACGTTATCCAAAGGCAGTTGTCGCCAACTTTGACGGCAATGCGGCGCAGCTAACAGAAATGGACGCTCTCGTCGCCTATCTTCAGGTACTGGGAACAATGGTTGATTTTTCAACCTATGAACCCGAGAAAAACATGCGCTAGGAGGCGGCTATGGATTTTGAATATCAAACCTTGCGCACATTCGCGGATAGCTGGGGCCTTTTGTACATGTTCCTGATTTTTCTTGCGGTTGTTTTCTGGGCATTCCGCCCCGGCTCGAAAGAGACAAGCGCTGACGCTGCAAATATTCCGTTCAAGGAGAATGAATGATGGTGGACCAAAACAATCACCAAGGCCCGGAATTTGACGAATTCACCGGTGTGGAAACCACAGGCCATACTTGGGACGGGATCAAGGAACTGAATAATCCGATGCCGCGCTGGTGGCTCTGGACATTTTATATGACGATCATCTTTGCCATCGGATATTCGGTTGTCTATCCATCAATTCCTTTGCTGACAACTTCCACAAAGGGGATGTTAGGCTGGTCCAGCCGGGGTGATGTGCAAACAGAGATTGCCGCAGCTAAATCGGCCCAATCTGTTTATCTGGATCGTCTGGTGGCAACAGACGTGGCAAAGATTACCGAAGATGCCGAATTGACACAATTTGCCACAGCGGGCGGGGCAGCCGCTTTTAAGGTGAACTGTGTCCAGTGTCACGGTTCAGGTGCAAGCGGTTCGGCCGGCTATCCCAACCTCAACGATGACGACTGGATCTGGGGTGGCAAGATCGAGGATATTTATCTGACCTTGCAGCACGGCATTCGCCACACCGCAGACGAGGATACCCGTATCTCCGACATGCCTGCTTTCGGAGTTGATGCATTGCTTGACCGTGAGCAGATTTCCGATGTCGCCTGGTTTGTGCGCAGCATTTCCAACCAGACTGCGGATGCGGATGCGGCGAGCCGTGGCGCAACCTTGTTTGCTGACAATTGCGCAGCTTGCCATGGTGAAAAGGGCGAAGGTATCCGCGAAGTCGGCGGCCCAAAACTGTCTGATGCGCTTTGGCTTTACGGCGGCGAGCACGAACAGATCGTGGCTCAGATCAACAAGCCCAAGCAGGGTGTTATGCCTGCATGGGGCGTGCGTCTGGGCGATGCGACAACCAAGCAGTTGGCTGTCTATATTCACAGTCTGGGCGGTGGCGAGTAAACCCGCTTCGGCCACACTTTGCAGAAATCAGCGACGGGGTGACTTGCCATTCCGTCGTTTTTCATTTTTGGCACTTTGATGCAGATCAAGGAAAGATTGGCCGCTCGCTCTAGGTTGCAGATTACACAAACAGATTTCCCACAAGGATCATGATGCTGGACGAACCTAAAATCGAAGCAAATGTCGAAACGCTCGATGTAAAAGCAATCAACACAGGTGCCAAGGCCAAGGCGCAACCGCTTTATGTTGCGCGCGAAAAAATCCATCCCAAGCGCGTCAACGGTGTTTTCCGCCGCTGGAAGTGGATCATCATGGCCATAACCCTTGGCATTTACTACATCACCCCATGGTTGCGTTGGGACCGCGGTGAATTTGCACCCGATCAGGCGGTATTGATCGACATGGCGCATCGCCGCTTCTACTTCTTCTTCATCGAAATCTGGCCCCAGGAATTCATTTATGTCGCCGGTCTTTTGGTAATGGCGGGTATCGGCCTTTTTCTTGTAACTTCAGTTGTTGGCCGTGCGTGGTGTGGATACACCTGTCCGCAAACCGTTTGGACCGATCTTTTCCTTGTGGTTGAGCGGTTTTTCGAAGGCGACCGCAACGCACGGATCAAACTCGACAAAGCGCCCTGGACACTCGACAAGCTCAGAAAGCGGGTGATGAAACATTTCACATGGATCATCATTGCAGTACTTACCGGCGGCGCCTGGATTTTCTATTTTGCTGATGCGCCCACTCTCTTGCACAATCTGGTAACCGGGCAGGCACCTTTTCTGGCCTATTCAACGGTCGCGGTTCTGACCGCAACCACCTATATTTTCGGTGGTATCATGCGCGAGCAGGTTTGCATTTACATGTGCCCCTGGCCCCGAATCCAGGCAGCGATGCTTGACGAAGATTCCCTTGTGGTAACCTACAATGACTGGCGCGGCGAACCACGTGGCAAGGCCTCAAAGAAAGTGGACCCGCAGATCAGGTCAACAGGCGATTGCGTCGATTGCAATGCATGTGTGGCCGTATGTCCTACCGGCATTGATATCCGCAATGGCCAGCAGCTGGAATGCATTACCTGCGCTCTCTGCATTGATGCCTGTGATGACGTCATGGTTAAGCTTGGTCGCGAAAAAGGTCTCATCTCCTATACGACCCTGCGCGATTACAATCACAATCTGACAATTTCGATCGACCCGCAGACAAAGGCAATAGATCCAGGCCGGGTTCGTGATGCAACCGGCCGTTTTGGTGATCTCGTGCGCCATTTTGACTGGAGAATTTTTCTGCGTACGAGAACCCTGATCTACTTTGGCGCCTGGGCCGCAATTGGTATTGCCTTGCTTCTGGCATTGACCTCCCGCGACAGGCTTGAGCTCAATGTGCTGCATGACCGCAATCCGATTTTCGTGCGCTTGAGCGATGGTGCGATCAGAAATGGATATACCGTGAAACTGCTCAACATGATTCCCGAACCAAGGGTAATTTTTCTAAGCATTTCCGGACTGCCCGGCGCAACCATGACGATCAACGATATCCCGCAGCCCCCCGGTGTCAGTTTTGCTGTCCCTGTGGAACCGGACAAGCTGCGTGAATTAAAGGTTTTCATTTCGGTTCCCGTTCGCGATGTTGTCGCCGGAAAAACGAATTTTACGATCCTTGCCGAAGACAAGCAGTCCTTTGAAAGAGATAGTTACACTGCCAATTTCGAAGCCCCTGACAAGTAATTTCCCACTGAGAGGAAATGAGAGGAAGACAAAGATGTTCTCGAGAATATTGTCTGTAAAAGAGTTCACCGGCTATCACATGCTGGCAGTCATGGGTTTGTTCTTTGGAACAATCATCGCTGTCAACCTTACATTGGCCTATTATGCCCAGCATACTTGGACCGGGCTTGTGGTGAAAAACTCCTATATCGCCAGCCAGGAGTTTGACGCCCGCACAGCAGAGCGAAAGGCTCAGGCCTCGCTCGGCTGGAAACCGGTCTTCTCCCATGAAAACGGAAAAGTTGTACTGCTGCTGACAGGCCGTGATGGCGGGCCGGTCAACGTGGAAAAAATGATGGTCAAGATTGGTCATCCGGCAGAAGAAAACAATGACCAGTTGATTGAACTGGTCGCATCAACCGCCGGAAAATTTACGGCTGATGCTGTGCTGACCAAGGGTATCTGGCAAGCTGATCTTGAAGCATCGCAAGATGGCAAGGTCTTGTGGAACAAATCCTATCGTTTTGTGGCACGGTAAAAATCATGACTTGCTGCGGTGGAAATATAGTTGCTGACAAGGTTGTTGAAGCATCAAGGGTATCGGCCCAGGCTGACAGGCTTGGTGAGCTGACCCAATATGCGGACAAGGCCGAGAGCGGTGATACACGTTATATCTTTGCCTGCCCGCAGATCCATTGCGGCAGTTGCATTGCTGTCATAGAAAAGCAGCTTGCCCAACTTCCGTCAGTGAAATCGGTTCGCGTCAACCTGACCTTGAAACGCATCTTGCTTGAAATGGCAGGCAATGCACCAGTGCTTCCTGCCATCCTGGAACTTGAGAGGCTGGGCTATGGTGTCGTGCCGATCGATGGCACGGGGCTGCAGCAATCTTCTGCCGGCAAGGAAGGCAAGGCACTGTTGAGAGCGTTGGCTGTGGCCGGGTTTGCAGCCATGAACATCATGCTGCTGTCTGTCTCAAACTGGTCCGGCGCAGACGGTCCGACCCGTGATCTGTTTCATCTGATTTCAATATTGATTGCGGTTCCTGCGGTTGCCTATAGTGGCCAGACATTCTTTTCTTCCGCCTACAAAGCGCTGCGCAATGGTCATCTGAACATGGATGTGCCGATATCCCTTGCGGTTCTGATGGCTCTCGGCATGAGTATATTCGAGACTTTCGCCCATGGTGACGAAGTCTACTTTGATGCGGCAGTTTCGTTGTTGTTTTTCCTTTTAATCGGGCGTTACCTCGATCAGATCATGCGTCAGAAAGCACGAAATGCCCTCGACGGGCTTGCACGCCTGGCCGCAAGGGGTGCCAATGTCATTCTGCCATCCGGCCTGCTGGAATACCGCCCGCTTGACGAAATCCCGGTTGGATCAAGACTTCGGGTTGTCCCGGGCGAACGTATTCCACTTGACGGTCAAATGGTGTCGGGCATCAGTGACTTTGACCTGTCCATCATCACAGGCGAAAGTGAGCCGGTGACGCTGAAGGATGGCGCGCAGCTTATGGCCGGAACACTCAACATTACTGCCGCAATGGAAATGATATCAACGCGCAGCGTTGAAAAATCCTATTTGGCAGAAGTGTCGAAAATGCTTCAAAGCGCGGAAAACGGGCGCGGTCGCTATGTTCAACTGGCTGACCGCATGGCGAGGCTTTATGCACCGGCAGTGCATTTACTCGCACTGTTGGCATTCGGCTACTGGATGTTCGCGACGGCTGGAGACTGGCACACGTCAATCTATATTGCTGTCGCAGTGCTGATTGTCACGTGTCCCTGTGCCCTCGGGCTTGCAGTTCCGGTCGTTCATGTCATCGGATCCGGCCGCTTGTTCGAGAAGGGCATCTTGATGCGCGATGGTTCAGCTCTCGAACGCCTTGCAGAAACAAATCATGTTGTGTTTGATAAAACCGGCACGTTGACAACCGACCGTCCGGTTGTTGCAAGTTCCACGCTGGTTGACCTGCCAATCGGCAGCGCAGAACGCGAACTGTCCGTGCGCCTGGTCAAGGCGCTGGCGAGGCAGTCTTCCCATCCCTCCGGCCGGGCTATATATGGATATCTTGACAGCGTGCCGGCATCACTTTCAGACGAGATCAGGGAAGTGGCCGGTTGCGGCATGGAAAGTTCTCATGAAGGCAGGATCATCAGGCTTGGCAAACCTGAATGGGTTGCGGAAATAGCATCAGGCCGGGCGCCTGGTCATGGTTCACATGACAATAACTTGAATGACATGGCGTTTGCCATTGAAGGAAGTGCTCCTGCATATTTCCGGATCGAGGAGGAGCTCAGGTCGGATGCGATTGCCGCTGTATCCAGCTTGAAGGCGGAAAACCTTCCCGTTGACATTCTTTCCGGCGACAGGTCGCAGAAGGTTGAAAGAATTGCTGATCAGTTGGCGATCGACAATTTTGTCAGCAATTGTAGCCCAGCCGGCAAGATGGATCATATCAGGCAACTTCAACAGTCTGGTGCAAAAAAGGTGTTGATGATTGGCGACGGCATCAACGATGCACCTTCACTGGCCCTTAGCCATGCTTCCATGGCTCCGGCATCAGCCTCGGAAATTGGTAGAAACACAGCCGACTTCATTTTCACCCGCAATGATCTTGCTGCAATTCCCGATGCATACAGGATCGCCATAAAAGCGCGCACACTGATCAAGCAGAACTTCGGCCTTGCAATCGCGTACAATTGTATTGCTGTTCCGCTAGCCTTTTCCGGCAATGTTTCGCCCCTTATAGCTGCTATCGCCATGTCTTCCTCATCACTGGTGGTGATTGCAAACTCCATGCGGTTGCGCTGGCGGGAGAAAGCTGGCAAAAATGTCGAGGCAGCCAGCAAAGTTCAATCAAGACCAAATCTCAAACCGGAATTCAGGGGTGCATAATGAATATATTGATCCTCTTGATTCCTATCGCCCTTGCCATGGGATTTGTTGGCTTGCTTGCATTTCTGTGGTGTTTGAAAAGTGACCAGTTCAGTGATTTGGACGGATCTGCCGTGCGGATATTGCAGGATGACAGTGTTATCAGCGAAAAAGCTCCTGAGGTTCAAAAAGCGCGGAACTGACCGATCTGCTGCCGGTTGGCAGTTGAAGGACTGAAGCCCGATAATATGCAGCAAGTGCTGCCATCCCTCCATGGCGCACATTTAAGCTTGCCAAAGTGTCTTTAGGCACTACAAATATATCTTGTGAAGGCACCGGGAATAAATCCGTCGACACAAGACGTTGAGTGGTGTCCGTCAGTTGATCCCGAAGACGGATGAACTAAAGAAATAAAATTGGAGGAATGATTTATGAATTTGACAATTTCCAGATTGGCCATGGTTTCGGCAACAGCCATAGCCCTGACTTTTACAGCTGCAAGCGCGAAAGCGGAAGAGTTCATCAATATCCTGACGGGCGGCACTTCTGGAGTGTATTACCCACTTGGCGTGGGTCTTTCGAAAATATATGCAGAGAAAATTCCGGGCGCACGCACGCAGGTTCAATCCACGAAGGCTTCTGTCGAAAACCTCAATCTGCTTCAGGCTGGTAAAGGTGAATTGGCTCTTGCTCTTGGCGATTCGGTCAAATTGGCTTGGGAAGGTGATGCAGAAGCTGGCTTCAAGGCACCGCTCGACAAATTGCGAGGCGTGGCCGCGGTTTACCCCAATTATATCCAGATCGTCGCCTCCAAGGAGAGCGGTATCACGGATTTTGCAGGACTGAAAGGCAAGGGTCTTTCAGTCGGTGCTCCAAAATCAGGCACAGAGTTGAATGCTCGAACGATCTTTTCTGCTGCGGGTATGAGTTATCAGGATCTAGGCAAAACTGAATACCTGCCATTTGCAGAATCAGTTGAGTTGATCAAGAACCGCCAGTTGGATGCTACTCTGCAGTCAGCAGGACTGGGTGTTGCCTCGATCAAGGATCTGGCCACATCCGTTCCGATCACTGTCGTCGCCGTGCCCGCGGATATCGTTGCAAAACTGGGCGCGCCCTATATCGCCGCCACTATTCCTGCAGGAACATATACGGGTCAGGACGCGGATGTTGCAACTGTCGCAGTCGTCAATTTTCTGGTCACCCATGAAGGGGTTTCCGAGGAAACAGTTTACCAGATGACCAAGCAGATGTTTGAAAACCTGCCTGCGCTTGAGGCGGCTCACAAGGCTGCAGCGTCAATCAAGCTGGAAAAGGCCCTTGATGGCATGCCGGTTCCACTGCACCCGGGTGCAGAACGTTACTACAAGGAAAAAGGTCTGCTTTAATCGTTCGCGATTTGACAAATCCGGGGTTCGGCTGGCAGGCCGGACCCCTTTCGTCACACTCATGCCTGTTGTTGCCTACATGGGGGTCACGAGCTGTCACATTAAATTCATCCCGGTTCAGGTGTCCTTGGGAGGGGATCAATGACGCAGCTTCAGTCAAATCAAAGCGAGATGGAAACGGCAAACCACGGGCTGCATGACCCTTTGGCGGACAGTTTCCCCGCATCGCTTGAAGGGCGTATACTGTTTTGGCTTGCGATCATTTTTTCTGTCTTTCAGATTGCCACCGCTGCTCACCTGATTGATTTTGCCAGTCAGATTGTCCGCGCTTTCCATGTCGGCTTTTTGATGCTGCTGACCTTTCCGTTGATGGCTCTTGCCCGCAGAAAAACCGGCCTATGGAAAGTTCTCGCTTGGGTCATGGCTGCATTGGGTGTTGCCGTGGCGCTCTATCAGTATGTTGAATACCTGCCTTTGACCCTGCGGGCCGGCGACCCGCTGGACCGCGATATTATCATCGGTGTGATTGCGCTGGTCGGAGTATTTTCCGCAGCCTGGGTGGTGATGGGTCCTGCGTTGCCGATCATTGCCGGAACATTTTTGGCCTATTGTCTTTTTGGGCAATTTCTTCCGGCACCCTTTAATCATCGCGGCTATGATTTTTCACAGGTCATTGATCACATGGCGTATGGCACGGAGGGAATTTACGGCATCCCGGTCTATGTGTCGTCGACCTATATTTTCCTGTTCATACTCTTTGGGGCTTTTCTCGAGAAAGCCGGAATGATCAAGCTTTTCACTGATGTTTCGTTAGGTCTGGTCGGCCATCGCCTTGGCGGACCCGCAAAAGTGTCGGTCATTTCATCAGGCCTGATGGGAACGATCTCCGGCTCGGGTGTTGCCAATGTGGTGACAACCGGACAGTTCACCATTCCGCTGATGAAAAAGTTCGGCTACCGCGCCGCCTTTGCAGGCGGTGTCGAGGCAACTGCTTCCATGGGCGGACAGATCATGCCGCCGGTCATGGGTGCGGTTGCATTCATCATGGCTGAGACCTTGGGTGTCGAATATACCGAAGTTGTAACCGCGGCGCTGATCCCGGCAATTCTGTATTTCGCATCGGCGTTCTGGATGGTGCATCTGGAAGCAGGCAAGCACGGTCTCGTTGGTCTGCCAAAAGCCGAATTGCCTTCTGCCTATCAGGCAATTCGCCGGGACTGGTTCCTTTTATTGCCACTTGTTGTTCTCGTGTATTTTCTGTTTTCCGGTTACACTCCGCTGTTTGCAGGGACAATAGGCCTTGCCCTTACAGTGCTGTTGATCCTTGGCGGCTCAGTGGGATTGGGTCTGCCTAAGGGAATTATCCGCATCATTTTCTGGATAGGCCTTGGTCTTGTCGCTGCCGCATTTCTCAAATTCGGCAACTGGGTCATATTGCTTTCAGTCCTTGGGCTGATTCTTCTCAATGCCACAAGCAAAGGCGGCAGGAATACGTTGATCATTTGCCGCGACGCATTGGCTGACGGTGCAAAAACTGCGCTTCCTGTTGGTGTCGCCTGCGCGGTGGTGGGTATCATCATCGGCACCATGACCCTGACAGGTGCCGCCAATACCTTTGGCCAGTTTATCGTGTCCGTCGGCGACAAGAGCCTCTTTCTGTCGCTGGTTCTGACCATGATCACCTGCATCGTTCTTGGAATGGGGATACCGACCATTCCCAATTATATCATCACGTCCTCAATTGCCGGCCCTGCGCTGCTCGAGCTGGGCGTGCCTTTGATCGTCAGCCACATGTTTGTCTTCTATTTCGGAATTCTCGCCGATCTTACCCCGCCTGTTGCACTTGCCTGTTTTGCAGCTTCTCCCATCGCCAAGGAGAGCGGCCTGAAGATTTCCATGGAAGCGATCAAGGTGGCTGCGGCCGGTTTTGTCATACCCTTCATGGCGGTATATACTCCAGCGCTCATGTTGCAGGACGGCGGCCCGCTGGCTGAAGCGATAGGCTATGTTCCTGCGGTTGCCTATATAGTCCTCAAGACCGTGATCGCGATTGCGCTATGGGGGGCCGCTGTAATCGGCTATGCCGGTTTCAGGCTGAACTGGCCAATGCGTCTGCTCGCCGCTGCCGGTGCGGTGACCCTGATAGCCGCACTGCCATTGACCGACGAGATTGGATTTGCCCTTGCAGCATTGTTTTCTGTTGGCATCTGGTGGTTTAGACGAAGCGTCTCTTCACTGGCAAGCGGTGAACGCGGTTGAGCTTGTGCATTGCCACCGCAGGCAAGATCATTGCCCTGACGATTTCGGGTTTTTCGTTAAATTGGATACATTCGGTCGAAAAGACCGAGTGGCGTGAAGACTGGTCAATCGTTGAAAAACAGCTCGTATTGACCAGTGCCAGTGTCAAGGGCTCGGGTGCTGGAATGGATCCGGGTGAAGGGGCTGTCCTCAAGGATGGATGGTGGGTTTGGCAACCCGATCTTGATCCAATTGCTTCGCTCGCTCTTTCTGCCTCCGGCGCAACGGTTTCAGGCTGGAGCCTGTGTCCCCAGGACAGTGATCAGCCTTGTATGGAATTGGGTACTGTACAGGGCGATGTCATCACGCTGCGATACTGCGAGTGATTGTCTTAGGTTTTTGCGAAACGGTCGCTTTTATGACGCGCAACAAAGCTGGAGTTCAGGATATCGTCAAGGACGATTGGATAGAATATCATGTCGCCAAAACATTGTGCCAAGTTCGCAAAATTTCAAAATGCAGGTTATTAAAAAATGAGCCACTATGCCGGATTGACCCGAAAAAATATCACAGCCTCGCCTGCGTGCGATTTGCGAAGTGATACAGTAACGCGTCCCGGAAAAGGTATGCTGGAAGCCATGGCATCCGCTGAACTCGGCGATGATGTGTACGGAGAAGATCCGACAGCGCATAAACTGGAAGCAAGCCTCGCTGAACTGCTGGGCAAGCAGGCAGCAGCCTTCTTCCCGAGCGGGACACAGAGCAATTTGGCTGCTGTCCTCTCGCACTGCCATCGCGGCGAGGAAATCATAACCGCTGCAGATTATCATGTATTTTGTGATGAGGCTGCCGGCGCATCGGTGCTTGGTGGGATTTCACTGCATCCGCTCGCCTGTGAGGCTGATGGTTCCCTGACGCCCGAGGCAATCGCGTCAGCAGTCAAGGATGACGACTTTCATTTTGCAATCAGCCGTCTGGTTTGCCTTGAAAATACGGTCAGCGGCAGGGCAATACCTCTGGAGAAAATGCAGCTCGCTGCGGGAGCAGCTCGAGAAAACGGACTGTCAGTGCATCTGGATGGCGCGCGCTTTTTTAATGCCGTCACCGAAACAAACTGTACACCAAAAGAACTTGCGGATGTGGCGGACAGTGTATCCATCTGCCTTTCCAAAGGTTTGGGCGCGCCAGTTGGCACGGTTTTGTGCGGAGGCGCGCAATTCATCGCACGTGCCCGGCGCAACCGTAAAATGCTTGGGGGAGGAATGCGCCAGATTGGCGCGCTCGCCGCTGCAGGTCTTTTTGCCCTCGAACACAATGTCAAACGGATGGTTGAGGACCACAATCGGGCATTGGTCCTGGCCAATGCCATCGCAGATATCGGTGCGGGAAAGGTTTCACACCGAACCAACATGGTGTTTTTTACGCCTGATCCTGATGATCATGCCGCATTGATAGCGTATTGCGCCAGGGCTGGAGTTCTGATTGGCGGCCAGCGACCGACAATCCGGATGGTCACCCATCTCGATATTGGCGAGCGTGAACTTGAAATGGCAATGGATGCCTTTCGATCGTACTATAAACAAAATGCCAACCATGCGGCTCGTTGAAAATCATGTCTCCTGCTCTCGATTTCATTCATGATACATGCTTTGAGGATTTGCCCGTCGGGATAATCCATGAGGCTGTAAGGTGCGTTGGAGATACGCTCGGGGTTTCTGTTGCAGGTACGCAGACTGAATTGTCTCGCATCATTTGCAACCATGCGTTTCGTCAGTTTGGCGGCAACAGCGCGCATTTATGGTGGGATGGACGTCAGGTAAGTGCTGCCGGTGCTGCATTGGCCAATGCAATGACAATCGATTCGATTGATGCCCATGATGGCAACAAGTTGACCAAGGGCCATGTTGGCTGCGGCGTGCTTCCTGGCCTGGTTGCTGTCATGGAGGCGGAAAAAAAGTTCGGCGCAAGGGAGTTTCTGACATCCATTGTCATCGGTTACGAGATCGGCACCAGAGCCGGCATTTCGCTTCATGCGAGTGCCTGCGATTATCATACCTCGGGGGCCTGGATTGCACTCGCGACAGCTGCCCTCGGTGCACGCCAGCTTGGTCTTGACAAGCGCCAGACGCGCGAGGCCATCGGCATTGCCGAATATCACGGGCCCCGCAGCCAGATGATGCGCTGCGTTGATGCCCCAACTATGGTCAAGGATGGCTCGGGTTGGGGAGCAATGGCAGGTGTCTCGGCGGCTTATCTGGCAAAAGACGGGTTTTCCGGCGCACCTGCGGTAACGATGGAAGCGCCTGAACTGGCGCATATCTGGAATGATCTTGGTTCAAACTGGTATGTGAAACAGCAATATATCAAGCTCTATCCTGTCTGCCGTTGGGCCCAGCCCGCTGTCGAAGCTGTGCTCGCTTTACGGCAGGCGCACCGGTTTTCCGATGAACAGATCGAGCGTATTGAAATCACCACGTTTCATGAAGCGCGCCGTCTGGCAACCATTCCTGATAACACCGAGCAAGCCCAATATTCGCTGCCGTTTCCGGTTGCTGCTGCTCTTGTGCGCGGAACGCTGGGGGTGGCGGAAATCACCGCAGATGGGTTGGCTGATCCGCGTATTCGCCAGCTCGCAGGAAGGGTAAGTATCCTGGAAAGCGATCGGTTCAACCAGGCGTTTCCCGCGCGCCGTTTTGCAGAAGCTGAAATCAGGCTGAAGGATGGCCGCAATTTCAAGTCGGCTCCTACCGAGGCAAAGGGTGATCCTGAACACAGGGTGGAGGATGAGGTAATCTGGTCGAAATTTCATGCCCTGACCGACCCGGTATTGTCTGGGGTAAAGTCGGCAAGACTTGAGTCAACCATAACGGGATTGCCCGAAGCTGAAAGTGTTGCCCAATTGTTTGACCAGATGTTTACCGGCCGGGAGATCATTGCTCCTGTGAAATCAGAACTCTCTTGAAATCCGGTTGACTATGTTCTGCAATTGATGACCCATGAAACATGAAGACATCAACTTTTGCTTCTTTCAGCCTTGACATCTTCGGGGCTCTGCGGCGCACACAAATACTGTAAATATTTATTTTCGGAGTAAAGAATGATCAGACATTTGAAGATTGCAAAAAGCCACGGGGACCGCGCTGAAGATGATTTGAAGGTGCGTGCAAGTGTGGAAGAGATCCTTGCTGATATTGAAAAACGGGGCGATGATGCGGTTCGTGATTTGTCTGTAAAATTTGACAATTATTCGCCGGCGGAGTTCCGGCTGTCCCCTTCCCAGATTTCAGCCTTGATGCAAAAGGTCACAGCCCGAGAGATGGCTGACATTGATTTTGCGCAGACGCAGGTCAGAAAGTTTGCTGAGGCGCAGCGTGCTTCAATGAAAGATATCGAGATCGAAACACTTCCGGGTGTCATACTGGGTCACAAGAATATTCCTGTCCAATCAGTTGGCTGTTATGTTCCCGGTGGCAAGTTTCCGATGGTGGCGTCAGCACATATGTCAGTATTGACCGCATCTGTCGCAGGAGTGCCACGCATCGCTGCCGCGACGCCGCCTTTCAAGGGTGCCCCAAATCCTGCGGTAATTGCCGCGATGCACAAGGGCGGAGCACATGAAATCTATGTTCTGGGTGGCATTCAGGCAATCGGGGCATTGGCGATCGGGACTGAGAGCGTGGAGCCCGTCCACATGCTTGTTGGTCCCGGCAATGCCTTTGTTGCCGAAGCCAAGCGCCAATTATACGGGCGGGTGGGGATTGACCTGTTTGCCGGTCCCACCGAGACGATGATCATCGCAGATGAAACGGTGGATGCGGAATTGTGTGCAACCGATCTGCTTGGTCAGGCTGAACACGGCTACAATTCCCCGGCGATCTTGTTGACGAATTCACAAAAACTGGCTCTGGCGACCCTTGCCGAAATAGACCGTATTCTGAAAATACTGCCGACAGCCGATACTGCAGGCAAGAGTTGGGAAGACTATGGCGAGGTTATCGTGTGCGATACATATGAGGAAATGCTGGATGTTGCCAATGATATCGCATCCGAGCATGTTCAGGTCATGACAGACCGCGATGACTGGTTTCTCGAAAACATGCACTCCTATGGAGCCCTGTTTCTTGGGCCCCGAACCAATGTTGCCAATGGCGACAAGGTGATTGGAACCAATCATACGTTGCCAACCAAAAAGGCAGGTCGCTATACGGGCGGTCTGTGGGTTGGCAAGTTCCTCAAGACCCACTCCTACCAGAAAATCCTAACCGATGAGGCAGCGACTCTCGTGGGTGAATACGGATCGCGCCTGTGCATTCTCGAGGGATTTGTAGGACACGCCGAACAATGCAACATTCGGGTGCGTCGCTATGGGGGCCGCAATATCCCTTATGGCGAGGGGGCAAATCCCGTAGAAGCGGTTGATTGATGTGGGTGAGCCGAAATTCCGCAATGCGTCTTGCTGCAGTTGGTTCTTAAATACTGGCAAGCTGGTCTTGATTTTTAGCCTGGAACACGGAAATTCAATTCCAATAGGAAATACCAGTTCGAATCTTTTTAACCCTTGCCGAAACTATGTCTGATCCTGGAAAGTTACTCTCGATGAAGCTCCCCAAAACACCCTCTTTTCGACTTGATGGAAAAAAAGCCCTGGTAACAGGCGCCTCACGCGGCATAGGCCTTGGCGGCGCTGTTGCTTTGGCTGAAGCGGGGGCCCACGTTGTGATGGCGGCTCGAGGCGCTGCAGAAATAGAAGCCGCTGCAGCCGCCCTTCGCAATGCGGGCTATTCTGCAGAAGGGATATCGCTGGATGTCAATGACCTATCCGCAATGGTTGCAGCCGTTCAGAAACATGGCCCGTTTGATGTTTTATTCAACAATGCCGGCACCAACCAGCCGATGCCCTATGTTGAAGTTACCGAGGAGAATTTCGACCTGATCACGGATCTCGATCTCAAGGCGGCATTTTTTGTGGCACAGGAAGTTGCAAAAGGCATGATCAAGGCAGGAAATGGCGGCTCAATCATCCACACCTCAAGCCAAATGGGGCATGTCGGAGGTATCGATCGAGCCGTCTACTGCGGCGCCAAATGGGGTATTGAGGGGATTACCAAGGCCTCCGCCATCGAACTGGCTTCCTACAAGATACGGGTCAACACCATCGCGCCGACCTTTATCAGAACGCCGATGACACAATCGACATTTGACAATCCGGAACGGGTGAAATGGCTTGAAGAAAAGATCAAACTGGGGCGTGTCGGCGAAGTTGAGGATATCATGGGCGCAGTCCTGTTTCTTGCCAGTGAAGCCTCAAGCTTGGTGACCGGTACCTCACTTCTGATTGATGGCGGATGGACGGCTGACTGAAAGAAAATTTGATACTGCGTTTATTTGCCTGCAAATGCCGCAAATCATAAACAGGATAAACAGGAATTGGGAGCAAAACTGAATGGCTGATTTTGCGGTGTTCGGACTTGGGTCGATGGGATACGGAATGGCTGGCGCATTGCTGCGGGCAGGACACGAAACGTTTGGTTTTGATGTAAACCCGGCGCAGGTTGAGAAGTTTCGTGCAGATGGGGGTGCGAAAGGGCAATTGGAAGATGTTGCCGTCACTCTCGATGCCGTGCTCGTCGTGGTCCTCAATGCCGACCAGACACAGAGTGTTCTGTTTGGCGATAATGCAATCGTGCCCCGATTGAAAAAGGGTGCTGTGGTGATTGCCTGCGCAACTGTGCCGCCCGCCTTTGCGCGCGAAATGGAGGCACGATGCCGCCAGTACGATATTGAGTATCTTGATGCACCCATTTCCGGCGGGGCAAAGAGGGCAGCCAATGGTCAACTGTCAATCATGGCATCGGGAACCCCGTCTGCTTTCAGCGCCGCAGCGCCTGTCCTTGAGGCTATTTCTGAAACGGTTTTCAAACTGGGAGATTCTGCGGGTGCAGGATCTGCAATGAAGGCGGTCAACCAATTACTTGCTGGCGTTCATATTGCAACCATGGCAGAGGCGCTGACATTTGGAATGACACAAGGCATTGAACCAGCCAAATTTGTTGAGGTGATTTCAAAATGTGCCGGTACAAGCTGGATGCTGGAAAACCGCGCGCCCCATATTGTAGACGGGGACTATACTCCTCTGAGCTCGGTGAATATCTGGCCAAAGGATCTTGGTATTGTGATGGATATTGCCCGCGAGGCAAAGTTCAGCGCACCCATCACCGCCGCTGCCCTTCAGCAGTTTATCGCCGCCGCCGGAATGGGCCTTGGAAATGAGGACGATGCAGCAGTTGCGAAGGTCTATGCGCGCAATGCGTCGCTTACTTTGCCTGAAAAGAAGTAGCGGCCAATGCCCGGCAATCCTTGCTGAGGCACAAGACGGGTAAAAAATATATGACGAAGTTCTCAGCCAATCTCGGGTTTTTGTGGAATACCCTTTCCCTTCCTGACGCGATCCGCGCTGCCAAGGCGGCAGGTTTCGATGCGGTGGAGTGCCATTGGCCGTACCAGGTGGCGGCAAGCGAGGTGAAGGCAGCCCTTTCTGAAACGGGTCTGACAATGTTGGGCATCAATACCAGAAGAGGCGATACGGCCAAAGGCGAAAACGGTCTGTCGGCGCTTGTCGGGCGAACACAGGAAGCGCGCGCTGCAATCGACGAGGCGCTTGCCTATGCCTCGCAAATATCCTGCAACAAGGTTCATGTCATGGCAGGCTATGCAAGCGGGCCAGCAGCCCACTCCCAGTTTATTGAAAATCTCGCCTATGCTGCAAGCGAGGCGGCGCGCCATGATATCACGATCCTGATAGAGCCTCTGAACCACTATGATGCGCCCGGGTATTTTCTCGGCACGACGGCACAGGCGCTGGCAATTATCCGTGAAGTTGGGGCAGGCAATCTGAAACTGATGTTTGATTGCTATCACGTGCAATTGATGGAAGGGGATATCACCCACCGGATCAGGCGGCTATTGCCATTCATCGGTCACATACAGTTTGCATCTGTTCCCGACAGGGGCACGCCAGATCATGGCGAAATAAACTATCAACATGTTTTCGAGGTCATTGCAAATATCGGCTATGATGCTCCGCTTGGGGCGGAATACAAGCCTGTCGGGGATACATCTGCCAGTCTGGAATGGCTCACAAATCACCAGGCGCGTATGATTGTTGAGAGCTGACTGATACTCGGCACTTGACCTTTGTGTCAAAATTTGCAGACTGAATTGACATATAGGAAAATTCATATGCATTTTGACACTTATTTCCAGTCGCAACTGGCAACGCTGCATGAAGCTGGCAACTATCGCGTATTCGCCAATCTGGAACGCAAGGCCGGGGCGTTTCCCAAGGCGCTGTTTCATGCTGGCGATGGCAAGACGCGCGAAGTCACGGTCTGGTGTTCAAATGATTATCTTGGCATGGGCCAACATCCCGATGTATTGGCGGCAATGCACGGAGCTATTGAAAAAAGCGGTGCCGGAGCTGGCGGAACGAGAAATATTTCCGGAACCAATATCAATCATGTGACACTTGAGGAAGAACTGGCGGACTTGCATGGCAAGGAAGCGGCGCTGGTTTTTACTTCCGGATATGTTTCCAATTGGGCAGCCCTTGGAACGCTTTGCGCAAAAATTCCGGGTCTGATTGTTTACTCGGACAGTTTGAACCATGCTTCGATGATCGAGGGCATCCGCCACTCAAGGTGTGAAAAGCGCATATTCAAACACAATGATTTCAGGCATCTCGAAACACTGATGGCGGCTGACGATGCCTCTGCTCCCAAGCTGGTTGTGTTCGAGAGCGTTTATTCCATGGATGGAGATATTGCCCCGATTGCAGCAATCTGTGATGTCGCCGACAAATTCGGGGCTTTAAAATATATCGACGAGGTACATGCGGTTGGCATGTATGGAAATCGTGGTGGCGGCGTGGCTGAGCGCGATGGATTGATGCATCGCATCGACATTATCGAAGGGACGATGGGCAAGGCTTTCGGGGTGATGGGAGGTTATATTGCCGGTTCAAAAAGTATGGTCGATTTTGTCCGCTCGTTTGCATCAGGCTTTATTTTCTCGACTGCACTACCCCCGGCAATTGCTGCGGGGGCAACCGCTTCGATCCGCCACCTGAAACAATCCGGTCACGAGCGCCTGCAGCACAAGGCCGCTGTTGCAGCGGTACGCAAGGCATTGGATGCCCGCGGCATTCCGCACATGTCCAACCCCAGTCACATCATTCCGGTTCAAGTCGGCAATGCCGCCAAATGCAAATGGATTACCGACATTCTGCTTGACCAATATGGTATTTATGTTCAGCCGATCAATTATCCAACTGTTCCGGTCGGAACCGAGCGCCTTCGCATTACCCCGACACCTTTCCATTCGGCTGGCGATATCGAACATCTTGCCTCAAGCCTGTGCGATCTGTGGAGCCAGTGTGCCCTGTCGCGAGCAGTAGCCTGAAACAACTGATACCTGGTTCCAAAAAGGAAACATGATGAACCTCAAAACCGGAATTGAAATGAACAGGCGCAATTTTGTAAAAACGGGATTGTGCGTCGGTCTTGGCAGTTTTCTGCCATTGATTCCTCAGACTGCTTTTGCCAGAGAACCCCTTTCTGTTGGAACCAAAACCATACGCACCTTGAGTGATGGTTCCATGACGTTTCCGATAAACTTTATGTTTCCCGATGTGCCACAAGAGCAGCTTCTGCCATTTTTGCAGGCAAATGGGTTTGGAACAGAAACAATTGAGCAGCCGTGCAATCTGACCCTTGTTGATGATGGCGAGAGAAGAATATTGTTCGATGCCGGGGCGGGGTCCAACTTCATGCCAAGCACAGGCAAGGTGATTGAAACTCTTGATGCGGCGGGCATAGCCCTCGACAGTATTACCGATGTGATTTTCACTCACGGTCATCCGGATCACCTGTGGGGGATTCTGGATGAATTTGACGAGGTTACCTTTACTGGTGCGCAGCTACATTTTCCGCGCGTTGAATGGGATTTCTGGCGCGATGAGGACACTGTCAACAAAATGTCAGAGGGCAGGCAGACTTTTGCCATAGGCGCAAAGAACCGGCTTGACCTGATGGAGGAACGGGTGCAGCTGTTTGATGACGGAGCAGAAATACTGCCAGGCATAGAGGCTTTTGATACACCCGGTCATACACCTGGCCATATGGCATTCGGCATTCACGCCGAAGTTGGAAGTGGTGATGTTTCAATGATGGTGGTTGGCGATGCGCTGACCAACTATGCAGTCTCCTTTGAAAAACCTGACTGGTATTCGGGTTCCGACCAGGACCGGGCCCAAGGAAGCGCAACCCGCCTCAAACTGCTCGACAGGGTGGCGGCAGACAAAATGCAGATCATTGGGTATCATTTGCCAGGGGGCGGCCTTGGTCGTGTGGAACGTAATGGCAGCGCTTTCCGGTTTGTTCAGGAGGCCTGATTTTTTCAACTGCGCTTGAAAGCCGACAGCAGCGAACCTTCCAGTAGGAAGGACAGCCCCATTCGCGCGCCAAAGACGATGGAAATCATGGTAACAGGAACCGAAGCCGAGAGCAGTGACGCAGCACTGATCCCTTGACCAATGGTGCAGCCGATGGCCAGAATGCCGCCACAACCCATCAATACTGCCCCAAAAATGTGTCGGCTCAGTTCTCGGGCATCGTCGCAGGCTTCCCAGCGAACATTGTCCGCAGACCTCGCCGCAAGGGCAGAGCCGGCAACTGTACCAATCACCAGACCGACCCCGTAGTCTGGCGCGATGCCAGTGAATGCGATGAACTGAAGAATTGTGTCACCGACCGGGGCAACAAAACTGGCTGATTCGATCTGTACTGTGTCGAAGGAATTTCGGGCAAAATACGAAGTGACGATCCAGCCGAAGGTTACAACAAGCCCGATGGTTGTCCCTGTCAGTATTGCGCTCCGGTCTGCCCGGAATTGCAGGTTCGAAAATACCCAGATCAGGGGCAAACCAATCAAAATCAATGCTGTGATGAAATGCAGGTCAATGCCCGCCAGGCTCGAAACAACATCCGGAATGGACTGCGATCCTGCAAAAGCAAAGTCTATTTCGAAGCTGTCGAAAAACCCGGTTCTGCTGAAGGCAAGCAATCCGCGTTGGGTGGAAAGTGCACTCAGGCCGAGGATCAATATCGCAATGAGGCTTTTGAGGCTGCCCCCGCCGAGACGGATCAGCGCGCCAAATCCGCAGGTACCCACAAAGGCCATGCCAACGCCGAAAGCAATGCCGCCAATGATGGCACCAAGCCAGCCAAACCCGGTGGAGAGGTAAAAACTTCTTGAGACATCGATCACGCCTGTAGCGATCAGTATCTGGGTGGAAAGTGCTGCAATTGCAGCGGCGAGTACCCAACTCCTGATGCCGTTGGAATTGTTTCCATACCAGTAGCGTTCAAGCGAAGAGAGGGTACAAAAGAAGTTGCGCCTTGCTGCATAGCCAAGAACGATTCCTGCAATCAGACCGCAAGCGGGGACCAGATAGACGGAGTTTTCCATAAACAGGCCGCCCTCCCAGACAGACTTTTATCAACAATCCACTTTGAAAGCCGGCTTCAATCCGCCTTCGGGCGAACAGGCGCGCAAAACAGAGTGTAAAGTTGTTCGATGATCTTCCCGATTTCGTCGCTTGCGATGCTGTAATAGATGATACGGCCATCCCGGCGGGTTGAAACGAGCCGGTCAAAACGCAACCGCGCCAATTGTTGTGACACCGCAGCTTGGGGCATGGAGAGGGTTTCCTCCAGCTCTGATACGGATTTTTCACCTTCGGACAACAGGCACAGTATCAATAGTCTGGTTTCGTGGGAAAGGGCTTTTAGCAGTTCACTCACCTTTTGTGCCTGCTTGAGAAGTTCAGCAAGATCGCCAGGGTTTGAATTGGGCTTCAGGGCTGGGAGGGCCATTGTATCTTTCCATCATTTTTTGCGTTGTTATCAAGGAAACTTAACCGGATGTTGTCTTGCTGCTTGGCAGCTTTTCCAACATTTCGCCGAGAAGGAACCAGAAAAAGTTGTCTCCGGTATACCCACGCATTCTGCTGATTTCAACTCCATCCTCGACAAGAATAAAAGTCGGGGTGAAGCGATCAATGCGTATCCAAGCCAGATCCTCGGGAATTGGCTTGTTGATATCCACAATCCGCAACGGCGCATTCTTTGCTTCATCGGTCATCGGATAAACCGGACCAATCTCGGCGAGCCATCGGGCGCACCAAGCGCAACCTTTCTGCTCCAGCATGATCAGCTCGGCTGCGGCTGCTTCTCCTGCCGACAGAAATTGCAGCGGCAACAATGCACAGGCTACAAAAGCCGAAATCAATAACTTCCTGAAAGTCTTCATGCCCTGACAATTCCCGATTGATGTTTTCTTTTTTGAATATATAGTAATTTTCGAATATTTACCAGACGGCTCACGAATTATTGAGACAGCCGCTGGGATAAGGGAGGTTACATTCAATGCTGGATATTGGCATAGGCGGCGCTTTGCTCGCAGGGTTGCTCTCGTTTGTTTCGCCGTGCGTACTTCCCATTGTGCCTCCTTATCTGGCATATCTCGCCGGTATCAGCTTTTCCCAGCTTACCGATGATGCCGTGCCGCAAAATGTAAGCCGCAAGATATTCCTTTCCTCATTCTTCTTTGTCCTCGGGTTTACAACTGTTTTTGTTTCGCTGGGAGCAACTGCAAGCTTCATCGGTCAATCCGTAGCCCAGTACTTCAACGTCCTTTCCGTGATTGCCGGTGTCCTGATCATTTTGATGGGTCTTCATTTTCTGGGTGTCTTCAGGTTTTCCATCTTGTACCGGGAAGCACGTATCGACGTTCAACGCAAACCTGCAGGCTTTATCGGTGCATATGTGATGGGGCTTGCCTTTGCCTTTGGTTGGACACCCTGCGTCGGCCCGGTTCTGGCGGCAATCCTTTTTGTGGCGGGAACCGAAGATACCGCCATGCGGGGAGCGTCCCTCTTGGCAGCCTATTCTCTTGGCATCGGCATCCCGTTCATGCTGGCGGCGCTTTTTGCCGGGCGCTTTATAGGCGTTGCCGGCAGGCTCAAGAAACATATGCACAAGATCGAAATGGTGATGGGCGCATTTCTGGTTCTGACTGGTATTTTGTTTGTAACCGGTTCCATGTCTTATATCGCACAATGGTTGCTGGACACATTTCCGGGTTTTTCTCAAATCGGGTGATCCCCGCAGGAAGCACATAAGGGAGAGATTGATGGTTAGATTTTTGATGGCAGTTTGCGTGTTTTTTTCCTTGTCCCTCACCGCTCACGCATTTGAAGTTGGTGAAGATGGGCTGCACAAGGAAGACTGGTTTTCACTTACTTTCCGCGACGTGGCAGAAGACGTGGCGGCCGCAAAGGAAGAGGGAAAACGTCTGGTTCTGATTTTTGAACAGAGAGGCTGTATTTATTGCCGCAAGATGCATGAGGAAATTCTCAGCGATCCCGAGGTTGCCGACTATATCAAGGCCAATTTCAAGGTCGTTCAATACAACATGTTTGGTGACGAGGAAGTTACCGATACAGATGGCGAGGCTCTTACGGAGAAAACAGCGGCCCGCAAATGGGGTTTTGTATTCACACCCACGATGGTCTTCATGCCGGAGGAAATTACTGGGCAAGGCACGGTTTCCCAATTGGCTGTCGCAACGATGCCGGGTGCCTTTGGCAAATGGACATTTCTCAACATGTTCAAATGGGTGCAGGAAAAGGGATATGAGGGAGATGAGCATTTCCAGAAATATCACGCACGAAAGATCGAGGAATTGAGGGCTGCGGGCAAGTTGGTAGCCGAATAAGGTCCTGGGTTTCCTGTGAAAAACGATCCGTTGGTACCATATATTCAAATATTTATATTTATCTCTTGATTTGTTCGGGGATTTAAGTAGCTTAACTCGCGGAGGAGCGATTTGTCATCTGGGAGCAGATCGCACAATGGAGGAAACAACGATATGAAGCTTTCAAAAAGCTTGATTCCGGTCGTCGGCCTGTCGCTGTATATGGCGGCGAATGCATTTGCCGCAACGACCGAACCTGCTGCGGTAGTTTTTGCTGATGGCGCCGTAGCTCAATCATTGACGGGGGCGGCCGGCAACGCTGAAGAAGGTGGTAAAGCCTTCAAAAGCTCTTCATTGGGCAACTGTCTCGCTTGCCATGCCAACAAGGACATGAGCAAGGAGTTGTTCCACGGTGATGTTGGGCCTGAGCTTAACGGCGTTGCCGAACGGTGGTCACCTGAACAACTGCGCGCAATCGTCATCAATTCAAAGGCGGTTTTTGGTCCCGATACGGTCATGCCGGGTTTCTATTCACTCGAAGTGGGCAAAAACCCGCGTGAAGATCTCGTCGGGAAAACAATTTTGACAGCAGAGCAGGTCGAGGACATCGTCGCTTACCTGTCAACACTTAAATAACAAGGAGAAGTGCTGATGAAAATCAATCGTCGCCAGGCGCTATCATTCTCGGTCGGAGCTGCAGCAATTGCACTCACCGGTTTTGGTGTGAAGCCGTCTTTCGCTTCGGCGGAAGACACAGAAAAAGCAATTATGGCCGTTTCAGGCGGCAAAATGCCGGAAGCGGGAAAAATCACGTTGACAGCGCCGGAGATTGCCGAAAACGGCAATACCGTTCCTGTCAGCGTAACGGTGGAAAGTGCGATGGCAGACGGTGATATGGTTGAATCAATCACCATTTATGCCGAAGGCAATCCAAATCCGGATGTTGTGGTCTTCAACTTTACAGCAATGAGTGGGGCGGCATCTGCTACCACACGCATTCGTCTTGCCAAGACGCAGAACGTTATCGCGGTTGCCAAAATGGCTGACGGCACAACTTACATGGACAAGAAACAGGTCAAGGTCACCATTGGTGGATGCGGCGGCTAGTCGAAAAGCAGCACTTCAAGAGTTGATCCAAAGGAGAAAATCATGGCTTCAAAGCCCCGTGTTAAAGTTCCAAAAACGGCGAAAGCCGGCGAAATAATCACCATCAAGACCTTGATCAGCCACGACATGGAATCGGGTCAGCGCAAGGACAAGAAGGGGGAACTGATCCCCCGCAAGATCATCAACAAGTTTACCGCTGAGTTTAATGGCCAGCTGGTGTTTTCCGCTGATGTTCATGCGGCAGTTTCTGCCAACCCATATATCGAGTTTACCTCGAAAGTTCCTGAAACCGGTACTTTCAAGTTCTCCTGGGTCGATGACGACGGCAGCGTATATACCGACGAACAAACAGTTACTGTTGGCTGACGGGTCAATACCGCATGCTGCCAGCCGGGAGAGCGACTGGCAGTTCTTGAATTTGGGAGGAGTGGACAGTGAAAAACAGGATTATTAAGAGCGGATTGATTTTAGCCTCGACATTTTTGGCAGGCGCGGTCCTTTTTACAGGATTGGCAAATGCCGAACCGTCAACTGACCAGCTGGTTATTGATGGCGAAAAAGAAATCATTACCCGTGCCAAGGCTGCTGAGGGAATGCCTTATGACGAGGTCGTATCCGGATGGCATTACCGCGAAGCGGAAACCCGAGCCCTTGAAGCTGACAGTTTTCAGAACCCCGCAATGCTGGCGCACGAAGAGGGTGCAACGATCTGGAATACCGTTGAGGGCACGGCTGGAAAATCCTGTGCCAGTTGCCATGGTGATGCGGCCGAGAGCATGAAGGATGTTGGCGCGAGCTATCCCAAATGGGATGCAAAGTCAGGCAAGCCGATCAATGTTGAACTGCAGATCAACAAATGCCGCACCGAGCAAATGGGCGCAGAGGCTTACGAGTTCAACAAGAGCGGCCAGATTCCCCTGACAATCTATGTAAAAAACCAGGCCTTGGGAAAACCGGTGGCGGTCAATCTGTCTGAAGGCGAAATGCAGAAATGGTGGGATATGGGCAAGGAATCCTATTACACCCGTACCGGTCAGCTTAATCTCGCATGCGCATCGTGCCATGAGGCAAATGCCGGAAAATACATCCGCGCGGACTATTTGAGCCAGGGCCATGTCAACGGGTTCCCCCTGTACCGTTTGAAATCCGGATTGACTTCATTACACGATCGTTTGCGTGGTTGTATCCGCGATACCCGCGCAGAAATGCCAAAAGCATTCTCTGACGAGTTGATGGCGCTTGAGGTTTATGTGACTTGGCGTGGGACAGGTCTCTCAGTGGAAACGCCTGCCGTTCGGCATTAACCGCCAATACCCAATAGCGGCGGCATCCTGGTGCCGCCGTTGAGGCCTGCTATTCCAGCCAGTTTTTGCGCCGAATGACGCGGGCATTCTCTTGAGCGATTAACGCTGCTGGACTGACCTTAAAAAATAGCAAGGATATCTGATGTTAACACGTCGCGACTTTCTCCAGTATGGAGCTGTGGCCGGATTGGCCGCCACTTCCGCCGCGGGCTTTTCCGGAAATCTGACAAGGGCGCTTGCTCAGCAAAAAATCACCCAGGACGACCTGTTGAAATTCGATTCCAAGGGTCAGATCACCCTTCTTCATTTTACCGATGTGCATGCCCAATTAAAACCGATCTATTTCCGTCCGCCGGACACCAATATCGGCGTTGGCGCTTTTGAAGGTATTCCGCCTCATCTCGTCGGAAAAGAATTTCTCAAACATTTCGGAATCGAGCCGGGCAGTCCTATTGCTTATGCGCACACGATGGATGACTACCTTAATCTTGCCAAAACCTATGGCAAGCTCGGCGGACTAGACCGCACAGCAACACTGGTGAAGGCCATCAGAGCCGATCGCGGCGATGACAAGGTATTGTTCCTTGATGGCGGCGATACGTGGCAGGGATCTTATACTTCCCTTAAAACCAATGGCCAGGACATGGTTGATTGCATGAAACTGCTGAAACCTGATGCCATGGTCGGTCACTGGGAGTTCACCTTTGGGACCGAACGTGTCAAGGAAATCACAGACAATATGGGCTACCCATTTCTGGCATCCAACATGGTTGATGATGAATGGCAGGAGCCAGTATTTGAATCGACCGCAATGTTTGAAAAAGGCGGCGTGAAAGTAGCTGTAATAGGTCAGGCTATGCCTTATACGCCGATCGCAAATCCGAAATGGATGTTTCCCAATTGGTCTTTTGGCATCAGGCCTGAAGAACTGCAGGCCAATGTTGACAAGGCTCGTGCCGATGGTGCTGAGGTCGTTGTTCTTCTTTCCCATGACGGATTTGATGTTGACCAGAAACTTGCAACGGTGGTCAGCGGCATTGATGTCATTCTGACCGGCCATACACACGATTCAATTCCGCGTGCCATAGAGATCGGCAAGACCCTGGTCCTGTCGTCCGGTTCTCATGGCAAATATCTGGGCAGGATTGATTTGGAAGTCAGCGGGGGCAAAGTTACTGGTTTCTCATCGGGCATGATACCGGTATTCTCCGATGTGATTGCCTCTGATCCTGAAATGAGTGCAAAAATTGATGAGGTTCGCGCTCCCTATGAAGCGGAATGTAACAGGGTAATCGGCAAGACTGATCAGCTTCTGTACCGCCGCGGCAACTTCAATGGTTCATGGGATGATGTAATTTGCCAGGGCTTGCTCGAAGAGCGCGAAGCGGAAATTTCGCTGTCTCCAGGATTCAGGTGGGGCACAACTGTCCTGCCAGGCCAGGACATCACGATTGATGATCTTTATAACCAGACATCAATGAATTATCCGAACGCTTACCGGCTCGAATTTACCGGTGCCCAGATCAAGGACGTACTTGAGGATGTTTGCGACAACCTTTTCAACAAGGACCCGTTTTACCAGCAGGGCGGTGACATGGTTCGCGTCGGCGGCATGAGTTATGCCTGTGCTCCCAAGGAAGAAATTGGAAATCGGATCAGCGATATGCGCATGATTGCATCAGGCGAACCGCTTGATGCGGGGAAAAGCTATGTTGTTGCCGGTTGGGCATCCGTGAATGAAAACGTTGAAGGCCCGGCAATCTACGATTTGATGGAAAAGTTTATCACCCGCAAGGAAACCATCAACATGCCGACCGGCGATACTGTCCGGGTGATCGGTTACTAGTTGAAACATGTGCGGCCACTTTGTCGCTCTATACATATTAAAAATTGAATGTATAATTGGGCAGTTTTGAGGAGGACTGATACCGATGAGACCAAAATCAGAAGCATCCACTGCGCCGGGTATTTCGCGCCGAAGGTTATTGGCAAATTCGCTGACTGCAGCAGGTAGTGTTGTGGCTGCGTCTGCCATGGGAACAAAAGCTGTCAATGCGGGCGCTGCTGACCCCCTGATAACCGATATTCAGGACTGGAATTCGGTATTGGGTGAAGGTGTTGACGCCGCGCCTTACGGTATGCCGTCGGAATTTGAAAAGAATGTTGTCCGCCGCGATGTCGCCTGGCTCACAGCTGATTCCAAATCCTCGATCAATTTCACTCCATTGCATGAGCTTGACGGTATCATTACCCCGAACGGACTATGTTTTGAACGCCATCACGGTGGCGTTGCCCAGATCAGCCCCGCTGATCATCGCCTGATGATCAATGGTCTTGTTGATACGCCACTTGTTTTCACCATGGAGGATATCAAGCGCTTCCCCCGTGAAAACAAAGTCTATTTTCTGGAATGCGCAGCCAATTCGGGAATGGAATGGCGTGGTTCCCAGCTGAATGGCTGTCAGTTTACCCACGGCATGATCCACAATGTCATGTATACCGGCGTTCGCCTCAAAACAATTCTGGATGAGGCGGGCGTCAAACCGGAAGGCAAATGGCTGCTCGCCGAAGGCGCCGATGCCTCTGCGATGACCCGCTCCATCCCGATCGAAAAGGCCCTTGATGACTGCATGGTCGCCTTCAAGATGAACGGTGAAGCCCTTCGCGCAGAACAGGGTTACCCTGTGCGCCTTGTTGTGCCCGGATGGGAAGGCAATATGTGGGTCAAATGGCTGCGTCGCCTTGAAGTCGGCGACCAGCCCTGGCACCAGCGTGAGGAAACTTCGAAGTACACCGATCTTTTGGCAAATGGCAAAGCCCGGCGTTTCACATGGGCAATGGATGTCAAATCCGTTATCACCAATCCGAGTCCGCAGGCGCCCATCACCCATGGTCGCGGTGCAACCGTGTTGAGCGGTGTTGCATGGTCAGGTTATGGCAAGATTGCCCGCGTCGATGTTTCACTTGATGGTGGACGAAACTGGCAGACCGCACGTCTTGATGGTCCAAGTTTTGACAAATCCATGCACCGTTTCTATTTCGACTTTGATTGGGACGGGTCGGAACTCTTCCTTCAATCTCGTGCGATGGATGATCAGGGCAACATCCAGCCAACCAAGGAAGCACTCCGCGTTGAGCGCGGTGTTAACTCGATTTATCACAATAACGGAATACAGACCTGGCAGATCAGGACAGACGGGAGTGCCGAAAATGTTGAAATTTCTTAAACTGGTCCCCGTCAGTTCGGTAATGTTTGCCGCTTCCCTCGCAACAGCAGTTG
Organism: Salaquimonas sp.; assembly: GCA_041736675.1. Lineage (GTDB taxonomy): Bacteria > Pseudomonadota > Alphaproteobacteria > Rhizobiales > Rhizobiaceae > Salaquimonas. Next base: position 122,658 of record JBGSTD010000058.1, read on the forward strand.
CGCAGGATGCCGATGCAGGTGCCAATGTTTTCAAGAAATGCGCTGCCTGCCACATGGTTGGCGAGGGTGCAAAACACAAGGTTGGCCCTGAGCTGAACAACATTATCGGCCGGACAGCTGGTACCGACGAAGGCTACAAATACTCAAATGCGATGAAGGACGCTGGCGCAGCAGGTCTTTCGTGGGATGATGCAAAACTGGCCGAGTATCTTGCCAATCCCAAAGCGGTTGTAAAAGGCACAAAAATGGCTTTTGCAGGCTTGAAGAAAGAGGATGATCTGGCCAACGTCATTGCCTATCTGAAAACTTTCTCCGCAGGTGCCGCGGTCGTTCCGGCAGCCGAAAGCGCCGCACCGGAAAAACCTGCTGAAGAGGCAAAGCCAACGGAAACCAAGGCAGAGGTTGCGCCTGTTGCGCCAGCTGCTCCGGCCGTTCTTGCAAAGGATGTTGAAGTGCCAACACACGGCAATCTGCACCTTGGCAGGGTCGCACTGCCCGAGGAAATTTCCGCTTGGGATATTGATGTGCGCGCCGATGGCGTTGGTCTTCCGGAGGGCAAGGGAACTGTATCCCAGGGAGAAGCCATCTACAGCGAAAACTGCGCGGTTTGCCATGGCGACTTTGGCGAGGGAGCAGGACGCTGGCCCGTCCTTGCTGGGGGCCAGGATTCCCTGACTGCTGATCGTCCGGAAAAGACAATCGGCTCCTACTGGCCCTACCTGTCAACGGTGTATGATTATGTCCGTCGGGCCATGCCTTTTGGCAATGCGCGCAGTTTGTCAAACGATGATGTTTACGCTCTGACTGCCTATCTGATGTTTCTAAATGACGTTGTCACTGATGAGGAATTTGAACTCTCCAAGGCCAACTTTCTTGAAGTTCCGCTGCCCAATGAAGCCAACTTCATTGACGATAACCGCAGTGAAGAGCCTCAATATGGGGTCAAGGATGAGCCTTGCATGAACAATTGCATGGAAGGCAAGGCTGAGGTCGTGATGCGGGCACGCGTTCTCGATGTGACACCGGACAAGCAGGATGATGAAGACGGGGGAGCCGCTTCGATCGAATAAGGAATCAGGCTTTGGGAGGGGCCAATTCTGAAATCAGCTCATATTCATTATATCGGCGCAACGCGCCTGTTGGCGGTATTTGGCGCCAGCCTTTTTTTTGGCCTGCCCGCTATGGCGAGCGAACCTGACCCCGTCCGGGGACAGGAGCTTTTCAAGGCCTGCATCAGGTGTCATGAAGTTGGCGAAGGCGCGAAAAACAAGGTTGGGCCACATCTGGATGGATTGATCGGGCGCGCGGCAGGCAGCCTTGATGGATTCAATTATTCAGGCGCGTTGAAATCTGCCGGCAAGGACGGCCTGGTTTGGACAGCTGAAACACTTGACCAGTACATTACAAAGCCGCGCGAGTTTATAAAGGGCAACAGAATGTCCTATCTGGGCATGGCAAAAACGGAGGACCGAGCTGATCTGATAGGCTGGTTGGAAACGATTTCGCGCGCGGCACCATCAGATGACGTGACGCCCGATCCAGCATCTACAATCGTCGGCTTTGCAGAATCAGTTCTAGCCCTGGAGGGTGATCCCGCTTTTGGCGAATATCTGTCCGGCGATTGCGTCACCTGCCATCAGGTCTCGGGCAATGCAGACGGTATTCCGTCAATTATCGGGATCCCCAAGGACTATTTCGTTCGGGCGCTGTTTGAATACAAGAACAATATTCGTCAAAACGAAGTGATGAAATCACGCGTCGTCAATCTCAGCAATGAGGAGATCGCAGCTCTGGCGGCCTATTTCGAAACCTTGCAGCCACAATAATGACTAAACCAGGAGGAAGATATGACACAGTTTAACAGAAGACAATTTGCCTTGCTGTTGGGAGGCACCACCGCAGCAATCGCGATGCCCTCTTATCTGCGGGCGCAACAAAAGCCGAGAGTTGTCGTGATCGGAGGGGGAGCAGGTGGCACAACTGCAGCCCGCTATATCGCCAAGGATTCCAAGGGTGAGATCGAGGTAACACTGATCGATGCAGCAGAGAAATTCACGACCTGCTTTTTCTCCAATCTGTATCTCGGCGGTTACAGGGATTTCGAATCAATAACCCACGGATATGACAAACTTGAATCGGGCTATGGTATCAAGAAGATTACCGCATATGCAAAATCCGTCGACAAGGCGGCAAAGACCGTCACGCTTGCTGATGGATCAACTGTTCCTTACGACCGTCTGGTGGTGTCTCCTGGTATTGATCTGATTTTCGATTCGATCGAAGGTTATTCGGAGGAAGCCGCCGAGATCGCACCTCACGCTTGGAAGGCCGGACCGCAGACCCAATTGCTCAAGGCGAAACTTGACGCCATTCAGGACGGACAGCAGATTGTCATGGTCGCGCCACCGAACCCGTATCGCTGCCCTCCCGGACCATACGAGCGCGTGTCAATGATGGCGCATGTGTTGAAATCGAAGGGCTTCACCAACTCCAAGATTATCGTGCTCGATCCAAAGGATAAATTCTCCAAACAGGGCCTGTTTCAGGCAGGTTGGGAAAAATACTACCCCGGCATGGTGGAGTGGTATGGTCCTGATGTACATGGCGGTATCAAGAAAGTCGATGCGGCAGCTGGAACCGTCGAGACGGACCTCGATACGTTCAAGGGTGAACTGCTCAATATAATTCCCAAGCAGAAGGCAGGTGCCATTGCGGCTGAAGCCGGTCTGACAAACGACAGCGGCTTTTGTCCTATTGATGCCACCTCAATGCGCTCAGCCAATGATCCAAACATCTTTGTCATTGGCGATGCCTCAATTGCAGGTGCGATGCCAAAGTCAGGGTTCTCGGCCAATAGCCAGGCCAAGGTTGCGGCCATGATCATCCGCAGCGAACTGACCAACTCGAAAGCCTTTCCGGCAAAATATGCCAACACCTGCTGGAGCCTGATTGAAACCAATGACGGCGTGAAAGTGGGTGGGCAGTACGAGCCGAAGGACGGCAAGATCGAGGCGACCAACAACTTTGTCAGCCAGAATGGTGAAGACGAAGCGGTAAGGAAGGCGACTTATGAAGAGTCTGAGGGCTGGTACAAGGGGATTACCGCCGATATGTTTGGCTAATTCTCAGGGATTCAAGATATCAACCAAAACAGAGGGGCTGTCCATGTGGCAGCCCTTTTTCTTGCCCGTCAATCTGCCACAAGACCATACTGCAGGCTCCCGGCAGGAATAACTCCGAACTCCGCTTTCATTCAGCATACTGCGTTACCAGGCTAGAGTATTAGATAAACTTAACATCTATTTAATATTTCATAACTGACACTACTGACCTTCTTGTGCGACCCTTCCATCAGAAGTCTTGGACTTGATTGCCGGGAGGAATTGATGTCGGAAATAGAACGCGCATTGCGCGCAACCAACATGTCGTTGGAATTACGGGCCTGGAATATTCGCCGCAAGGCTCTGCTGATGGGCGAAGTTCAGGGTCAAGGCTATATCGGGCAGGCGCTCGGCGTGGCCGATGTGCTCGCCGCATCTTATTTTCACGCCCTGAAATATCGCGCTGAGGATCCCGAGTGGGAGGGTCGTGACCGCTTCTATCTATCCATCGGCCACTATGCGATAGCGCTCTATTCTGTCCTGATGGAAGCAGGCATTCTGCCCGAAGACGAGCTGGAAACCTATGGAATGGATGACAGCCGCATGCCAATGTCTGGCATGGCGTCTTATACCCCCGGAATGGAAATCACCGGCGGATCGCTTGGACACGGCCTTGGTATCGCAGTCGGCGCTGCCATGGGTCTCAAGCGCAAGAATAACCCGGCCTTCGTCTATAATCTGATGTCTGACGGGGAACTTGGGGAAGGTTCGACCTGGGAAGCGGTCATGTCGGCGGTCCAATACAAGCTCGACAATCTGATTTGCATTGTGGATTTTAATGACCAGCAGGCTGATGGCAAAACCACTGCCGCATTGGCGCAGGTGCCCGAGCAGGAAAAGTGGGCCGCATTCGGGTGGCATGCGCAGCGCGTTGACGGCAACGATATGGATGCCGTTGTTGCAGCATTTGATGTAGCCAGGAATCTGCCCTCGGCAAAGCCGCGTGTCATCATCTTCGACACAAAAATGTGCAAGGGCGTCGATTTCCTCGAGATCCGCGAGATCACCCATTTCGTCAGGGTTGAAGCAGACGAATGGTCAAAAGCGCTCGCTGTACTCGAAAAAGGAAAACCGTCATGACCCTCGAATCCATGACCCGTAAATACGAAGCACGCCAAATCAAACTTGGCCCGGATGGAAAGCGTGTCGCGACTTCAGCCATGATCGCCTCCCTGGCGGCGGAAGGATACAACACTGTGGATGCGCCGTTCGGCCACGCGCTCGTTGATCTGGCAAACACGGATGACCGCATTGTCGGTCTGAGTGCCGATCTTTCCAAATATACCGACCTGCATGTTTTCGCAAAGGCAATGCCGGACCGCTTTTACCAGATGGGCATGGCAGAGCAGGTGTTGATCTCCGCAGCGGCAGGCCTTGCCCGCGAGGGGTTCATCCCTTTCGCCACCACCTATGCCGTGTTTGCCTCACGCCGGGCATATGATTTCATCGCGATGGCGGTTGCCGAAGAAAACCTGCCGGTAAAGATCATCTGTGCGCTCCCGGGCCTTACAACAGGATACGGGCCAAGCCATCAGGCGACAGAGGATTTGGCAATATTTCGCGGGCTGCCGAACATGACCATTATCGACCCGTGTGACGCCGACGATATTATCGGCATGGTTCCACAGATTGCTGCCCATGACGGACCTGTCTATTCGCGGTTGCTGCGCGGCAAGGTTCCCAGCGTGCTGACCCGTCACAAACCGGATTACAGGTTCGAACTGGGCAAAGCGCAACTGATCCGCGATGGCAAGGATGCGCTGATCATTTCCTCCGGCTTCATGACCATGCGCTCACTGGATGCTGCGGTGAAGCTGGAAAGTGATGGCATCGACGTTGCCGTGCTGCACGTTCCAACGATAAAGCCGCTCGACACAAAAACAATTCTTGCAGAGGTGGGCAAGGGCGGGCGGCTCGTAATTACCGCTGAAAACCACACGGAAGTGGGCGGGCTTGGCGAAGCTGTAGCACGAACATTGCTGATCAATGGCGTTACACCGCAATTCAGGATGATTGCGCTCCCGGACAAGTTTCTCGAAGCGGGCGCTCTGCCGACATTGCACGACATGTATGGAATCTCGGTCAACAGGGTTGTCGAGCGCATCAAGGGCTGGCTCTGATCAGGCACATCAACAATCAGGTTCAAACAAGGGAGAACAGGCAATGGGACTGCTCGAAGGAAAATTCGCAATCATCACCGGAGCAGCTTCGCCGCGAGGTCTGGGCAAGGCGACGGCCAAACTGTTTGCTGAACACGGCGCTACCATAGCCATTCTCGATCTGGACGAGAATGCCGCCAAACAAGCAGCCGCCGATCTTGGGAGTGGCCATGTCGGCTTGACCTGCAATGTAACGGATCTGGATGCCTGCAAAAAAGCGGCAACCGCTTTGATGCAGCGCTGGGGACAGATCGACATTTTGGTCAACAATGCCGGTATTACACAGCCTCTGAAGATCATGGACATTGCCCCGCAAAATTATGATGCGGTGCTCGATGTCAATCTGCGCGGTACACTTTACATGAGCCAGGCTTGCATTCCCGCCATGCGCGGCAAGAAGTCAGGTTCCATCGTCAACCTGTCTTCGGTTTCTGCACAGCGCGGCGGCGGCGTATTTGGCGGGCCGCATTATTCAGCGGCAAAAGCCGGGATACTGGGCCTCACCAAGGCCATGGCCCGCGAACTTGCGCCCGACCAGATTCGTGTAAATGCCATCTGCCCGGGCTTCATTGCGACGGACATTACTGCAGGCAAGCTAACGGCGGAAATGAAAGAGATGATCCTGGCTGGCATCCCGATGGGCCGGGCAGGTGAGGCCAGTGATGTTGCCGGTTGCGCACTTTTTCTTGCTTCCGATCTTGCTGCCTACTGCACGGGAAGTGAAGTCGATGTGAATGGTGGATCACTGATCCACTGAACAACTGCGTTGGCCATGGGAGGTCAACGCCAGAAAGTACAAAACAGTAAATACAAGTCAGAAGACACAGGCAGGAAAACCCGGGTTTGTGTTTCAACCCAAGGAGGAGAGTATAATGAAGAAACTGGTATTGGCCCTGTTGGCCTCGACCATGGTGAGTGGCGCAGCCAATGCTGCCGAAGTCATCTTTGCGCATGGATCAAATCCGGGAAACCCCCGGTTTGTTGCCGCTGAAAAATGGGCAGAACTTTTTGCGGCCTGTTCGGGCGGTGAGCATACAGTAAACCACGCTCCGTCTGCGACAATGGGCAATGATGTGGAGATGCTGACTTCTGCAACCGGCGGCGTGATTCAGATTACCGCAAACAGCCAGGGAGCGATGTCACAGATAGTGCCTGAAATCGGTCTGCTCGGTCTGCCGTTTCTGTTCAACGATCTGCCTGCCGCCTGGAAAGTGCTGGATGGCGACGTCGGTAAAATGCTTGATGAGCGGGCCCAGACAGCCGGACTGAAAATTCTCGGCTTCTGGGATAATGGCATCCGCAACGTTACACATACTACCAAGAACGTCGCCGCACCGGCGGATCTGAAAGGCATGAAAATCCGCACGCCGCCTGACCAGATGACGATCGACATTTTCGAGGCCCTTGGGGCAGCCCCGGCACCGCTTGCCTGGTCTGAACTGCCGACCGCCTTGCAGTCAGGTGTATTTGACGGTCAGGAAAATCCGCTTACCAATATCTACTCTGCCAAGCTTCACGAGATTACACCTTTTGTAACCATGACAGGTCACAAATACGAATCGACGCCGGTTGTGGCAGGTCTCTCCTGGTGGCAGTCGATTGATGAGAAAACGCAGAAATGCGCTCTTGATGCAACTGCAGAGGCAGGAAAACTGCAGCGCCAATTGTCGTTTGACGGCGACAGCGAACTGCGCCCCAAAATGGAAGCTGAAGGCGCCAAATTCGTTGAAGCAGACAAGAAGGCTTACCAGGAGGCAACCGCATCAGTATATGACAAGTATGCCCAGACCTATCCGGATCTGGTAGCCGCCCTCAAAACTGCCGCAGGTCAGTGATGAAAAAGGCCGGGAACACCCCTTCTCCCGATGAAGGAACTTCCGGCAATAGGGGGGAGGGGCACGCCCCCTTCCTCAAAATTCCCGGAATGCTTGTGGCGATACTGGAGCATAGCGGAAAGATTATCGCCGTGTTCTGCCTTGCCTTCATGTTCATGGCGCTATTGGTGAACGTAGTACTGCGATACGCATTCGGTTCGGGTATTGCATGGGCCTATGAAATCCATGCGCTTCTGCTGCCGTGGTTGGTTGCCGGGGGAATAGTAATTGCGTCCTCCCGTGGCCGCCACATTGCAATCAGTCTTCTGATCGACATGCTGGATGACGAAAAGCGCAGATGGTTGCTGATCGCCATTGAGATATGTCTGATCAGCATCTGCATATCCGTTCTTTGGTCGAGCCAGCCGATCTTGCGCGCTTCCCAGTTCCAGACACTTTCAACGCTCGGCATCAAACAAATCTGGGGCTATTCCAGCCTGATCTACGCTTTCGCGGCGATGGTTCTGATCAGCCTGGCGAGGATGATTGCCATGATGACTGGTGCCCCTGTTGTTGAAACAAACCCAGCTGACAAGAGCTTGAGTTAGGAGCCGTACTATGTCTGTTACAATGATCTGGATATTCATGCTGCTGCTCACATTGGCAGTGCCGGTTGCTCACGCCATGCTTGGCGGAGTGGCAGTTGCGCTCTGGCTCGATGGCAAGCCGATGGCCGTGCTGCTTCAACGCCTCTATTCGCCAACACAAAGCTTCCCAATGATGGCAATTCCATTTTTCATTCTCGCCGGAAGCCTTATGATGTCAGGGCGCTTTGGTGTCTATCTGGTCAATGTGGCACAGCTGCTTGTTGGCAGGTTCAAGGGCGGCCTTGGGCAGGTTTCGATCATCGGATCGGTCATGTTCGGCGGTGTCTCGGGTTCGGCTGTGGCCGATGCAACCGCGCTTGGTACCGCGCTTATTCCGGTTCAACTGAAAGAGGGCTATCCAAAGGGATTTGCCGCAGCAATCAATTCGTCCTCCTCAACAATTTCAGTCCTTATTCCGCCCTCCATACCGCTGATCCTGTTTGGCCTAGTTTCCAATGTGTCGATCATAGACCTCTTCGTTGCCGGAATTTTGCCTGGTCTCATGCTGGGCATCGGCATGGTGATAGCGGTATGGCTCGTGGCCATAAAGCAGGACCTGCCGAGATCTCCGCTCGCGGGTGGATTTACCGCTTTCCGCTCGCAAATATTTGCAGCCATTCCTGCGCTGCTCATGCCTGTATTCGTAATTGGCACACTTCGTTTCGGTGTCGCAACGCCAACCGAAGTCAGCGTGATGGCGGTGGCATATGCACTTTTTGTCAGCGGGCTGATCTACCGTGATCTAAGTTGGAAGGTACTTTGGGATTCAGCGGTCGAAACCGCGATGATGACCGGCGCCGTCATGTTGATCATCATGGCGTCTTCCACCATCCAGTGGCTGATGACTGCCGAACGCATCCCGCAGTTTATGGCGGAATGGGTGGGGGCAACATTTTCCCAGACCTGGACAGTTATTCTGGCGATGAACCTGATCATGCTTGTTATCGGGGCATTTCTCGATCTGCCAGCAGCCATTCTTTTGCTGGGTCCGTTATTCGTTGTTATTGCGCAGGCAATCGGTCTTGATCTCGTTCAGCTTGGTCTGATGATGGTGGTAAACCTGTCGATTGGATTGTACACTCCGCCAGTGGGCACGACCTTGTTCATATCGGCTGCCATCGCGCGAACAGGGATTGGCGATGTGGTAAAATCCTTGATACCTTTTTACATTGTCGCAATCATTGTTTTGTTGTTGATCTCCTATGTACCGGCACTGACCATATACTAGGAGCCACAGACCGGTTGCCGTGCGTTCACAGTTTCCAGGCTTCTTTCTGGATCAGGCCTGTTCCGCTGTCGCTTTTGAAGCGGCAGCCATGATTGACCAGTGTCTCCCGGGCAAGATCCTGATGTATGGAGCTTTCCTTTTCCAGCCAATCCACAAAGCGGGTGACAATCCGGCGGTTGAAGTGTCTGGGTGGACATACAAACCAGTAGGCCGGAAAATCGATGACCTTGAAATCGGGTGAAAAAGGCACAAGGTGACCGGCGATGATGTCAGGCAGGCACAGGGTCACACTGTCGAGGACAAGTCCGCCGCCCTGTTTCGCCAGCTCAATCGACATGGAGGAGCGGTCAAACCGGAGCGGGTATTGAAGGTCGGCAATTTCGATTGAGTTTGAAGCAAGCCATAAATCCCATCTGAAAATCGTCTTGACGCTGTCTATCAAACGCGCCTTCTGCAATTGCTCAGCTGGGTCAGGGGAGAATACCTGGAGTTCCTTAAGGTAACCCGGGCTGCACAGCGGCAGAACAAAATCGTGCATGAAACAGCGCTCTGTCAAACCTGCCCACCCACCAAGCCCGTAGCGCAGATCAAAATCTACTGGTTCTGTCTCAAAGGATGAAAAATCCGGTGTTGCGTCAATGCGGATGTTCCATTCGGGATTTGCTGTCAGAAATGCGTTAATTCGCGGACCGAGCCATCTTACACCGAAACTTGGACTTACCCTGATTGTCAGGCTGCGGACGTCACGCTGGCGTGAAATGGCATTCCTTGCATTTCGGATTGCTGCAAAGGCGTGGGTGGTGGTCTGAAAAAGGCGATCTCCGTCAAGTGTCAGTATCAGTTTGTTTTTTTCGCGTCGGAACAGTTTGACGCCGAACTGGGATTCGAGAAGAGAAATCTGCTGGGAAACCGCTGACGGCGAAACGCCCAGTTCTACTCCCGCCTTCGCGACTGAGCCAAGCCGCGCCACGGCTTCGAAATACTCGGTGGATTTGATGTTGATATCACGCATCTGTAGACCAAAGCTTAAACTTGGCCGGTGTTCAACCGGAATTGAGACTATCAACGGATTTCATTTGGAGGTAGGCACAAACCTGTCATCTAGCCGAAGTATAAGTTTTACCTATCAGTGGCAGCATCGATATTCCCTTGCGTGTCAAAAAATCCTCAAACGCAATAATCGAGGGAGATAGCGATTTTTCAAGGCGCGTGATGCTGAACCATTGCCGTCTGATCGGAGTGTTCTTTACATCGAGGATGACAAGGCTGCCGTTGTTGCATTCCTGCTCAATTGTGTGACCTGAAATAAATGCAATGCCAAGACCCGCAATAACCGCCTGCTTGATTGTTTCGTTGGAATCCATTTCCATTGCTCGATGAAGATTTTCACGAAACTCTCTGACATCGTTCATGAATATTTCAAGACTAATTCTCGTGCCTGACCCACGTTCGCGTATGATGATTTTTTGCATGGCAAGTTGTTCATTTCCAATATCAAGCTGACTTGCAAGCGGATGGTCTGGGCGTGCAATAAATACCAGCGGGTGATCGCCGAACAATGTTGCCCGCACCCTGATGTCATCAGGTGGACGACCCATCAGGGCCAGATCGATTTCATAGTTTTTCAGCTTTGTGATTGTTTCATACCGGTTTGCAATATGAAGTTTGATTTCAATCCCCGGATGTTCAGCCAAGAAGGCTGCCATCAGGCGGGGCGCGAAATACTTGCCGGTTGAAACAACACCAATCCGGATGGTTCCGCGCTTCAGTGTCCCCAATGATTTGATGCTGTCTTCGAGAACGCTTATCTCATCAACGATGTTACGGGCAGACTTCAAGACCAGCGCGCCGGCTTCCGTCAGGACCATCCCTCCCTTCGTTCTGTGAAAAACCGGAGAACCGATTTCTGCCTCAATCTGCTGGAGTTGCAGGGTCACAGCCGGCGGGGTCAGCGAAAGCAATTCAGCAGCGGTGGTGATTTTGCCGGTCTTGTGAACAGCAAGGATCGTGTTGAAATTTTTCAGGGTGAGATTGCGCATACACAAGAGTAAAATTTTTTAATTTTATTTGTCAATTTATTTAATTTTACAAACATTCATTTTTTTGCATTTCTTAGAGTGGGAGGAATATTTAATGTCAGGTAACTCACTCAGTGCCTATTTGAGGTCTGGTCTGTTTGCAGGCGATGCGACCTTTGCAGCAGTTGCCGAAACAATCGAATTGCTTGCAAAGGCGGCTTTGGAAGTGCGGGCTTTGGTAAATCAGGGCGCACTGGGTTCTGCCATCGGGTCCACGCGCGGTGAAACCAATGCGGACGGTGACATCCAAAAGGAGCTGGATGTCGTGGCAGACAATATCTTCCTTAACGCCGCCAAGACATCGCATATTGCGGTTTACGGATCCGAAGAAATGAAGAGCCCTGTTGTTCTCAACAACACGTCGCCTTTCGCATTGGCAATAGATCCTCTCGACGGTTCCTCGAACATAGACACCAACGTATCCATTGGTACCATTTTCTCGTTGCTTCCGGTAGTCGGCGATCCAAAAGTTGATCCGATGGGATCGTTTTTGCAGGCCGGACGCAACCAGATTGCAGCAGGATTTTTCATTTACGGCCCCCAGCTTGCGCTTGTTCTGACACTGGGGCGCGGGACACAGATCTTTGTCTACTCATCCAAATATGGCGGCTTTATTCAGGCCTACAAGTCAATTTCTGTAACTGAGAAAACCAGCGAATTTGCGGTAAACGCTTCAAACTACCGGCACTGGTTTGAACCAATTCGGCTTTATGTGGATGATTGCTTTGCCGGCACAGATGGACCGCGCGAGCGCGATTTCAACATGCGGTGGATAGCTTCGCTGGTGGCCGATACCTACAGGATTTTGGTACGCGGTGGAGTATTTTTGTATCCAGCAGATCAGCGCCGTGGATACGGATCAGGCAGACTTCGCCTTGTCTACGAAGCCAATCCGATCTCATTCATCGTTGAGCAAGCCGGAGGTGCGGCAACCGACAGCATCGAACCGATCCTCGATATCCTGCCAAAGGATCTGCATGAAAGGGTGCCGCTGGTTTTCGGCTCCAAAAAGGAAGTCAACAAAATATCCCGCTATCATACCGATCCGAGCATGATCGGAGAGCGTGCACCGCTCTTCGGCAAGCGCGGTCTTTTCAGGGCCTGAGAGAAAACCATGTCAGCAAAATTTCCCATCATATCCATTACCGGTTCATCTGGCGCAGGCACCACGACCGTCGAGCAGACATTTAAAAAGATTTTCTCCAGGGAGAAGGTCACAGCCTCATTCATCGAAGGGGACGCATTTCACAAATATGATCGTTTGGCGATGCGCGACAAGGTCGCCGAGGAAAAACTTAATGGCAAGGATTTCACGCACTTTGCGGCGGATGCAAACGAGTTGGAAATACTGGAAAGCGTTTTCGAGGAATATGGTCGCCGCGGCAAGGGAAGAACCAGGCATTACGTTCATGATGATGAAGAAGCGAAAGCCTATGGCGCTGAGCCGGGTACGTTTACACAGTGGGAAGAGTTCGGAGAAACCGATGTTTTGTTCTATGAGGGGCTGCATGGCTGCGTTGTCACCGACAAGGTAAATCTGGCAAGGCATTGTGATCTGAAGATCGGTGTTGTGCCGGTAATCAATCTCGAGTGGATACAGAAAATTCACCGCGACAAGGCGGCACGGGGTTACTCGACCGAAGCGGTCACGGACACGATCCTGCGCCGCATGCCGGATTATGTGAATTATATTTGCCCTCAGTTCGCACTGACCGACATCAACTTCCAGCGCGTGCCCATCGTTGATACCTCCAATCCGTTTATCGCGCGCTGGATACCGACACCGGCAGAATCCGTCCTTGTGATTCGTTTTGCCAATCCGCGCGGAATAGATTTTCCATATTTGCTCAGCATGCTTCCCAACAGCTACATGTCGCGTGCCAATTCAATTGTTGTGCCTGGCGACAAATTGGATCTGGCAATGCAGCTGATTTTCACCCCGCTGATCAACAAGTTGGTCGAGCGCAAACGGCGTATGTCGTGAGGAGAGTGATGATGAACGTTGCAGCAAATCTGAGCTTACCAAAAGCTGACGAAAAGAAAATGGCTGATGCGATCCGCGCATTGTCGATGGACGCAGTCCAGGCCGCGAACTCCGGTCATCCCGGTATGCCCATGGGAATGGCAGATGTAGTCACGGTTCTTTTCAATCGCTTCATCAAAATTGATCCAGCCGATCCGAAATGGCCGGACAGGGACCGGTTTGTGCTGTCTGCTGGGCATGGCTCAATGCTGCTTTACTCGCTGCATCATTTGCTCGGTTACTCAGACATGTCCATTGAGCAGTTGAAGAACTTCCGCCAGATGGGCGCGCGCACTGCGGGTCATCCAGAATATGGTCATGCTCAAGGTATCGAAACGACTACCGGACCGCTGGGTCAGGGAATTACCAATGCAGTGGGTATGGCAATCGCAGAACGGATGATGGCATCACGCTTTGGCAGCAAGCTGGTTGATCACTTCACTTATGTTGTTGCCGGAGACGGTTGTCTGCAGGAAGGTATCAGCCACGAGGCAATTGATTTGGCGGGGCATTTGAAACTGAAAAAGCTGATTGTTCTTTGGGACAATAACCAAATTTCCATAGACGGAAAAACATCGCTTTCCACATCAACCAATCAAACTGCCAGATTCAGGGCTGCGGGCTGGAACGCATATGAAGTTGATGGCCACAATCCTGATCATATTGCCGGTGCAATAGAGCGCGCACGCAAATCAGGCAAACCGAGCCTGATCTCTTGCAAGACATTGATTGGCAAAGGGTCGCCAAATCTGGAGGGTTCGTCAAAAACCCATGGAGCACCGCTTGGCGATGTTGAAATAGCAAACACACGCAGCAATATTGGCTGGACAAGCGCCCCTTTCGTTATTCCGAGCGCTGTAAAAACCGACTGGGAAGCTGTTGCAAAACGCGGCGCGGAAATGAACAAGGCATGGAAAATCCGCCTGAATGCTTCCCGCTCGAAGGCGTCGTTTGAGAGCTTTCTGACTGGCAACATCTCTGGTTCCGTCAAGGCCCGTTTGTCCAAGTTCCGCAAGGTGCATTGCGAGGAAAGTACCAAGACTGCAACGCGGCAGGCATCACAAATGGCTCTCGAGGTTATCAATGGCGCGACCGCTTTGACGATTGGCGGGTCAGCAGATTTGACGGGCTCCAATCTTACCAAAACATCGCAGACCGAGGCAATTTCTGCAAAATCCTTCAAAGGCCGTTATATTCACTATGGTATCCGTGAACATGCAATGGCCGCAGTAATGAATGGTCTGGCACTGCATGGCGGCTTTGTACCTTATGGCGGGACATTCCTTGTATTTTCCGATTATGCCCGAGGCGGAATGCGCCTATCCGCCCTCATGCAACAAAGGATCATTTATGTTCTGACGCATGATTCAATTGGTCTGGGAGAAGACGGTCCAACCCATCAGCCCGTTGAGCATCTGGCCATGTTGCGCGCAACGCCGAACATGAATGTATTCAGACCCGCTGACATCATCGAGACCGCAGAATGCTGGGAAATTGCGCTTGAGGAAACGAACACGCCTAGCGTTCTTGCCTTGTCACGTCAGAGCCTGCCGATGCTCCGCGTTGGCCATACATCAGAAAACAAGTCTGCCCGGGGCGCCTATGTGCTGCGCGATACCAAGACAGCAAGGGACATCACCCTTATCGCGACAGGTTCGGAAGTCGAGATTGCCAAAGTGGCATCCGACAGGCTTTCCGCCGAGCACGGAATTCAGGCAGCGGTCGTCTCAATGCCGTGCTGGGAAAAGTTCGAGCAGCAGGATCGGAAATATCAGGACACTGTCCTTGGCATCGCTCCCCGGATCGCAATTGAGGCTGCTTGCCGAATGGGCTGGGACCGTTGGCTGGGTTCAGATGGACAATTCATCGGTATGACTGGATTTGGTGCTTCTGCCCCCATCAAGGACCTTTACGAGCATTTCGGAATAACTGCCGAGAACGTCTGTTCACGTGCCCTTATCATGCTGGGAAGAAAATGATCAGGACAGCAGATCCAGCAAACAACAAACCAATCAAATAAGGGAGATCGGCAAATGGCCCGAATTACTATGAGACAACTTCTCGACCATGCAGCAGAGCATTCCTATGGCGTGCCTGCCTTCAACATTAACAACATGGAGCAGGGACTTGCGATCATGAAAGCGGCCAAGGCCTGCGATGCACCTGTTATCATGCAGGCTTCGCGGGGCGCGCGTTCTTATGCCGGTGACATCATGCTTGCAAAGATGATTGATGCATTGGCCGAAATGTATCCGGAGATTCCGGTTTGCATGCATCAGGATCATGGCAACAACGAAGCAACCTGCATGAGCGCAATCCGGCACGGGTTCACTTCAGTCATGATGGACGGTTCCCTGGAAACCGATATGAAGACACCTGCATCCTATGAGTACAATGTTGAAATTACCGAGCGGGTTTCACGAATGGCCCATTGGGTGGGGGCGTCTGTGGAAGGTGAACTGGGAGTTCTGGGTTCGCTCGAAACCGGAGAGGCAGAAGCTGAGGATGGCTCGGGCGCGGAAGGCAAGCTTTCCCATGACCAATTGCTGACCGACCCGGACCAGGCTGTCGATTTCGTGATGCGCACAAAAGTTGATGCCTTGGCAATCGCGTGCGGCACATCGCATGGTGCCTACAAATTCTCCCGCAAGCCGGATGGCGATATCCTGGCGATGAAGGTGATCGAGGAAATTCACCGCAAACTCCCCAACACCCATCTGGTCATGCATGGCTCCTCGTCAGTTCCTCAAGACCTTCAGGATATCATCAATGAATTTGGCGGCAAGATGCCGCAGACTTTTGGCGTGCCGGTTGAGGAAATTGTGCGTGGCATCCGCCATGGCGTGCGCAAGGTCAATATCGACACCGACTGCCGGATGGCGATGACCGCACAGTTCCGGAAGATCGCCATGCAGGATCCGTCGCAGTTTGATCCACGTAAATTCCTGAAGCCTGCGATGGACGCGATGCGAGATCTTTGCAGGGATCGCTTCGAGGCTTTTGGCACAGCCGGCAAAGCTTCGAAAATAAAGGTGATTTCACAGGATGACATGGCCGCCCGTTATGCAAAGGGCTTGCTCGATCCAAAAACTGCAACAGCCAAGGCAGCATAACCCAGAAAGGATTATGAGATGAACACGGATGCAAAAACGGAAATCAAGGGCAAGGAACGCTATAAGGCCGGCGTTTTGAAATATGCACAAATGGGCTATTGGGACGGTGACTACGTTCCGAAGGATACCGACATATTGGCGCTCTTTCGAATTACCCCGCAAGAAGGCGTTGATCCGATCGAGGCGGCGGCGGCGGTTGCCGGCGAGAGTTCAACGGCAACCTGGACTGTCGTGTGGACCGACAGGCTGACGGCATGTGACCAGTATCGGGCCAAGGCCTATCGTGTTGAACAGGTGCCGAACAATCCGGAACAATATTTCTGTTATGTTGCTTATGATCATATTCTCTTTGAAGAAGGTTCGATTGCCAATCTGACCGCTTCGATCATCGGTAATGTCTTCTCGTTCAAGCCTTTGAAGGCTGCCCGCCTCGAAGACATGCGATTTCCACCCGCATACTGCAAGACCTTCAAGGGACCGCCTACCGGTATTGTTGTGGAGCGCGAGCGCCTCGACAAGTTTGGCAAGCCTTTGCTCGGAGCAACGACAAAGCCAAAACTTGGCTTGTCCGGCAAGAATTATGGCCGCGTTGTCTATGAAGGCCTCAAGGGTGGTCTCGACTTCATGAAGGATGACGAGAACATCAACTCACAACCTTTCATGCATTGGCGTGACCGCTTTCTCTACTGCATGGAGGCCGTCAACAAGGCTTCCGCCGAGAGCGGTGAGGTGAAGGGGCATTATCTCAACATCACTGCCGGTACGATGGAAGAAATGTATGCGCGGGCAGAATTCGCCAAGCAGCTGGGATCGGTCATCGTTATGGTTGACCTGATCATTGGCTGGACGGCAATACAGTCGATTTCAAACTGGTGCCGAGCCAATGACATGATCCTGCATATGCACAGGGCTGGTCATGGAACCTATACCCGCCAGAAAAATCACGGGATATCTTTTCGGGTTATCGCCAAATGGCTCCGCCTAGCCGGAGTTGATCACCTGCATTGCGGCACCGCTGTTGGCAAGCTGGAGGGTGATCCGCTCACGGTTCAGGGATTCTACAATGTCTGCCGCGAAACCCGCAACGAAATAGACTTGCCACGCGGCCTTTTCTTCGAGCAGGACTGGGCAGACATCAGGAAGGTCATGCCTGTCGCTTCGGGAGGCATCCATGCAGGACAGATGCACCAGTTGCTCGATCTTTTCGGCGATGATGTCGTCCTGCAGTTCGGCGGCGGCACTATTGGCCATCCCATGGGTATCCAGGCGGGTGCAACGGCAAACCGCGTCGCGCTGGAAACCATGGTGCTCGCCCGCAATGAAGGGCGTGACATCAAGAATGAAGGTCCGGAAATCCTGCGTGCCGCAGCCAGATGGTGCAAGCCTCTGGAGGCAGCACTCGATACCTGGGGCAACATCACCTTCAACTACACCTCGACGGATACATCGGACTTTGTTCCGACAACCGATGTCTCGATGTAATCGGCAACAAAAGGAGAATACACTATGCGTGTTACACAGGGATGTTTTTCGTTTCTTCCCGATCTTGATGACACTCAGATCAGTGCCCAGGTTGAATACTGCCTCGGCAAAGACTGGGCAGTTGGCATCGAGTACACTGATGACCCCCATCCAAGGAACACCTATTGGGAAATGTGGGGGCATCCTATGTTCGACCTGAAGGATCCGAAGGGCGTCATGATGGAGCTTGACGAATGCCGCAAGGCGCATGGCGACAAATATATGCGGATGATCGCGTTTTCATCGGTCCGCGGTTTTGAAACCGTGATGATGTCCTTCATTGTCAACAGGCCCGCGGTGGAGCCGAAAATAAGGATGACCCGGACAGATATTGCCGGAAGGTCCCAGCATTATTCATGGGAAACTGTTCGCTAGGCAAATCACGACAGGAAAATCCCATGGACAAGAACGTCAAGGATATGGCTCCGGTTACACATGTTGATCTCTTCGAAGAATACAAATCTTCGGGGGTGGCCGATATTCTGGACGAGCTTGACCGCGAATTGATCGGGCTCAAACCAGTCAAGCAGCGCATACGGGAAACGGCGGCTTTGCTGCTGGTCGAGCGCGCGCGCAAATCCATGGGGCTCTCCTTTGAAACGCCAACCTTGCATATGAGTTTCACGGGCAATCCGGGAACAGGAAAAACGACAGTTGCCTTGCGGATGTCAAATCTGCTGCATCGACTTGGCTACGTGCGCAAAGGACATCTGATTTCGGTTACGCGGGATGATCTTGTCGGGCAGTATATTGGCCACACCGCGCCCAAGACAAAGGAAGTGCTGAAGAAGGCGATGGGAGGCGTCTTGTTTATCGACGAGGCCTATTACCTCTACAAACCTGACAATGAACGCGACTATGGTCAGGAGGCAATTGAGATATTGTTGCAGGTAATGGAAAACAACCGCGATGATCTTGTTGTGATCATGGCTGGTTACGCGGATCGGATGGACAAGTTTTTCTCAGCCAATCCGGGTTTCCGCTCACGCATAGCCCATCACATCGACTTCCCCGACTATGACGGTAGTGAGATGCTGTCAATCTCCCAGTCCATGCTCGAGCAACAGGGCTACAAATTGGATGATGAAGCCACCAGGGTGATGGCAGATTATATCGAGCTGCGCCGCAAGCAGCCACATTTTGCCAATGCCAGATCCATCCGCAATGCCCTCGACAGGGCGCGTCTGAGGCAGGCAAATCGTCTGTTCAACGAGAGCAAGGGGCCTTTGAATGCAGAGGATCTATCAACAATTAAAGCAGCAGATATTCGGATGAGCCGCGTGTTCACAATGGGTGTTCCCGACAGCACAACTGAAGGCGCAAAGGACGACAAGAAATGAACAAGACAATCATTGCGCCCTCCATTTTGTCTGCCGACTTTTCGCGGTTGGGCGATGAGGTCGAAAGTGTTGTGCGGGCAGGAGCCGACTGGA
>JBGSTD010000060.1:0-98541 GCA_041736675.1 Salaquimonas sp.
TGGGTGCATGTGGACTCGATGTTTACAAAGTTGGAAGGCAAAAAGCCGGGCCAGAAAAAGGCCGAGGTGGAGGCGGGTGTACCGGCAGGAAGATTTGCCGTACCAGAGGACCTTGCGGGTATGGCAATATTCCTGGCATCAGCAGAATCCGACTACATCCTGTCGCAGACATATAATGTTGATGGCGGCCAGTGGATGAGCTAACCGGTGCGTGATTTGCCGGAGACACTATTATCGGGAATGAGTTGATGAACCTTTCAAATGCGACGCTGGGTGAATTGCCGCAAACTATCAGGGTGCCGCGTTATAACCGCAGCGTATTGACCCCCGGGATTGTACATATCGGTCTTGGCAATTTTCACCGCGCACATCAGGCATGGTATTTGCACCGGCTTTTTGATGAGGGGCTCAATCATGATTGGGCGATCATCGGCGCCGGAGTTCGCTCAGCTGATGCGCTGCAGCGCGACAAAATGCTTGCTCAGGATTGCCTGACAACGCTGATCGAGTTGGACCCCGCCGGAAAGTCAGCTGAGGTTACGGGCTCGATGATTGACTATGTTCCGGTTGAAGAGGGAAATGGCGCGCTCATCCGGCAAATGGCTGACCCTGCCATTCGAATTGTCTCACTGACGGTTACTGAAGGTGGCTATTATATTGCGCTGTCTGACGGATCTTTCAACGTGTCTCATTCCGATATTGAATACGATGCCGCGCATCCGCAAGCGCCGAGAACTGCATTTGGTGCAATGATCGAAGCGTTGAGATTGAGACGAGCGAGCGGGGCAGGCCCTTTTACCTGTCAGAGCTGCGACAACCTTCAAGGTAACGGCCGGATACTTCGCCAGACCCTTGTCGGATTGGCAGGCCTTTCAGACCCCGGTCTCGCCGGGTGGATAGACGCGAACTGCACATTTCCAAATTCGATGGTGGACTGCATTGTCCCGGCTACCGGACCAAACGAGTTGGCATTGGCAAGGGAATTTGGCGTAAATGATCAGGTGCCGGTAACGCACGAGAATTTTCGCCAATGGGTGATAGAGGATGCGTTTTGCGCGGGGCGCCCGGATTGGGATCGTGTCGGAGCAACCTTTACCGACAATGTGCATGATTACGAAGCCATGAAAATTCGAATACTGAATGCGGGCCATCAGGTAATTGCCAATATCGGTGAGCTTCTTTCCGTCGAAACGATTTCAGGCTGCATGGAGCACAGGCTCATCAATGCGCTGTTCTCAAAGGTACAACGAGAAGAAATTGCCCCCCATGTTCATGCGGTTCCAGGTATGGATCCGACTGCCTATATCGAGTTGATCGACCGGCGCTTTTCCAATCCCTCGATCGTCGATACAACCCGGCGTGTCGCATTTGATGGTTCCTCGCGGCATACTGGCTTTCTTCTGCCCATATTGCGCGATGGCCTTGCCTCCGGTACGCCGATAGAAGGCCTGGCGCTTGTGGAAGCTCTTTGGGCTCGCATGTGCGAAGGGACCCGAGAAGACGGGACGCGCATATTGCCAAATGATCCGCTTTGGGACGAATTGCAGCAGGCGGCAATCACAGCGAGAACAAGACCGCAGGCCTGGCTGGAGCAGGCCCATTTTTATGGTGATCTTGCGGATAATCAGCGATTTTCCAGATCATTTCAGCATTGGCTGGAACTCATTTGGGCGGAAGGTTGTGAAACTGCCGTAAAAAGATACATTGCCTAGCAACAAGTCCGGTTGCACCCTGGCAGATATCTGAAGTTCAGGTTTTGAAAATCAGCCAACGGGCGTTATGTAAACCCGGACAATCAAGATCATACCAAGGACAAAGCCTCATGAGATATCTGCACACTATGGTTCGTATCAGGGATATTGATGAATCCCTCGATTTTTACTGCAATAAGCTGGGACTTGTCGAAACCCGCCGTTTTGAAAACCAGGCAGGGCGATTCACGCTGATTTTTCTTGCAGCCACAAAGGATGCGGATCATGCCAGTGTCAATCGTTCGCCAGAACTGGAGTTGACTTACAATTGGCCGGATGAAAACGGCAAGGTTGAAGACTACAAGGGCGGTCGCAACTTTGGCCACCTCGCTTACAAGGTCGATAATATCTACGAAACCTGTCAGAACCTCATGGACGCAGGGGTTGCAATCAACCGCCCGCCCAGAGATGGGTATATGGCATTCATCAAATCACCCGATGGCATTTCCTTTGAAATACTCCAGGAAGGCGAACCGCTTGCTCCGGTTGAGCCATGGTTGAGCATGCCCAATACCGGTAGCTGGTAAGACGTTTTGACCGCATGACGATAAATGCCCGGTGACATTTCATCCGGGCATTTTTGTTTTTTGGTATCAAACGCGTGCATTTGATCGCAAATTGAACATGTCGGCCGCATCCAATTTTCATGTAATGTCCGTAAAGCGATCTTGGAATTCTCTAATGGAACAAGCATTTTGCAGAATTGCTTTTGAGAAAAACCCTTTTGTAAATACAGTGCGTTTCAGTGATCAAAACTGGCGTTTTTAAGCAATCCCAACTGTTGCCTTTGTGGTGGAAGTCGATTGAACGAAACAGACCGGTTTCAGTAATCGGCGATGGGAGAATTTCAAAATGGCGAGTTTTAAATCTGATATCGAAATAGCCCGTTCGGCCAAAAAACGGCCGATTCAGGAAATCGGCAAGAAAATTGGTATTTCAGAAAAAGATCTGGTCCCTTACGGCCACGACAAGGCAAAGGTCTCGGCTGATTTCATCGCCAAACAGGCAAAGAAAAAAGACGGCAAGCTGATCCTCGTAACAGCGATTAACCCGACCCCGGCAGGTGAAGGCAAGACGACTACAACGGTTGGTCTCGGTGATGGTTTGAATGCCATTGGCAAGAAGGCGATTGTTTGTATTCGTGAAGCTTCGCTCGGCCCATGTTTTGGTATGAAAGGCGGCGCTGCAGGTGGCGGTTATGCCCAGATCATTCCAATGGAAGACATGAACCTGCATTTCACCGGCGATTTTCACGCTATTACCGCTGCCCACAACCTCTTGGCCGCGATGATTGATAACCACATTTACTGGGGCAATTCGCTTGATATCGATACCCGCCGTGTTGTTTGGCGCCGCGTCATGGACATGAACGATCGTGCATTGCGTCAGATTACGGCAAGCCTGGGCGGCGTAGCCAACGGTTTCCCGCGTGAAACCGGCTTCGACATTACAGTTGCGTCAGAAGTGATGGCTATTCTTTGTCTGGCGATGGACCTGGAAGATCTCCAGACTCGTCTCGGAAACATCATAGTTGCCTATCGCCGTGACAAGTCGCCTGTTTATTGCCGCGATATCAAGGCAGACGGTGCAATGACAGTGTTGCTCAAGGATGCGATGCAGCCAAACCTCGTGCAGACACTGGAAAACAATCCCGCTTTTGTTCATGGTGGTCCGTTCGCCAACATCGCCCATGGTTGCAACTCTGTAGTGGCAACCAAGACAGCCTTGAAGCTGGCCGACTATGTTGTAACAGAGGCTGGATTTGGTGCTGACCTAGGCGCCGAGAAATTCCTCAACATCAAATGCCGCAAGGCTGGCATTGCTCCATCGGCTGTGGTAATTGTCGCCACGGTTCGGGCCATGAAAATGAATGGCGGCGTCGCAAAGGCAGACCTTGGAGTTGAAAATGTTGACGCTGTGAAAGCAGGCTGTGACAATCTTGGCCGCCATATTGAAAACATCAAGCAGTTTGGTGTTCCGGCTGTGGTTGCAATCAACCATTTTGTTACCGACACACCGGCCGAGATCAAGGCTGTGCAGGATTATGTGAAGAGCCAGGGCTCTGAAGCCATCCTTTGCAAACACTGGGCGCAGGGCTCCAAGGGCATCAAGGAACTTGCGGAAAGAGTTGTGAAAATAATTGATAGTGGTGCGGCCCAGTTTGCCCCGCTTTATCCCGATGAAATGCCGCTGTTCAAGAAAATCGAGACAATTGCGAAGCGGATTTACCGCGCTGATGACGTGCTTGCAGATAAATCCATCCGCGACCAGTTGAAAGCATGGGAAGAGGCGGGCTACGGCAATCTTCCGGTTTGCATGGCAAAAACCCAGTATTCTTTCACGACAGATCCAAACCGTCGCGGCGCGCCGATCGGGCACTCTGTGCCAATTCGTGAAGTCAGGCTGTCTGCAGGTGCTGGTTTCGTCGTCGTTATTTGCGGTGAGATCATGACAATGCCGGGTCTGCCAAAAGTGCCAAGTGCCGAGCAGATCATGCTGAACGAAAACATGGAAATCGAAGGTCTGTTCTAGAGATTTTGTGCCATCGATCATTAAACGGCTGCCCCGTCCAACTTTTCTTTGCGGGGCAGCAAATTCTTGTCTAGCTTGAAGTCGGTTCCAAACGAATTGATTTCCTTGGAGGAAACGTGAATCAGTCCGACAAAACCATGCCAAAAGGGGATGACAGCGGCAATCTGAGGTTGAAAAAACTCGGTTTCCCCAAAGGACGTTTTCTGGAACTGGAAGACCGCGATCGCGTCATCGAACTGATCGGACCCGAGCCCTACAAGCGGGATCTCCTTATCGAGTACCTGCACAAGATACAGGACGCTGAAAACTGCCTGATGGCAGGACATATGCAGGCGCTGGCGGCATTTATGCGCATTTCCATGGCGGAAGTCTATGAAGTCGCAAGCTTCTATGATCATTTCGACATTGTGAAACATGTTGAAGATCGCCCCGCACCGATCACCATTCGGGTCTGCGATTCCCTTTCCTGCCAGCTTGCAGGTGCCGAGACACTCATAGCCAGGCTTGAGGCTGGTGCCGACAAAACCAAAATCCGCATCATGCGCGCGCCCTGCATGGGTGGCTGCGATGTGGCACCAGCCGCGCGCATCGGTGACATGGAAGTTGGCAATGCTACGGTTGACGATCTGCTCGCGCTGGCTGCCAAGGCAAAATCCAACAAGGATCTGCCAGCCAACACCCCCGTTTACATCAATCTGAAAAACTACCTCCAGCAGGGCGGCTATGACCTTGCCATGCGTATTCGCGCCGGTGCCATCGGCTTTGAGGCGATGCTGGAACTCCTGAAGGATTCAGGTCTTCGCGGCCTTGGCGGCGCTGGTTTTCCGGCCCACATGAAATGGAAATTCGTTAAGGGCTACAAAGCCCCGCGCCTGATGACAATCAATGGCGATGAAGGGGAACCCGGAACCTTCAAGGACCGTTATTATCTGGAACGAGACCCGCACCGCCTTTTCGAGGGCGCGATCATTGCCGCACACTTTGTTGAGGCCGAGCGTATTTATCTCTACATGCGCGACGAATATCCTGCTGTTCTGGCAATTTTGCGAACTGAAATTGCCGCGCTCGAAGAAGCAGGAATTATCGCGAAAGGCTTTATCGAACTTCGCCGTGGAGCAGGGGCTTATATTTGCGGTGAAGAGTCTGCGATGATTGAATCCATCGAGGGAAAACGCGGCCTCCCGCGCCACCGCCCACCTTACATTGCCGAAGTTGGCGTCTTTGGCCGCCCGACATTGAACCATAATGTCGAGACACTCTGGTGGTTGCGCGACGTCGTTGAAAAAGGCGCAGACTGGTTCGCTTCGCAAGGCAAGGAGGGCCACCCAGGCCCTCGCTCATGGTCGGTTTCGGGACGGGTGAAAAACCCCGGAGTGAAATTGGCACCAGCCGGCGTTACCATTCGCGAATTGATTGATGACTATTGCGGCGGCATGGCGGCCAAGGAAAATGGTGAAAGCCATACGTTCAAGGCCTATTATCCCGGCGGTGCATCGGGCGGTGTATTGCCTGCGTCAATGGATGATATTCCACTGAATTTCGGAGGCAGGTTGGCGGAACTGGGTTCCTTCGTCGGCTCTCATGCGGTTGTAGTCTTGTCCGACGAGGATAGCGTCAAGGATGCCGTCCTCAACACGCTGGAGTTTTTCAAACATGAAAGTTGCGGCCAGTGTACCCCATGCCGCGGCGGAACAGAAAAACTGGTTGCGCTGCTGAAGGCTGACAAACTGGACGAAGCTACCATCCGCGATATCGAGCAAGTGATGCGCGATGCCTCAATCTGCGGCTTGGGCCAGGCCGCTCCGAACCCGGTGAACCACCTGCTGACCTATTTCAGGGAAGATTTGTGATGGGGACAATTGGCACTAACTAGTTTTCCTCGCCCTTTTGGGGAAGGATTGAGTGAAGATGGCAAGCAATATCAATTAGTCATCCTCGGGCTTGACCCGAGGATACAGAAAAAAGAGTTTAACGGCTGGATCCTCGGGTCAAGCCCGAGGATGACGAAGGTAGAGAGCAATGACAAACCCGATCAAATTTACCCTCGATGGACGCGAAGTTGAGGCGGTCGAAGGCGAGACCATCTGGCAGGTCGCCAAGCGCGAGGGAACCCGTATTCCCCACCTGTGTTATCTTGATGCGCCAGGCTACCGCGCTGATGGCAATTGCCGTGCCTGCATGGTTGAAATCGAGGGCGAACGGGTACTTGCTGCCTCCTGCCAGCGCAAGCCCGCCGAGGGCATGAAGGTTGTCACCGACAGCGAACGCGCTGACAAATCCCGCAAGATGGTGTTCGAACTTCTGGCATCCGACATGGTTGCGCCGGAAGCAACACCGGACAACCAGTCCGAGTTCTGGAAATGGGCATCAACATGGGGAATCAAGGGATCAGACCGCCTCGGCTCAAAGTTCGAAGCCCGCGACGAAGATGAATATTTCGACATTTCAAACCCTGCGATTGCCGTAAATCTGGATGCCTGCATCGCCTGCGGCCTTTGCGTCAGGGCTTGCCGCGAAGTGCAGGTAAACGATGTCATCGGCATGGGGATGCGCGGTTCGCACGCCGCCCCGGTTTTCGATTTGCATGACCCAATGGGTCAGTCCACATGCGTATCTTGCGGCGAATGCGTTCAGGCCTGCCCTACAGGCGCGCTGTATGAAAAGTCCATGATGGATGAGAGCGCCAAACACCGCGCGGTTCAGGATTTCGACAAGATCGTCAATACTGTCTGTCCCTATTGCGGCGTTGGCTGTCAGACCGAAGCGAAGGTCAAGGACGGCAAGATTGTCCAGGTTGACGGACGCAATGGTCCTGCCAATGAAAACCGCTTGTGCGTGAAGGGCCGTTTCGGCTTTGACTATATCACCCACCCCGACCGCCTTACTGTTCCCCTGATCCGCCGCAAGGATGCACCGAAAAAATGGGATGCATCGCTCAACCGCCACACGATGATGGAAGTGTTTCGCGAGGCAACATGGGAAGAAGCGCTTGATTTTGCCGCGTCAGGTTTGAAAAAAATCCATGATGAAAAAGGCGGCAACGCCCTTGCCGGGTTTGGTTCGGCCAAATGTTCGAACGAGGAAGCCTATCTGTTCCAGAAATTCATTCGCCAGGGCTTTGGCACCAACAATGTCGATCATTGCACCCGATTGTGCCATGCTTCATCGGTCGCGGCCCTTATGGAAGGTGTCAATTCCGGCGCGGTGACGGCACCCTTTACCGCTGCTGCCGATGCCGATTGCATCATCGTTATCGGCGCGCGCCCGGCGCAAAACCATCCAGTCGCCGCAACCTATCTCAAGCAGGCTGCCAAGCGCGGTGCCAAGCTGATCCTGATGGATCCGCGTGGCCAGGGCCTTGGCCGTTATGCCACCCACCAGCTCAACTTCAAGCCTGGCATGGATGTGTCGCTGCTCAATGCAATGCTGCATACCATCATGGAAGAAGAGCTGTATGACCTGCAATATGTGCAGGCCCATACCCTTGGCTTTGAGGACCTCAAGAAAAGCGTCAGCCGTTTCTCACCTGAAGCGATGGAAGAGGTTTGCGGCATTGCGGCGGAGACCATACGTGAAGTCGCGCGTATCTATGCCAAATCCGAACGCTCGATCATCTTTTGGGGCATGGGTGTTTCCCAGCATGTGCACGGGACCGACAATGCCCGCTGCCTTATTGCCCTTGCGCTCTCAACAGGTCAGGTCGGCCGTCCTGGAACAGGTCTGCACCCGTTGCGTGGCCAGAACAATGTGCAGGGCGCATCCGATGCCGGACTGATCCCGATGTTTTATCCCGACTATAAATCGGTGGAAAAAGAGGACATCCGTGGTGGTTACGAGAATTTCTGGGGCAGGGAGCTTGCTCCAAAAAGAGGTCTGACGGTTGTTGAGGTCGTTGATGCCATCCACGCTGGAGAAATCAACGGCATGTATATTCTGGGCGAAAATCCGGCAATGTCGGACCCGGATCAAAAGCACGCCCGCGAAAGTTTTGCGATGCTGGAACATTTGGTGGTGCAGGATATTTTCCTCACCGAAACCGCATGGCATGCCGATGTAGTATTGCCTGCGTCTGCCCATGCGGAGAAACTCGGCACCTTCTCCAATACCAACCGTCAGGTGCAAATGGGTCGCCCGGTCCTTGATCCTCCAGGTCAGGCAATGGCCGATTGGCAGATTGAAGTGGAGCTTGCCAATCGCATCGGTCTCAACTGGACTTACACGCATCCCAAGGAGATATTTGCTGAAATGGCACAGGTAATGCCATCCCTCGCCAATATAACATGGGACAGGCTGGAGAGCGAAGACGCAGTAACCTATCCCTGCAAGTCGCCTGATCAGCCGGGCGAGGCGATCATTTTTGTCGATGGCTTCCCGACCGAATCCGGACGTGCCAAAATGGTGCCGACTGAACTGGTGCCACCGGCCGAACTGCCGGACGCGGAATATCCGTTTGTGCTGACGACAGGCCGTCTGCTGGAGCATTGGCATACGGGCGCAATGACACGACGGGCCACAACGCTGGATGCGCTGGAACCGGATGCCATTTGCGGATTGAACCGTTGGGACATGAAACGAGCCGGTATTGCCGCAGGTGAACTGGTGACAGTCGCAACTCGCAGGGGTGAAATTTCTCTGACAGCGCGCCAGGATCCAGATGTACCGGAAGGCATGGTTTTCATTCCGTTCTGCTTTGTCGAGGCGGCAGCCAATGTGCTGACCAATCCGCAACTGGACCCGATGGGAAAAATTCCGGAATTCAAGTTCTGCGCGGCAAAGTTGACCCCGGCGAAGCAGGCAATGGAAGCGGCTGAGTAAGCTGCTCCTGCTCAATTGGGCAATGCTCCGTATTCGTTACCCCCGACCTGATCAGGGGTCCATTGAAGCTGTCGGGAAGCTGCCGGTTGTTTAAGTATCGCTGGGTGTAAATGCAATCGTCGGGCATGGCCCGACGATCAGGCTCTGTTTTTAACCGATTGAATTCATTCTTCCCCAAATGTTCTACTTTATGCCTGTTGCCAAGTGCCGCCTTGCGGCATAGAAACTCCCCCACAAGTCCAACAAACGGGTAGTTGCTATGAACATTCATGAATATCAGGCCAAACAGGTTCTCAAGGGTTTCGGTGCTCCGGTAGCCGCAGGTGTCCCCATCATGACAGAGGCTGATGTTGAAGCGGCAATAGCAGCGCTTCCGGGGCCGCTTTATGTGGTCAAAAGCCAGATTCATGCAGGTGGACGCGGCAAGGGCAAGTTCAAGGAACTGGGACCTGATGCAAAGGGCGGTGTTCGTCTAGCTTTCAATGCCGATGAAGTGCGCTCCCATGTCAAGGAAATGCTCGGCAATACACTGGTCACCAAGCAGACCGGCCCTGCCGGCAAACAGGTAAACCGCCTTTATCTGGAAGATGGTGCCGATATCGCCCGCGAACTCTATCTTTCAATCCTCGTCGACCGCGAATCCTCGAAAGTTTCATTTGTTGCTTCAACAGAGGGCGGCATGGACATCGAGGCGGTTGCCCACGACACGCCGGAAAAAATCCACACCGTAGCCGTCGATCCCCTGCAGGGAATGACAGCCGCAAACATTGATGAACTCAACGCGATCTACGGACTTTCAGGCGCTGCAGCCGAAGACGGCAAATCGCTGTTTCCGATCCTCTACAAGGCGTTTGTCGAAAAAGACATGAGCCTTTTGGAAGTGAACCCGCTAATCGTCATGAAAAACGGCCATTTGCGCGTTCTCGATGCCAAAATGTCGTTTGACGGCAACGCCCTGTTCCGTCACCCCGACATGATGGAATTGCGTGATGAAACAGAGGAAGACGCCAAGGAAATCGAGGCTTCCAAATACGATCTCGCTTATGTTGCCCTCGATGGAGACATAGGCTGCATGGTCAACGGCGCAGGCCTTGCGATGGCAACCATGGACATCATCAAATTGTATGGCGCAGAGCCTGCCAACTTCCTCGATGTCGGCGGCGGAGCGTCAAGGGAAAAAGTGACAGCAGCCTTCAAGATCCTCACCTCTGACCCCAATGTCAAAGGCATCCTCGTCAACATTTTCGGCGGTATCATGAAATGTGATGTTATTGCCGAAGGCGTCGTTGCAGCGGTCAAGGAAGTCGGCCTCAAGGTTCCGCTGGTTGTTCGCCTCGAAGGAACCAATGTCGAACTCGGCAAGAAGATCATCAACGAGAGCGGGCTTAACGTCATTGCCGCCGATGACCTTGATGATGCAGCCCAGAAAATCGTGAAAGCTGTGAAGGGTTGAACTTATTAGTTTTTTACATCCTGGCAACAGCGCTGCTAAGTCTTCCCGCTGCAATCGCACCTTGGTTTGGGAGCAAGAAAAGAACGCACATATTTCTAAGGTGGTTTATTTTTTTGCTATTAACCGCAGCGGGGCTGATCGGATACTTGCAGTGGTTTTTCCATTATGTAGATGACAATGGTGCTGCCTATTTGTCTTTTTTCCTTAGAGTTCCAATCATTTCAGCGTTGTTGGTAGCATCAATAAGTTTACTGTTCGGATTGGCAAAAAGTACCCGTTGATCAGGGAAATTTGCAGTCGAAACGGGGAATGAAAGGTTATGAGTGCGATCGAATTGCTTACAGTACTTTCCAGATTTTTTCTGATTGCGGTCAACAGCCATAGAACCACCTTGCAATTCATTGCTCCACATATTATGTGTTACACATAACTCGCGTGAGGAAACATGACCAAGAATATTACTTTGGCCATTGATGAGGAACTTCTGGACAGAGCGCGCGTCATTGCTGCGATCAAGCGCACGAGTGTCAACGAGATGGTGCGCGAATTTCTGAAACGGACGGTTGATCAGGAAAGCTCCCGCGATGAAGTCACCGAGGCCCTGTTGAAACTGTCACGGGAATCACGGGGCAGGATGGGAAACTGGAAGTTCAGCCGCGAGGAAACCTATTCGGGAGAGCCTCGCTTTGACTGACAGCGCCGAAACTTTTCTCGATACCAATATCCTGATCTATGCAGCGCTTGGAAAAGTTGATGCTGCAGACAAGTATGAAATCGCCGTGGGGCTGCTGACAACAAGCTTTGGAACATCGGCTCAGGTTTTGGCAGAATTCTATACCAATGCAAAGAAAAAGGGTGCCCGGCCATTGACGCAGGAAGAAGCAGAGGAGTGGGTATCGGTCTTGTCCCGCAAACCCTGTCAGGCGATTGACAGCGATATCGTGCGCAGCGGCATTGACCATTCAATTCGCCACAAGATTTCCTATTGGGACGGGGCAATCATTGCGGCAGCCGAAAGGCTGGGTGCAAAAACAATCTATTCCGAAGACCTCAGCCATGGTCAGATCTATGGTGATGTCAAAGTGGTCAATCCATTCTTGAGCGGGGCAAGTTCATGAAACTATTGCGAAAATATGTTTCTGCATTGATTGCAGGTCTTGCCATGGCGGGTATCGCCCACGCCCAGCAAGCTGGTTCGGCCGAACCTATTGATACCGTCCATGCATTCAATCAGATTTGTTACAAACAGGTGCCAGATATAAGGGCAATCACCGAGATGGCGGTTGAACTGGGCTGGAAACCGCTTTCGGTGACTGATCTTCAAGCTTTTGGTGACAAGGAAACTCTTTCCGTATTGCAGGGATGGGATGTACAGGTCGGCGAAAAATTTTACCGCCTCGGTCTCATTCAGGGGCCATTGACCGCCTCGATGAAGGAGACTTTTCCGGAGTTTGCCGCAGGCACTTCAACTTCCTGCACCTTTGTTCTCGATGGCAGCGATGCGAATGCGGCCATTGCTGTCAACATGCAATCCCTCGCCAACAAGGAACCGGTCACTACGGGGATGGATGAGGGTGACCTGTCAACCACCACCTGGGCCGGGGGAAATGACGACTTCAAGGTTTTTCTATTCAACAAGCAATCCAAACTGGGTGATGGCGGCATATTGAGTGTAACTGTCATTTCAAAAAAGTAGGGCCGCTATTCAGCGCTAAAACAGGACTAGCAAAGCACATGTCAATTTTAATCAACAAAGAAACCAGGATTCTCGTACAGGGATTGACCGGCAAGACCGGAACATTCCACACAGAGCAGGCTCTCGCTTATCACGGCACCAAGATGGTCGGCGGCATTCATCCCAAAAAAGGTGGTGAAATCTGGACTGCTGGTGCGGGTGCTTCAGCCGGCAAGGAATTGCCAATCTTTGCATCTGTCAAGGAAGGCAAGGCTGCAACGGGCGCTGATGCTTCTGTGGTTTATGTGCCGCCGGCCGGTGCTGCCGCTGCCATCATCGAAGCAATTGACGCTGAAATCCCGCTGATCATCTGCATTACCGAAGGTATTCCGGTCATGGACATGGTTGACGTCAAGGCGCGCCTGCTGAAATCCAAATCCCGCCTTGTTGGCCCGAACTGCCCTGGCATACTGACCCCGAACGAATGCAAAATCGGCATCATGCCGGGCAACATCTTCATGAAGGGTTCTGTAGGCGTCGTCTCCCGCTCAGGCACACTGACCTATGAGGCCGTGTTCCAGACAACCAATGCTGGTCTTGGCCAGACAACTGCAGTCGGCATCGGCGGCGATCCGGTAAAAGGTACCGAGTTCATTGATGTGCTTGATCTATTCCTTGATGATGATGAAACAAAATCAATCATCATGATCGGCGAGATTGGCGGATCGGCCGAGGAAGAAGCTGCGGAATGGCTCAAGGCCCAGGCCAAAAAAGGCCGCAAGAAGCCGATGGCTGGCTTCATCGCCGGGCGTACAGCTCCTCCAGGACGCACCATGGGCCATGCCGGCGCGGTTATTTCCGGCGGCAAGGGCGGCGCGGAAGACAAGATTGCAGCCATGGAATCAGCCGGTATTGTGGTTTCACCATCGCCTGCAAAACTGGGCGAAACCCTGCTGAAGGCCATTGGCTAGTCAAATATTCGGCCCATGTTGAATAAAATGAAGGCACGCGGCGAAAGCTTCGTGCCTTTTCTTATTATTCATGCCGTTGTCACCATTGGCATTTACACGGAAACGTTCTAAATCGATTGAAATCAACTTTGCGGGTGCTCCGCACAATAAGGCGAATTCCTGGTCATGAAAATCGAAAGCTATACGAAGATCGTTGCAACAATAGGCCCGGCAAGTTCCGATCATAAAACCATCAAGGCCTTGTTCAAGGCGGGAGTGGACGTTTTCCGTTTGAATTTCAGTCATGGCTCTCATGAAGATCACGCTGAGCGGCACGCAATCATTCGCCAGATCGAGCAGGAAGAAGGGCGGCCGATCGGCATTTTGGCTGACATGCAAGGCCCGAAACTGCGCATAGGTACCTTTGCCAATGGCTCGGAAATGCTCAAGCGCGGACAGAAGATTGAACTTCATCTAGAAAAATTTGTTGGTGATATTTCCAAGGTGACGTTGCCGCATCCGGAAATTTTTGCGGCTATCAAACCTGGCGAGGATCTGCTGATCAATGATGGCCGTCTGCGCCTGCAGGTCGAATCAAACAATGGAAAGGTGATCGTTGCAAAGGCCATGAATGCCGGTGTCATTTCCGACCGCAAAGGCGTCAATGTTCCAGGCACCATCCTGCCTATCAACATTTTGACCAAGAAAGACCGGGCTGATCTCGAATTTGCGGTAAATTTGGGTGTCGAATGGATTGCCCTGTCATTTGTTCAGACACCTGACGACATTCACAAGGCACGTTCCTTGATCAAAGGCAGAGCACGCGTCCTTGCCAAGCTGGAAAAACCTTCAGCGATTGACAATCTCAATGGTATTATCGCCCTTGCAGATGCGATCATGGTTGCCCGCGGCGATCTGGGCGTCGAAATGCCTGCCGAAGTCGTTCCGCAAATCCAGAAAAAAATAATCGCCGCCTGCCGCAAGGAAGGCAAGCCGGTGATCGTGGCGACCCAGATGCTCGAATCGATGATTTCTGAACCTGTTTCAACACGGGCAGAGGCATCTGATGTTGCCACCGCGGTTTATGCCGGTGCCGATGCAGTGATGCTGTCTGCCGAAACAGCCGCCGGCAAATATCCGGTCGAAGCAGTCAAGACCATGGAACGGATCATTGCCGCTACAGAAGCTGATCCTGATTTTGACAATATCCTGCACGCCATTGCCTTGCCGATTGAGGCGGACGATAGCGATTCAATTGCATCTGCTGCCTGCAACGTCGCGCGCAACAGGGGCTGTGCAGCAATTTCAACTTTCACAAAAACCGGTTCGACCGTGCGCCGCGTCTCCCGTTACCGGACCCTTGTTCCCATCCTTGCCCTGACACCGGACGTCAAGGTTGCGCGCCAGTTGACACTGGCATGGGGTTGCCACAGCGTTCAGACCCGCGATGACGTGGAAGGCTTTGCCGATATGGTCGGCAAGTCAACAAGGATCGCCCGCCGTGAAAAACTGGCGAAAAATGGCGACCGTGTGGTAATTACCGCAGGCGTTCCATTTGGCACTGCCGGAACCACCAATATATTACGCGTGGCAATTGTTGGCGAACACGAGGCGGTCAACGAAGCGATCCGCTAAAATCAATCCCTGTGAACCGGGAGATTCAGGAAACCCGGTTCTTGTCGATTGTAAGATTTGAAAAACGGCTGGCGCCTTCAATGGACAGGTCACCCGTGACTGCATCTTTCCAGCGATGGCCGATGATAGCACCACCGACAGCACCGGAAATGGTGTTGTTGGCGATATGTGCCGGTCCCGCGTCTTCCACCACGCTGACATATATACCGATATTGGAGCCCCGGATTATGTTGGATGTTGCGATAACGTCGCGCAGATACGGTCCCCATCCCAGCATCAGTCCGAAACGTTCTGCGCCTTCAATCACGTTTCCGGTGATTGCGGTATCCGCCTCAGCCGAAATGCCTTCAAACCACAAGTGGTCGTCATCCGCATAGGGTGGACGTGTATTGATATTGCGGATGATATTTCCCGATACAATCGCCAATCTGCCGCCCTGCATGAAATTGGCAATGGAGATGCCGCGCGATCCGCCATCTATGATGTTGGAGGAGATGATGGCACCATTGAACTCGAATTCGGAATAAATCGAAGTTTCGCCGGAACGAAGACAGGTATTACCGGTGATCTGGACATCATTGCCGGCGTTGGAGCGGATCGCAGAAAAAGCGCAATCGGAAACATGATTGTTTGAAATCATCACATTTCCGGCCCGAAACACGTTGATGCCGTTGCCCCATTGTCCGGTGCCGCCATTGCCCGCACCGATTCGGGAAATTCGGTTGCCCGAAACGATTGTGCCATCTTCGCCCATGGTCCAGCGATGCACTAGTATGCCGCCGTTGACGCAATCACTTATATCATTGTTGATGATCGACATGCCGCGGTTTTCAAAGGCATAAATTGCACAATCACCGCCTGCACCACTGATGGCACTCCGTTCAATCCTGCCCTTGGACCGCTCGACTTGAATGCCCTTCTCAAGACTGCCCATGATCTGGCAATTGTCGACAACGAAATGGTTTACATTGCTCGCACGCAGCGATGCCTCTGCGTAAGAAAGCATGCCACGATTGCCGCCGTCGATAACCAGTCCCGAAAGTTCCACGTGCTCGCCATTTTCAGCGATAAGCAAATGTCCGTTGCCGGTGTAGATCAATCTCGATGCCCCGGGAACCCCCATCAACCGGGTACGGGCAGGCAGCAGTATGTTCGAGACGAAATAGTTTCCTGGCGGCAGAAAGACCGGCTTGTCTTCGATATAGGCCTTGTCGAGAATGGCTTGAAGGACCTTGCTTTGATCATCAATGGTGCCGGGCCGCAAGCCTAGTTCGTTGGCATTTGCAGTGCCGCGCAAATCGGCAAGTGAAAAATTGATCTTTGGCTTGTCAGTGGTGTATCCTGATGCCGCGAATACCTGCCCGCCCAAACCTATCAGCGGAACACCCGCCAAACCTGCCAGTAACTGTCTACGATTGATACCCATTTCATCCCTGTCCTGTGATTCAGGATGAGGTTGCACGAACCATGCCACAAATAGTTTGATTTGCCGTGTCGTTTTGAAACAGTTGGCGATTGGCATCGTCAATCAATTGCGGCTTTGTTTATCATCGACTATAGGAAGTGACGAAAAATATTTGTGAATCGCAGAGTGATACTGCCTGGAGGTTTTTATGCTGCAAGACGGTCGGATATATCTTGGAACAAGTCGCCATCCCGATGATTCGACCAACAAGGGCGAATATCTCGACCTTAAACTGGCCAACCGGCATGGATTGATTACCGGCGCAACAGGTACCGGCAAGACAGTTTCGCTGCAAATCCTCGTTGAAGGGTTTTCCAACGCTGGCGTTCCGGTTTTTTGCGCCGATGTGAAGGGAGATTTGTCCGGCCTTGGAGCCATGGGTGAAGGTAAGGATTTCCTTTTGAAACGAGCCGAAATGATCGGTTTGACAGAATATGAATTCCAGGAGTTTCCGGTCATTTTCTGGGACCTTTTCGGCATACAGGGACACCAGATCCGCGCGACCATATCTGACATGGGGCCGCTAATCCTGTCCCGGTTGATGGATCTCAACGAAACCCAGGAAGGTGTCCTGAACATTGCCTTCAAACTTGCCGACGATGAAGGAATGCTGCTTCTCGACATGAAAGACCTTCGGGCCCTTCTTGCCAGTATCTCTGACCGTGCTGATGAACTGACCACCAAATATGGATATATGTCGACGCAGTCGATTGGTGCCATCCAGCGCCAGTTGCTGGTGATCGAGCAGCAGGGGGGCGACGGGTTCTTCGGCGAGCCTGCAGTTCGCATCGAAGACTTGATGCGCACCACCCGAGACGGCCGGGGATCGGTCAATATTCTGGCTGCCGACAAGTTGATGTCGTCACCAAGACTTTACGCGACATTCCTTCTCTGGCTCTTGTCCGAACTGTTTGAAGAGCTGCCAGAAGTTGGCGATCCGGAAAAGCCGCGCCTGGTTTTCTTTTTCGACGAAGCCCATTTGCTGTTTGATGAAGCTCCCAAAGTCCTCATTGAAAAAGTCGAACAGGTTGTCAAACTAATACGCTCCAAAGGGGTTGGCGTCTATTTTGTAACACAAAACCCGCTCGATATTCCCGATGGTGTTCTGGCCCAATTGGGCAATCGTGTTCAACACGCCTTGCGGGCATACACCCCGCGTGAGCAAAAAGCCGTCAAGGCTGCCTCAAGCACGTTCCGGCCAAACCCGGAATTTGACGCGGAGGACGTAATCATGAATTTGGGCGTTGGCGAGGCGCTTGTTTCAACGCTCGAACCCAAAGGGGTTCCCTCGGTTGTTCAGCGCACCCTGATCCGTCCGCCGTCATCGCGCTTGGGTCCTATCACGGATGCAGAGCGCCAGAAGCTTGTGGATCTAAGCCCGGTTGCCGGTCAGTACGATGATCTGGTCGATCGCGAATCCGCCTATGAAATCCTTACTGCAAAAGCCGAAAAGGCAGCAGAGATTGAAGCAAAGCGAGTTGCGCAGGAAGCGGCAGAAAAGGAACGGGTACTCGAGGAGAAAGCCAGCAGACGCGCATCAACAGGCGGCAGCCGCCGGCAGTCTGCGACTGAAGCTGCGGTAAAGTCCCTGACCCGCTCCGTCGCAACTTCGCTTGGTCGCGCATTGGTACGCGGGATTTTAGGTTCGTTGCGCAGGTAGTGATTTTCATCGCTTAAAAATCAGGAAGAGTCAATTTTTTCAATAGCTTGCGCGAAAAAAGAGACTCTTTTTGCCAAGGTGTTAAAGCGTTCGTTTTTAAAGTAATCCCCCCAGATCACTCATGATCCTTGTTGGTTTGAGATCATCATATTCGTCGGGCTGACGGGTGCGGTTGATCCATGCACAATCGAAGCCGAACGCTGTTGCCCCTGCTATATCCCATCGGTTTGATGATTGAAAACTGACTTTGCCTGGCGCTACATTCCATTTGTCCGTTACCATTTGATAGGTGCGCGGCGATGTCTTGAACACCTCCCGCGAGTGAATGGAAAAGGTTTCATCCAGAACGTCTTGAAGGCCCGCGGACGTGACGGCACTTTCAAGCATGTGCGGAGAACCATTGGATAGGATTGCAGTTTTTGCGCCCCGATCTTTCAAGGCGCCCAGGACTGTCTTCACCTCACTGTAGCAATCAAGCGACATATAGGCATCCAGCAGATTTTGCCGTGCTGCCTTGTTGGCGCCTGGAACAACCGTCAAGGCAAAATCGAGCGCTTCCTGGGTCAGTTGCCAGAAATCTTTGTAGCGCTGCATGCCGGAACGGGTCCAAGAATATTCCAGCTGCTTGTTACGCCAGATTTCCGACACACGGCCGGCATTCTCCCCCACAAGCGTAGCATGCCGCGAGACAGCTGAGTGCACGTCAAACAAGGTGCCATAAGCATCAAAAACATAATATGAAAACTTCATTGAGATCTCCCTTGGCAGATATTTTTACATGCCATGTTTTTTCTGGCCAGCGACGTTTTCAGTTTCACGTAAAATCTGGAAATGCAATTTTGGAACCAATGTCGTGTCTTAGACATTGTATCTCGGCAAAGATGGTTTAGATTGGTCCATGACTTTCAGCCATTGGCTGCAGAGATTGGACATAATCAATTTATTAAAATTAAGGAGCGCTACCATGGCCTTTGAATTGCCAGAACTTCCCTACGCATACGATGCCCTGGGACCTTACATGTCAGCAGAAACACTCGAGTTTCACCACGACAAACACCATCAGGCCTATGTAACCAATGGCAACAAGTTGCTCGAGGGTTCCGGCCTTGAAGGCAAAAGCCTTGAGGAAGTTGTTGTGGGCAGTTTCGGCAAGAATGCAGGGTTGTTCAACAATGCCGGCCAGCACTACAACCATATTCATTTTTGGCACTGGATGGCAAAAAACGGCGGCGGCAAGAAAATGCCGGGCAAACTTGAAAAGGCAATCCAGTCCGATTTGGGTGGCTTTGACAAAATGCGCGAAGACTTCATGAATGCAGGCGCTACACAATTTGGTTCCGGTTGGTGCTGGCTTGCGGTCAAAGACGGCAAGATTGAAGTCATGAAAACACCAAACGGCGAAAATCCGCTGGTTCATGGTGCCAAGCCGATTCTTGGCTGCGATGTATGGGAACATTCCTACTACATTGATTATCGCAATGCCCGTCCGAAATACTTGGAGGCATTTGTCGATAATCTGGTAAATTGGGAATATGTTGCAAGAATGTACGAAGAAGCGACCGCATAACAGCTTCCCCTGAAAATGTTGAAGTTTTGAAGCCCGGCAAATTGTCGGGCTTTTTGTTGCGGTTTTGGTTGACATTGTGTTGAACAGACACAATTTCAAAATATGTTATGGTAAGTTGCTGGGGAGCTTGATCAATCCGTTTAAGTTCATTTTGGAAGTCGCAAAGGGAGAATTTTATGAAGAGAGTGATTATTGGTGCAGCTGTTGCAGCGGTACTTTCAGCCGGATTTGCTTTTGCTGCGAGTCATGCGAGTCCTATCGAACAGCGCAAGACTGCGATGAAAAGTGTTGGCGGTGCAATGGGTGCGCTAGGCAAAATGGCCAAGGGCGAAATGCCTTTTGATGCTGCAGTAGCCCTGGCATCCTTCACTACAATGAACGAAGTTTCAAAAACTTTCGGTGAATATTTCCCCGTCGGTTCTGAAACAGGAATGGATTCTGAAGGCAAGGAAACAACCGCAGCACCCAAGATTTGGGAAGACATGGACGGTTTCAAGGCTGCATTGGCCAAATTTGGCACAGATACGGAAGCTGCCATGGCTGCTGCGCCTCAATCAGTCGAAGCCCTTGGTCCGCTGCTTGGGTCTGTTGGTGGCAATTGCAAGTCCTGCCATGAAACCTTCCGCATACTGAAACAGTAGTGTAGGTTTCCATTCCGGATAACTTGCAAAGGCATTTTGGAATGTTGAAAAAACTCTTGGCCACTGCAGTCTTTTCAGGCGCAGTGGCCTTTGCCATCTTCTGGTATCTTACAATCCCGGCTCAGCTTTCACCGGACCAGTCCGCTGGTCTGGTTGAAGGCGATCCTGTGGCAGGCGAGAGGGTTTTCTGGATTGGCGGGTGCGGTTCCTGTCACGCTGAAAAGGGTGCCAAAGGCGAAGACAAGAAACTGCTTGGCGGCGGTCACCGGCTTGATACACCTGCTGGTATCTTTGTAACGCCGAATATCTCTCCTGATCCGGACAACGGCATAGGAAACTGGACAGTCAGCCAGTTCGCCAACGCTATGCTCAATGGAGTTTCGCCAGCTGGGGAGCATTATTATCCGGCTTTTCCATATTCTTCCTATACGCGCATGTCGCCCAAGGATATTTCAGATCTCTTTGCCTATCTCAAGACGCTTCCGGCGGTCGTAAAGTCCAACCAGCCCAATGAATTGGCGCTGCCATTCAAGCTGCGTCGTGGCATAGGCCTTTGGAAGTCAGTCTTTCTCTCCTCTTCACCCGCTACAAAGGGCTTGCCGGACAACGAGCAGGTAAAAACAGGACAATATCTGGCGGAAGGCCCTGGCCATTGCGGCGAATGTCATACACCTAGGACTGTGTTCGGATTTGGCGGCGGTGACAATTCGCGCTGGCTCAGCGGTGGCCCCGCACCTGAAGGTGATGGCAGGATTCCCAATATTACCTCTGGCGAAGGAGGGGTTGCTTCCTGGAGCCCATCTGATTTGGCCGGATATTTCGAATCCGGTTTTACACCCGTTTTTGATTCGGTTGGCGGTTCAATGGTCAGCGTTCAGGAAAACCTGTCCATGCTGCCACCCGAGGACCGCGCTGCAATTGCCGCTTATCTCAAGGCTGTTCCCGCGATAAACACCAAATAATCAGGCAAGCCCAACCGCTTTCAAGGCAAAGGCCTGCGAGCGGGCGGCATCTTCCAGCGCTGCAAACCTGCCGGATTTTCCAAAATGACCGGAACTCATATTGGTGCGCAACATGAGTATGTTGTCATCTGTTTTGGTTACCCGCAATTTAGCCACCCATTTAGCAGGCTCCCAATAGGTCACTCTCGGGTCAGAAACACCAGCGGTTACCAGCATGGGTGGGTAGGGCTTGGCTTCGAGATTGTCATAAGGCGAGTAAGCACTGATATCCCTGAAAGCCTGCTCACTTTCAATCGGGTTGCCCCATTGAGACCATTCGCCCGGCGTTAAGGGCAGAGTGTCGTCGAGAATGGTATTGAGGACGTCGACAAAGGGAACGTCCCCTATTACCCCGCCAAACAACTCTGGTGCCATGTTGACCGCAGCTCCGACGAGCAGCCCGCCGGCTGAACCGCCTTGAATGACAATCTTTCCCTTTGCGGTGAACTTGTCGGCAACAAGCTTTTCGCCAACGGCGATGAAGTCATGGAAAGTGTTCAGTTTCTTGCCAAATTTGGCATCTTCATACCAGGCCCGGCCTTTTTCCTGGCCGCCTCTAATATGGGCTACAGCATAGATGAACCCGCGATCGACCAGCGAGAGCCTGTTGGTAGAAAAACTGGCGGGCATCGAATGTCCATACGACCCATAGCCATAAAGCAGGCATGGGGAGGTGCCATCCAGAGGAGTATTCTTGTGGTACAGAAGCGTGGCTGGGACTTCGGCGCCGTCGTGGGAAACAGCCATCACCCGTCTCGTGACATAATCGGTTGGATTATGGCCGGAAGGAACTTCCTGCTCCTTGAGCAAGGTTCGCTCGCCGGTGGCCAACTCATAGTCATGAGTGCGCGATGGCGTTGTCGGCGATGAATAGGTGAAGCGAAACATATCCGTATCAAATTCAGGGCTGGCACTAACGCCAAGAGAATATGCCTCTTCATCAAACTCGATGTTCCGGATATTGCCATCCCGCCCGCTAAAGCAGATGCGCGGCAGGGCATTTTCCCGCTCCATCCAGATGATCCAGTCCTTGTAGGCATCAACCGACAACACCATCCGCCCGGCCTTGTGGGGAATGATGTCATTCCAGTTTTCCCGCGACGGTCTGTCCAAAGGTGCTTCAACAATCTTGAAATCAACTGCTCCGTCGGCGTTTGTCAAAATAAGGAAGCGGTCCCCCTGGTGTTCAACACTGTATTCAAGACCTTCTGTCCGTTCAGTCACCAGCCGGGGCAGAGCATGCGGCGTGGCTGTAGGAATAAACCACATCTCGTCCTGGTCGTTCATGCCAGCCGAGATAAAGATGTAGTCTCCCGAGCGGCTGCGGCCCACACCGCAAAAGAAGCGCGTGTCCTTTTCTTCGTAAACCAACTCATCCGCGCTGGTATCGGTGCCTAACTGGTGACGGAAAACCTTACTTGGCCTGTGATCTTCATCAACCCGCGAATAGAACAGCACTTCATTGTTGGCCCAGACTGCCGAACCGACATCGCCAATCCTGTCTGCGAGTTCCATTCCCGTTGAAAGGTCGCGAATAACAAGCGAATAATATTCCGAACCGGTCGTGTCACTGCTCCACGCCAACAGGCCGTGATCCGGGCTCACTGTGGCTGTTCCGAGCTCAAAGTAATCCTTTCCCTCCGCCTCCTTGTTGACGTCGAGAAGTACTTCTTCCTTGCCGCCATCGCGGGGCGTGCGGATTTGAATTGGATGTTCGGCTCCCGTCACATATTTCCAACGATAGGCATAGGGGCCATCCTTCACCGGAAGCGATACGTCGTCTTCCTTGATACGACCGCGCATTTCAGCGACCAGTTGCTCCTGCAACGCGGCGGTATCCGCCATCGCCTTTTCATAGTAGGAATTTTCCTGATTGAGATATTCCTTGATGGGATCGGGAAGTTTTTCCGGCTCGCGCAGGGCTTCCTGCCAATTCTCCGCCCGTAGCCAATGATAATCATCGCGCAAGGTAACGCCGTGTACCGTGTTGGTGACGGTCAGTTTTTGGGCAACAGGTTCATTGCCGATTTTCTTGAAAAATTGGGTCATC
This sequence comes from Salaquimonas sp., assembly GCA_041736675.1. Lineage (GTDB taxonomy): Bacteria > Pseudomonadota > Alphaproteobacteria > Rhizobiales > Rhizobiaceae > Salaquimonas. Next base: position 23,196 of record JBGSTD010000060.1, read on the forward strand.
AGGTTCCGGTTTTGCAAAGGGATAAATTATTGGTTGTCGTCGGGCATGAAAGTCATCGAGTGACCGTTCATGCAATAGCGCAGGCCTGTCGGCTTGGGCCCATCTGGAAACACATGGCCCAAATGAGCGTCACAATCCGCGCATCTGATTTCTGTGCGGGTCATGAAGAATGAGCGGTCTTTGTGTTCGGCAACGGCATTCTCGTCAATAGGCTGGAAATAGCTGGGCCAGCCTGTGCCGGACTCGAATTTGGCATCGGTGGTGAAGAGGTCATTACCGCAACAAACGCACTTGAAAATTCCTGCGCGTTTTTCGTCCTGATGCGGACCGCTGAAGGCCCTCTCGGTCCCGTGCTTGCGGGTGATGTGATACTGTTCCGGTGTCAGTTGTTTTTGCCATTCGGCATCGGTCTTTTCGATCTTGGGCATGGATTAACTTTCCGGGTTGATGGATACACTACGGCCATATTTGGGGTGGTTTCGGCTTTATGCAAGATTTAACAACAATACAGCCCCTAACATCGCCGTGATCCAGAAAACCATCGCTCCAGTAGGGCGCACCGCAACTGCGCGGCCAACCGGCCCGTATTGACCATACAAAAGGGAAATGACCGATTTGATCACTTTTTTGGACAATCCGCCAAGGGTTGACCAGATTGACGCAATCACGGATTTTACGATGCCTATGACTCTCGGCGCGAGTTTTCTGTAAAGCCAATCGGTGTCGATATTCACCGATTTTAATTCAGGTGGATAGATGCCCGTTCGCATCAGGACCGTGAATGCAAGCGCGGAGAAAAATAACAATTGCAATTGGGTGATGACATGCGTGGCGGTATAGTTTTCATAGTCAACTTCGAACGGTAGTAACGCATATAGCGGAGCCGGATAAACCCCAATCGCAATACAAAGAAACGCTGTAAAGCCCATCGCCAGAAGCATGTTAAGTGGAGCCTCTTTTGGCCGCAAACCACTGTCATGTGCAAAAAATGCAAAATAGGGGATCTTGATACCTGAGTGATGGAACACACCGGCTGAAGCGAAAAGCAGAATGCCCCAAATTATGTAATATCTCTCCTCTGTAGCGGCAGACAGAATTAGAGATTTCGTAACAAAGCCGGAAAACAGCGGAAAAGCTGAAATGGATGCAGCCCCGATGACGCAAAAGATCATCGTCAGTGGCATCGTCTTGTAGAGACCACCCAACTCTGAACCTTTTGCAGTGCCCGTTCGGAACAGAACTGCTCCAATGCTCATAAACAACAGCGCCTTGTACAGGATGTGGGCAAATGCATGGGCAGCTGTTCCATTGAGAGCCATCTCGGTTCCTATCCCGATGCCAACCACCATGAACCCCAATTGATTGTTCAGACTGTAGGCTAGAACACGACGCAGATCATTTTCAATTACCGCATAAAATATCGGGAAAAGTGTCATGGTGGCCCCGATATAAATCAGGATTTCCGTGCCCGCAAACCCGCGTGCCAGGGAATAAACAGCAAGCTTTGTTGTAAAAGCGGACAAGATGACGGTACCTGTGACCGTTGCTGCAGGATAGGAATCCTGCAGCCAGTTGTGTAACAGCGGAAACGCACATTTGATGCCGAACGCAAGGAATATCAGCCAGGTTCCGAGGCTTCCGAGCGTCATTTTCTCAAATACCATCGAGCCTGTTTCACGATAAAACAGAGCGGCTCCTCCAAGTAACATGACCCCTGAAAGAACTTGTATGATCAGATATCGCATTCCTGTGTGATAAGCGCCTTCGGTGCGGCGTGCCCATATCAGGAATACAGAAGCGATAGCTGTTCCCTCCCAGTAAAGGAACAATGTAAGGAGGTCACCTGCAAAAACAGCGCCGATTGCCGATCCTGAATAGACAAGGGCGGCAATTTGTTGAACCGGATCGCGCATATGCCAAGAATACAAATTACCCAGAAATGCTGCGAGGCAAAAGATCAGGCCGAACATCCTGCTCAATTTGTCAATGCGCATGAACTCAAGTTGCATGCCAAATAGTTCGATTGACCAAAGATTCCCCTCTGGCAGGCTCCATACAATGACGCCAGCGACAACCGGAATTACCAAAAGCAACATGGCTCGCAAAGCACCGAGCGGAATAACACCCAGAAGCAAGGCCGCGGCAATGAACAGGAACGCGATAGGGAAATTTTCAATCACCATGATTGATCTTCTCCAATTGATCCTGCGGATATTCTTCTGCTTCCACATCATGCGGGGCGTAATATGTTTCCTCCCGCTTCAGGAAAACCCGCATAGCTTTGGCACAGACTACAAGAGCTGCACACATGAAGAAGCCATACAGTGCGTAAAAACCGGGAAAGTTCTCTACTGAAACGTAGACATGTTTGTGATAAGCAAAATCAGCCAGAAAAAGCAGCGCACACGAGGCGTAGAGAGCATAAACGAGACGCTCGACACTCTTCTTGTTGTCAACCCAAAGAAAGGCTCGACCTAGCGCCGGGAGTTTTGTCGGTTGTTCCTTTTTATGATCCATGATCCGGTCCTAGTTTCCCGCCACAATGGGCTCGAGGAAAGTTTGCAAATCGCCTGCATAAAAAAACAACACGATGCAGCCAATCGCTGTAAGTACCGGCGGCAATACGCACAAGAGCGGCGCTTCCTGAATTGAGGCAAACATGCCATTGCCGGCCTCATTGCCCGCCCCATTGCCTGATGATGCCTGTGGCACTGCCGCTGCGCCCAAACTTTGAGCCGCCTTTGGCAAGGTCGGATCAGGCAGGAAAAACCCTTTGGCTACAATCGGAATGAGATAGGCAATGTTGAGAAGCGATGAGACCATCAGTATGCCAATCATAACCTGCTGTCCGGCATCTGCTGCACCCACCATCAATAGCCATTTGCTCCATGAGCCACCAAGCGGAGGCAGGCCAATGATGGACAAGGCTCCGACAAGGAAGGCGGCAAAGGTGAATGGCATGGCGCGGCCAAGACCCGTCATCGAACTGATCTCTGTCTTGTGCGTTGCCACATAAATTGCGCCCGCGCACATGAAAAGCGTGATTTTGCCCATGGCATGCATGGCAATATGCATTCCGCCGCCTATTGCTCCCATTGAGGTCGCGAGCGCCATTCCAAGCGTGATGTAGGACAATTGGCTTATGGTCGAATAGGCAAGCCTGGCTTTGAGATTGTCTTTTGTCATCGCAACCAGCGAAGCGATGACAATGCTGGCAGCGGCAAGCCACATCAGCCAGGTGGACGCCCCTGTCTCGGCAAGAAAGTCTATCCCGAAAATGTAGACACCAACCTTCAACATGGTGAAGACGCCTGCTTTCACCACCGCAACAGCATGGAGCAACGCGCTGACTGGAGTCGGAGCAACCATGGCTGCCGGAAGCCATCGGTGAAACGGCATCAGAGCCGCCTTGCCGATGCCGAAAGCATAAAGCGCCAACAAGATGGTTGCCAGCGGTCCGTCCGCCTTTCCGGCCAGTATGCCGCCTTGGGTAAAGTCAAGGGTCCCGGCAACAAGCCAGGTCCAGATGATTGCCACCATTTGAAATCCTATGGAAGTGCCAAGCAGGATCGCGAGATAGACGCGTGCACCTGCCTTGGCTTCGGCAGTTTGCTTGTGCGCTACCAGAGGGTAGGTCGAAATGGTCAGCAATTCATAGAAGGTGAACAAGGTGAACATGTTCGACGCATAGGCAACGCCCATGGTGCTGGCTATCGCAAAACTGAAACAGGCAAAGAACCTTGCATGATGGTCCTCATGGTTGCCGCGCATATAGCCAATGCCGTAGACATGGGTAACGATCCACAAGCCAGACGCAATAACGCCAAACATCTTGCCCAATGGTTCAAGGTGAAAGGAAATTCCCAAACCTGGCATCACAGTCAAAAGGGTAAAAACGCCATCAGGGTTTGCCGTTCTGTCACTGGCGATCATCCAGGCAATGGCGAATGTGGAGACTGCAAGGATCAGCGTCAGCCCGTCGCGAATGTTTTCACGACTGCCGAAAATGACATTGCCTGCCATAGCCGCCATCGGCAATACGATTGTTAGATATATGGCGGTATCAGTTTGCAAAATTGCCATCCTGTTTGATCAATTCAATCTGCCTGCGGACAATGCTTGCGCCGCACTTCGCGCCGAACTCAAAGTCAGATCTGTGTCGGTGCCAAAGTATATGCAAGCCAATACAAGTATCCACATGGAAACCAACATTGGAAGTGGAACCTTTTTGATGACAATCCCGTCAGCCATTTTTTGCAGGTACAGGATTTCTATGGTCTTCCAGACGTAGACTATTGCCAAAAGGGAAGAGGCGACAATCATCAAGGCGAGCCACCAGAGATTTTGTTCGAGTGCCGCCTGTACCAACAGCCATTTGCTGATGAAACCCGCTGTACCAGGCACGCCGATCAAACTAAGTCCTGCAATGACAAATGCGGCGCTGGTCAAGGGCATCTGTCGGCCAAGACCTTTGAGATCATGAAGGAAGGACGATCCGCGTGCATAGACAAATATTCCGACAGCCATGAAAAGTGCACCCTTGGTGACCGCATGGTTGAACAAATGGATGATCGCGCCGCTAAGCCCGGTGAGCGATAACAGGCTTATCCCAAGGAGCATGTAGCCAATCTGGGCAATACTGGAATAGGCCAGCAGTTTTTTAAGCTCCCATTGAAACACAGCCGCAATTGATGCTGCAAACATGGCGAGGATCGCAAACGGCATGATGACATATTTCAATGTCAGCACCTCGAAACCGAAGTCCGGCGTGAAAATCGTGAAGAGAAAACGCATCATCACGTAAACGGCAACTTTGGTGGCAGTGGCGGCCAGAAAAACGGTAACTGCAGATGGCGCAAAGGTATAGGCGTTTGGCAACCACAGATGCAGTGGATAAATTGCCAGTTTCAATCCCATGCCGACCACGATGAATGCAAATGCTGCCCTGACAGTACGGTTGTCTTCAAGGGGAAGAATGCGCTCCGCCATATCCGCCATGTTTAACGTGCCGGTTGCCATGTACAAAAGGCCGATACCAATCACAAAAAATGTCGCCCCGATGGTACCCATGATCAGATAGTCAAAGGAAGCAGTCAAAGCCCTTTTGTCGCGCCCGGCACCTTGGGCAACCAGCACATACGTTGAAAGCGACGAGATTTCCAGAAACACGAAAACGTTGAATGCATCGCCAGTAATCGTGACACCAAGAAGTCCGGTAAAGCACAACATCAAACACGCATAAAACAACATGTGATTTTTGGCAGGTATTTCGCTGGCAATGCTGGATTTGGCAAATGGCAACGTGACCGCATAGATCGATGTAACAATAAAAAGCACGAATGCATTGGCAGTATCAATCCGGTATTCGATGCCGAGAGGCGGTGCCCATCCGCCGATGTGGTAAGAAATCAACGAACCGTCGATCACATCCATCAAAAGCATCCAGGATATGACAACACAGATGATCGCGATGATCATCGAAATCCACCAGGCAAGTGCCCTTAGGCCTACAAGCACTATGAATGGAGCCGCCATCAGCGGAATTACGATCTGCAGGATTGGCAAATGGCTGGCAAGTGATTTCGCGGTTTCAGCAGTGGCCATTATCGGTTTGCCTCCGCCTCTTTGTATTCCCTGATCTCAATTATCTGCTCAAGGTCGTATATTTCGTCTTCCTCGATGCTGTCATAGGTCTCGCGAATCCGCAGGATGAGCGCAAGACCCAACGCCGTGGTGGCGATGCCAACAACAATGGCTGTCAGAATAAGAACATGCGGCAAGGGATTGGAGTAGACAACTGCAGGATCAATTTTCATGTCGACAGGAAAAATTGGAGCGGTACCGCCTGTAATTTTTCCCATGGAAATGTACAGCATGAAAACAGCTGACTGAAACAGGTTAAGGCCGACAATCTTTTTCAACAGATTGCCGCGCGCCACCACTATATAGAGGCCTGTCATCATCAAGATGATGAACAACCAATAATTCAGGTGTCCTAGCACAAATTCAAGTTCCAAGATCATTTACCAGTCCTGATCACTAATAATGGGCTGGCGTCCGGCAAAGGCGTAATAAATACTGATCATTACCGACGTGACAGTGATCCCCACGCCACCTTCAACAAGCAGAATGCCAAGATGCTGACCATGTTCGGGATCATGTGCGAGTGCGCCGTAGTCGAGAAAATTGTATCCAACAAACAATGAAACAACACCGGTACCCGCGTAGATGAGCGCTCCCAGTGCCATGATTCGATGAACCAGAGCAGGTGGCAAAACCCGCTGAACCTTTTCAAGGCTGAAAACGGTTCCGAACAGAATGAATGCAACGGCAAGGATTACGCCGGCCTGAAAGCCGCCGCCGGGCGAATAGTCACCGTGAAACTGAACATAAAGGGCGAACAAAATGATCGGGGCCAGCAGGAGTTTTGTGATGACCCTTAAAATAAGATGGTGGCGCATCAAACGTTATCCTCCTCGTCGTCTTCATCGCGGCGGCGATGGCCAAATCCGCCGATCAATAGGACAACTCCTATTCCAGCCGTAAAAACAACCACGGTTTCGCCCAGGGTATCATAGCCGCGATAACTGGCCAAAATTGCTGTCACTATGTTGGGAACTCCAATCTCGTGCGGTATCCGTTCAAAATACTCGGGAACCAGATGGGTATGAATGGGGGCATCCGGGGTGCCGAAACTTGGCATGTCGAGGGTGCCGTATACCAGGGCTATGCCGGTGACAACTGTAATAAAGAGCGGCAACACGTTTGATCGTGTCGGCTTGGCTTCAGTTCTTGACGTCAGGGCGATCGTCGCCAGCATGAGAACCGTTGAAATTCCAGCGCCAACAGCAGCCTCGGTAAAAGCAACGTCCACCGCATCAAGGGTAACAAACAGCAGGGCTGATAACAGGCTGAATACACCGGACAACATGACAACGGCAAACAATCGAGTTGTGCGGATTATCGCAATACCGACAATGGCCATCATGGCAAACAGAACTAGATTAATTGCGGTTTCTATTTGATTTCTTCCTTGTGTACGAGGCTTGCCTCTTCACTTGTGTCTTTCATCCCGCCGCCAAGCGGCCGGGATCCGGAAACGAAAGCCGCATTGGCAACTGCGTGTGTTGCTGTCGGTCCGGTTACAAAAAGAAAAACACCGATTATGACAAGTTTCACGCTGACGAGATTAAAGCCGCTATGCAGCATCATGCCTGCAATGAACAAAATCACTCCGGCAGAATCCATGATGGATGCAGCGTGCATTCGCGACCAGAAATCAGGTAAACGAATAATACCTATTGATCCGACAAGGACAAAGAATATGCCGCCGAGAATGCATGCCCATGTGAGGAATTCGACAAACAGATACCAAGCAAACATCAGCCTACCTCGTCTTTGAACGACTTGTCGGATGCACTGGTAATTTGTGGCGTATCGCCCAGGGAGCGATAGCGGAAAAATTTCAGGATTGCGATTGTTCCGACAAAATTTATCAGTGCATACAACAGCGCAATATCAAGAAACTCCGGCCTTTCGCTCATGAAACCGATGATACCGATGAAGAGGACAGTGGCTGTTCCAAAAAGATTTACAGCAAGAACACGGTCATAGAGCGTTGGCCCCCTGAACAGCCGAACGAGAATGATCGCCATCGATATCAGCAAGGCAACGGCCGCAATTGCAAACAAGTTCATGGCGTCACCGCCGAATTCTTGACGGACTCAAGTCCCGTGACGCGTTCATCCATATCTGCCAAGGCAGCGTAGTCATCTGCACTATGATTGAGCGCATGAACAAGAAAGTAACCAGGTTCCGTTTCGACCGTGACTGTACCCGGAGTCAAAGTGATCGAATTAGCATAAACAACCAGAGCAATATCCGTATTCTGCGAAACAGGGATACTGAACAGCTTTTGCCTGAAATTTGGCTGCTGTTGTAAAACAATTCGCGTCACATTGAGAGAAGAAAGCGCGATTTCCTTCAGCAGCCACGCCACATAAAGGATACTCTTTGGGACAGAAATGCTCAGATTAAGCCGCTCGCCATCAATTTTCTCCATGCGGCGTAAAACAAAAACGGCGAAAGCAGCCGAAATCAAACCAAAGCCGATCAGCATTGGTTTGAAAATTCCAGACATTAAAAGCCACAAGGCAAATAATCCGACAAAGGCCACGATGGAAAAAAACATGACTTTTTATTCAACAATTTATGCATTTTGTACAGAATAAAGCACAGGATAAAGCTTTGTGTTCACAGCGAATTAACAAGTGTTTTTCTCAATGGCTGATATCCCGCTGCGCTGCGCGCTATAGGCTCCAGTCGCAGATTCTGCGGCAAAGTTGGCTGAAATTATCCAACAAGTTTCGTGTTGCGCTTGTTAAGCAGAATCAAATCGATAAAACATATGCATAAATTCATAGCCGGTAAGTATACTTCTTTGGCATTCACCAAAAAAATGTTATTGTTGAATCCAGTAGATATAAACTGCAATTTCAATAAGGCCATGATATTTTTCAATTAAAATGATTTTATATTTAATATGTTAATATTATATAATATTAAGTTGATATAAATTTTCGATTCACTCAAAAAGGGAATATTGATGTTTTTACAGTGAAAATTGAATTTCTGAATAACAAAAAATTTGACAACCTTGTAAAAAATATTACTTAGGTATTATGTATCAGCTTCGTGGGGAATATGGGACGGCTGGTGCTGCCAATAAAATGTAAAATCAGAAGCAAATCTGATCCAGGAACAAGAGAAAAATCCCATGTTAGAAATCAACTCGAAAACTAATGACGACGCTTCAATGATCGTGGAGCTTACCACTGATGTTATTGCAGCTTATGTAAGCAACAACCCTGTGTCGACAACAGACTTGCCACATCTCATAGGCGAAGTGCACAAGGCGTTTCAGGCTTTGATCGGCGTCAAGTCGGAAGAGCCGAAAGGTGAACAGAAACCTGCAGTCAATCCGAAGAAATCTGTATTTCGCGACTATATTATTTGCCTCGAAGACGGCAAGCAATTCAAATCGTTGAAACGTCATCTTCGTTCTCATTTTGATATGTCTCCGGAAGAATATCGGGAAAAATGGGATCTGCCCCCGGAATATCCGATGGTTGCGCCGAGCTATTCGGAAAAGCGCTCCAGTCTGGCTCGTGAAAAGGGATTGGGCCGTAAAAAGGGCTATCGCAAACCGCGCTAGAACCGGATTTCCTTCTGAAATTCATTATCGTCGCTGGCAAATCATGTGCCAGTGATACGGCGGTCCTATTGGCTCTTTCCCCGTTGCGCTAGGGCCGACAGGGTTTGAGTGAGGGCAAGATGTCGGTTCAAGTCATAGAGCGGATGTCTGGCGCGAGCCCACCGCCTTTGTGTTGCAATGAGGCTCTCCAGTCGGTTTACGGCATCAGTATAATGATCGCCTGCTTCAATATCATAACCGGTAAGGTTCTCAACCAGCCTCGGCAACCTGTTGGTCTCAATGCTGCTTGCGCGGCGATTTTCTAGAAAACGACGTGCCTGTACTTCCAGATTTTTCTCAAAGCTTTCTAGCCAAATGGGTCTGTTATGGTTCAATGCCGTGCCCCCCAAAGCATAAGAGCATTGCGCAATCAAGGGCTGCGGGGATAAGAAACTCACCAAAGAATTTTATATTTCGGCTAAGCTACTGATTAAAAATGGTAATATCTGAATAATTCGACTTCTTGAAGCAAAAATATCCATTTGCTGATTGCATTTCCCATAATAGGAATATAGTCCTCTATTGGGAGTGGTAAATGTATCAGAATATTTCTTCATGTTTGAACGGGAAGCTGAGGCGTGTTAGCGCGGATGTTCGACATCCAACTCTGGAAGATGAGAGCCTTGCAGCACGGCAATACGACCAGTCTGTTGGCAGTCTTGTCTTGAAACTGGTTTCAACCCTTGAAAAGGTGAAGCCTGAGGCACTTCTCAATAGCTCACGCGGCAGAGCCGATATTTGCCTGTCCCGTCAAATGGCCATGTACCTGATGCATACCGTTTTTTCCTGCCCGTATCACCGGGTGGCTGTTTTCTTCAAACGCGACCGGACCACAATTTCCCATGCCTGCCGGTTGGTCGAAGACCTTCGTGACAACGAGGAGTTCGACAAGCGTCTGGAAGCGATGGAAAATCTGCTGGTTTCTGCGCGAGCCCTGGGTGAGTTGATGGAAAGGCAGCGCGACGATGTCTGATATTATGAAGGCTAACCGGGACAGGCAAAAATCGAGACTCTTAAAACTTCTGGAAAAGGGCGCGGGTAAATCAGCCAGCTTCTCACTTGCAGAAAATGCATGGACAATTATTTGGCAGGAACGTCATCATAGATTTCCGGCTGCGTTGTTGAAGACCTGCCGGGCAGAAGGCCTGATCGACGAAACCGAAGGGTTTTTGCAACTGACAGCCGAGGGCAGCGCATGCTTGAAGCGAATATTGTTTCCAGATCGGGATTGTGAATATCCATCAGGTGCGCGGCATAGTGGCGTAACGAAAAGATCTGTTTCAGTTGAAGGCAATATTCAGCAAGTTCTCTATAACGAACATGAATCGCCACTCTCCAGATTATACACACGCCAGGATAAGAACGGCCGCAGCTGGTTGAGTGAAACAGAATTTCAGGCAGGCGAGCGTCTGCGCCTTGATTTTGAACGATCTCAATTGCAACCCCGCATTTCGGCCAACTGGATTGCGAGCGTGGCGTCAAGCGGCCGGGGCATGAACAAGGCCGCGGATTTCTCGGACTTTGCAACGGATGCCAAAAAGCAGGTGGAGCAGGCTGTGGCAGCATTGGGCCAGGACCTCTCCGGTATAGCACTGGATGTTTGCTGTTTTCTCAAAGGTTTGGAAACCGTTGAACGGGAAAGATCTTGGCCTCCGCGTTCTGCAAAACTGATGTTGAGGACAGCCCTGCGTGAATTGGTGCGCCACTATGGATTGGAGACCAGACGAAAGGGTTCATCCATCCAAAGTTGGGGAACAAGCGACTTTCGGCCGCAAATATGATTGTCGTTTAATGAGCCGGGACAGTGGCATTGGCTGCCACTTCCTTGATCCTCGCTACCATAGCCCGAAGTCCGTTTGATCTTTGAGGGGTGATATGTTCAGAAAGGCCCAATTTTTGGAAAACGACCTGCTCATTTGTGGCAATGATCTCGCTGGCTTTTCTGCCTGAAAAGATTGCGAGGGTGATAGCAATGAGTCCCCGCACGATATGTGCATCGGACGTCCCGATAAAATTGATTTGAGGATCAGAGCCTTCGCCCCTTTTGCTCGCTATCCAGACTTGACTGACGCAACCCTGAACCTTGGTCTCATTGTTCTGCAATTCTGCTGGAAATTCCGATAACCCGTCTCCAAGTTCAATCAGATATTTGTATCTATCATCCCAGTCTTCCAGGAATTCAAAGTTTTCGATGATTTCATCAATTTTCATGGGTACTAACCGCCGGTCTCTCACTGGTTTGGTTATACCCTATATAGGTGCCTAAACCGAATTTACAGCACTTGTGAAGAAACAGCGGATCTTAAACGGCTGTTTGCTTCAGTTGGCTGAAATGGACGAGGTTGATACAGGATCAACTGGTTGTTCGGCTTTGTCTGCCTGACTTCGGGCGATTTCACTGGAAGTGCCATAGCGCCCGTCCAGCCAGGTATAAGCGAGTTTGGCTCCTTCGCGCGCCTTCATTCCCATTTGTGAAATCAGTACACCCCCTGTTTCACAGGTCTCAGCATTGCGTGCACAAAACGTGGACAGATCGGCAAACACAGATTGCGCAAGGCTGACTGTTTCCATTGTCGAAATGGATCGCTGTCCAACTGGCAAATCGCTCTGTTTGACCGGAATGAAAGCTATAACCAAGGTTAGCCAGAATGCTGCTCGAATTAAAAACATGATACTCACCTTTCCCAAGGCAATGGGTATCATGCCTGTTTTAAACCTGCGTTTGTAAGAGCCACTCAATTTGATTCAAATTTTAATGAATTGTCCTTCTATGGACTTTGGCATCTACCAAACCAAAAAAAGAAGAGTGGATTTTCGATTATGCCGTCAGTGATCGGAGCTTTAGCGGGGAAAATTCCAACAATCCAATACAGTAACCCTTTGTTCACTATAAATCGACTTTCGGCCCCGTTTCACCAATATCCATTCAAAAACTGCTTCTTCACTCTGCGTGTTTAGGATTGCATTAAAGCTGCTGTGAGACTCTGGCTGCACAGATATAAGGTGGCTTCGTATTGCGTAAACAACAAATTCCTGTCTCCAATGAACCAAGGTCAGCGGCCTGTGCCGCCGATCTGGCAGTCATTGTGAAAGATCTGAAAAAATTGGAAGATCTGGCGTCTTCGTTTGGCAACGCATCATTGTCCACACCCTGCAGTATACACGATGAAAATGGTGCATTGCTTTGGATCAGCCAAGCTGCAGCAGGGCAATTGGGCGTTGAAATTGGCCAGATCGGAAAAAGCTATCTCGAGCGCATTCATGTGCGGGACAGGGTAATCGTTGCGCATTTCCTGGCTTCATTGAACGATTGCGGAGTGGATGAACGCCGTACCGCGCAATTCAGAACAATTCCGTTTGGCAACAGTTCGCCTGTCTCCAAATGGTTTGAGATCAATTTTACGGTGATTGAAGGTATATCGTCCCGATCAAAGTTCGGGTTGGTGACCTATCGCGACATATCAGACATCAAGCAGAACGAGGAATTTGCCGAACAATTGCGTATTGAGGCTGAGCAATCAAACGTAGCAAAGAGCCAGTTTCTCGCCAATATCAGTCATGAATTAAGAACGCCATTGAATGCAATTCTGGGATTTTCAGAGCTTCTGAATTCGCCCCTTATCACCAATATCGCGCCGGAAAAACGCTCCGAATATGTCAGCCTAATCCATCATTCTGCCAGCCATCTGCTTACATTGCTCAATGGTATTCTGGATATGTCAAAAATCGAAAACGGCATGTACGAAATATTCCCCGAGTGTTTCAGCCTTTCGAAGACACTTGAAAATACGACGGCCATGATGCGCGGACAGGCCGCTCGCAATTCGATTGAATTGGTGACTTCTGGTTTCGACGAATTGCCGGAAATTGTTGCAGATGAACGAGCTGTTAAGCAGATCGTCATCAATCTGCTGTCAAATGCAATCAAGTTTTCTGATGAGTACGGTAAAGTCATGATCATCGCAGAGCGCAAGGCGCGCACAATCGGACTGACAATTGTTGACCAAGGTGTAGGTATCTCCGCGGAGAATCTCGAAAATCTGGGTAAACCGTTTTTTCAGGCAGACAGCAAATATGACAGAAAATACGAAGGAACCGGTCTTGGACTTTCCATCGTTAAAGGGCTTGTTGAACTCCACAATGGCAGCATCAGTTTCGCCAGCGAGCGTGGTAAAGGTACAACCGTTCGATTGACATTGCCGATACACGGGAAGTCGGGACGTCAGATACCTGGTTCAAATGCGGTTGAAAAAATTACAGCCATCCATACCCAAAAAGTGGTTCATGACGATGGCATGCGGATTATCCGCAATACGGCGTAAGGAGTAATCATGAAAAACGGCATCCTTGATTCCTTTTTTACCACGCTTCAGAACAACCCTTCAGCGGCGGCTGGTTCTTGCACGTTTGCAGTGGCATTTGCATTGGTTGCAGGCAATGCGTTCTATTCGCAGCCGGGAAGTCACCCTGATCCGATTTGGGCGACCCGCGATCATACGATCACCCAGTCGATAGCGCCGCAGGTCAAATCTGTTAAACTGCTTGCTGTGCAGCCAAAGAGCATTCCCACCCCGGCAAGCGGGGATAGTGCGCGCCAGAAAATCTACTCCGGCCCGCAAAAGTCGGAGCTGATCGAGGCCGTTCAAAAAGCCTTGGTTCAGACAGGCGATTTCAAGAGTGCGATAGACGGATTGAACGGGCCGGTGACACGGTCCGCAATAATGGCCTATCAGGCAAGACACGCGTTGGAACAAACCGGTGAAGCTTCCAGGTCTCTGCTTGACTCAATATTGCAGGACAGCCCTGAGATCGTGAGCGCCGCGCCAAAAAAATCGATTGCAAGTTTGGTTGAGGACAGTTCCGCGACATCGCAATACGACCCCGCTTTGGTTCAAATGATCCAGAAGGGGATTACCAATGTTGGTGTTGCCAATATTGAAGCAGATGGTATTTTCGGTAAACAGACAGAAGCTGCGATCATGGATTTTCAACGCCGCAACAAGCTGGCTGTTACAGGCAGGCCAGAACCGACAGTATTGCAAAAACTGATCAATCTCGGCGCTTTGTCCCAAGGATAAGCGAAGGCCACCCATGCGCCTGAAGTCTTCTATATTTGTATCGGCCATCATGAGGGCTGAACAATCATCCGGCGCATTTGTAACCATTTTGCACAAAGGCTCCGAGGAGGCGGGTGCTGTTTTTTTCGTGCATCTGAAATCACCGGAAAGGGCTGATTTTTACTCCCCGGCTCCTCAAAGTCTAGTGGATGGAGCAGGCAGTTTCGACCGGTTGTTTGAACTGACAGGAACAGATCTCGATCCGTCGCAGATTGAAGCCAAGATAATGGCGCAAACAAAATTCGATCAGGATTGCTGGATTGTCGAAATCGAAAAGCCGGGCGAGTTTAATTCAATCTCCAAGGTCAAACCCTTTGACCAGTAACTTCAACCGACAATCCGCTGATGGCTTGCGCGGGATGCATTTTGTGCATTGCGGGCTGACTTGGCAATCACCGACTGCTCTAAAGCATTGCGCCTGCGTTCAACTGCACGGCTGAAATTTCCTGCAGGCTGTTCAATTGCACGGGATGCAAAATCCGGCTTTGGAATATCAAACCTGGCTCCGATCTCATTGAAGATCATGCGGCAGATACCTGCATCCAGCTCCTTCAGCAAAGCCTTGGTCTTCGTGTAAGTCTCGAAATTCCTGCCTATGCGCGGGCAAAGCATCAGGATGAACTGCATATTCTGCGGCGATGGCATCCCAAGTGCCTTTACAAGATAGACAATTTCCTCGCCGCTCGCAGCCTGTATCAGTCGCAAAGTGGAAGCGCTATCTAGGCAGCAGAGATTTTCTATTTTGGAAGCCACTCCAGCATTGTCCAGTTTCCGGGCCAGATCCAGCAATTCGCGTGTTTCGCGGGTAGGCAATACCGCTTCAGGCCTTACTGCGGGAGTTTTCTCGACAATGGCTGATTCATCAACTTGGCTCTTTGACGCTGATGATGCCCGTCCAAGTTTTCCACCAACTCCAGCCAGCGCGACGATTTCATCACCGCTCAACCATTTTGGTGCAGGCATTTCCGGGGTGTCCAAGACAGGATGGTTTTCGCCCGCCATGACCTTTGGTCTGTCTTCAGATGAGTTGCCGACTTTTGGCGCATCAACTTTCTTCAAGGTGCTGATCGTGTGGCTGTCCATTGGAAGCCGCCGCTTGGCAATGATGTCAGCGTAGCTTTGGCCCTTTTTTCGAGCAATCGCCCGTAGATCAATGTCGCCCAAAACGGTCGAAAACAGCAAGAAAGGCGCAGCGATTTCTTCACGGTCCTGGGCAAAATACAATGCGACTGCCCGCGGTGTAAAAGGTGATCTGGCAAGCATAGCTGAAATCAGGCGCCGATCCTGATCCTCGATACGGTCGATCAGTTGGTAGAAAACTTCCTTGAACTGTTCTATTTTCTCTCTTGAGGGACGGTTCAACCTTCCAAACTCACGCGTTGTATCAATAAGAATGCGCGCCGCGCGATTTTTTTTGGGCGCAGCAGTAGTATTGAAAATTTCGAAATCTTTGGAACTAGTCAGGTTTGAATCGATTGATGCTATATCTGGAGAAGGAGAACTGTTCCGAAATTCTTCACGGATTGCTTTTTCTGGTATTGTTAGTTTGAACTTGGCAGCGGAAGCCATCATTTTCTCATCCAGGCAATTGAAGTATCTGACTGTTTCAGGTCAATGACGAATCACTGATCATCATGGAGAACATTGCTCCTGAATTTGTTAGCGAACTGTTAACCGTGTTGGAGTTCAATCAAATACAGGCCGCTTTAAAGTCGGTTGATTCGAGTTTTGAAATTTTGAGGAGCGGAAAATGGGGAAATTGATAAAGTTTCCGGAAAGGCCGATGCGATCGATCAGTGCAACAAAAATGGTAAATGCTTTGGATAAACAGAAGCAGGCTGGCAAGCGATGTGCGCAACTGCTGTTTTTTACCGGCGTTCGTTATGACCGGACTAAAAGTCAAATCTCCCAAAGTTTGAATTCGCCATTGGGACGCATTTGAAACCTGAAATGCCAAACCTAGTAGGTGAAGCGGTCACACTTGATGTTTGACAGAAATTCCTGACTGTTTTCAATCCAGCTGTCGTCGGGCTGCAATACCCGGATAATTACAAATCCCTTGTTGATCTGTGATTCAATCACAACCGATGTTTCAACTTCCTCGGGTTGCGCTTCACGCAGTTCCAATGTCTGCAAAGGATTGACAATCAGCAAATCCAGTTTGTTGTCGATTGCTGTGCGGTTGTTCAGGGAATAGATTACCGCACCATTGTCATCAAAAACTGATGCAGACCAGAAAGTGGCTGTAACAGGGCCGGCCATTTTAAGAGGCGCCTCATCAAGATCAAATCGACATACACCGTAGGTAAAAAACGGATCAACTTCAGCGATAGCAGCGCCGGTTTCATTGTTCTTAAGCTTGGTGAAAGAGAATATATCTGTCCTTCCAGACAAGAAGGCCCAAGCATCTCGGGTGCCTAGTTTGGGGATCAGCAAAACGATAGAAATGTGAATCAGACCCGCCAATATCAGCCCCATCGCGGTCAGATAAAGCACGCGCCACTTCATTGGATGCATTCCTGTTTGACGATTTGGGGCATTTGCGGGTTTACCGGACCTGAGGTGCTCGTGACAGGTGTATCGTATACTCGAAGCACGACGTAAAATCCGCCTTTGCCGGAGACGCTGAGCCAGTTCCCGGCTTGCGGTCTTCTGCTCACGAAAATTCGAAATGATCCGTCTGGAAATCTCAGGATGTTACCTGAATGCATGGCTGCCTTGCTGCCGCTCGTTGGTTCAAGCGCCGTCCCATCTTCGTGATAAGCAGCAATGGTCCATAGCTTCGAGGGCGGCGTGATGCCTGATATTGAATACTCGCAATTCAGGTTGAGCGGTTCTCCCTGACCATCAGTTGTAGCCTCAAAGGCCAAACCTTCGGTGGCACCAAGCGGTATGATGCCATCCTTTGAAACCTTTGCCATGGTATATGGATCAGCTTCTGCTCCGCCGGCGAATGGCCATGCTGTCCACGGCCCTGCCTTTATGCCACCAAAACCATGGTTTCGCTTGATGGAATACCATGCGGTGGAAGCGCCAAGAAGCAACCCTATCGCTATAACAATGGTAACATTTATGATTAAACGCACGGGATCAGTGGCTCAAATGGGAGGTTGAAATAAAGAATCTGGATAAAGCTGGGATCACTGGGCAGCCCGATCCTGCAATGGATTCGAGGCTACCACCTGAGGCTGCTTCACAGGTGCCACCTGCCTGAATCTTCTGGTTAAATCCCGTAGTGCCTTTTCTGCTCCTTCGGAAAGTGTCTTGGGTCGCAATACCGGTTGAATGCTTTCCGACAAATCAGTACCGGCAGGTTTTTCCGGAATGCCGGGCAATGGGTTGTCAATAAAAGGGATGGGCTTCAGATCAATGTTCTGATGGGCAAAAGTCATAAACTGTTGCCAGATCATCGCGGGCAGGCTTCCGCCTGTCAACTTGCGGGTTGGAAGATAGTTATCATTGCCCATCCACACCGCGGCAACGTAGTTTCCGGTGAACCCGCAAAACCATGCATCGCGATAGGAGTTTGTCGTGCCTGTTTTCCCTGCCGCACGAATCCCCTCAAGCGCAGCTGCCTTGCCGGTTCCCCATTCCGGGATCTGGGCCATCATTCTGTTCATGACACTGACCGTCCGCTCGTCCAAAACCCGTTCACTTGGAATGATTGTTTTGCGGTAATCATACAGAATATCACCCTGGGCATTTGTCAGTTGCAATATACCATGACGATTGAGTTTGTATCCGCCTGTCATGAAAGCGCCGTAGCTGGTTGCCATTTCATTGACTGTCAGGCCATTTGCGCCAAGCACCATGGCAGGAGAAACGACCAGTTCGGATTCAATTCCCATAGCACGGGCTGTTTCAACAATTTTCTTTCCGCCAATACCGGGGCGACCGTCCGCTCCAACATAGAACTTGACCGGGATAGTGTTGATCGAGCGGACTATCGCTTCAGTAACAGGAATGGCTCCACGAAAGCGACCTGCATAATTGCCCGGACACCAGGATCGTCCTGCGGTGGTAACGCAGATCGGGCCATCGACCACGCGGCTGTTTTCCTCAAGTTTCAGTTCCCGCACAGCGGTTGCATAAACGAAAGGTTTGAAGGAAGAGCCAGGTTGGCGCCGCGAGTTGGTTGCGCGGTTGAACTGGCTTTCGCCATAGTCATTGCCCCCGACCATCGCGCGCACTGCTCCTTCGTTGTCGAGAACAACCATAGCTGCTTCGCTTACATTCTTCTCTTTGCCGAACTGGCGCAAATGGGTTGAAATTGCCTCTTCTGCCGCCTTTTGCAAGTCGACATCCACGGTGGTTTTGGCAAAGAAGCTTTTCTCAGGCAGACCGCGGGCGATCTGCTGAACTTCTTCAAAAGCCCAATCAAGAAAATAGTTGGGGCCTTCAACATCCGCTCGTTCCACCGGTGTCGCGGGTTTCTTGCGAGCGGCGACCACCTGGCCCTCGGTCATGAAGCCGGCTTGTACCATATTGGTAAGCACTTCGTTTGCCCGAGCCCTGGCATTTGGCAGATTGACATGCGGCGCATATTTCGTCGGGGCCTTGAAAAGTCCTGCCAGCATGGCTGCCTCGGCCAGGGTCAAATCCTTGGCGCTTTTGTCGAAGTAAAATTCTGATGCGGCAGTAATTCCGAAATTTCCAGCGCCCATGTAGGCCCTGTCGAGATAGAACTTCAAAATCTCTTTCTTCGTCAGGTTGGTTTCAAGCCAAAAGGCGAGAAATGCCTCCTTGATTTTTCGTTCAATCGTTCGTTCGTTCGTCAAGAAGAGATTTTTTGCTAGCTGCTGGGTAATTGATGAGCCGCCTTGCACGACCGAGTTTGCCCGAACGTTTTCGGCCAGTGCTCTCGATAGCCCCAGAAAGTCGATGCCGTAATGTTCAAAGAACCTGCGGTCTTCGGTTGCCAGCACCGCCTTTATAAAATAGTCAGGCAATGTGTCCAGTTCCTCAGAGTCGGCCTGCCTGACGCCTCGGCGGCCGACTTCCTTGCCGTATCTATCAAGGAAAACGACTGAAAAATCTTCCTTGTCGCGCCAGTTTTTCTGCGTCTCCTCAAAAGCCGGAAGCGCCAGAGCCAAAAGCAATATCAAGCCGACCAGACCGATCGTCATCCCTTCGTCGACTACTTCAACGAGAGCCTTTCTGAAGCCGGAGACACGGAATTTCTGGAAAAATACGGTAATGTTTTCCCAGCGTTCAGATCCATCTGCGCGCATGCGGTAAAGCGAGGAATCGATCCAGGAATCCAGTTCCAGGAGCCATTTGTTCCTCTTCTTCTTGCCATTATTGTCAAACGGATTGCGCACGATGCGAACCTCACTTAGGGAAAGGTAGTTTTCTATACCAGAAAATGCGGCGATTTGGAGTTTTTTTGCGGCAGATGGTGCAATCTTTTGGCTTCTGGTAAAGAGCCTTGTTTAATGGTCCACCACATACCTTGATAAATAATCAGGGCTGAACGAAAATCAGGATGCAAATTGGATATAAGTTTGAAAAATCCGTTCTGGAAACACAAAACGCTTCAGGAAATGTCCAAAAGCGAATGGGAGTCCCTGTGTGACGGCTGTGGTAGATGTTGCCTGAACAAGTTGGAAGATTGGGATACGGCAGAGATTTACTACACCAACATAGCCTGCAGTGAACTCGATTGCGACTCGTGCC
Source organism: Salaquimonas sp. (assembly GCA_041736675.1). Lineage (GTDB taxonomy): Bacteria > Pseudomonadota > Alphaproteobacteria > Rhizobiales > Rhizobiaceae > Salaquimonas. Next base: position 43,242 of record JBGSTD010000060.1, read on the forward strand.
GCTGTAAAAGCTACGAGTTCCGGTTCGATATTGTACCTGATTGTATTGATCTGACGCCAGAAAAAGTCATGGAAATTCAATGGCTTCCGCCAACCTGCGCCTACCGGCTGGTGAAGGAGGGTAAAGACCTTTTCGCGTGGCATCCGCTTATCTCCGGTAATCCGCAATCAGTTCATGATGCGGGTGTTTCGGTGAGGGGGAGGGTGATCCCCGAAAACAATCTCACAGTAGACGACTATGAGGACCATGTGGTCACCTGGCCCGGCGAGGATGTTTCACCGGCAGACTAAAGCGTAATTGTTTATCCGCAAATTTGATGATTTTCTGGCAGCAGCAATTAGGACGTTTATTCATACCAAGTAATCGCATCTAGTTGGATCATTTTTGATTGGTATATAACATGGACAATGAACCATTTGACTATTTTGGATTTCGTGGCGGCATTCCAATAACGGGAGAATACGCTAATTTTGCAGCCGAAGTGGGTTTCGTAATTTGGGCTTGGAACCAGTTACACGGGTCACTCGGAGACGTGTTTTGGCAGCTATCAGGAATAAAGGACCCCGTTCATACTAGGGCGATTTGGAATGCTATCAAATCTGACGCTGGACAACGCGATATTTTGAAAGCTCTTGCTGTTTCACATAAAAAACTACGTCCTTTTGGTCCACTTAATCGAGGTCAAAGGCAATTTTTCTACGCGATAGATGAGATTGTCTGGTTGCATGACGAAGTCGGTAAGATTTCTGGATTTCGTAATGGGGCAACTCATACGATGTGGTCCAAAGAATTTCAAAAAGTAATCGATATTAAAAAAGATGAACTACCAAAAGTTTTGCCTGACTCAGAACGTGGCAGCATTCGAGGTAAAAGTCTTCTCGGAAAAGATATTAATACGACATTTAGAAGTCTTGCCAATTATTCCTATGAACTTTCTCAATACTGTAATTCGATCTGTAGTTGGATATTAATGTGGGGAGATGGTGATACGTTTCCAAACAGACCCATGCGACCGGAAATATTAAATAATTAAGTCCAAACACAAAATTTAGTCGACAATATTCGATAACTGCAACCGCGCTTATGAATGTTAAAAGAATCATTGTTAGATTATATGGTTTGATTTTCGCGATCGTTATGTCGGTCTCGATAAATCCAGATCCTTAGATAAGAAAAATAGGAATAAATTCATATTTCTGTTGACACCGCACCGGTGATTTGATACCTTCTATTCATGGTCGAAGAAGTGGGTCAAAATCACCCGATGTTTTCGTCTTGCGGTTTTCTTTGTGCTTTTGAGGCTGGGGAGATCGAATAATCCCGAAACCGAAAACACTACAGGAACCTGAATGGATGGGAATAAATTCCGTTGCCTTGAGGAGCGCTGGCGACTCATCCGCAATCTTTACGAGACCCATGCCGTAAGTCTGGATGCGCTTGCTACAATTACCGGCTGCGAATTGTCCGAACTTGCTTCGCGCTCGCTCGATGAAGCCTGGAGCATGGAAGAGGGTGGTGGAACGGATGCGCTTTCAATCAACGAGGCTCATGCCAAAAGAGGGGAACTGTCAACAAAATCCGCTGGTGATGGCGACATTGTTCAGTTGACCCGTGAAGCCAAGTTGAAAACAGCGTTGAATTTGGCGGTATTTCTGGGAGATGTGTTCGCACGCGAAAGAAGCAAGGGGGAGGAAAACTTCCAATACAAGAACAGCGAGGCGCAGATCAAGGAAATGCTCTCCATCGCAAAAGCCCTGCAATTTCTCGAGGGATTGACCCTTAGTTTGGAAAACGCGCCGGATGAAGCCGATTTATACCCACAAGATGTTATGGAATTCCATCAACAGCTTGAAAAGCAGATTGCAAATCTTGCAGCCAGCGCAACAGCTGGCACTGATCACGACGCTTGATCCATTCGAAAAGGAAGAGTTGTCGCGCACATGGTGGTTATGGGCGCATACACCTCAAATTCCCCCCCGGGGAAAATGGCAAAAATGGCTTATGATGGGTGGTCGTGGCGCGGGCAAAACGCGAGCCGGGGCTGAATGGCTTAGATCGATAGTCGCAAAAGACAATTATACGATTGGTGATAGTGCCGGGCGGGTGGCGCTCATTGGTGAAACATATCAGGATGTTCAGGCGGTCATGATTGAGGGAGAATCCGGTCTTTTATCAGTCCACCGCAAGGACAAGCGACCAAGATGGATTGCATCACGCCGCCGCCTCGAATGGCCGGATGGAACGATCGGGCAGATATTTTCTGCCAATGATCCGGACGGGTTGCGCGGCAGCCAGTTTGGCGCAGCCTGGTGTGACGAGATTGCCAAATGGCCCTATGTAGATGCGACTTTTGACATGTTGCAATTTTGCATGCGGCTTGGAAAAATGCCCCGCCAAATGATTACCACGACACCAAAACCACTGTCGTTTTTAAAACAACTTGTAACCAGTAAATCGACTGCTGTTACGCATTCGTCGACTTTTGAAAATGGGGTAAATCTCGCTCCCGGATTTCTGGACTATGTAACAGGTCAATACGGCGGCACAAGGCTTGGCCGCCAGGAACTGGATGGCGAAATAATTGAAGACCGTCAGGATGGATTATGGAAAAGAAGCGATCTCGAAGCGATGCGGATTGCGATGACGCCACCGTTGCAAAGGATAGTAATAGCTGTCGATCCGCCAGCGAGTTCAGGCGCCAAGTCTGACGCATGCGGGATCATTGCTGCGGGCAAAGATGCAGAAGGCCTGTGCTACGTTTTGGCCGACGCAACACTTCAGGGTGTTTCACCTGAGGTTTGGTCAAAACAGGTTGTCATGTTGTATCATCGTTACGGAGCTGATTGTGTGGTGGCGGAGGTCAACCAGGGAGGCGATATGGTGAAAACCGTTCTGACAATGATCGAACCGTCTCTCCCCGTTGTTCCTGTCCGCGCCAGTCGCGGAAAGTGGGTCAGAGCCGAACCTGTTGCAATGTTGTATGCGCAGGGAAAGGTACGCCATACAGGCGGTCTTGCAGAACTTGAAGATCAGATGTGTGACTTCGGTCCGGACGGGCTTTCGAATGGGCGCTCGCCGGACAGGCTTGACGCACTTGTCTGGGCGCTCAACGAACTGGTGCTCAGGAACCAGAAACAACCCAAGGTACGATCTACCTGAGAATTGCAAATAAAAATATCTTTTTAACAGCTACTTGAGACAATTTGCGGACTCAATTTGTCAGCGGTGTCCCGCGCCTTTGCGGTTGGAAGTAACATCAACAATATTGGAAATAGGATGAGCAAACTGATGCAATGGTTGCGCGCTGGCGCTACCAGCCAAACACCTGTCCAGATGCCCGGGAGGGCTATGCCGGATAACCATCCTGGTCCTTCTTCGGCGATTGAGCGCAAGGCGGTTGTCAGTCCTTTGATTGCCTTGCATGGGCTCGCAGAAGCTAGTTGGCCTGATCACGGATATGCTGGTCTTGCCCATGAAGGTTACGTCAAGAACCCGGTGGTCCAGCGTTGCATCCGGATGGTATCAGAGGCTGCCGCATCCCTGCCACTGCTGGTTTATGACGGCCGGGAGGAGGTGGACACGCATCCGTTTCTCGATTTGCTGGCAAGGCCAAACCCGCTTCAAACCGGTCACGAGCTGATGGAGAACATTTACTCCAGCCTCATGATTTCTGGAAATGCTTATGTGTTGCAAACCGAAATGGAAGGTGTGCCAAGGGAGCTGCATACGCTGCGCTCTGATCGCATGGAATTGGTGACAGATCAATCTGGTTGGCCGGTCGCTTATGATTATTGCGTAGCCGGCCGCAAGACCCGCTATGAAATGTCTGAAGTTTCCGCGCCAATTCTGCACATAGCGCTTTATAATCCGCTGGCGGATTTTGACGGTGTATCGCCGTTGGCCTCGGCGCATATGGCGTTGAACATTCACAATTCAGCCAGCAAATGGAACAAGGCGCTTTTGGACAACTCAGCACGCCCATCCGGCGCCCTGGTCTATAATCCGCAGGAAGGCGGCAATTTGACCGACGAGCAATTTGAACGGCTCAAAATCGAGTTGGAACAGGGTTACGCCGGAGCAACCAGAGCAGGGCGCCCGATGCTGCTGGAAGGTGGTCTCGACTGGAAACAGATGGGGCTCAGTCCGAAGGATATGGATTTCATGGAAGCGCGTAACGGCGCTGCCCGGGATATCGCTCTGGCTTTCGGTGTGCCGCCAATGCTGCTTGGCATTCCTGGCGACAACACTTATTCAAATTATCAGGAAGCAAATATTGCGCTATGGCGGCAAACAATCTTGCCGATGGTGTTCCGGGTGACCAGCGCCCTGCAACGATGGATGGCGCCGGTGTGGTCCCAAAGCCTGCACCTTGACATAGATCGTGACCGCATCGAGGCACTTTCTTCTGATCGCGAAGCATTGTGGAAGAGGGTCAATGAGGCTTCTTTCCTTTCAGTGAACGAAAAGAGGAGCGCCACCGGTTACGGGGAGATTTCAAATGCAGAAATACTCTGATCTCAACGCAAATTTCGCCTTTCACGAATTACCGGAAGAATTCCTGTTGTTGATCGGCAGAATTGTCGGCGCGGTCCTGGGGTCGGCGGTATCAATTGCCTATGTACTTCCAAAAGGGAGGCGGGAGGCGGCCATACGTTTTGTGGTCGGATTTATCCTTGGCATTACCTTTGGTCCGGCTTGTGGATTGAAAGTTGCACACCATTTCGAAGTCGCCGAACACCTGTCTAGATTTGAGGTCGCCCTGATGGGCGCAACCACCGCAAGCCTGTGTGCCTGGTGGGTACTGGGGGTGGTCCGCAATGTTCTTGTAAGCCGCGAGAAGACCAGCCAACCCGGCAAATAGTCCACCTGATTTGGAGAAAAGCATGAATAACGACAGCTTGCACCGGCTGCGTGAGACCAAATACGTCTCGAGCACACTTGAGAGAATTCAGCTCGATGGCAGCTTTTCTGGTTACGCCAGCGTTTTTGATGAAATCGATCTGGGTAACGACATTGTAGCACCAGGCGCATTTTCACTTTCGCTTGCGCGGCGTGGCGCTGCAAATATTCGTATGCTCTTCCAGCACAACCCCGATGAACCTATCGGCGTCTGGGATAGCGTGCTGGAGACGGCCCATGGTCTTCGTGTCCGTGGACATCTCACAACCGCGGCTGAAAAAGGCAGGGAAGTGCTGGAGTTGATGAGGGCAGGGGCGATTGATGGTCTTTCCATCGGCTTCAAGACCATCCGCTGAAGTCAGGACCCGGCGACAGGTGCGCGCAGAATTCTTGAAGCCGATCTTTGGGAAATTTCCGTGGTTACTTTTCCCATGCAGGAAAGCGCCCGCGTAGAGACAGTAAAAAACATAAACCCCGGCTCCGGATATCTGAAACCGGGTATTCCGACCATTCGGGAATTTGAGCGATGGCTTGTGCGGGATGCCGGCCTGTCGCGAGGCGATGCCCGTCTGGTGATCACCAAGGGATATCGTCATGCCCTCAACCGGCAGGATGCGGTTGGAGGCTCACAGCCGCTGGCAGACAAAATCAGAAAAGCTGCCCGCATTCTCAAACTCAGTTCAAACAGGATATGAATATGAAAACACAAACACCCGTGCCGGTAAGCGTTGGCAAGTCCAAAGCTCCGGAAACCAAGGCACTTTCACGCAAGGAAGAATTGCTCGCAGCACAGCCGATCAGTGGAAATGCGAATGATGTCGCTGAAGCGTTTGACGATTTCATGATTGCCTTTGAGGCATTCCGCCAGGCCAATGACGAACGGCTCATGCAGGTTGAAACCCAAATTGGCGCTGATGTCGTGACAACGGAAAAGATGAACCGCATCAACATGGCACTTGATCAGCAAAAGCGCCAGATGGACCAATTGTTTCTGAAGTCCCGCAGACCTGGCTCTGAAGGAACAAGGTTCAATTCCTTTGCTTCCAGTGAGCACAAGAATGCCTTTGACGGCTATGTCCGCAAGGGTAACGAAAATGGTCTGCGCCGGTATGAGGAAAAAGCGATGTCGCGCTCTTCCGATCCGGATGGCGGGTATCTGGTGCCTGATGAAACAGCCGCCGAGATTGGTAAAAGACTGGCCAGCATTTCACCCATTCGCTCGGTCGCATCCGTGATCACGGTGTCCTCGTCCATGTACAAGAAACCTTTCGCGATGACAGGTCCTGCAACGGGTTGGGTGTCAGAAGCCGATCTTCGCTCCCAAACAGCAGCCCCAACACTTTCAGAACTACAGTTTCCGACCATGGAACTTTATGCAATGCCCGCTGCAACCTCAACGCTTCTTGATGATGCTGCAATCAACATCGACGAATGGCTTGCTCAGGAAGTTGAAATCTCTTTTGCGGAGCAGGAAAGCGCAGCGTTTATCAATGGTGATGGAACCAACAAACCAAAAGGAATTCTCGACTATGCGACGGTCGATGAAGCCGGATGGAGCTGGGGCAATCTTGGCTATGTGCCAACCGGCAGTGACGGCACATTCAATGCTGCCGCATCTTCGGATGTTCTGGTTGAAACGATTTACGCTTTGAAAGCCGGCTATCGGCAGAATGCCAATTGGCTGATGAACAGGCGAAGCCAGGCTGATATCCGAAAACTCAAGGATGCAGATGGCAATTACCTGTGGCAGCCGCCGGCCGCGGCTGGAGAAAAGGCAATGCTTATGGGCTTTCCTGTATTGGAAGCAGAGGACATGCCCGACATCGCCTCAAACAGTCTTTCAGTTGCTTTTGGTGATTTCAACCGTGGCTATCTCATTGTTGACCGGGCAGGCGTTCGCGTCCTTCGGGATCCCTATTCCGCCAAGCCTTATGTGTTGTTTTATACAACCAAACGGGTTGGCGGCGGCGTCCAGGATTTTGACGCGATCAAGTTGATCAAGTTCGGCACTGCATAGGCGTTCCTCCCCGCCGGATCATGGCTTCGCCCGTTAACTGCCATGAAATGCATGCTGTGGCCCTGCCCGGATTTTCCGGGTGGGGCTTTTTTCAACCACCTGAATGGATCCTGATATGGCCCTGGCATTAATAATGGCACCAACTGCAAAGCCTGTAACCCTGGAGGAGGTAAAGCGACATCTTCGAATAGATACCGCAGATGATGATGAATATCTGAATACCTTGATCGACGCATCTCTGGCACATCTCGAAGCTGTTTCAGGTTTGAAGTTGATCACACAGACTTGGCGCGAATTTTTCGATTGTCCGCCGCGCAATGCGGTGTTTCGGCTGGGCATTTGGCCGGTGCAGACCATTCTCGAAATGCGAATTTACGATGCGTCCGGCAATTTTCATTCCATCCCAAACTCATTCCTCGACCTTGATCATGTTTCCTCTCCGGCCCGGCTTGAAGTTACTGCTCCAGTATCTCCGGCGAAGTCCATGAATGGTATTGAAATCGATATTGTTGCCGGGTTTGGGGATACATCGCTCGATATTCCCGACAACCTTCGCCGTGCCCTTTTGCTGCTGATTTCACACAATTACGAATTTCGCGGCGCGGTTCCTGTCGATCAGCAGCCGGCAAGCGAGCCACATGGCTTTAGAACATTGATAGCCCCCTTTCGGAGGATTGGATTGTGAACGCACACGAGTTCCTTCAATCCGGCGACTTCAACGTGCGCATGAGCGTGGAGGCGTTGGAAAATATCGGCGATGGCTGCGGCGGATATCAGGAAATCTGGATTGCCAGATTTGACGTCTGGGTCAGGTTGATCCCAATTGAAGGTATCAAGGTTAGTCGCGCCGATACTCTTGAAAACCAGCAGACCCATTGGGTGTATTTGCGCAAGAGAAGCGACATTCTTCCCGGCATGCGTTTTGTCGCCAATTCCCGAAAGTTCACCATTGAGACAGCCCGCGATCCCGATGAAACAGGGCGCTATACATTCTGCGAAGTGAGGGAAATATCATGAAACTGACTTACAATATTACAGGCGATATGTTGAGCACAACCTTGCGCACTTCACTTCTTAATCAGACCCGTTTTACCAACATTCGCCAGGACATCTCAACGGCAGAAAATTTTGCAAACAAGGCGGGACTGGCGCAAGCTTTAAATCATCGGCCAGTTGAAAGGGAGTCGCGAAAATGAATTCGGCTCTTGCGCTTCAAAAACTGGTCTATGAGCAGTTGACCGCTGATCCGGAATTATTGACGCTGTTGGGAGGGCCAAACATATTTGACGGCGTTCCAGAAAATGTGAAACCGCCCTATGTGGTTTTCGGAAAAATCGACAGCAGTGATTGGAGCACCGGTACGGAAACGGGTGAAGAGCATCTGATCGAACTGGTAGTCTGGTCATCGCAAAGAGGCCGCAAGCAGACCGTTCAGATTGCTGAGGCGGTGAAATCTGCACTGAAGGCCGTACCAGATGCAATCAGCAGTAATCATCTCGTGAATTTTACCTGGGAAAACTCAAGTACAAATCGCTCAAAAGACAATCTGTACTTTACCGCGTCGATTAGCTTTCGTGCGGTGACAGAGCTTTCCATTGCCTGAATTCAGGCAAACAAATCAAACCTAAGGAAAACCGATGAGTGCTCAAAAAGGCAAAGATCTGCTTTTAAAGATCAACGATGGCGCAAGTGGATATGTGACTGTGGCAGGTTTGCGATCGCGTCAATTTTCGCTGAATGCGGAAAGCGTTGATATAACCGATTCTGAATCAGCCGGACGCTGGCGCGAGCTACTTGCTGGTGCAGGTCTGCGGCGAGCGTCGGTCAATGGTTCTGGCATTTTCAAGGATGCAACATCCGATGAAAAAATCCGGGATGCGTTTTTTGCCGGTCATATCCTGAACTGGCAGATAGTTGTGCCTGAGTTTGGGTCCCTGACCGGATTGTTTCAGATCACCACTCTGGAATATTCCGGCCAGCACAATGGCGAAATCACTTTTGATATTGTTCTGGAGTCGGCAGGATCTATCCAGTTCGGGATGGTGGCGTAATGGCAAACAGACATCGCGGCGAGATAAATGTGGTTTTAAATGACCGGCAATGGACGCTGTGCCTCACCCTTGGAGCGCTTGCAGATCTCGAAAGTTATTTCGGCGTGGATGACTTGCCGAAACTTGCGGACAAATTGTCAACCGGTGCCTTCTCGTCAAATGCATTGACGGAAATTATTGCCGCGGGTTTGAAAGGGGGCGGGAACGATATTTCCAGGGAAGAGATTTTAGAGATGCGAAGCCCGGGTGGCGCGACCGGTTTTGCGCAAATTGCAGCTGATTTGTTGAGTGCCAGTTTCGGCGTTGAAGCGGTAACTGCACATGGGTAGTTGGTGGCGGAATTCAATGCGGTTTTGCCTCGGCTCGTATCGGATGACACCTTGCCAGTTTTGGCAGCTGACACTACCCGAATTGAATGCCCTCGTTGAAAGTTTGGCGCCATTGGCAGCCCGCAATGCTTTGGAGCGATCAAGAATGGATCAATTGATGGCTATTTACCCCGACACCCTGAACAAGGAAAAGGAAATGTGCGATGGCGCGAATATCTGATCCGGCGGTCTCCATTGAATCTGATTTCTCCGGTTTTAACGCAGCAATGGATGCAGCCAAAGACAGTACGCGCGATTTCGGGCGTATCTTTACATCAACTTTCAAGTCTGCGGCGATATCTGGAAAATCACTGGACGAAACTTTGAGGGGCATTGCTCTTCGAATTTCATCCATGGCGCTGTCCAAGGCCTTTGCTCCCGTTGAGAGTGCGGTGTCCTCGCTGTTGAATAACGTTCTGGCAGGATTTGCAGCTCCTGTTCCCAATGCAAAAGGTGGCATTTATTCCCAATCTGGACCAATACCATTTGCCAAGGGAGGCGTGATCTCGTCACCCAGCCTGTTTTCATTTTCAGGAGGAACTGGGCTGATGGGCGAGGCTGGCGCCGAAGCGATTATGCCGTTGACACGAGGCCCGGATGGGAAGCTGGGAATTGCTGGTGCGGGTTCAGGCTCCAATGTCAGCGTCGTTTTCAACGTACAGGCTGCAGATGCGGCAAGCTTCCAACGTTCTGAAGGGCAGTTGACCGCAATGCTGGCAAGGACAGTCCGGCGTGGTCAGCGACACTTGTAATCTCATAGTTCAGGAACGGATGATACTCCATGCCTTTGTTGCATTCATTTCATGATGTCCTGTTTCCAACAGACATCGCGCTCGGCGCAGCGGGCGGACCGGGAAGACGCACCGAGATCGTTACGCTCGGCTCAGGTCACGAACAGAGAAACGCGCGCTGGGCAAATTCCCGGCGTCGCTATAACGCAGGTTACGGTGTCAAGACACTCGATGATCTGTCCGATGTGATCGCATTTTTCGAGGAGAGACGTGGCCGCTTGTTCGGTTTCAGATTTCGTGATCCTGTTGATCACAAATCCTGCAAACCTGCGGGGCAGGTCTCTTCCTCAGACCAGAAAATCGGTGAAGGAGATGCGATCAACGCCAACTACCAGCTGTTAAAAACCTATGGCCTGGGAGAGGGGAAATGGGATCGCAAAATCACAAAACCTGTCCTGGGCAGCGTAGCAATCGAAGTCGGCGGAACTCCCAAAATTGAAGGCGTGGATTTTGATATCAACTACCTTTCCGGTGAGATTATTTTCGTTTCACAATCTGTTCCAGCAATTGGACAAGCCGTCCGTGCGGGTTTTGAGTTTGATGTTCCTGTCCGCTTTGACGTGGACGAAATCACCATAAACATGACCCATTTCATCGCCGGCGAAATCACCTCAATTCCCCTGTTGGAGATATTGGCATGAAAAGCATATCTTCTGAATTTCAGGATCATTTGAATGGCGAGACCATTACACTTTGCAATTGTTGGCAGATAGATCGGCCGGATGGTTCAAGTCTTGGCTTTACTGACCATGATCTTCCGATTGAATTTGACGGTCTTTCCTTTGAGGCGGCGTCCGGTTTTCAGGCAAGCCAAATGGAAGCCTCAAGCGGTCTGACCCCTGACAATCATCAGATAATGGGCGCTCTTCAATCCGAACGCATTTCCAGCGAGGATATTCGCAACAGGCTTTATGATGGCGCAAGCGTAGCGCATTTCATTGTCAACTGGATGGCACCGGAAGAACGCTCTTTGATGCACAAATATCTGCTCGGAGAAATCACACAGCAAGATGGAGTGTTCAAAGCTGAATTGAAATCGCTGACTGCTTTGTTGGACCAGACCAATGTCCGGCGTTTCGAGCGGCGTTGCAATGCCAGCCTGGGTGATGAGAAATGCGGAATTGATTTGAATGGATCATTCATCACTTCCGGCATTGTGGAAAAAGCGCCTGAACTGGACTTGATTTACACAAGCGGTCTGGAAAGTTATCCGGAGGGGTGGTTCGCTGGCGGAAAGATAAGCTTCGTCTCAGGTACCAACCAGGGCCTTGATCTGGAAATTGTTAACAGTGCTCGACAGTTTGGCAACAATCAACACACGGTATTGTCGCTCTGGTCCGCACCACCAAAGCCGGTGAGTGCAGGCGATCATTTTCAAGCCCGGCCAGGCTGTGACAAGTTGCTGGAAACCTGTCGGGGCAAGTTTTCCAATGCGCTGAACTTTCAGGGGTTTCCCCATATGCCGGGAAGTGATTTTGCCATGAGCTATGCCAACAACTCTGACAACATGGACGGCGGGCCGCTCGTTCCATGACCAACACACCATTTCGAAAGATGATCCTGGAAGAGTGCCGGGAATGGATAGGCACACCATATTGCCACCAGGCGTCTGTCAAAATGGCTGGTTGTGACTGTTTGGGGCTTTTGCGAGGTGTCTGGCGCAAACTCTATCAAGGCGAGCCTCAAGCCCTGCCGGCCTATACGGCTGATTGGGGAGAGGTCGATCAGAACGAACATCTGCTCAAGGCAGCGACATCTTATTTGCTGCCTGGCACAATGATTTTGCCAGCCTCTGTGATCCTTTTTCGCTGGAGACCGGATTTACCGGTCAAACATCTTGGTATCGTCGCCAGTGAGCGGAGTTTTTTCCATGCTTATGAACGTGCCGGTGTTGTCGAGACCACTCTCGGCCCTCATTGGCGCTCAAAGATCGCAGCATCGTTTGAATTTCCGGAAAATTATCAAGGACAAATCAGTTAATGGCAACAGTAGTTCTTCAGGTTGTAGGCGCTGCCATTGGCGGGGCTATGGGAGGTCCGGCAGGAGCAGCAGTCGGCAGGGCACTAGGCGCTGCTGCCGGTTACGCAATCGACCAGACACTATTTACCAAGGATCAGCTGATCAGAGGCGGACGATTGGAAGACAGCAGGATACTGGCTTCAAGCGATGGAGCTGTAATCCCGCGAGCCTATGGCCGAGTAAGACTGGGCGGACAATTGATTTGGGCAACGCGGTTTGAGGAGATCAGGTCGGTAAAAAAACGCGGAGGAAAAGGCGGACCTTCGGTCAAGACCGAGAGTTTTTCCTACTACGGCAATTTTGCAATTGGTATCTGTGAAGGCGAGATAAATCATATTGGTAGTATCTGGGCTGACGGCAAGGAAATTGACCAGACCAAACATGTAATCCGTGTTTACAAGGGAACGCCGGTTCAACTTCCTGATCCATTGATCGAGTCTAAACAGGGATTTGGTTTGACACCGGCATTTCGCGGAACTGCCTACGTGGTCTTTGAGGATTTTCCACTTGCCGATTATGGAAACCGCATTCCCCAGATCAGCTTTGAGGTGATACGTTCAATTGCAAACGTGGATCGGTCAATTCGTGCCGTTACATTAATACCCGGTGCCAGCGAATTTGGATATTTGCCATCCTCGATCAGTTCAACTGATGCAGGCGTTTTGAAACAGGAAAACACACACACCCTGCTGGCTCGCAGCGACTGGCAGGCTTCACTGGATGAATTGCAGGCGATTTGCCCGCAATTGGAACGGGTTTCATTGGTTGTGACCTGGTTTGGGACCGACCTTCGCGCAGGCAATTGCCGCATCGAACCAAAGGTCTCGCATCATGACAACCAAAGGCCTGCCTGGGTGGTCAGCGGAACCAGCCGCAGCAACGCCAATCTGGTCAGCGCCGTGGACGGGGAGCCGGCATTTGGTGGAACCCCAACCGATGAAAGCATAGTAAAGGCGATACAGGACCTCAAGGCCCGCGGTTTGAAAGTCACATTTTATCCGTTCATCATGATGGATATACCGCCAGACAATCAATTGCCTGATCCCTACGGGGGAAGCCAACAACCAGCTTTTCCCTGGCGCGGAAGAGTTTCCTGTTATCCAGCAATCGGACAGCCCGATAGCCCGGACGGAACTGTTGATGCGAGCACACAGATAGGATCTTTTTTGGGCCTCGCATCCGTTGCTGATTTTTCCTCGTCAAATACCACAATCAACTACAATGGTCCGGCAGAATGGTCTTATCGGCGCATGATACTGCACTACGCGCATCTCTGCGAATTGGCCGGAGGCGTCGATGCTTTCCTGATCGGTTCGGAAATGCGCGGCCTGACGAGGGTTCGCGGCGATGCAGGGTCATTTCCCTTTGTGGATGGATTGATATCTGTCGCAACTGATTGCCGCCAGGTTCTCGATCCCGCAACCAAAATAAGTTACGCCGCTGATTGGAGCGAGTATTTCGGTTATCAGCCCGGGAATGCCTCAAATGATGTATACTTCAATCTCGATCCTCTTTGGGCGGATATTTCAATCGATGCTGTAGCAATTGACAATTACATGCCGATGGCAAACTGGCACGACATCCGTGACCATACCCGTCCGCTGGAAAAATCAATCTATTCACATGAGTATCTGAAATCCAATATTTTGGGCGGTGAGGGTTACGATTGGTATTACGCCAGCAAGGCCGATCGTGAAAACCATATTGTCACTCCGATCACGGACGGACTGGGAGAGCCATGGATTTGGTCTTACAAGAATATACCGCAATGGTGGGCCAGTTTTCATCACGAACGAATTGGTGGATTGCGTTCCGGACAATCAACGTCATGGCAGCCTGGGAGCAAACCTGTCTGGTTTGCCGAGACCGGATGCCCGGCAGTGGATCGCGGCGCCAATCAGCCCAATGTTTTTGTGGACCCTAAATCGGCAGAGTCAAAACTACCGCGATTTTCAAAGGGCGCTCGTGATGATCTGATGCTCTTGCGATGTATTGAGGCACAGCTCGAATTCTGGTCTGGTGACAGCAGCTTGCAACTTGTTGCAAGTCTCAATCCAAATGTTGATTTCAGTCAAATGATCCGGCCATCCGATATTACGGTCTGGACCTGGGACGCCCGACCTTTTCCAGCCTTTCCGCAAAAGGCTGATTTATGGAACGACGCATCAAACTGGTATCGCGGACACTGGCTGAACGGCCGGTTGGGGACTTGTCCAATGGATGATCTGATCAAGGCGATTTTCAGCGATTTCGGTCTTGAGGTACCCGAGTGCAAACTTGATGGGCATTGCCAGGGTTTTGTTGTGGCTGGTGAAACATCTGCCCGTACAACCATGGAGCCTCTGCTTTTGCTCAACAATATCACTACCAGCGAGAGCAACGGACGTTTGGTTTTCTCCGGCAAAGCCTACCATGACCAAATTGCCATTGACGAGAATGATATGGTGCAGGAGGCAGACGAGGCACAGCTTTCATTAAACAGGCAGAGCGAGTTAGAATTGCCAAGGGAAGTATTGTTTTCGCACGCCGATATAGACCTTGGCTTTGATACAATCACTTCTTCATCTCGCCGCATGGAGACCAATAGCGATCGTCAGGTGAAGAGCGAACTTCCGATGGTCTTGTGCCGTGATGAGGCAACCAGGCTGGCGCAGGCAAGGCTGCGGGATTTCTGGATCGGCAGGGACACTGCGCAACTTCAATTGCCGTGGAAATATCTGTCCCTCGAACAGGGTGATATTTTGAGGGTTGGCAACAACCAGGCTTTTCAGGTGCGTGACATAATGGATGGTCTCCAGCGTGAAATAGAGGCGGGCGCTTTCCAGCATTTTGAAGAAACATTGACCTGGATGCAGCCGCCAGTGAACCGTCATTCACAAACAATTGGTGAAGGAGCACCTGAAGTTCTGTTGATGAACCTGCCGCTTGATCAGGACAGTATGCAACCGCAACCTCGAATTTATGCGGCAGCCAGCGCTGCTCCCTGGAACAACCGGTATCCGATTGAAATGTCGCCGATCAGTACCGGATTTGAACAGGTGGGGAACATTCTCGAACCTGCGGTAATTTTTATCGTGCAAAACGCGGTTGGGCCATCCTCATCAGGAAGATGGGACTATGCAAACCACCTTGATGTGACCGTTACAACGAACACTACAGATTTCCTGACAGTTGAGGAAGAGCTGGTATTTGCAGGTGGCAATGCTTTGGCTGTTCAAACAAATTCCGGCGGCTGGGAAATAATCCAGTTTCGCAAATCCGAAATCACTGGTCTGAAAACTTGGCGCTTGTCCCAATTGTTACGGGGTCAATTAGGGACCGATCATGAGATGCGGTCCGCTATTTCAGCCGGTGCAAAAGGCGTACTACTCAACTCTGCCATCGTCCCTGTTTTCCTGGAAAAAAATCAGGTTGGTTTGCCGCTAAACTGGCGGATTGGACCATCTGGGGCCGCAATAAAATCTATCACTGCCTTGAGTGAAACCTGCTCGGGAATCAATGGTCGTCCCTTGACACCTTGTCACTTGAAAGCCCGATTTTCATCCGGAGCCTGCCTCGTCAGCTGGATCAGACGCTCTCGCGTCAACAGCGACAGTTGGGACAATGTTGAAGTTGAACCCGACTTTTCAATCGAAGCATACAACGTTGAAATTCACCGTCCGAATGGGCAGCTGCTCCGCAGCGTTCCGGTCACAGAGTCATTCCTGAATTATAGCGACAGCGCAAGGCTTGGTGATCTTGGTTCGCTTTCAGAACCTTTCATAGTAGCCGTATCCCAGCTCTCCAACAGTTCCAACCCCGGACCTGCTGCCTCGATTACGGTTAATCCATGAATCACAACAGAACCAGTTAACTCAGTAAAAGAAACGAAAGGAAACAACATGGTAGATGAAAAACCTTGGTATGAATCAAAGACAATCTGGGGCTCTCTCGTGGCGGTGGCTGCTGCCCTGACTGCAACCCTGGGAGTAAATCTGGACGCGCTTACCCAGGCAGATCTGGCCGGAGTACTGGTTCAGATCGCAGGTGCAGTTGGATCACTTGTGGCGATTTACGGCCGCCTGTCCGCTACCGACATTATTTCCTGATCCAAATGGCGCAATGGATATCAGCCCTGGCGGCGCTATTCGGATTGATTCGCCTCCTGCTCCGGCAAATGCAGACCAGGATCAGGAACAAGGAAATCGTTGATCAATTGACATTAAGAACCAAGGCTAAAGGTCATGATTTATTGCTTAAGGTTCTTGGTGCCAGACAGCAGGCGCGGGCAGGTTATCTTGCCCGCAATGACGATAATGCTGGTACTTCTGATAGCAGGCTGCCAAACCACAGGAAAAAGCAGAGTTGAAACTGACCCTTCGCTTTCAGGGCCGCAGATGGGGTGGATTTGTCAGGCATTCCGCCCCATTACCTTTACCCATGAAGATGCAGAAGAAACCGTTCTGCAAATTTTGGAACACAATACAGCCTGGAACGTGTTGTGTGAATAGACTTTGTTTTTGCGATTGGCTTTAAAAATCATTCATTTCCCATTCAGACAACAAATGCTAAAAAGTCGCCATGAAAAAGATACACACCCTCATATCGGCATTTGCTGTCGTTGTCGCTCTTGGAGCGCCCTTACCCGTTTTGGCTGCAGATTGTGCCAGTGAAGCGAGGGTGGCAGCATCAAGTCTTAATGCGGAAGTACTCAACGTCGTTGATCTTGGCGATGGCAATTGCGAAGTTACTCTTCGTATCCCTGGAAAAGATGGAGCTCCCCCAAGGGTGGTCACAAAAAAGCTTAAGGGTTAGTTTGTGATTGGTCGAATGGTCGATTCGGTAATATCCGGAGTTCAGAAATGCGAATTTTGATTGTCGAGGATGATAAGGACTTGAATCGCCAGCTGGTGGAAGCCTTTGAAGTATCCGGATATGCGGTCGATAAGGCTTTTGACGGAGAAGAGGGGCATTTTCTCGGTGATACCGAACCTTATGATGCTGTGGTTCTGGACATCGGCCTTCCCGAAATGGATGGTATTACTGTCCTCGAAAACTGGCGCCGAGAGCAACGCAATATGCCGGTTCTGATGTTGACAGCACGTGACCGCTGGAATGACAAGGTCTCCGGTATTGATGCCGGCGCGGACGATTATGTCACCAAGCCGTTTCATATCGAGGAAGTCCTTGCGCGTGTCCGCGCACTGATCCGCCGTTCTGCCGGGCATGCTGCTTCCGAGATCAATTGCGGTTCGTTGATGTTGGACACAAGAACATCAAAAGTCACCCTGGCGGGTAATCCGGTTAAATTGACATCACATGAATTGCGCCTGTTGTCATATTTGATGCACCATCAGGAAAAAGTGCTCTCTCGCACCGAACTCACGGAACATTTGTACGATCAGGATTTTGATCGCGACTCCAATACAATCGAAGTCTTTATTGGCAGGCTGCGCAAGAAGCTGAATGGCGAATTCATTGAAACCGTTCGCGGGCTCGGATATCGGTTGATGGCACCAGGTAGCAATACCAATAGCGGAGACAATGCGTGATCCACATCCGCACCCTTGCGGCCAGATTGTTCACGTTGACTGCCATTTGGGCAATTTTTGCAATTGCTCTGGTCGCATGGTTTATCAGCAATAATTACCGAGACAGTGTCGAGACAAATCTAGCGCAGCGGCTGACTGCCAATTTGTATAATATCATGGGAAGCATAAGCCTTGATGAAAACGGCAGACTGATTGGCAGGCCAGATTTGCGTGACTCGCGTTTTCAGGCTTTTCAATCAGGCTACTATTGGTCGGTGGTCGAAGTGAATGATCCCACAAACCAGATCAGTTCCGCATCCCTGATCGGCGAGAAGATTGAATTCCCGGCAAGCGTCGGTTTTGATGAAACTTTTCAACGCCAGACCAACATTCCAGACAAGTCAGATAATCAGTTGCTGGCCATCGAAGCACAAGTGTTTCTTGGGGAAGGTGATCGTCTCTTTTCATTCAAGATTACCGGAAACCGCTCTGAAATTGACGATCAAGTCAATCAGTTCATCAGTCAATTGCTTTTGGTTCTGGGTCTTTTTGCCATGGGCTTTGTAATGGTGACCTACTTCATCGTTCGAATTGGCCTTTCTCCCCTGCGTTCGGCAACTGAACGTCTGGGTGATATTCGCGAAGGAAGGGCGGAAAAACTTGAAGGTAGTTTTCCTTTGGAAATTCAGCCACTGATTGATGAGGCAAACGCACTTATTAGTTCCAACAAGATCGTGGTGGAGCGCGCCCGTACACAGGTTGGGAATCTGGCTCACTCCCTAAAGACCCCTTTGGCCGTATTGAAAAATGAATCAGTGAAGACCAAACCGGAACTGCGAACCATTATAGAACAGCAGATAAGTCAAATGCAGGGCCAGATACAATCTTACCTTGATAGGGCAAGAATTTCTGCGCGGGCCGGAACCGTAACATCGCGAACCGAGATCAAGCCGGTTTTCGATCGCATGATCAGGGTAATGCAGAAGCTCAATGCGCATCTGGATTTTTCTCAGCATTTTCAGGACAACTCAGGCTATGTATTTTCTGGCGAACAACAGGATCTTGAGGAAATGTTGGGTAATCTCTTGGAAAATGCCGCAAAGTTTGCGAAAAGGTCTGTGCGTCTGACCGGCCGGATGAATTCCAAACATCTGGTCATAGAAGTTGAGGATGATGGCCCGGGTATGACGACGGAACAGGCAAAAATGGCTATTCGCCGTGGAACCCGTATTGACGAGACCAAACCTGGTTCCGGTTTGGGCCTGTCGATCGTTAAAGACATAACAAGCGAATATGGAGGTGACATCGAACTGGCGTCTTCAATGCTAGGCGGGCTAAAAGCGAGTCTTATACTCCCAGGCAATATCAAGAGGGCTTGATGAAAAGAAAATTTCCAGGAATGCAGTTGAAAAAGATCTCGATGGTCCTGTCTTTGACTGTCGGCCTCGCTAGCTGCATAACCACCTCCCAATCACTTGATGCAGGCCCGCGTGCGCTCCTGTCCCAGGGTCTTGTCGCTGGTGAGTTTGGTTCCGGTCTGGATAATGCTGCCAAGCGCAAGGCGCTGGATGCGGAAATCGAGGCTTTAACGAACGGGGTTCCAGGTTCGCAAACCAGATGGAGTGCCGCCAATGGCGTTTCGGGTATCGTGGTTCCCGCCCAATCTTTTGAAGTATCCGGCCGAGTCTGTCGCCGCTACAATCACACCATCACAATAAAAGGCCAACTGAAGTCTGAAGATGCTACCGCCTGTCGCAATGAGAGCGGTATATGGGAGCCATTGCAGTAAAGCTTTGGGCTTTTACCTGCGACCTAGTGCCTTTTCCGTGATCCCGGCACACATCTTTCTTTGATTTGGCGAAAGAAAGTATTATCAACACGCCATGATGTTCTGGATTTTTGCAGCTTTTCTAACTTTTTTCGCGGCGCTGTGCGTTGTTGTCCCTTTTGCACGCAAATGGGAAACGCCAATTGACACAATCGAGTTTGACAAAGCCATTTACAAAGCGCGATTGGCGGAAATCGGCAATGACCTCGAGCTTGGAAGGATTTCCGACGAAGAGGCAAAGGCCGCAATCTCAGATGAAGGCAGAAAGCTGATTGCGCTGGACAAGAGTGAAAAGCAAGCCCGGGATCCCTCAAAATACAATCCCCTGATGGCAAAGATTGCTGTAGTTTTGGGTATCGTGATTTTACCCGCAGCGGCGATGGGATTTTACCTCACTTTGGGAAGCCCTTCATCACCTGATCAATCCCTGCAAAGCAGGCTTGAAATGGCTCCGGAAAACCAGTCCATCAACGAACTGATTTCAAGAGCCGAAGCGCATCTTGCAAAAAATCCAGGTGACGCACAGGGCTGGAAAGTACTTGCGCCGGTATATTCTCGTCTCGAGCGATTTGAGGATGCACAAAACGCCTGGGCCAATGTCTATCGGCTTGCCCCTGAAACCCCCGAGATACGATCAACACTGGGCGAAAGCATTGTGGCAGTTGCGAACGGCGTCGTAACTGCTGATGCACAGCAATTGTTTCTGGCCGAATTGGCAGCCGATCCATCTTCGGCAAAGGCACGGTTTTATCTTGCCATGGCGCTCGGTCAGGAAGGCAAGCACCGGGAAGCGGTGACAGCATGGCAGGAGCTTATTCGTGGTGGCAACAGCCAATCGCCATGGATGGAAGCCGCTCAGGCATTTTTGGCAGAATCAGCAAAAATCGCGAACGTTGATATCGGCAGTGGTATTGCAGGCGCTGAAACGGTACCTTCCAATCAGCCTGGCCCAAATGCTGAACAGATTGCATCTGCATCCAAAATGAGTGCTGAGGATCGCAATGGAATGATTTTGGGGATGGTGCAGGGATTGTCAGACAAACTGGCTGAAAATCCTGATGACAAGGCAGGCTGGGAGCGTCTGATCCGTGCATACAGTGTTCTTGGCAAAAAAGACGAGGCGGCTGCGGCAATTGAAAAAGCAAAAGCTCATTTTGCCGGCGACGCAGAATTTGTTGCCATACTTGATGGATTCAGGAAACAGTTGCAATAGTTGGAGTAAGTGATCGATGACGCGAAAACAAAAACGACTTTCAATCATTGCGGCCATTGGTTCAGTATTGTTTGCGGCTGTCCTTTTGGTGATGTTTGCCCTCAAGGATGATATAGTTTTCTTTTACTCTCCAAGCGATATTCTGGTGGAACAAAAGGCCCGGCCCGGAGAGCGTTTCCGGCTCGGCGGTTTGGTGAAGGAAGAAAGTATCGACAAGCAGGGCGAGAAAATACACTTTGTCATAACGGACAATGAGAAGGAATTGCCCGTTCTTTTTGTCGGGATACTGCCAGACCTCTTCCGTGAGGGGCAGGGTGTAATCGCTGAAGGTACAATGATGGATGATGTGTTTTCTGCTGATACAGTTCTTGCAAAGCACGATGAAAATTACATGCCGAAAGAGGTCGCAGATACCTTGAAGGAAAAAGGTCTGTGGCAGGAAGGGGCAACCAAGTGATTGCGGAAACCGGACACTATGCACTTGTATTGGCGCTAATGCTCTCAATCATTCAGGGAGTGTTTCCTGTAATTGGTGCAAAATCAGGTGACTTGCGGCTTATGGCGGTGGGTCAAAGTACTGCAATTGGAACATTTTTGTTGATTGCATTGTCTTTCGCTGCGCTGACCCACGCTTATATGACCTCTGATTTTTCACTGCAGAATGTGTTCGAAAATTCCCATTCAGCAAAACCGATGCTTTACAAGATCACCGGTGTTTGGGGTAACCACGAAGGTTCGATGTTGCTGTGGATATTGATCCTGAGCTTTTTCGGCGCTCTTGTCTCATTATTTGGAAACACGCTTCCGCCTGATTTGCGCTCCAACGTTTTGGGCGTGCAGGCATGGATCACGATCGCGTTCCTGTTGTTCATTCTGCTGACATCAAATCCGTTTGTCCGCCTTGATCCGGCGCCGTTTGAGGGCAGTGATCTCAATCCCATCCTGCAGGATATCGGCTTGGCCATCCATCCGCCCATGCTTTACCTTGGTTATGTGGGCTTTTCGGTAACCTTTTCGTTTGCTGTGGCCGCAATGATAAGCGGCCGGATAGATGCTGCCTGGGCAAAGTGGGTAAGGCCTTGGGCCCTGGGTGCGTGGATTTGTTTGACCGCAGGAATATCCATGGGTTCCTATTGGGCCTATTACGAACTCGGTTGGGGCGGCTGGTGGTTCTGGGATCCGGTCGAAAACGCCTCGTTCATCCCGTGGCTTGCAGGTACGGCCCTCCTGCATTCGGCTCTCGTCATGGAAAAGCGTGACGCTCTGAAAATCTGGACAATTCTTCTTGCTATCATCACATTCTCGATGTCTTTGCTGGGAACCTTTCTGGTGCGTTCCGGCGTGCTGACCTCTGTCCATTCCTTCGCAAATGACCCCGAACGCGGGGTGTTTATCCTGATGATCCTGCTGATCTTTATCGGCGGCTCACTGACCTTGTTTGCCCTTCGTGCATCGAGCCTCAAGGCAGGCGGCCTCTTCAGACCGGTCTCGCGCGAAGGCGCGCTGGTTTTCAACAATGTGTTTCTGGCAACTGCAGCGGCAACTGTTTTGGTGGGGACTTTGTATCCGCTGGTGGTTGAAGCGGTGTCAGGTGCAAAAATATCCGTCGGCGCGCCGTTCTTCAATGCAACTTTTGGTCCGCTGATGATACCTTTGTTGATCATGGTTCCCTTTGGCCCCTTGCTTTCCTGGAAACGAGCGGAGTTCCTTCCGGCATTGCACAATTTGTTTTGGGTTGCCGGAGCTGCACTCCTGGCTGTAATCATCGTTCTTGCATTCTCGTCGGATCAACCCGTGCTTGCCAGCCTTGGAATAGGTCTTGCAGTTTGGTGCATGCTGGGTGCATTTGCCGAGATTGCTTCACGCGCAGGATTTTTGAAGGCCGGATTGAGTATCGGGTTTGCCCGATTAGGCGGTATTCCGCGCACAATGTGGGGAACGGCATTTGGACATTTCGGTCTTGGCGTACTTTTGATGGGGGTGGTTTGCGCCTCCGCCTTTCAAAAGGAAACAGTTGCCGAATTGGCTGTTGGAGAAACTTTGTCAGTCTCGGGTTACCTGGTGCGCTTCGATGGCATGGTTCCAGTCACAGGGCCAAATTTTACAGAAAGCGTGGCGAAGCTGAATGTAACCTCCGAAAAGGGTGATAGTTTTACACTACTTCCCGCCAAGCGTTTTTATCCGGCAAGACGCATGCCGACGACGGAAGCCGCAATTGAAACAATCGGATTTTCGCAGCTTTATATTGCATTGGGCGATGCAGCCGATGATGGAAAAACTGTTATCAGGGCTTGGTGGAAACCGAACATTACCCTGATTTGGTTTGGCACGATTTTCATGGTTTTGGGTGGCCTTTTGTCACTTTCCTACCGAAGATTGCGCGTTGGAGTAGCCAAGACCGCAAAGTCACAACAGAAATCGCGGGAAGGTTCCCAACATGCGTCTGCGTGAAACCATCCTGATCTTTTCTGCGCTGTGTGCAATGCTGGCAGTCAATCTGCCGCAACTTGCATTTGCGGTTAATCCCGATGAAGTTCTGCAGGACGTTACACTTGAAAAAAGGGCGCGGGATTTGTCGTCAATCATCCGCTGCATGAAGTGCCAGAACCAGTCCATTGATGACTCAGATGCCGATCTGGCAAAAGATTTACGCGTTCTTGTCAGGGACCGGCTAACCAAGGGCGACACCGACCAGGAGGTACTGGATTATCTCGTGGACCGTTACGGTGAATTTGTCTTGCTGAAGCCAAGTTTTTCAGTAGCCAATTCGCTTCTTTGGCTGGCTCCGCTGCTTACCCTGCTTTTTGGGGTGTTTTTTGCTTGGCGCGTAATGAGTACTCGCCAACCCGCGACCACCTCCAGCACTGCTATTGCAGCACTTTCCAAATCCGAACGCGATACACTTTCTAAGATACTGGATGATCAGGAATAGCTGAGGTTGAGGCAGGTATTGCTCGTTTGATGGAGTGTAGACATGCGGTCCCGCAAACTCGAATTTGATGGCGAAAATGGCGCGAAACTGGCGGCCAGACTGGATTTGCCGCAGGGAAAGCCGCGTGCTTTTGCACTTTTTGCGCATTGTTTTACCTGTTCCAAGGATTTGAATGCAACAAGACGGATCGCAGTAGGCCTGGCTGAAAAGGGTATCGCGGTTTTACGGTTCGATTTTACCGGACTTGGCTCTTCTGAAGGCGAGTTTGCGTCAACAAACTTTTCCTCGAATGTCGCCGATTTGCTTCGCGCCTGCGAAATGTTGCGTAAGGACTTTGAAGCTCCCTCGCTCATGATCGGCCATTCTCTTGGCGGTGCGGCCGTTCTGGTTGCGGCCGGCCAAGTGCCGGAGGTTAGAGGTGTTGTCACAATAGGTGCCCCGGCAGATGCCAGTCATGTCCTTCACAGCTTTGCCGCAAAAGTGGAAACGATTGAAACCGAAGGAAAGGCAGAGGTGCACCTTGCCGGACGCGCATTCACAATCGAAAAACAGTTTCTTGATGATTTGTCGGCGACATCGGTCAAACAGCACATATCAGCCTTGAAAAAGCCTCTGCTGGTTTTCCACTCGCCAATTGATCAAATTGTTGGAATTGAAAACGCTGCTGAAATCTTCATGGCGGCCAAACACCCGAAAAGTTTCATCTCCCTTGATCATGCTGATCACCTTTTGTCGAAGGACGAAGATGCAAGGTTTGTAGCGGCTGCGATTGCAGCCTGGAGCGAGCGATACCTTCCGCAAATCGAGAATGAAACGGAAACTGAACAGCACCAGGCGGCAATTATCAGCGAGACGGGTGCGTCCAAATTTCAAAATACGGTTATGGTTGGAAAGCATCATCTGATGGCTGATGAACCAGTTTCCTTCGGTGGGGCGAACTCCGGACTTTCTCCCTATGATTTTTTATCAGCGGGATTGGGAGCCTGCACCAACATGACATTGCGAATGTATGTGGAACGAAAAAAATGGGATGTCGGGTTGATTGAAGTAGAGGTATCTCACGAGAAAATACATGCCGCTGATTGTCTGGAGTGCAGTCAGGAATTGAAGGACAGTAACGCCCGTATCGACATTTTTCATCGCAAGATCTCCGTAAAGGCGGGCCTTGACCGGGAAATCGTGGACAGGCTGGCCGAGATTGCCGACAAGTGTCCTGTCCACAAGACTTTGCACGGGCAGTCACGGATCACAACGACGGTTGTCACGGACTTGTGATTGTTTTCGTTCGCACAATGGTGAACATGACAAATTATTAATCTGCCAGTAATAGTGGCGTAATCTGGCTTTCCCCATATTGGCCCCACGAATTTAACCGCTCCAAGTTCATCCTATCGTGAACCCAAAGAACCAAAGGGAAAGTCATGACCAACAAATCCTCATCAACCACCAAACGGCTGTCGGTCGCGCTGCTCGCTTCGACAATGGCATTGTCTGCATTGGCGATCAGCCCGACATCCGGCAATCCGTTCTTATTCAACTCAGTCAACGCTGCAGAGGCCGTACGCATTGACGGGCCAAAAGCGCCGGGATTTGCCGACGTGGTCGAAGCGGTGTCACCCGCTGTCGTTAGTGTACGGGTAGAGCAGGTCATTCAACCAGCTTCCGATGATGAGGGTGATGACCGCGAGTTTCGCTTTGATCGCCGTTATGGCGGTGGCAATCGCGATCTTCCTGAGTTTTTCAAGGATAACCCTGACCTTTTCAAGCGCTTCTTCGGTGAGCGCGGTCCGCGTGGGCGCGATGGTGAAGGTCACGGCCGCAGGCAATTCGGCTCGGCCCAGGGTTCCGGCTTCTTCATTTCCGAGGACGGCTACCTCGTTACCAACAATCATGTGGTAGAGGACGGCTCAAAATATACGGTCGTATTGAATGATGGCACTGAACTTGACGCAAAGCTGGTAGGCGCTGACAAACGTTCAGATCTGGCAGTGTTGAAGGTAACCGATACCAGAAAATTCACCTTTGTTGGCTTTGCCGAAGGCGAGCCGCGCATTGGTGATTGGGTTGTTGCTGTGGGTAACCCGTTTGGGCTTGGCGGCACCGTGACAGCAGGGATTGTTTCCGCCCGGGGCAGGGAAGTTGGCTCCAGTCGTTATGATGACTTTATCCAGATTGATGCTGCTGTGAACAAGGGCAATTCCGGCGGTCCGGCCTTTGACCTCAATGGCCAGGTGATTGGCGTCAATACTGCCATTTTCTCTCCTTCCGGTGGCAATGTAGGCATTGCATTTGCAATACCCGCCGCAACTTCGAAGGAAATTGTAGATGATCTGATCGCCAATGGATCAGTGGTGCGCGGTTGGCTTGGCGTTCAAATTCAGCCTGTTACCAAGGATATCGCAGATGCCCTTGCTCTTGAGAGCGTGAAAGGGGCTATGGTAACAGAACCCCAGAACGACAGCCCTGCTGCAAAGGCCGGGGTTCGTGCCGGAGATGTGATAACCGAAGTCAATGGACGTCCGGTCAACGGACCCAAGGCACTTGCCCGCCTGATCGGTGAATTCAATCCGGATAGCAAAGTCAATCTGACAGTTCTGCGAAATGGCGAGAAGCAGGAAATCAGCGTTACGCTGGGCAAATTGAACGAGAATGATGTCGTTGTAGAAAATGGCCAGCAACCGGAAACTGAAAGAAGCCCTGGCAAACTTGGTCTTGCCCTGGGTGCCAACCCTGATGGAGAAGGTGTCGTTGTGCTTGAAGTTGCACCCGACAGCATGGCAGACCAGAAAGGCCTTGTTTCCGGTGACGTTGTTGCTTCGGTAAACGGCGAGCAGGTGAAGACACCGCAAGACGTCGCAAAATTTATCAAACAGGCAGAAGATGCCGGACGCAAAAGCACGCTCTTCCAGATCAAGCGTGATGGCACATCAAGCTTTGTTGCCATCCCTTTTGAAAAAGGTTGAGTGGCAACGATCACTGATGCCAACAAGGTTGTGGTCTTTCTTCCCCTCTGACCATGACCGTGCGCGGCGGGCAACTCCCCATTGCCCGCCGCAGCTATTTTTGTAATGTAACGTCTGTTCCAACAAACCCGAATGTGATTATGGTTGAACATGAAAATTTTGATCGTTGAAGATGACGCCGAAGCAGCTGCCTACCTCGCAAAGGCCTTGAAGGAGGCAGGACACAATCCTGACCTTGCTGCTGATGGTGAAACCGGTTTGGAAATGGCGAGATCAAGTGCATTCGATGTTCTGATCGTGGATCGCATGTTGCCCAAACGGGATGGTCTTTCCATGTTGAGTACTTTGCGTGACGAGGGTAACGATACGCCTTCCATAATCCTGTCAGCTCTTGGCCAGGTGGATGACCGTGTGAAGGGCTTGCGTTCAGGCGGTGATGATTACCTGACAAAACCGTATGCGTTCTCTGAGTTGCTGGCACGCATCGAAATTCTCGCGAGAAGGAAAAAGCCTGAAGAAGCTGAAACCCTGCTGGTTGTCGGCGACTTGCGCCTGGATAGACTTTCCCGCGAAGCCAAACGTGACGGCAAAAAGATACTGCTGCAACCCCGCGAGTTCCGGCTGCTGGAGTTCCTGATGCGCAATGCCGGAAAAGTTGTCACCCGAACCATGCTTTTGGAAGAAGTCTGGGACTATCATTTCGATCCGCAGACCAATGTAATTGATGTTCATGTTTCAAGGCTCCGCTCCAAGATCGACAAGGACTTTGCCGAGCCGATGCTGCACACAATTCGCGGCGCCGGATATCTGCTACGTGCAGGCCAGGAGACATAGTAGGCATGTGGGCGCGTACCCGTTCCCTCTTGCGTGTAACCGCAGTCAGATTGTCGATTGCCTACACTTTGGCTTTCGGTGTCCTCGCCGTTATTCTTGTTTTCTACATGACAGGCAGCGCAGTCGATTATCTTCGCCAGCAGTTCCAAAACAGCATCAATGAGGAAGTACTTTCCCTTCAGCAGGTCTACCAGACGCGTGGATTGAACGGACTGATCCGTGCCATGGAGCAGCGTTCGCGGGCACCGGGCGCAAACTTGTATCTGGTCGCCGACCCTTCCGGAAATATCATCGCAGGAAACGTTCGCACAATCGACAGCAGCGTATTGGCAAAGACCGGATGGAACATGCATCCCTTCGAGTATCAAGGGTTTGGTGACAATGAAACACAACGCGAGACCCGCGCTGTGGCCCGTTCGTTCGAATTGCCAAATGGAATGCGAATTCTTATAGGACAAGATATCGGGGAACCCGAAAGACTGCGTGGCACGGTTCGCAGGGCATTGTCCTTCTCGCTTGGCATGATGCTGCTGGTCGGATTTCTGATTTGGTATTTTGTCGGCAGGCGCGCACTCAAGCGCATTGATATGGTCTCCAAGTCGACAGAGCGGATATTGGCCGGAGATCAAAGCGAGCGCTTGCCTGTTACCGGTGTCAATGATGAATTTGACAGATTGTCACGCCGCATGAACGTGATGCTGGACAGAATATCACATTTGGACAAAGGGTTACGCAATGTTTCGGATTCAATTGCGCATGATCTGAAAACACCGCTAACTCGATTGCGCAACAAGGCGGATGCGGCATTATCGAGCGATCTGGTAAACAGCAAGAGCCGTGAAGCACTGGGAGAGGTCATGGCGGACGCCGATCAGTTGATCAAAACCTTCAATGCCCTGCTGATGATTTCGCGCGTCGAGGCAGGTTCCCAGATTACCCAGTTGGCCGAGTTGGACATGACTGAACTTACACAGGATGTGGCCGAACTTTATGAGCCGGTCTGTGAAGAAGAGAGGTTCACCTTGAACATTGAAATAGCCTCCGGACTTAGGGTGAATGGCAGCAGGGAATTGCTTTCACAGGCCTTGACCAATCTGCTGGACAACGCAATCAAATACGGCAAAACTGAAAATGCCGAAGATCAACAAATTTCGATTATCCTGTGTAAAAACAAGAAAGAGGTTGTCGTTGCAGTCTCTGACAAAGGCCAGGGAATTGCTGCAGAACACTTTGAAAAGGTCAAGGAGCGCTTTACCCGGCTGGATGAAAGCCGATCTTTGCCAGGTAATGGTTTGGGCCTTGCCCTGGTTGACGCAATCGTCAAACTCCACAATGGTAAGTTTGAACTCGGTGATGCAAAACCGGGCCTTCTGGCAAAAATTACACTGCCCGAATTTGAAACGCACCAGAAAGTAAAGTCGACTCCAAATGCATCAAAGTCTGGATGAAATACTGGGTTCCCGACAAGTTGAACTGCCATATCAAAACCTCAAGAAGATGCAACTTGTCGAAGCTGAAATACTGGATAAATTGTCTTCAGCATCGGATGACTTTCCGCTAGCGGGAAAAATTTGCGAACTGTTGAAATCCGATACTGCGTCGCTTCGTTTTCTGGCTTCAGTATTTTCACTCTCGCCATATCTGAAAGATTGCGCGCTGATCCAGTCTGATTTACTGGCGCAGGTCCTGTCTGTTCCATTCGAAACCGGATTGACGAAGACCATCGAAGAGACCCGCATTGCTTGGCGGACGCACACTTCAACCAGTGATTTGATGAAAGCCTTGCGCCTTGCAAAGCGCCGCATTTCACTAACGCTGGGAATTGCTGATCTTGGTGGCTGGTTGCATCCGGCACAAATAACGCGGGCATTAAGCGAGTTTGCCGACGCGGCGCTGGGAGCAGCCTGTGATCACCTGATGGCCGAATTGCACCGCTCCGGCAAGGTGAAGATACTCGATGAAGGCAATCCGTGTGATGCGTCAGGCCTGATTGTGCTGGGAATGGGGAAATATGGTGCCTTTGAGCTCAACTATTCTTCTGACATCGATATCATCCTGTTTTTTGATCTCTCATGCAAAATCGAGGTAACAGGCGATGATCCGACAACTGTTTTTGTCCGTTTTGCCAAACAGTTGAGCCGGATTTTACAAGAGCGAACGGGTGACGGATATGTTTTTCGGGTAGATCTGCGCCTGCGCCCTGATCCGGGTTCAACACCACTGGCAATTCCGGTCGAAACAGCCTTCAACTACTACGAAGCTTATGGCCAGAATTGGGAACGGGCAGCATTTATCAAGGCAAGGGCCGTGGCTGGTGATATCCAGTCAGGGAACAATTTTCTCAGCGAGCTTTCTCCGTTTATCTGGCGGAAATATCTCGATTTTGCAGCCATTCAGGATGTTCATTCGATCAAGCGCCAGATACATGCGCACAAGGGCCATGGCGAGATCGCTGTAAAAGGCCACAACGTCAAACTCGGTCGCGGCGGCATTCGCGAAATCGAGTTTTTTGTTCAAACGCAACAACTGATTGCCGGCGGAAGGCGTGAACAGCTTCGCAAGACTGGAACCATCGAAGGTCTGAACGCATTAAGTGCAGACGGATGGATCAGCCAGCAAACCGCAGATGAATTGACAACGGCATACTGGTATCTGCGCTCTGTCGAGCATCGCATCCAGATGGTCGCCGATGAGCAAAGTCATACATTGCCCGAAGATGATGCGGGGCTCGAGCGCATAGCATTCTTGATGGGTGCCAAATCGGCCGAGGAATTCTCTGAGAAAATCACAGAAGTAATGCGCCTTGTTGGTTCGCACTATGCGGCATTGTTCGAAAAGTCGCCGGAATTGTCGGGACGGGGTGGCAATCTCGTCTTTACAGGCGACGACGATGATCCTGGAACCGTGAACACCATCGCTGAAATGGGTTTCAAGCAACCCTCACAGATAATCTCAACCATCAAGGGTTGGCATTACGGCCGGTACAACGCTGTTCGTACTGCCCCGGCGCGCGAAATGCTCACCGAGCTTACACCCGGTCTTTTGGAGGCTTTTTCCGAGACCCAAAACCCAGATGTTGATTTCTTCGCTTTCGACCGTTTTCTGGCAGGTCTTCCCGCAGGCATCCAGTTCTTTTCCATCCTGAAATCCAACGACAATCTGATACGGTTGATTACCTTGATCCTCGGATCGGCGCCGCGCCTTGCAAGCATCATTACAAGAAAGCCTCATATATTCGATGGGCTGATTGACCCCTCTTTCACTGCAAGCATTCCGGAGCCTGAGGAACTGATCAGGCGGCTTGATATTGCCCTTGATCGTTCAGGCAATTATGAGGCAAAGCTTGATCAGGCACGAATTTTTGCAGCCGAACAAAGGTTTCTGATCGGTATTCGTTTGATCAATCGCACGATCAATGCGAGGCAGGCCGGCATCGCCTTTACGCGCCTCGCAGAAACAATGTTGAAATGCATGCTCAAGGTTGTCCGCGATGAATTCGAACTGCGCCACGGCAAAATTGCCAGCGGTCAAATGGCAATTCTTGGAATGGGTAGGCTTGGTAGCGCAGACCTGACCGCCAGCTCCGACCTTGACCTAATTTTCCTCTACTCACACGATGAAGATGCGGAGGCTTCAGATGGGAAAAAACCGCTTTATCCGCAACAGTATTTTGTCCGCCTTGTCCAGCGCCTGACAACGGCGATGAGCGCGCAAACTGCTGAGGGCGTGATTTACGAACTCGATTTCCGTTTGCGGCCCTCAGGTAATTCAGGCCCTCTTGCCACACATCTGCAATCTTTCAGCAAGTATCAGCGTGATGAGGCCTGGGTATGGGAAAGCCAATCGATGGTGAGAGCACGCGCCATTACCGGTGATTTGGAAATAATGGGCCAAATAGAAAGTGAATTGCGGACTATTCGTGAGGCAGGGCGTGACAAGCAGAAAGTAACTGCCGAAATTCTGGATATGCGCAAAACGCTCGACAAGGAGAAACCTGCAAAAAACTGCTTCGATGTAAAGCGTGCCGAGGGCGGATTGATCGATATAGAATTCCTTGCCCAGTGGGCTGTCCTGACCAGTGATGTTGCTCTGCCAGAGCCTTATAATTCTTCCACATCAACGATAATAGATTGGATTCCGGAAGACAGGATCAGTCCTGATGACCGCGAAACACTAAAAAACGCCTATCAATTCTACAATGCTGTTTTGCAGATACAGCGTGTCTGCCTTGACGGAACATTTGATCCTGACGATGGGGACAAAGGTTTCATCGGCCTGTTGACCGAGCAGGTTTCCATTCCTGATATCCGCACCTTGAAGGCTGAATTGATCCAAACACAAAACTCGGTCCGGGCAATTTTTCGCAACGTTCTTTCGAGGAAAGCAGATAAAAAAATCCCCGAACCTTTGTAAGATCCGGGGAGCCAGTTGGCAGGGAGTGGTGAAAAGAGGCGCGATCAGATCGGCATCTTTGATTTGGAAAGCGGCAGTTGCAGCGATACGATGGTTCCCCTGTTTTCAACCGAACGCATGCGCAAGGCGCCGCCATGCATTTCGGCCAGCGATCGGGATATGGCGAGACCAAGACCGGAACCTTTGTGATTGCGGGTCAACTGGTTTTGAACCTGTTCAAAGGGTCGTCCGAGCTTTCTAAGATCTTCCCTGGAAATGCCAATGCCGTTGTCTTCGATCGTAATTCGAAGAAAATTTGAAACGATTCGGGCTCGCACATTGATCTTGCCACCGCTGCGGCTGAATTTGACGGCGTTTGACAGCAGGTTGAGCAGTATCTGCTTTACAGCGCGACGGTCAGCCTTGATGCGAAGGCTGGACTTGATTTCATCTTCAATCGTCAGGTTCTTTATTTCTGCATCCCGATTGATGATACGAAGCGTTTCCTCGATAATGTCCTCAACGATTATTGTTTCATAATTGAGCGTGAACCGTCCTGCTTCAATTTTCGACATGTCCAGAATATCATTGATGACTCCAAGCAGAAAATGCCCGCTATCATGAATGTCGCGGCAATATTCATGATATTTGCTGGCGCCAAGAGGGCCGAACATTTCTTCCTGCATGATTTCTGAAAAGCCGATGACTGCGTTTAGCGGTGTTCGCAGTTCGTGGCTCATATTGGCCAGAAAGTCGGATTTTGCCTTGTTGGCAGCTTCAGCACGGTTTTTTTGAACAGCGTGCATGTCGGCCAATTCGACCAATTGCTGTGCCTGAAGTTCCAGTGTCTGGCGGGATCTCTTGAGATCGGCAATGGTTGCTTTCAGACGACCTTCAGAATCGATCAGTTTGTTCTCGTGCCGTTTGATTGTTGTAATGTCATTGCCGACAGAAACATATCCGCCATCCTTGGTACGACGTTCGTTGATCTGTAGCCAACGCCCGTCATTGAGTTGTGCTTCGTATGAGCGGGCATTGGTACTTTCAGGGCCGCTCAACATGATCTGGTTGCTGACAAGTGAAATGGTGGCATGATCCATCAAATCATTGTAGCTGATACCGGGGACCGCAAACTCAGGCTTAATTCCGTGCAGTTGTTGAAACTTGCTGTTGCACATGACCAGCTTCTTGTTGCTGTCCCACAACACAAAAGCCTCTGAAAGATTTTCAATTGCATCATGAAGACGGCTGGCAATACGGCGGGTGCGCTGGCGAATTCGCTCTTGCTCGCTGACATCGATGGCGATGCCAATAAGGTGCGGTGTGCCTTTCTCGGTCTGAACCACTTGGGCGCGAATGCGGACCCAAACCCAATCTCCATTGGCATGGCTCATTCGAAAGACCTTGTCGACCGCTTCGGCATTTTCGACCAGAACCATGTCAACCAGCAGTCGAAGATCAGTGTCCTGGGGATGCACAAGTCCGGCAAGATCCTTGAATACCAGGACATCCTTGCCGGCTGTCATTCCAAGAATCTGATACATCGAATCGGACCAATAGACGCGGTCATTCGAAATGTCCCAATCCCACAGGCCGCATTTTCCTCGAAGCAGGGCGGTATCGAACCTGCGCTGCGTAATTGCATAAATTTCATCGGCTGCGTTGGCGCGGGTACTTTGCGCAAAATAGGCATAGAGAATTACCAGCAGAATACTCGAAGTGCCGACAAACAGGGATACATTGGTGGATACGGTCTTGCGCCAGACTTCCATCATCGGCTTGGTTGGCTGATAAATCGTAATGCCGCCATAAGGGCCGTCCATCGAGCGGTGAACAGCAAGGGCTTGCTCAGCCCCGTCAACAAGTATGTTTTGCGACTCAATCGACTTTCCGAACCGGGTCAGAAGAAGCGAATTTTGAAAGACCGAATTGAGATGCCTGCCATAAAAGCGTTGTTCATAGGGTATTGTGGCCCGGATGAAACCATCTTGGTCTGACAGAACCATTTGTCGGTCTTTTTGCAGATATCGGGCTGGAATATTGTCACTGAGCAGGTTTTGCAGCTCGTTTGCGCTCATTGTTTGCGGAGTTTTGGTTACCTGATATGAAAGTTTTGCTTCCACCAGTTCAGCAATGAAATAAAGTTCAGCCTTGTTGGCATCTACAATCTGCTGTCCCATGGTGTTGATCTGCACCCAGCGGGCCAATCCAATAATCACCAGAAAGATAACAATCAGCACCGGCACTAACCGGCGCAACCACCCCTCTGAGCTTAAAAGACGTTCGTAAGCGGGATGGCTCAACTGCTTTGCATAGCCAGCGATGCCGGGTCGGAAATGCTTCGTGTCAGCATTTGAATCCATAACCCCGGCGCGCGCAAAGCGTGCGTCAGCATTTGCCATCGAGATGGCCTCCCCGTGTGAAATGTGGATCGTCAAAACCGCATCGACGATTCGTACTCACCATGAATCACACGGAATCACCTTGTCCATAGGCAGAGAATCACTTTTGTGCCAAAGCAGCAAAATTCTTGCCAAAATCTTAACAAGTGAGTCTTTTGAGTCACACTTTCCGAATCGGATTATCCCAGCGTTCTATCAAGAATTTCACTGACATCACTTGAAAGGTTTTTTTCAAGTTTCAACTTTCGCAGGGATTTCTCCGCCAGTTTGCGCCTTTCCGGTTCCAGCATGCGCCAGGAGCGGAATGCGGTAAGCAGGCGTGAGGCGATTTGCGGATTGATCGGGTCAAGTTTGGCAACCGCATCAGCGACAAATCTGTATCCTGCTCCGTCCGCGCGGTTAAATCCGGTAGGGTTCGCAGTTGCAAAGGCGTTGATGACCGAGCGCATGCGATTTGGATTGGTCCATTTGAATTCAGGATGGGTCGTCAGTGCGCGGACAATCTTCAATGTATCCTTTCCAGGAACAATCGCCTGGCTGGTGAACCACTTGTCGAGGACAATCTGGTCATCCTTGAACATTTCATAGAATGTTTGAATGGCCTCATCGCATTCCGGCGTATCGGGCATTTCCTGCAGAATCATCCGGAATGCAAATTCGCGCTGGCTCATATTGTCGGCATCATTGAACTGTTTGACAACATCCCTCTCCGCCTTGCTGCTGTTGGCGTAAAGTCCGTATGAAAGGAGCAGATTGGCAAAGTCCCTTTTTCCAGCTTCTGCTGCCGAAGCGGAGTAACTCTTGGCCGGTTTTAATGAAGAGGTGATCTTGTCACGTGCAGTTTCAAGATTTTCCCCCAGAACGGCCAGCAGGGACTTGCGTGCGGAATGGATGGCATCAGGATTGATGTTTCGGCCAATCATGCGTGCTAGTTCTGTATCAGAAGGCAGGGTCAAGGCCATGGCCCTGAATGCAGGTTCAAGTGCTTCATTGGCCGCAATCTCAAGTGCAGCCGAGATGAATGCCTGGTTCCATTTTGGTTTCTGCTTTTTCTGGATAGCGCGCATCGCAGTCAGAATTTGCCTGCTGGCTATTGTTCGAAACGCCTGCCAGCGATTGAAGGCGTCGCTGTCGTGACTGGCAAGAAAGATCAGTTCCTTGTCACTGTGACGGTAATCAATTTCCACCGTGGCACTGAAGTTGCGGTTGAAAGACAGGGCAGGGCGCTCATCTATTCCGTGGAAGGTGATGACATGCTTGCGCTTGTCTATTTCGAAAACATCGCCATGGTGCTCTGCACCGGTAATCTTTTCTGCAACCAGTTCCTTTCCGCTCCTCATGCCTATCATGCCGATACGAATTGGCATGTGCATGATCTTCTTTTTAGGTTGGCCCGGAGTGGCAGATAAAGACTGCTCAATCTCGACAATAAAAACCTTTTTCACCTTGTCATGGGTTGTCGAAACATGAAGATGCGGCGTTCCTGCCTGTGTGTACCAAAGAAAAAATTGTGAGAGGTCGCGTTTGCCGGCAAATTCAAAACACCTTACAAACTCCTCGATGGTGGCGGCGTCACCATCGTGTTTCTTCAAATAGCTTTTCATGCCCGCTGCGAATTTTCTTTGCCCCAGCAATGTCGCAAGCATCCGGACTATTTCAGCCCCTTTTTCATATATCGTAGCAGTGTAAAAATTGTTGATTTCACGATAGCTGTCCGGACGAACTGCATGGGCAAGCGGACCCGCGTCCTCGGGGAATTGCTGCGCTCGCAACGTCACCACGTCCTCAATTCTTTTTACCGCGCGCGAACGCATGTCTGAAGAAAACTCCTGATCGCGATAAACAGTAAGTCCCTCTTTCAGGCAAAGCTGGAACCAGTCCCGGCAGGTGATGCGGTTACCCGTCCAATTGTGAAAATACTCATGGGCGATAATCGCTTCTATACGCGAGAAGTCGGCATCCGTTGCAGTTTTCTTGTCGGCAAGAACATATTTGTCATTGAAGATGTTCAATCCCTTGTTTTCCATCGCGCCCATGTTGAAATCCGATACAGCAACGATATTGAAAACATCGAGATCATAGGCGCAACCAAAGACTTCCTCATCCCAACGCATAGAGCGGATCAGGGCATCCATTGCATAACCGGCCCGCTTTTCCTTGCCGTGTTCAACATAAATTCCCAATCGAACCTGTTTTCCTTCGCTGGTGGTATAGTCCTCATGGATAGAGCCCAGATCCCCTGCGACAAGTGCAAAGAGATAGCTCGGTTTGGGATGTGGGTCGTACCAGACGGCAAAATGGCGCCCGTTTGGCAGATCACCATTTTCTACCGGGTTGCCATTGGAAAGCAGCAGCGGCACCTCTTTCCTGCTTCCTTCGAGGCGAACGGTATAAATGGAAAGTATGTCAGGCCTGTCTGGAAAATAGGTAATTCGGCGAAAGCCCTGTGCTTCGCACTGGGTGCAATAGTTTCCACTTGAGCGATAAAGTCCGGACAAGGCGGTGTTGCTTGTCGGATCAACTTTTGTGACAATCTCCAACTCGAATTTTTTCGGCGGAACATGGAGCGTCAATTGGTCCGGGGTAACTGTATAGTCGCGTGCTTTGAGAGGTTTTCCATTCATGCTGATGGACACAAAGTGCAGCCCGTCGCCATCGAGCACCAGTTTCGTTCCCGCCTTCATGCCCGCGCCCAACTTATATGCCGCTTTCGAAGTGACCAGGGTTTGGCTTGGATCAAGCTCGAAATTCAGATCGACTGCGGACACAAGGTAGGTGGGCTTTGTATAGTTTTTGAGGAGTACAGGCTTGGCAACATTGGTTCTGAACATGGAAAGTCGGCTTTCTCTTTGTGTATCGCGCTCTCTTTAAACCATGAATATCAAAATCCAAAAGGCCTGTTGACTTTATTTTTGCAGCTTGTTTGTGGTGCTTCATATCTCTGATAGAAATACACGAGTTTATAATATCGGGAATCAACATGACCAGTTCTGCATTGAAGGCGCATCTGACTGAACTCAAGGCCCACAAAAACAGGCTTGAACGGTTATCCATGCGGACGCTTTTCTCCGATGATAAGAAGCGTTTTGCCACTTTCTCCTTAACCATGGATGATCTGGTTTTTGACTTTTCCAAAAACCGGATTGATGCCTCCTCGCTGAGAGCGCTGACCAGCCTGGCCCGGTCTGCCAACGTCCCCGCCTATCGCGACAGGATGTTTTCCGGCGTGGCAATCAATGAAACCGAAGGGCGAGCGGTTTTGCATACATCCTTGAGAAACCGCTCTGGTAATCCAGTAAAGGTTGATGGCAAGGACATCATGCCGGATATTGAAAAAGTGCTCAAAGCCATGGGCGCCTTTTCCGACAAGGTTAGGTCAGGCAAATACGCGGTCACAGGCGGGAAGATCACCGATATCGTCAATATTGGAATTGGTGGTTCCGACCTTGGTCCGGCAATGGCAACCCTGGCGCTCGCACCTTGGCATAACGGACCGGCAACTCACTTTGTTTCAAATGTGGATGGTGCAGACCTTTACGACACATTTTCGAAAATACGACCGGAAACGACCCTGTTCATCATAGCCTCCAAGACTTTTACGACGCAGGAAACCATGCGAAATGCGGAAAGCGCGAGAATCTGGTTGCAAAAGCAACTGGGCAAAAAAGAGGTTGGTGCGCATTTTGCGGCTCTTTCAACCAATCTTGTTGCGACACGCAAATTTGGCATTGAGGATGAACGAACCTTTGGATTTTGGGACTGGGTAGGCGGGCGTTATTCGCTCTGGTCCGCAATCGGCCTCTCCTTGATGATCGCAATTGGAGCAAAAAATTTCACCGCATTTCTTGAAGGCGCTTACGCAGCGGATGTTCATTTCAAGACTGCTGATCTCGACAAGAACATTCCAATTATTATGGCACTTTTGGGAGTTTGGCATCGCAATGTCTGGGGATACGGGACGCAGGCAGTCCTGCCATACGACAACCGCCTCTCACGGTTTCCCGCCTACCTTCAGCAATTGGACATGGAGTCCAATGGCAAGCGTGTAATGCTGAACGGCAAGGCTGTTGCGGCTGATACGGGTGCAGTTTTGTGGGGGGAACCCGGAACCAATGGCCAGCACGCTTTTTACCAGTTGATCCATCAAGGCACGAGTGTCATTCCGTGTGACTTTCTGATCGCTGCAAAGCCGAATGAGAAAATGGCTGACCACCATCAATTGCTGGTTGCCAATTGCCTTGCCCAATCCGAGGCGCTGATGATTGGAAAGACGGAAGCTGAGGCTCATGGCGAATTGATCGCCTCGGGAATGGATGCCAAAAAGGCAAAGTCCCTTGCCCCGCACAAGGTTTTTGAAGGCAACCGCCCTTCGAGTACCTTCATGTACAAGCAGCTTGATCCCAAGACGCTTGGCATGCTGATCGCTTTCTATGAGCACAAGGTCTTTGTGCAAGGCGTGATTTGGGGCATCAATTCGTTTGACCAGTGGGGTGTTGAACTTGGCAAGGCGCTTGCCAGCCAGCTGGTGCCGATGGTTAAGGGCGAAGTACCGGCAAAAGGCAAGGACGCTTCCACGCTTGGCCTGCTGTCAACCTTTCACGAATTGGCAAAGTTGAAGTAGGCGCAACACCTTCGAAGCGTCAGTGGTGGTAGCCCCGCCCAAGTGGAGAGCGGGTTAATGTCTGCTTGCGCTTGGCTTCCCGCCATACGGTAAATACTGATGCTGCAACGATAATGCCTGAGCCGATCCATGTGGAAATGCCGGGCAGAGTCGAGAAAAACAGATAACCAAGAATGGTTGCATAAAGCAGCCGCACATAATCAAGGGAAGCAAGGACGGACGCTTCGCCCCATTTGTAGGCATGGATATTTGCCATTTGCGCTGCATAAGACATGACACCCATCAGGCCCAACAGCAACCACTCGTTTTGTGTTGGCCATTGCCAGAACCAGATGGCGGGTCCGGCAATGACAAGCCCGACGCCAATTGCCTGCCAGGAAAGAATTGTGGTCGGGCTGTCCGTTTTGGACATGAGGCGGATGATTACCATCACCAGCCCGGCGCAGGCAGCACCAGCCACTGCCATGACACCGTAGATGGAAAAGGCATCCGTTCCGGGCTTGAGCATGATCACGACACCGACAAAGCCTGCGGCAACTGCCATCCAGCGTTTCAAGCCGACTGTCTCCTTGAGGATAAAGACCGCAAAAATTGTTACAAAGAAACTCTTGGCAAATCCAAGGGCGGTGGCATCTGCCAGCGGCATGTGAATGACTGCAGAAAATCCCATGAGCATCGCGCCGATTGCCAGAAATATGCGCACGATCTGCAAAATGGGTTGATGGGTGCGCAGTACCCCCGGAAATCCGTTGATGATTGCTGGCAACACGATCAAGGTCATGATGATTTGCCGAACAAGAAGGATCTGTGTCACGTGCAGATGGCTGCCCAGCGACTTGATGATCACGACCATGATCGAAAAAAGGCCGGCAGCAACCATCAGGATCAGCGCACCCTTTACGTTATCACCGAGATTGTTGAAGCTTTTGCGGGTGGAATCAATTGACATTTGTCTCGCCATCTTTCCGTCGAGAATGGCAGAGGAAAAAACCAAGCGCAATTGCGCCTCCAAAAATAATAACGGTTCTTGATTGAACAGAGCAGCCATGATGCTATATACGGGGTTACCCCATAGTGATTTCCGGTTCTTTCAAATGTACCGGAGTTAAGACCCCAGGAGCTCGGCGGTCAAAACAAGCATCATTTTCGAAGTTTTGGAGAAACCCATGAACGAGTCGGCCCACAAAAAATTTGGCACTGCAAAGTTTGGCATGGGTGCATCTGTTCTGCGTAAGGAAGATGATGCTTTTATTACAGGCAAGGGGCGTTATACCGACGACATATCGCCGGAGGGTACTCTCAAGGGGTTTGTGCTGCGCTCCCCCTATGCCCATGCTGATTTCGTTATCCGCGATATTTCTGCGGCTGAGGCGGTAGAAGGTATTCATTTGGTGCTCACCGGCAAGGATTTGGCGCATCTCAAACCGCTTGCCAACACCACACCCATCAAAAACCGCGATGGCTCAAAAATTCACAATCGCGACATACCTGTACTGTGTCTCGACAGGGTTCGATATGTCGGCGATGCAGTGGCATTCATTGTGGCAGACAGTGTAGAAATTGCCAAGGATGCCAGCGAGCTGATCGAAATTGACTATGAGATGCTTCCTGCTGTGGTCGATACCGAAGGCGCGCTCGATGAGGACGCAGCAAGAGTCTACACTGACGAAACAGGCAATCTGGCATTTACGACTTTTCTTGGAGATGAAAAAAAAACAAGGGAGGCATTTGCTGTCGCTGCCCATGTGACCGAGTTGAAGGTTATCAACAACCGACTCGTTTGCAATTATATGGAAACGCGATCCTGCCTGTCTGAATTCAGTGAAGAGGATGGCTATACCGTAACAGTATGTTCGCAGGGTGCTCACGGCATTAAGCGCCATTTGCTGTCCATAACAGGTGAAAAGCCAGACAGGCTGCGGGTTATCACGCCTGATGTCGGCGGAGGATTTGGCACCAAGGTGTTCCCATACCGTGAATATCCTCTGACCATGGAAGCTGCAAAGCGCCTCGGACGACCCGTCAAATGGACCTGCGAGCGCGGCGAACATTTTGTTGCTGATGCCCATGGCCGGGACAATGTTGCCTACGCCAAAATGGCAATGGACAAGGACGGGAAATTTATCGGCATCGAGGTCGATCTGATTGCAGCGATGGGCGCCTACCTGCACTGCTATGGCCCTTATATTCCATGGCTGGGCATGACGATGACAACGGGGCTCTATGACATTCCTGCGATGGCAATCACCTGCCGCGGCACCTATACCAACACGACGCCATTGGATGCATACCGTGGGGCAGGCCGTCCGGAGGCTGCCTACCTGATAGAAAGACTGGTTGATCAGTGCGCTGCTGATTTGGGCATAAGCCGTGAGGCTATACGCGAAAGGAACTTCATACAAACAGCGAACCTGCCTTATACAACGCCGGGCGGCCGCATGTATGATACGGGCGAATTTGCCGAGCACATGAAACTGTCTATGGAACGCGCCGGGTGGTCAAACTTTGAACAACGCCGAAGCGAGGCAAAATCCCGCGGCATGGTGCGCGGGATTGGCATGGCGACGTATATCGAGGCCTGTGCTTTTGCCGGTTCAGAACCGGCATTCGCAACCCTTGAAGAAGACGGAACAATCCTCATCCGGATTGGTACCCAGTCAAACGGTCAGGGACACCAGACTGCCTATGCCCAATTGGCGGCAGAAAAATTTGGTGTGGGTATCGAGAGGATACGCGTTCACCAAGGTGATACGAAAGTGCTTGCAAATGGCGGTGGAACCGGGGGCTCGCGTTCAGTGCCGCTGGGCGGCATTTCCGTTGTTTATGCATCTGAAAATCTGGCGGAAAAGATGAAAAAAACTGCCGCTCGCGAACTGGAGGCTTCTGTCGGTGACATCGAGCTCACCGAGGGTGAGGCACGCATTGTCGGCACGGATCGCAGTATGTCCTTTTCAGCGCTCGCTGCGGCCTCATCGCAGGAAGATCGAAATGCTGAAGGTGAATACAAGCAGGCTGAAGCAACCTATCCCAACGGAACTCATATTTGCGAAGTCGAAATAGATCCGGAAACAGGGCGCACGCAAATTATTGCCTACACTATTGTTGATGATTTTGGTGCAACGGTAAACCCGATACTGCTGGCCGGCCAAATCCATGGCGGCGTAGTTCAGGGGATTGGCCAATGCCTCAATGAGCGAGTGGTCTATGGTGAGGATGGCCAATTGCTGACCGCCAGTTTCATGGATTACTCAATGCCTCGTGCCGCCGAAATTCCGAACTTTCACTTTGAAACACGCAACGTTCCCTCAACCACCAATGCCATGGGCATGAAAGGCGCAGGCGAAGCGGGGACCATTGGCGCATGCCCGGCAGTCATGAACGCCATAGGTGACGCGCTGCGTGTTGCATATGGTATCGCCAATATTGACAGTCCTGCATTGCCGCAAATCGTCTGGGCATTGATCCAGACCGCCAGATCAGGTGCATAACATGTGCTGCTTTTTATCAGTTCGGTTTTCTTGTTGATCATTACGCCGGGTCCCGGAGTATTGTCGACAGCAGGCATAGGCTCCAGCTTCGGTTTCCGCGCAGGCCTTGCTTATGTAGCTGGGCTATGGCTCGGAAACAACCTGGTTTCGCTTGCTGTGGTCAGCGGTCTGGCGGCAGTCCTGTTTTCAGTGCCCTGGTTGCGTCTGGCGCTGCTTCTTGCATCGTCGGCTTACCTTGTTTACATGGCGGCGAAGATCGCATTGGCAGGATCGAAGATTGCCTTTATCCGCTCTGATGAACCTCCCGGTTTTGTCGGCGGACTGGCACTTCAGGCGATTAACCCAAAAGCCTATGTTGTTCATACCACACTGATGACCGGATTTGCCTTCATGCCGAACAATCTGATGCTTGAAGTGCTGTTGAAATTCCTCATCATCAACATCATCTGGATTCCAATTCATTTTTCCTGGTTGTGGGCCGGGGTTGCGCTCAACCGCCTTGATCTACCTGAAAGACAACAGCGTTTGATCAATTACACCATGGCATTTGCAATGCTGGCAGTTGTGGCGATTGCAGTTTTTTTCAAACCCGCCTGATAGTGCAACTGGTCCAAGCCTAATTTTATATTGGCTTCTTGAATCCCCGGACACAAAACGTTATGTTCGCTCTATCTCATGGAGGTGCCTGTGGAAACGGGCTGAGAGGCGGATGTCTTCGCTAACTCCTTGAACCTGATCCGGGTCATGCCGGCGGAGGGAATGAGCGTCCACTTTCCTAGATTGCGCCCGTTTTCCGTTTTGCATGTCTTGCAAGTGGAATTGAAAATGGCCGAACCAGCAACAGTCGAAAAACTCCTGCCAAAATCTCTCGCGGCAATCGAATTGCTGCGCAGCGAAGGGTCGCTGGTGCATTGCATTACCAATACTGTCGCGCAAAATTTCACCGCAAATGTGTTGCTTGCCTGCGGAGCAACACCATCCATGACTGTATCTCCAAACGAAGTGCAATATTTCAGTTCGCGCGCTGATGCTGTCCTCTTCAATCTGGGTACAATGGACGATCAGCGGACACTTGCCATCAAATTATCTCTTGAAGTTTGTGGCCGGGAAAAAAAGCCTTTCGTGCTCGATCCGGTCATGTGTCATGTTTCGCAACCAAGACTGGATCTTGCCCGCGAAATTGTGTCAAGCGGGCCTGCAATCATTCGTGTCAATGAGCAGGAGATGGCTGCGCTTTCCGGCTTTGTCGACCAT
The DNA here is from genome assembly GCA_041736675.1 of Salaquimonas sp. GTDB lineage: Bacteria > Pseudomonadota > Alphaproteobacteria > Rhizobiales > Rhizobiaceae > Salaquimonas. Next base: position 86,824 of record JBGSTD010000060.1, read on the forward strand.
GGGAAATGCACGATTGCCCGGACAGGAACTGTGGATCTTGTCATGTCGGGCGAGCGGAAAATTTCGGTTTCAAACGGTCATCTCTGGCTATCAAAAGTCACAGCGGTCGGCTGCGCCCAAGGCGCGCTTATGGCTGCGTTGCTCGCCAAATGTAGTGATAGTCTGGTCGCGTCAGTCGGGGCATTGATCTGGGTTGGTGTTGCAGGAGAGAATGCAGCAGCAATGTCTGCAGGTCCTGGCAGCTTTCAGGCCAATTTCATCGACCAACTGGCAAACCTTTCTGTCAATGAACTTGAAACAAAAGCGAGGCTCTCATGAACCCGGTCGATATAAGCCTTTACGGTATTCTGGACCCCGAACATTGTAACGGACGGGATCTTGCAGAGCTTGCCGCCATCGCCGCAGACAACGGCGCAACCATCTTGCAGTATCGCGACAAGATCAACGAGACTGGTCACATGGTTGGCGCAGTTTGCGAAATCATCGAGGCGATTGGCCACACAGACGTTCTCCTGATCGTGAATGATCGCGTCGATGTTGCGTTGGCGGCGGGCGCCCATGGTGTGCATTTGGGTCAGAAAGATATGGCAATCGAAGATGCCCGCGCCTTGTTGGGCAAGGAAAAGATCATCGGTCTTTCCATCAAGACACTGGAGGATGCATCCAACGCGCCAGTTGAATTGCTCGATTATGCTTTCATCGGCGGTGTTCATGACACTCAATCAAAGATCAATACCGCGGCCATCGGTATTTCCGGTTGGCAGCAGCGGGCTGCAATACTTCGCGCCTTGAAACCGGAATTGCCGCTTGGAGCGATCGCTGGATTTACACTCGAAAATACGGCGGAAATGATCAGTGCCGGAGCGGAGGGGATTGCGGTCATATCTGCGATTTTCAAAGCTGATGACGTTGTGAAAGCGACATTGGCTTTTCGGGCAAAGATCGAGGCCGCGCGGCAAAAGACGGGTAAACCGGTATGAAGAAAATTGTCAACGTTTTGACTATTGCCGGATCTGATTCAGGCGGTGGTGCAGGTATTCAGGCAGACTTGAAGAGCTTTTCTGCCAATGGTGTTTATGGTGCATCGGTCATCACTGCGCTTACGGCGCAAAATACGTTAGGGGTCACCGGTATCCATGATGTGCCTATCGGGTTCATCGAGGCGCAGATGGATGCCGTGTTCTCTGATCTCGACATTTCAGCGGTCAAGATCGGCATGCTTGCCAATGCGGCCATTATTGCAGCCGTTGCAGGCGGTCTGAAAAAATGGAAGGCTAGAAACATTGTCGTTGATCCGGTCATGGTAACCACCTCAGGTGTATCGCTGATTGCTGACAGCGCGATAGAAACACTGAAATCCGAGCTGTTTCCACTGGCTGACATTGTGACGCCAAATCTGCATGAAACCGCGCGGCTTACCCATGGAAAGCTGGCAGTCAACCGCAACGAAATGCGCGGACAGGCAAAGGGTATTCTGGCAACCGGTGCAAAGGCTGTGCTGGTAAAGGGCGGGCATGCTCCTGCTGATGGAGATGACAGCGAGAGCGCTGATCTGCTGCTGCATGGCGGCGGTGACGAGTGGTTCAGCGCCAAACGAATCCATACGGACAACACCCATGGCACAGGATGCTCCCTGTCTTCTGCAATTGCAGCGAATCTCGCCAAAGGCATGGAGCTGGTAGAAGCAGTACGAGCCGCAAAGATCTGGCTGACAGGCGCTATTGCTGCATCTGACGAGTTGCAGGTCGGCAGGGGCAACGGACCTGTCCACCACTTTCACAATCTGTGGCGATAGGTGCAGCCGATGATTTCTTCAAAGGACAAGAACATGAAGTTGACAAGAAGACAGGCGCTCACAAAACTGGCGAAAGGCGGCACAATTGTTGCTGCGGCCAGTCTGGCGCATCCTGCATTGGCGGATGAAAAAATCGAATGGAAAATGGTCACCTCGTGGCCAAAAAACCTGCCTGGTCCGGGTGTTAGCGCTCAACTTTTGGCCGACACCATAGGGAAACTTTCCAACGGAAGATTGAATGTTCGCCTGTATGCTGCCGGTGAATTGGTGCCGCCACTGGAGGCCTTTTCCGCCGTCGCCAACGGCACAGCTGAAATGGCGCACACAGCGCCTCTGTTCTGGGCCGGGAAATTTCCAGCAGCCCCGCTGTTTACTGCCGGACCATTCGGCTTGACACCACTCGAACATATAACCTGGATCACCAAGGGTGGCGGTCAGCAGCTTTGGGATGAACTTTACAAGCCTTCGGGATTGAAACCCTTCATGGCCGGCAATACCGGGTATCAGATGGGTGGATGGTACAAGAATGAAATCAATTCTGTTGACGATTTCAAAGGGCTGAAAATCAGGATGCCGGGTCTTGGTGGCCTGGTGGTCCAGAAAATGGGCGCGGTTCCCGTGGGATTGGCTCCGGGCGAAATATTCACCAGTCTGCAGACGGGTGTCATAGACGCGACCGAGTTTCTCGGACCATTTTCCGACAGTGCCATGGGATTTTACAAAGTAGCCAAAAACTACTATTTCCCCGGATTTCACGAACCCAATGGCACAGGTGAGGCGATTGTTAACCTCTCCGCATTGGAAGCGCTGCCAGATGATTTGCAGGATATCGTAGCCAAGGCCTGCGAGTGGGTTAACATGACTTCCCTCGCCGAGGCAGAATGGGAAAACGCTACCGCATTGGCTGCTCTGCAGTCAGATCATGGCGTGACCCTGCGCCAGTTTCCGGAAGATGTGCTTGTCGCGGCAAGAAAGGCAACTGCCGAGGTGATGGCAGAACTTGGCAGCCTTGATGAAGTCACGGCAAAAATTGTTGCAAGCTATACAGGCGCTGCCCAACATCTGGGCAAATGGTCAGACGTTTCAGTCAAATCGTTTTTGTCGGCGCGCGGCTAGAGCTTTTCCCCTTTTAACGGAATTGTTGAAAAGATAAGGAAATGCATGGAAATATCATGTTGGAGCGAGGAAGTGTTTCATTGAAATACTGAACCTCTCCAGGGCCTGTTCATCTGCTTTCGCCAAGCTTTGCCTTGATTTTCAAAAGATCCTGCCATGCAAGGCGTTTTTGGGCAGGCTGGCTCAGGAGAAATGCAGGATTGAGTGTTGCAAGGCACTCAAATTTCCTGACGCCAATATCAACCGTGTTCCATTTGCCCCTGATTGTCAGCAATGGCGCATTGGCATCAAGAAGCATCCTTGCCCCTGTATTGCCCATGATGATGACAAGTTTCGGTGCGGCAAGTTCGATATGGCGCTCGAGGAAGGGTTTGCAAATGGCAATTTCAGCAGGCGTTGGCGGCCGGTTTCCAGGCGAATGCCACGGCAACGCCGCCACTCGGTATACATCATCCGGCTTGATGTTGATGGCGGCGAGCATTTTCTCGAGAAGAACGCCGGAACGGGCCGCAAATGGCTCTCCCTGAATATCCTCATCGCGCCCCGGATGTTCGTCAATCAGCATCAGATCGACAAGCGGATTTCCAGAGGCGAAGACTGTATTCTTGGCGTTGGGGCGCAAATTGCAGCCTTCAAATGCTTCAATGGCAATTTTTAGCGCTTCGATAGTGGAAGCGGCACCTGCAATTTCTCTCGCCTGTGCAACAACACTCTCGTCAGGCAGCACTGCATCATTGCGCCCTGATCCTGAATGCAAATCACCTTTGTTGAGAGCCGCGGCACGGTCTTTCAAGCTTGCCTGTGGCATAGCACCGACGCCGCGTGTTTGAGGTCGGCTTGCCTTTGAGCGCTCCAGCAATTCTGCCATTGCCGCTTCGCTCTCCGCAAACCGGTCAATGGATTGCTCGCTCAATGGAATATCGTCTCCCATTTCTGCGAGCCATTCGAGAATATGAAGTGGATGATCGTTCATTTTTTCACAATAACGCCGCACTTGGTACAATCCGAGTCATTTTTACGGTTTTACCTCGCCTCAATTCGGTTTTAGTGTGGTTAGTTGAAACTTGATGTCTTTGCGCCACAGCCGCTTTAGGTTATGAACGCTCAAATAATTTGAGGAGTAGGTTATGTCCGAGGAAAATACCGTGTCAACTGAAGCTGAATCTGAAGTAATGGCGCTTCCCGAGCGTGAAAGTATGCCATTTGATGTTGTGATCGTCGGTGCGGGTCCTGCAGGCCTTTCTGCGGCAATCCGCTTGAAGCAGATCAACGAGGAACTGACAGTGGTTGTTCTTGAAAAAGGACCTGAAGTTGGCGCACATATACTCTCGGGTGCTGTGGTGGACCCGATTGCCATCAACAAATTGATACCTGACTGGAAAGAGGATGGCGATCATCCTTTCAAGGTGGAGGTTACCGCAGACGAGTTTCACATGCGCAGCGAAAAAGGCGGTTTCAAACTGCCCAATTTCGCTTTCCCTCCACTCCTCAACAACCATGGCAACTATATTGTTTCACTTGGAAATGTTTGCCGCTGGCTGGCTGCCCGAGCCGAGGCAATGGGTGTCGAAATTTATCCGGGCTTTGCTGGCTCTGAAATTCTCTACAACAAAAAAGGTGAAGTATACGGCGTTGCCACGGGTGACATGGGCATTGGCAAGGACGGCAAGCCCGGCCCGAACTTTGAACGCGGAATGGAACTTCATGGCAAATACGTATTGATTGCAGAAGGCGTTAGGGGATCCCTTGCCAAACAGTTGATCAGGAAATTCGATCTCGATCGCGACAGCGATCCGCAAAAATTTGGTCTTGGCATGAAAGAACTTTGGGAAATTGATCCTGCAAAGCACAAGCAGGGCCATGTGAGCCATTCGTTTGGCTGGCCGCTTGACAAGAATACAGATGGCGGGTCGTTCATCTATCACATCGACAACAATCAGGTTTATGTCGGCTTTGTAGTGGCTCTTGGTTACAAAAATCCGTACCTGTCACCATTCGAGGAATTCCAGCGTTTCAAAACCCACCCGGCTGTTGCTTCTTTGCTCGAAGGCGGCAAGCGTATTGCCTATGGTGCGAGAGCAATAACACAAGGCGGCTGGCAGTCTGTTCCCAAACTGTGTTTTCCAGGCGGCGCGCTTCTCGGTTGCTCGGCAGGCTTTGTCAACGTACCGCGCATCAAGGGTTCACACAACGCGATGCTTTCGGGCATGCTGGCTGCTGAAAAAGTTGCAGCCGCGATTGCCGCTGGACGCGAGCAGGACGAGTTGACCGAGTATGAAAAAGAGTGGCGTGAAAGCGAGATTGGCAAGGATCTCAAGCCGGTGCGCAATGTCAAGCCGCTGGTAACGCGTTTTGGTACGCTTTGGGGAACGATGATCAGCGGTTTCGAGATGTGGTGCAATACGGTGGTAAAATGGTCACCGTTTGGAACGCTGCATCACCAAAAGCCTGATTACAAGGCAACTGAGCCGGCGGCAAAACACAGCAAGATCAATTATCCAAGACCTGATGGAAAATTGACATTTGACCGGTTGTCCTCAGTGTTTTTATCAAACACCAACCACGCCGAAGAGCAGCCCTCACATCTGCATGTGGGCGACCTCGCTTTGCAGCACAATTCTGAACTGGAAGTGTATGCAGGTCCGTCAAGCCGCTATTGCCCGGCAGGGGTTTATGAATGGGTGGACAGTGACGGAAACTCGATCATCAATGGCGAGGGAAAGACGGAAGGCGCAAGGTTTGTCGTCAATTTCCAGAACTGCGTCCACTGCAAGACATGCGACATCAAGGACCCGAACCAGAATATAAACTGGGTTCCCCCGCAAGGCGGCGAAGGCCCGGTCTACCCCAATATGTAATCAATATTGGGGTGAGGGCAGTCTTTTGTCGCCGCCGTAAAAATTGGCGGTGAAGGCCCGGTCTACCCCAATATGTAATTTTTATTGGGGTGCGGGCAGTCTCTTGCCGCCGCCGAACTTTTTTCGAGAATAATGAGCTGAGCGCAATGTGGTTCAGGTTGCAATCACATTGGCTTTGTCGCCGCCCGAATAACGCCTGTATCAGGGTTGTTTCGTCCAAACCGGGCAATAAAATTTTACTTGGCCTGTCTTTGAACATTTCCATGCGTTATGATTCGTATTGAGCGCGTATCTGAGGAAATCCATTTGGCCAGCCCTGTAGAAAAAGCAATCGAGCAAACGATTGAACAGACCACTGAGGTCATTCAAAATACCGCGAAAGCGATTACCGAAACTGCGGCCAATGGCAGCCATGGTTCTCTGGCTGATCTTGGTTCAATCGCTGCGGTTGCTTCCCTCGCGGTGATCCTGGGATTGATCTTTGTTCGCCTGCGCCAGCCGCCGATCGTTGGATATATTGCGGCAGGCCTGCTGCTTGGTCCAACCGGTTTTGGTCTGGTCCAGCAATCTGAATCAATCACCATTCTGGCAGAGCTTGGCGTCTTGCTGTTGCTGTTTTTGATTGGCATGGAGCTCTCGGTCCGGGCCTTCGTTCTGGTTCTGCTCCCCGCCGTTACGATTGCTGTTGGTCAGGTTCTGGCAGGTATGGCCGTTACCCTTTTGCTCGGTTATGTGCTGGACTGGAGCTGGCCGCAAATTATCCTGCTCGGGTTTATCGTTGCGCTTTCATCCACCGCAGTTGCAATCAAGGTTCTCGAAGATGTCGGCGAGTTGCGTACTGAAACCGGGCGGATCACCATCGGCGTTCTGATTGCGCAGGACATCGCGATTGTTCCAATGCTGATAGTTGCTGAAAGCTTTGGTCAGGCCGGCGAAGTATCATGGGTAAACACAATTGCATTGATTTCCGCATGCATCGGCGTCTTGGGGCTGCTGATCTGGTATTTGAACAAGCCGGGTAAAATCACGTTGCCCTTCACAAGATATTTCCAGGGTAAACCGGATCTGCTGACATTGGCGATGCTGGCCTTCTGTTTCGCTTCGGCAACGGCCAGCAGTCTTGCAGGATTGTCAGCGGTGTATGGTGCGTTTCTGGCCGGTCTGATCATTGCAAATTCGACCATTCGCAGCGAAGCGATCGGTTTGACCTATCCCGTCCAGTCGATCCTGGTATTTGTTTTCTTCCTCTCGATCGGGTTGCTTATCGATCTCGATTTCATACTGGCAAATTGGGGTACGGTGCTGAGTTTTGTTCTGCTGACGGTTATTGCCAAAACCTTTTTGAATATATGGTTGGTGCATCGTGTCGGGTTTGAATGGGTAGTCGCTTTGCCCGCAGGACTGGCAATGGCGCAGATAGGCGAATTCTCTTTCATTCTAGCCTCGGTCGGGGTTTCCAGCCGTGTATTCGATGGCGATGCCTATCGTCTGGCATTGTCGGTGATAGCGATCAGTCTCATGATATCGCCACTCTGGATGTTGATGATCCGCCGCTTTCATGATGCCACCAGTGAACGGATATCCACGTTTAGGGAAGCTCTGGCTTATGCCTATTTGAATGAGTTTGGAGGCGTTCAAAGAGGGGGACATGCGATTGCCCGGATCGCGTTTCGGGGCAAGGTGTTTTATCGGGCAGCTCGCATTTCTGCAAAAAGACGCAAGCAATTGAAATCTGAAAGCGCGGATAACAATCGTGAAGTGGCTGCTGCACCGGTCTCCGTGGCATCGGACGGCGTCGACAAAGACGCGTAAAACCAAGCCTCGCATTGAGAAGCCTGCAACAAACCTTCAGGCAATTTGATCCTGCAGAATGGCGCCGAGGATTTTTTCCATATCACTGGCAACAAGGCCCGCACCAATCCGTTTTCCCGCTTCGCCGTGCAGCCAGCAAGCCGCCGCGCAAACTTCAAAAAGCGGAAGTCCTTGAGCAGCAAGACCAGTGATCATTCCAGCCAGAACATCCCCTGTACCTGCCTTTGCCAGCCAGGGCGATGCATGCTGATTGGCAATGCTGCGGCCATCTGGATGGGCAATGATCGTTTCTTTCCCTTTGAGGACGATAATGCATCCGGTTATCTTCGCTGCCGAAACTGCCTTTTCAGCGCGCTCACCGCTCAACATGGGAAATGCCCGCGCGAACTCACCTTCATGCGGTGTAAGGATATTTTGTGCCAAGGCAAAGGGATAAAGGCCTTCATTCACCGCCGGAATTGCATTGGCATCGAGTATGCAGCTCGCTCCATATGGATTGTGTAAAGCCTCGGCAATCTGGTCTTTATGTGCACCACCAGGTCCTGCCAGGATGGCCGATACACGCTTCAGTTCGTCGCCCGCTTTATTGCGCACCATGATGTCGGGCGGCAGGATGGTTCGGTACAAATCCGCCGTTTCCGGCGCAACCACTGTGGTCAATCCTGCCCCGATTCGGCTGCAGGCAGATGCGGCAAGATGCGTTGCTCCCGTCAGCTCAAAAGCACCGTGGATTAACGCATGGCCGCGGTCGTATTTGTGGGCATCGCTATCAGGAGCCTTTAACAGGTGTTTCCAAATTTTTGGTGAGTTGATCTGCATGGTTGCACTGTACAATCTGCGGCACAATTTACCAGCCTGTTCAATTGATGAACTCGACAAGAAGCGGTAGGTGGTCTGATCCGATAGCGGGCAATGTTTTGACAGACCTTATCCTGACACTTCCCTTGGCCATCACATTGTCGATCGGCAAACCGAAAAACGGGGCAAGCGTCGTCGGAAACAGGCCAAGCATCCATGTGCCGCCAAACCCTTCGGCAACGCTCATTCCTGATGTTTTCGCAAATTTTCTCACCGCATGGCTCCATGTTGCCGCATTGAAATCGCCGACAACAAGGGCATCTGCATGAATGGTTGCCAGTCGCGGCTCGATTGCCTGCAATTGTGCCGGACCTGAAGCTGGCCAGGGCCAACGCATGTGAACGATACCGATCTCAATCCATTTTCCAGCAAGTTCAACTTCGGTTATCCCTAGAGCCGCGTAGTCATGGCAATAGTTTTTGTCACTTCGCATCGGAATTTTTGAAAAGAGCATTGTGCCGCCAATTGCCTGCCACTCCGGGCAATGAAAGTTGTATGGGTATACGGATTTCAGCAGTTCCAGTTTTGGCGCCCATTGGCTTGAGGTCTCACCAAGTGACACGAGATCAGCATTTGTATTGATGATCATCTCCAGTACTGCGTCCTTGAATGGGTTATCGAAACGCAAATTATAGTGCAGCAAGGACAATCTTGGGCTTTGGATCTCCTTGGCATCAGTATTGTCTTGAGGGAACTGCAACACCATCCTGTTGCCGGCACCACTTTGCCATACGCCCAAAGCTGCAAAGAAAATCAGGATCAACGGCACACGGCGAACGTTGATGATGATACCCGCAAGTGCCCAAACAATCATCGCGAGTGCAAAGTGCCAGCGAAACTGCGCCAAAGTATCAAATGCCGGATGCAAGGCCCCGAGAAATCCAAGGCAAATGCCGAGGATCAGGCCAAGCGAGACCACGCTGTAAAGAATTCTGGTCATGTCATAGCCCTTGAATTTCTACTGAAACGCGGTTTCATTGAAAGACCGCAACTTGCGAGAATGCAGCCGTTCGCTCGGCATTTCCCGCAGTTTTTCCATTACCCTGATGCCTATGGTAAGATGTTGCGCGACCTGGCGGTTATAAAATTCGGTCGCCATGCCCGGCAGCTTCAACTCGCCGTGCAGCGGTTTGTCGGAGACACACAAAAGCGTCCCGTAGGGGACGCGGAAACGAAAGCCGTTTGCCGCAATCGTCGCAGATTCCATGTCAAGACCAATGGCGCGGGATTGCGACAAGCGTTGCACCGGACCTTGCTGGTCCCGTAATTCCCAGTTCCGGTTGTCGATTGTTGCAACGGTTCCGGTTCGCATGATTTTTTTCAACTCATAACCCGACAGTCCGGTTACCTCGGCAACAGCACTCTCCATGGCAATTTGAACTTCTGCCAGCGCAGGAATGGGAACCCAGACCGGAAGGTCTTCGTTAAGCACATTGTCTTCACGCACATAAGCATGGGCAAGTACATAATCGCCGAGGGATTGGGTGTTACGCAACCCCGCACAATGACCAAGCATCAGCCATGTATCAGGCCGCAATACCGCAACATGATCGGTTATGGTTTTGGCGTTTGACGGGCCAACGCCAATGTTGATCATGGTGATACCTTTTTCGCCGCGCCGTTTGAGGTGATACGCCGGCATCTGTGGCAAGCGGGCAGGGGCGGTTCCTTCGGTTTCAACCTGACTGCCTCGGCTGATCACATTTCCCGGCTCGACGAGCTCTGTATAACCACTGTCTGGATCATCAAGCATTGCATGTGCAAACCGGACGAACTCGTCCATGTAGAACTGATAGTTGGTAAACAGGACAAAATTCTGGAAATGTGACGGGCTGGTCGCTGTGTAATGGGCGAGCCGGTGCAGGGAATAGTCAATGCGCGGCGCTGTGAACGGGGCGAGCGGCTGAATTGTGTCGGCATTTTCATCAAACAGGCCGTTGGCAATCTTGTCATCAGTCATCGACAGATCAGGCGCATCGAATATGTCCCGAAGCGGTCTGTCGAGGATTGAGTGGATGGAGCCATCAACGTGCAGTCCCTCACCAATGGCAAAGTGAACCGGAATTGGTTGATCCGATACGCCGATCGTGATTGGAACGCCATGATTGGAAATCAGCAGATCAAGCTGCTTTTCTAGATAATTGCTGAAGAGATCGGGTCGCGTGATTGTCGTAAAATACTCGCCTGGCCCTGCTACGTGGCCGTATGCCAACCGCGAATCGACATTGGCATAACTTGTTGTGGTCAACTGAACACATGGGTAATAAGCGCGAAAGCGGCTCTCGATCGGCTCACCAGCGAGCATCGCCTGAAAATTTTCCTTCAGAAAATTCGTACTGATCGAATAAAGTTTCTTGAGTTCGTCCACTGCCCCTTTGGCAGTGTGAAAATCTCTGGATTCTGGGTAATTCGGAATTTTGATCGGCAGATCCGAGACGCCGCTTTTGATTTTTCTTTTCATGACAAGCTAATAAATGTTTTCATATTTGCCGTCTAGAGAAAAATAGTGACAGCTTCACGACGTTTTCAGCTTGAAAGAGCCAATAGGATCAAGGCTGGCTGTGTGATGGCGTTGAAACATGTTTTCTGTGTGGTACAGGAATATGTACCGCCGGGAACAAGAGCATCAAGGTCATTTACCCGCCGTGTTTCCATCAGTAGATTGGCTGTAAAAACTCCCATGACGGCAATAAGTGCAGCTACCAGCATAAACCTGCGATACAAAATGTCCATTTCATTCCCCATTATAATACCAATGAAGACAGATTAGGCATCTCGCCTTGAACCTGAACTGAAAGGAACGTTCATATTCGGTTCAGATCGCTCGAATAGATTTCCTGATGAATTGAGCCGGTCAGGCATCTCCCTGTTTGAAGCGATAGGAAAGTTGTTTCCAAATAAAAGGCCCCGCTCAGAAACGGGGCCAGATGTTTATTGTTTGTGAGAGATCAGTAGCAGACTTTTACCTTCTTCCACACATAGTCATAGTGGTATTCACTCCAGACCTGAATTTTCTTCCAACGGCAGCTCGGCACGATCACCTGGATCGGATAAAAGTTCCTGTGATGTTTGAAATGGCCGTGATGCTTTGAATGGCCGTGATGCTTTGAGTGGCCGCCACCGGCCTGAGCTGGTGCAATACCGGCTGTCGAAATCATAACCAAAGCAATGGCACTTGCAGCTGCTTTTTTGAAGTTGGAAATTGTCATCTCTTTGTTCCTTGATAAGTTGATCGCCCTTGAGATCAAATTACCGGAACGCGGGAGTTGCAGGTAGATC
>JBGSTD010000014.1:0-5768 GCA_041736675.1 Salaquimonas sp.
CCGCCATCTTCTCGCCATCCAGTATCCGGCCAATGAATTTGATACGCTCATCCATAACGTTACACTCCTTCCACGGCACCTCGCGTTCCTCCCGCAAAGGCCAAAAGTGTAACCTATGTCTCCGGAATAAAGTGTGACCCATCTCTCGGGAAGGTCATCAAAATTGAATACGGTTTCAAACAAAGTCGTTATCTGCCGGTCTTTGTTTTCAATTCAGGGATTAAATTTTTATTTATCCGTCATTTGGCAGTCGTTGTTTTTCATTTGCGATCACAATTGTGACAAATCCTGCGCAAACCTCATGATCATGCTTGCCCCTTGGTTGCCAGTTGCCCTAGGCTTGATTCCATCAGAGCCCGGAACGAGCCTTTGTTATTCAGGAAACCCGGGCAACTTAACCAATTTGAATACAGGCTGGGAAAAAGCATGATCAGAAATTCGACACTCGACTCAATCGGCAACACCCCTTTGATCAAACTTACCCATGCGTCCGAGGCCACTGGTTGCACTATTCTGGGCAAGGCGGAGTATACCAATCCGGGACAGTCGGTAAAAGACCGTGCAGGATTGTTCATCATCCAGGATGCGATCAAGCGGGGTGATCTGAAACCGGGCGGCGTAGTAGTCGAAGGAACAGCCGGCAATACAGGCATCGGGCTTACCGTTGTGGCAAACGCGCTCGGGTTCAAGACGGTCATTGTCATCCCTAAAACCCAGTCGCAGGAAAAGAAGGACGCATTGCGCCTCATGGGTGCCGAACTGGTCGAGGTCGCAGCTGTTCCCTATGCCAATCCAAACAACTATGTGAAATTGTCCGGCCGCCTCGCCGACCAGATAGCAAAAACCGAGGCAAATGGTGCTATCTGGGCCAACCAGTTTGACAATATCGCCAACCGCGAAGGCCATATCCGCACAACTGCGGTTGAAATCTGGGAAGACACAGGCGGCAAAGTCGATGGCTTTGTCTCTTCCGTTGGGACAGGCGGAACGCTTGCTGGCGTTGGCATCGGGTTGAAAGAAAAGAACAGGAATATCAAGATTGCCCTGGTCGATCCCATGGGCTCCGCCCTTTACGGCTATTATCACGATGGTGAGTTGAGCGCTTCAGGTGCATCAATCACCGAAGGCATAGGACAGGGTCGTATAACCGCCAATCTGGAAGGCTTTACACCTGACTTTTCTTACCAGGTAACCGACGAGGAAGCAGTCCCCATCGTTTTTGATCTGCTGGAGCATGAAGGCCTCTGCCTCGGCGGCTCGTCGGGTGTCAATATCGCGGGCGCAATGCGTCTTGCCAAAGACCTTGGTCCGGGGCACACAATTGTCACCATTCTTTGCGATCACGGCTCGCGCTACCAATCCAAGCTCTACAACCCGGAATTCCTTGCAACCAAGGAACTGCCAGTCCCACAGTGGCTGGTACGTGAACCTCGCTATGATATTCCTTTTGAAAATGTGCCGCATTCGAACTGATTCTCTCACAAGCGGCGGAAGCAGCAATGGCATTTGTTACTCGAAAAGCATTTCTTGAAGATGCCTATCTGACGGCGTGTGAGGGAGCAGTTGTTGCAATTGGTGACAAGGGTATCATCCTCGACTGCACTCATTTTTATGCAACGAGTGGTGGCCAGCCAGGAGACAGTGGCTGGCTGGAACGGGACGATGGTTCGAGCATCAATATCGCGGCTGCAATCAATGGCGAAAACAAGAATGAAATTGTTTTGGTGCCGGCAGATGGCCAAATTCTGCCGAAAATTGGCGAGAAACTTGTCGGTCATATCGACTGGGAGCGTCGATATAAACTGATGCAGATGCACACCGCCTGCCACCTGCTGAGCGTTGTTTGCCCCTTCCCCATTACCAGTGCCAACGTCAATGAAATCGATTCGCGGGTCGATTTCGATATTCCGGCAGAAAAAATGGGAGACGAAATAACAAAGGAAATCATCACTGAAAAAATGATGGACCTGGTCAATGGAGATCATCCGGTTTTTACGCGCTGGATTACTGAGGCCGAACTGGATGCCAATCCCGGCATTGTCCGTTCAAAGAATGTAAAGCCTCCGCGCGGCATGGGTGATATTCGTCTTGTCTGCATCGGTGAAAATGCTGCGGTCGACAGCCAGCCTTGCGGCGGAACCCATGTTTCGACAACAAAAGAAGTTGGCAATATTGTTATTTCAAAAATCGAGAACAAGGGAAAGGAAAACCGGCGTTTCAGAATTCGCTTCGCCGAAGAATTCTAGACAGCCCGATTGCAGCTTACTCGGTTTCTTTTTGATGGAACTGCCCCGTAAAGTTCCATCTGGGGAGCTTTGGCAGTATCAGCCTTCCGAAGCCGGGCAACTTCAAGTTCATTGTCGCTAAATCGACGCCAATTACCAATCCAAGAAAACTCAGTTCTATACCACTTCGAAATCCTAGTGATAACCCGATCAGTCCGTAAAGATTGAAGTTTATATCCCTGTTGTCGCGAGCGATATGGACAATACGCCCACCAGGCAGATAATCGCGTCCAATTGCATTGGCTGGCAGAACGATTTCCATCTCTGGAATTTGCCTCAGGATGTGTGCCACGAACGTGTTGGAATTCGGACCGGGCCAAGCCATGTAGCTGCCCTGTTTCGAATGCGGATATTCCTTAATCAACTGCTCGACCCTCTTGATCAACAAAGACGTTTCAGGGCCTTTGATGATCTTGATGACTTGCGGATCATTGGCATACCACTTGGCATCGGGTGCATACTCGTTTCTGCGGATTGGATCTCCCCAGCCGACTTTGTCGTACCGATTATACTGCTCGGAACCTGCTTCTTTTGTGACAATCCAGGCATGTAATGCAAGTCCCCCCTTGAGACCTTCGGTTCTGGCGCACAGAATATAGATAGCTGCTTCATGCTCTTGTGCTGTCCCGGTCAAAACACCTGTCGGAGAAAGGTCATCACCGAACCAGGATCGCGAACGGTGTTTTGCAATCCAGTACGCCAGTGACACCAATGCCGGCAACAAAAACAGCGCCATGTACCAGAAAGCCATATCTCGAATCATCCCTTGCATATAGTTGGAATAAAATCTTCTGATGTACGTTACGTGACATTTGCCTGACAGTTATTTGACAGTCACAAAGCGGGTTTCCACTTGTCCTCACAAGTTCAGACGTCTTAAGTTTTCATCAGGTTCGGCGGCCTTGACTTCACAGCGGCCTTGCCCGATTCTAGCGTCACTCACCGATACCAGAGATCCTTTCATGCCCGATTTAAAAACTGACAACTATGCCAGACTTTTCATTTCCCGCGAGGAACTGGCTGAAAAGATTGCCTTGCAGCAGGCCGGAAAACTCAAAGGACCAAAGCTCTCGATTGTTGACGGCTCATGGTACCTTCCTGCCATGAACCGCGACGCCTTGGCAGATTACGCAGCAGCACGGATACCCGGCGCCGTCTTTTTCAACATTGATGAGATAGCAGCAAAGGACACAAACCTTCCCCACATGTTGCCGCCTACCGGGGTTTTTGCAGAAGCGGTCGGTAAAATGGGCATCGCCGTCGACGATGAAGTTGTTGTCTATGACGGTCCCGGAATATTTTCGTCAGCCCGCGTCTGGTGGACATTCTGGATTATGGGCTGCGACAATATCCGCGTTTTGCCTGGCGGCATGGATGGGTGGAAAGAGGCCGGAATGCCGATTGAAACCGGTGCACCTTCTCCCAAAACTCCTGCCCGTTTTGAGATAGAATTTGATACCAACGACGTTCAGAATTTCGACTACATGCTCAACAATATTCACCGCCAGCAAACCCTTGTGCTGGATGCCCGACCCTACGGACGGTTTGCAGGTGAAGTTCCAGAGCCTCGCCCTGGCCTGCGTTCCGGCCACATTCCGGGATCGCGCTCCCTGCCTGCATCCGATCTTGTTCGCGACGGAGCGCTGATACCGATAGGCGAATTGCGCGAAAAGTTTCGTGAGGTGGGTTTCGAACTCGGCGCGCACACCACAACAACCTGCGGTTCTGGCGTCACTGCTGCCATTATTTCGCTGGCGCTCGAGGCAATTGGCCATCCGGATCACTCGCTTTATGATGGTTCCTGGGCAGATTGGGGCAGCAGGCCAAATGTTCCGATAGCGCGCTGGGATTGATGATGTCAGAAAAACCAACTTCAATGCTGACTGCCCGTATCACCCACCTGGAAATGAACTCGAGGCCTTTGAAGTCGGTTCCGGTACCCAGCAGGCCACGCCTTGCCATGCTTCATGCAGAGACAATGCCGCTGCATTTTTACCGCTACCTTTATGAGCGTGTGGGCCGCGAATATCACTGGTTTGAACGGCGCAACATATCTGACAAGAAACTGGCAAAAATTATTCACGATGAAAATACCATCATCAATGTATTGTATGCTGACGGTTGCCCGGCGGGATTTGTGGAGATTTCAAGGGAGAGCCTGCCTGCCGATGTTGATATCATCTATTTCGGGCTGATGGCTGAATTTCGGGGCAAGGGCATTGGAAAATGGTTCCTTCATTCAGCAATTCAGCTTGCATGGGATCAGGCACCCGCACGGGTTACAGTCTGCACAAATTCGCTCGATCATCCTGCCGCACTTGGCCTTTACCAAAAGATGGGATTTTCGCCCTATGCTGTAAGCGAAGAAAATATCCCGGCCTGGGAATCGTGATGCTTAGGCAATAAAAAACCCGCTCATTCAATGAGCGGGTTCTTCAATTTTTTCAATCACATGAAACAGTTTCAGGATTCAAAATCTCAACTCAAGCTGTTTCGAGTGCCTTGAGTGGAGCAACCATTTTCTTCTTCAGCGATTGCGCCACCGCTTCATTGGTAATCATGCCACGATGAACATTGAGACCGTTCTGCAAATGCACACTGTCACGGATCGCCTGCAAACCTTTGTTCGCAAGCTGCAAGCCATAAAACAGGGTGGCATTGTTCAGGGCATGGGATGATGTCAGCGCGACCGCGCCCGGCATATTGGCAACGCAATAATGTACAATACCATCGACTTCATAGGTAGGCTCCGCATGTGTTGTTGCTTTAGAGGTTTCAAAGCATCCGCCTTGGTCGATGGCAACATCAACCAGCACGGAGCCCGGTTTCATTGTTTTCAGCATTGCACGGGTGACAAGCTTGGGAGCAGATGCACCCGGAATAAGTACTGCACCGATTACAGCATCCGCTTCGCGAACGCATTCATCCAAGGCTTCCACAGTTGAATAACGAGTAATCAGGCGACCGCCGAAAATGTCGTCAAGCTGGCGAAGACGTGGCAGCGAGCGATCGAGAATTGTAACCTGCGCACCAAGGCCCAAAGCCATCTGGGCTGCATGTGTTCCGACAACGCCGCCGCCAATCACAACAACCTTGCCCGGGGCAACACCCGGGACACCACCGAGCAGTACACCGCGACCGCCATTCGGCTTTTGCAGCGCTGTTGCAGCACACTGGATTGCCAAACGTCCTGCAACTTCCGACATCGGAGCCAGCAATGGCAAGCCGCCGCGGTCATCGGTTACAGTTTCGTAGGCTACCGCAGTGCAGCCTGACTCGATCAATCCCTTGGTTTGGGCAGGATCCGGCGCAAGGTGCAAATAGGTGTAAAGGATCTGGTCCGGGCGCAGACGTGCCCATTCAACCGGCTGCGGCTCTTTCACCTTCACAATCATGTCCGACTTGGCAAAAACTTCTTCTGCGGTTTTAAGGATGGTGGCACCTGCAGCCTTGTAATCCTTGTCGCTTGCATTGATGCCTGCA
>JBGSTD010000011.1:0-8708 GCA_041736675.1 Salaquimonas sp.
GGATCACGGGTTTGGCATTCGTATCACTTTGCCTGAGCTGTTCAGGCCGCTTGTGCTGCACGATAGATTCAAGGGAAATACCCGCTTCCGCCATTCTGCTGGCTATCGAGGCAAAAGCACCGGTTCGGTCATTCACCGACAAACGGATAAAATACCCCCCTTCATGAGCCTGCATTCTGGCTCTTACATAAGGTTCAAGCTGGGCGGCAGGTCTGCCCAGAGCTGGTGCGTGTTGATGGCCTGGCCGGGCTTTTGCAATGTCACACAAATCCCCTGCAACTGCCGACGCGGTGGCGTTTCCGCCAGCGCCCGGTCCGGACATGACCAATTGACCCACAATATCCGCTTCCACTGCGACGGCATTGGTCACCCCTGAAATCTGCGCCAAAGGTGAATCCACAGGTATCATTGTCGGATGCACCCGCTGTTCAATGCCTGTGGCAGTCTTTTGCGCCACCCCAAGCAGCTTGATCCGGTAACCAAGGTCTTTTGCCGCCATGATATCGTCAGCTGTTATGTTTGAAATACCTTCCACATAAATGTCATCTGCCGCGATCTGCGTTCCAAATGCCAGACTGGTCAATATCGACAATTTGTGCGCCGTATCAAACCCTTCAACATCAAAGGTCGGATCGGCTTCTGCATATCCGAGCGCTTGCGCATCCTTCAGGCACGCATCATACGACAGGCCTTCATTCTCCATGCGCGTCAGCATGTAATTGCAGGTACCGTTCAAGATGCCGTAAATGCGCCCGACACTGTTGGAAGTCAAAGCCTCTCGCATCGTCTTGATGATCGGGATGCCCCCTGCGACAGCGGCTTCGAAATTGAGGATGACGCCTTTTTCCTCTGCCTTGAGAGCGAGTTCAACGCCATGCTTAGCAAGAAGTGCCTTATTGGCTGTAACAACGTGCTTGCCGCTTTCCAGGGCAGCCATAACACTTGCCAGTGCCGGATCACCATCTCCGCCGATCAATTCGACATAGACGTCTATATCAGGTGATCTTGCCAAATCGACAGGATTGTCAAACCATTCCATTGCTGACAGATCGCAGCCGCGATCCTTGTTTTTGTCACGTGCGGAAAAAGCAGTTGCCGTTATGGCCCGTCCGCAACGATCAGCCAGCAAATTGCTTTTCGTATGCAGCAAGTTGACCAAGGCTGCACCAACAGTTCCTATTCCGGCAATACCTATCCGCAATGCTTTGTCTGTCACTTGAAATACCTTTTTCGAGTTATGCTTCATGGGAAGAAGAATGAATGGAAGCCTCCCTTCTTTAGGTAGGCAGACAAAAAACTGCAAGTCCGCAGGGAAAATTGCCGCAAAAAAACCCGGACTTTTCGGTTGTCCGGGCATTTTTGGCAGGGAGAATCAATCACTCAGTTGTCGAGGCCGCGTTTGACACAATCATTGTATCGCGGCACCATCACCAGCATGTTGGCACGGGTAATTTGATTGTAAATCGCATCACATGGCTTCTTGTCGCCATCAAAGCCTACAATCGTTTTTGATTTTTTTGGAATATACCTGCGTGGTGGACCTGGAATTTTTTCATTGATGAAAAGCACATACCCTGTCCTTTCCCTGGATTTTACAGACAGGTTCTGACTTCCACCGCTATCATGTGAATCCCCTGAATAGCCACCCGAACTGCCACCATTGTTTCCATTTCCACCTTTGCTCTGGGCCTGTGCAAGTCCCGCCGAAAAACCGATTGTCAGAACAGTTGCAAAAACAACTGAAGCTACGGTTTCCTTGTCGAATGAAAGTTTCATTTTCTTGCTCCATTAAAAAATAAGAGCCCCATGAAAACGAAGTACCGAATGAAACAGGATGGCGATGTGCCAAAGGTCACAAGGCAGACAAATCAGTTCTCGATTTTTTTGAGAGCTTCATTGTAGTGGCTCTGGGACCTCGCCCTAAGACGGCGGATTGATTCATGCTTCGATACAACTTCCGCATCGCCAACCTCGCCATTTGCCGCAGAAGCCTGGGCTGCCAAAGCCGCGGCTTTTGCTCGCTGTTGTTCGGGTGTTAGTTGTTCGGTCGCCGACTCTGGCAAAGGACCAATCTGGATTTTTTCTCCTGCCTGAGCCTCAGCCTTTGACCTGATTTCAGCAATACCCTGCTGTCTCCCTTCTGCAGTCGTTGCACGCGGGTCATCAGGGTTCGCATTGAAGCCGCCTGACTGTTCGACCTGATTGGTACTCTCTGCTTGCTCCTCGGACGATGTTTCCCCCTGAGCCGCAAGGGATTCCGGCGTCAGCTTGTTGGATGACGTCGACCCAACCGGACGAAACTGGCTGCTATCCAGCGTCGAGGAAACACAGCCACTGACTGTTACCAGCACGACTATCCAGATCAGTCTTTTAAAACAATGCAGCATCAGTTGTTCAGTATTCTCGAATGGGCCACTATTTTCGGTTGGAATTCTGCCGCGCCAATTCCCGGCACTCCCCATACCAAGACAGAACATGCCTTAAGCGGTCAATACTCTTAAACCCGAATTAAGGCGTTAATTTTATCAGCGGAAATTACTTTTTGCGCTTGAAACCCGGTCACGCACAACAGAGAAAAACAGCCATTTGGTAAAGACAGGTGAAACCCGGCTGCGACAACACATACATTTTTTCATTTGATTTTGAGCATTATCAAGTTGCAAGTTTCTACACTTCCTCTATCTTTTCCCGCGGGGATCATGGCTTAATGCATGAGTCTGCTCCATTGGAACAATTATCTCATCAGGGAGATTATCGATGAAAAAAGTTTTGGGACTAACAGCTGCAACTGTCTTTGCAATGTCAGCTTTCGCTTCTGTTTCAAGCGCAGCGACAATGGGCGAAAACATGATGGCAATGATGCAGTGCTCGGGTGCCTGCACAACTGAATATCTGCAATGCGTGGGTTCTGCCCAGCAACTGGCCAGCACACCAGCCGAAGGCCTTTCACAGATCAAGACAAACTTTGATGCATCTACCGCTTGCGGTCAGGCTGCTGCTGCTTGCCAGGCAAGCTGCAAGTAACCAGTTTAACTTCACAAAAAACCCGGCTTCTGGCCGGGTTTTTTTGTTTGTGGTTTTGCTTTTTCATATCAACTGATACGTCCCATCAATTGCAGTACGAAGCCTATGCAAAACAGATAAGCTCCCGATGTCAAAATCAGCACATCCACCCAGGAAGGTGCATCCATGTCATAATAGAGCGCTATAAGACCGCCTATTGACCAGATAGCAAAGACAACCAAAGTTGGAATCCTGAACACCTTGACGCGAACCGGATGGACAAAGATGACCGGCACGAACGTCAGGATCGCTGTCAAAACAACGATGATAAAGGAAAACAATTCTGAAGGCGAAACGATAAACAGGGTGAACACCACCATGTTCCAGCAGACCGGAAATCCCTTGAAGCCGTAATCGACCGTTTTCATCCCGGTATCGGCATAATAAATCGCGCTGGTGGTTACAATCAAAGCCGCCGCGATAAATGAAAGTCCGGTACCCATCAGGGCGCTTTGATACAATATGAATGCCGGGATCATAACGAAGGTGACATAATCAATCACCGAGTCGAGCATATCACCGGACCAGTGCGGCCACCATTTCTTCACTTCAAGTTTTCTGGCTAACGGGCCGTCGATACCATCCACAAGCAAAGCGGCGCCCAGCCAGAAGAACGCGGTAGTAAATCTTAGTTCAGCTGCGGCTACGAGTGAGAGGAATGCCAGAAATGCACCTGACGACGTCAGAATGTGTACCCCAAAGGCCCAGATTGCGTCTCTAGAAATTCCGAACACGATCTACCCTTTCCGCCAAAGCATTCCCCGAAAGAAGAAAGCAACCCTTGATCTAATTTAATTGCCATTTTACCGGGTTAAATACAAGTTGCCTTGGCGAAAGCGATCCACCTGTCTATATGCGGTGTGCAATTGGCTTGGCCTGATAAAAATGATGATGCTATCTGACGCATTGCATGTACCGGCGCAACAGGTAGTTTTCAAACATTGCGCAAAGATGCGGTCTTCGAGGTAAGAATATTGAAATGAACCATTACAAGATTGCCATCATTGGCTCGGGTATTGTAGGACTGACAGCAGCCCTCAGCATTGCACGTTCTATCCCCCGGAACTTGCCGGATGGCAGCGTCGCCATGGATTGCGTCCTCATCGCTCCCGACAAGCCTGAACCCGATGGGCGTACATCGGCATTGCTTGCTGATACCGTCGATTTCCTGAAAGCCCTCGATATCTGGGACGCCACATCGGTCTTTGCATTTCCGCTTAAAACAATGCGGATCATCGATGGAACGAATCGGCTGATACGTGCACCGCAGACAGATTTCAATGCATCAGAAATCGGTCGCGAAGCTTTTGGCTACAACGTCGAGAACAAGAAGCTTGGCGCCTTGATTGAAACGAAGCTTGAAGAATTGGCTACGATTGGGAGGATCAACCAAGCGGTTGACTCCATCGCAGAAGCGACTGATGAAAACGGGCTGCATTGTTACAGGATCACCACAACGAACCGGCAGGAAATCACCGCTGAAATCATCATTGCAGCCGATGGCAGGCAGTCGGTTGCTCGGCAAATGACCGGAATAGGCAACCGGAAATGGGATTATCCGCAAATCGCACTGGTTGGAAACTTTACCCATTCCCTGCCGCATCACGACACCAGCACAGAATTTCACACCGAAACAGGCCCCTGCACCCTTGTCCCGCTCGGCAAGAACCGTTCCAGCCTGGTTTGGGTGGTTGACAGGAAAAGCGCCGATTTGCTGACCGCATTGGAAGTCGGAGAATTCAACCTTCACCTTGAAACCAAAATGCAGTCCATTCTGGGAAAAGTCACTCTGGAAGCCAAACTCAAGAGTTTTCCGCTATCAGCCATGATTGCAAAACGCTTTGCATCAGGCGGTATTCTATTTGCTGGCGAAGCTGCCCACGTGTTTCCGCCAATTGGCGCTCAGGGATTGAACCTCGGCTTGCGAGATGTCAAAAAGGCGCTGGAACTGGTTGAAGACTTCATGAATTCCGAAGGTAAGATCACACCCGAAGCCGTTGGCAACGCCTATCATGCAGCACGCGCTGGCGATATCATCACCCGAACAACATCGGTGGATTTGCTGAACCGCTCGCTCCTTTCAGATTTTCTTCCCATACAGGCGGCAAGAAGCTTGGGCCTCTATACGCTCGGCGCTTTGGGTCCTTTGCGCCGCCTGCTGATGAAGGAGGGAATTGCGCCTGGTTTATCACGAAACCCAGAACGGCAGATTGGGCCAAATGTTGTAAAAAATGCTGGACTGGAAAATCCTGCGAAGGCTCTTTTTGCCAGGATGGCAAAGACAAGCGGCAAATAAGTTCAAATCAGTTTGTTGAGCATGAGGTAGAGCAGACCCGTCACGCTAGCCGTTGCAGCCAGCGTTGAGATGACAACTGCACTAGATGCCCTCTCCTGCCAGACTTGGTATTGCTGCGCGATCACAAAAACATTAGTGGCTGTCGGCAAGGCAGCGAGCATCACCGCTGAATACAGCCAGACCGGATTGAGGTCGGGAATAAGCGCGACCATCAGGACATATACCAATGCCGGATGCAAAATAAGTTTGACCGGAATGATGTAGCCAAGCTCAATTGGCACCCGCTTCAAAGGTCGCAAGGCTGCCGTGACGCCCATCACAAACAGGGCGCATGGCGCAGCCGCTCCAGAAAGAAACTCCAGCAACTTGTCGATTGATCCTGGCAATTGAAGTTTGAAGATCGCCGCCAAAACGCCCGCAATGGTAGCCACGATAAATGGATGGGTGAATATCTTGAAAAGGACATCGGCTGCCATTTTGCCTGCTGACTTGTCGTTTTCGCCGTCAAGGCTCATCAGGAATGGCGCAATCGTAAAGTGCATCGAATTTTCAAAACAAAAAATCAGCGCTACCGGAACGCCTGCCTCGGGACCAAACGCAGCAATGGCGAGAGGAGGACCCATGTAACCGATATTGCCGTAGGCAGCTGCAAATGCCTGTATTGTTGCTTCGCCAACATTTCCGCCATTGCGCAATCCGGCAACCAGAAATACCAGAACGAACACGACCAACGTAGCAAAAACCGAAATAGCAATAAAGCCGACGCTGGCGAACTGCTCGACAGGGGTTTTGGCAAGCAAGCGGTAAAACAGCGCAGGAAGCGCAACATAAACGATGAAAAAATTCATCCATGCCAATCCTTCGATCGGCAGCTTGACCAATTTTGCAGCAAAAAAGCCTAAAAATATCAAGCCGAAAAGCGGCAAGACCAAATTGATAACATCAAACATGAAACTGAAAACCCCGGTTCATTCCAGATTCCGTACAAAGCCGGTAAAAAGTGTTTGACGTATTTTTGCTGGAGTGTGAACCGGTTTCTTGCTAATTTGTGACAATAATAGGTATTGAGTCATCAACACCAAATGCAGGACTGAATACAATGCCTCAAGAGAAAACCATAAACAAAGCCAAATTCTCGATTGGCCAGTTGGTCAGACACAGAATTTTTCCGTTTCGTGGTGTAATCTTCGACGTGGACCCGGAGTTTTCAAACTCCGAGGAATGGTACGAGTCCATCCCTGATGACATTCGCCCGCGCCGGGACCAGCCGTTTTATCATCTCTTTGCAGAAAATGATGAAACGGAATATGTGGCCTATGTGTCTGAACAAAACCTTCTGATGGACGAGGACCGCAACCCGGTTCGTCACCCTCAGGTCAATGAGGTATTTGAAAGAACTCCCGGCGGCGATTACAAATCCAAGTCACGTCAGATCCATTAAATCCGGTAATCCGGCCGGACTGCCAACAATTTGACTTTACCCGAATGATCATAAAAAAAGGCACCCAATCGGGTGCCTTTTTATTGATGTGACATAGAACCTAATTGGCTGTTCCGCTTTTCGCCGCATCCTGGGCTTCCTGCAGTTTCTTGCGGGTTTCCTCTGCTTTTTTACGAAGCTCGTCCTGCAGTTCCTGTTGCTTGCTTTCCAGTTCCTGCTGCTGAATTGGAGGACCATCATAGACAGAGGTGAAACCGTTCAGGGTAATTTCGATCGGATTTGGCTTGTTCTGCACATTGGTCGAAGTTACCAGCAATTTACCGCCGCTTTTGAGCAATTTGATCAACGCGTCGTCCATCTTCACTTCTGCAATGCAGCTCTGCGGGAAACAATAGAGATATGGCAATGTGGTTTCCGATTTGTCATCGACCCGCAATTTGATGCCAGATGGAATCAGACGCCCTGAGGGAACCGTAATCTGAAAAACGCGGCGGTTGATCTCGCCCTTTACATCAATCAGGCTGATGGCTGTGACCACCTGACCTGTGCTTGCCACTGACTGGATTTGCGTGTTGCAGATATCGTTCTTGTCCTGCTTGGCACACACCTTGAACCAACCGTCAGGACGCGCCTGCGCATTTGCATCAGAGGCGGTCGCAACCGCACACAAGGCCAGTGAGCCCAAAAAGGCAGCAGCAACATTTGTTTTATTCATTGGGATTCTCATGGAAAGCCCTCTTCCTGTAATTTTATTGTTTTATATCACGTCCGGCTTTGCAAAATCGCAGTCAGACGCAGATTAATCTTCATGGAGGGTTATAGCTGCAGAATATGATCGCGCAAGTGTTCCTTGTTAATCGCCAACCAAAATCTTGAAGCGTGAATTCCTCGAATATTTACCGCTGTCCTTCGACGATACAATTGGGGCGGCATAAAGGCGCAGCGACCCTGCGTTCAAGCCAATGACCAATAAATTAGCCGATGTCTACGAAAAGCCATGGCTTTCTGGTATTCAAAAGAAAAGATTCGCATATAGGCCACAAAGGAATTTCCCATGCTCAAGCATTGTTGTGATGCCTGCCATCCAAAAAACTGCTTGACGCGGATTGCCATAATTTTTGGGATTCTGTTTGTTCTGGCTGCACCTGACCAAACAGTTTTTGCCCAATCCACGGATGGCCCAAAACATGCCATTGCTATGTTCGGCAGCCCTGAACTACCCGATGATTACAGACATTTGAGTTATACGAACCCGGACGCACCCCAAGGAGGAAGAATAGCCTACGGCGTGATTGGAACCTTCGACTCAGTCAATCCTTTCATTCTCAAAAGCAATCGCACAACCGCGCGCGGCCTTTGGGACCCGGAATACGGCCATCTCTATTTTCAAAGCCTGATGATGCGCAGCCAGGACGAACCTTATACATTGTACGGCTTGCTGGCGGAAAAGGCGGAAATGCCGGAAGACAGGTCCTGGATCGAATTTACCCTGAACCCGAAAGCACGTTGGCATGATGGCAAACCGGTAACGCCGGAAGATGTGATTTTCACCTATGAATTGTTGACCGAAAAGGCCCGCCCGCCCTTCTCCTCTCGAACCGATCGCATAAGTTCAATCGAAAAAACCGGCGATCTTAAAGTGAAATTCACGTTCAATGAAAAATCCGACCGGGAGTTTCCTTTGATTATTTCAGCATTCACACCGGTCTTACCCGCCCATGCTGTAAATGTTGAAACATTCGATGAATCAACACTGACACCGATACCAGGGAGTGGCCCGTACAAAATCGCATCAATCAGTGCAGGCAAACAGATCAGATATGCCAAAGACCCCAACTACTGGGCAAAAGAGCTGCCGATTATGAGAGGTCTTTTCAATTTTGATGAAATAACAATTGAATATTTTCG
>JBGSTD010000028.1:0-22096 GCA_041736675.1 Salaquimonas sp.
CGGAGTTGGCATAGTCCGAATTGATCACCAGCTCCGGCCCGCTCCCCACATTGATGCGTTTGGCAATTATGGCTGTCCACTTGGACAATTGCCCGACGCGGCTTGCCTTGTCGATAAAGAGCGTACCCTGCGGCAGATAGATTGTTCCTTCGAAACGCTCCGCATCCTTGCTTCTGATCGTGAAAACACGATCCGGCGCGGAATTGCGGTCTTCGAAAAACAATATGCCGGACAATTCACCGGTCTTGGGCGCTGAAAGGCTTGCCTGCGTTGAAACACCAAAGTCGAAAACTGCCGCAGCTCCGGTAAAATAAAAACCGACATGGGTTCCACTAATCGTTGAGTTACCCTGAATGGCAAGCGGGCCATCCTTGACGACATAGTTGCCCGGCTCGAGTTCCAGCGTTGCCGAGCCGCTGACGGAAATACCGCCGCAATAAACTCCCGGTTTCAAGGTACCAGTGCCATTGTTGAGGGAATAATCCTTGAAATCACAAACACCGGAGGCCAATCCGATGCGGTCTGCCAAAGGATCTGCTATCGGCGGGGTATCGGTAACGGGTAGCGGCGAATAGTCATGGTCATTGCCGGAGTATCCCCCGGATGAATAAATCGCTTCTCCAGTGAACGCGGAACCATCTGCAACACTGAGCGCTGTTGTAGAAACAGAGTTTGAAAAAATCGCGCACTGATTTGCCGTCACACTGGATTTTTTTCCAACACTTACAGTGCCGTTTGATGCTGTATCGAGGCCAAGGACGCAAATGTTTGAGCGCATTCCGGCAAATCCGGCTTTCGCGTTGACGACGATTGGCAAAGCCTGCTTGTAAACATGGTGAATGAAAAAGGGTTCCCAAACATAGGAAGCTGTTACTTCGACATCAGAACCGTTTTCGGAACGTAATACGGTGACCGTCAGCGTTTCCTTGTTGGTAACAGGAAACTGGGCTGAGGCAAAATTTTCTGCAATTGATTGGACATCGAGATTTTTGGAGTTCGCCACAGCCATTTCCTTGACCACGGCAAGGGCAGAACTGTCGACAACTTCCTGCAGTTTTGAGCGTTGCTGGTTGAGCGAGACATAATCAGTTGCAATAGCGATCGTGCCAAACAATGGCACAGCAGCAATTGCGATGGTCAGCGCAAAATTGCCCGATTCAGATCGTCCAAAATTTTTAAGACAACGCATCATGTCATATTTTCAATACTTGTTTTTCCGCGTGAAAGCGGGGTTGTCCCTTGTTGTTCTTTAAACAAGACCGAGTATTACCAAACTAGATAAACAATTCCCTAAACGCGGAAGGTGTATCGGGAATTATTTCGCGTAATATGAATAGAGTCTTAATCCTGACCCAGAAAAGGCGTTCTGCAAACATTGCTGTGAAGTCCCATGCGGCGGGTTGCTAGAAAAATCCGCATGTGCCATATCCCAACACAAATCATTCACTGTTTTATCGGAGTTTTTCCATGTCTGAAGTTAAGGGCGCCTCAAATGGTTTGATGGCCGGAAAACGCGGCATAATTCTTGGCCTTGCCAACAAGCGCTCCATCGCCTGGGGAATTGCCAAGTCCCTCGCTGACGCCGGCGCTGAAATTGCCCTTACCTATCAGGGGGAAGCCATTCAAAAGCGCGTAGAACCGCTGGCTGAGGAACTGGGTGCCCATGTTGTCGGCCATTGCGATGTCACAGATGAAGCAAGCATGGATGCGGTTTTTGCTGATCTTGAAAAACGCTGGGGCAAAATCGACTTCATGGTTCACGCGATCGGATTTTCCGACAAGAACGAACTCACCGGACGCTATGTGGACACAAGTCCTGCAAACTTCCGCATGTCGATGGACATATCCGTCTATTCATTCACCGCTCTCGCCCAACGCGCCGAGAAACTGATGAGCGATGGCGGCTCGATGCTGACGCTGACCTACTATGGCGCGGAAAAAGTAATGCCGCACTACAATGTAATGGGTGTTGCCAAAGCTGCGCTTGAAGCATCGGTGCGTTATCTCGCCGTTGACCTTGGCAAGCAGAATATCCGCGTCAACGCAATTTCAGCCGGCCCGATCAAGACCCTTGCCGCATCGGGTATCGGTGATTTCAGGTATATCCTGAAATGGAATGAATACAATTCACCGCTCAAGCGCACCACCACCATCGAGGAAGTCGGCGATTCTGCCCTGTTCCTCTTGTGTGACCTTGGCCGCGGCACCACCGGCGAGGTTCTCCATGTTGACTCCGGCTATCATGTGGTGGGCATGAAAGCAGTCGATGCACCGGACATTTCAGTTATCAAGGACGAGTAGTATTTCCCCTGATCGACCAACACCGCCTGAGTTGTTTTATGTCAGGCATGGCCTTACCGACTGGAACGCAGAAATGCGTTTTCAGGGCAGGCGCGATATACCCCTCAATGAAATTGGCCGGGCTCAGGCAAAGCGCAACGGTCTCGCGCTGAAGCCATTCGCTGAAAAGCTTGCCGCATTCGATTTTGTCTGCAGCCCGATGTTGCGTACCCGCGAAACGATGGAAATCATCAGGGCGGAATTGGGGTTTGATCCGTCGGGCTACCGGATTGAGGAAAGATTGATCGAATCTGCCTATGGCGACCTTGAGGGGATGACCATCATGGCGCTGAAAAGCAACTACCGCCCGATATATGACCTGCGCAAAAGGGATCGCTGGAACTTTCAGCCGCCAAACGGCGAAAGTTTGAAAATGACGCTGGAACGCATTCGCCCGGTGATCGAAGAGCTGTCGCAGCCGACTTTCATGGTTGCCCATGGCGCAGTTGGCAGAACTGTCCGCAAGCTGATGATCGAGCTTTCAATAGAAGAAGCGGGCTGGTTCGAATTTCCCCAGGACCAGGTATTTCGGTTCATCGACGGAAAAGAAGAGCTGATTTAACATCGGCATCTATCACTTGAAAATTTTAAGGGCATCGGTCGCCTCATTCCATTTTCCAAGCACCATTGACCGGGCAGATTACAATCCATAAAACGGATGCAATTCCTTAACGGGTCCGCTCGATGCGAACCGCAAGAAACGCAGATTAGATCATGTCCTACAATACTTTCGGCCATATGTTTCGAGTTACCACCTGGGGCGAGAGCCACGGCGCGGGCATAGGCTGTGTCATAGACGGCTGCCCTCCGGGTATCCGTTTCACACTGGCAGACATTCAGGCTGATCTTGACCGGCGAAAACCGGGTCAGTCACGCCACACCACCCAGCGCCAGGAAGCTGATGAGGTCAACATTCTTTCAGGCTACCTGCCGTCGGAGGAAGACCCCGAGATATTGGTCACCACCGGAACGCCGATTTCGCTGGCAATCTGGAATACCGACCAGCGATCAAAGGATTACTCCGAGATCAAGGACCGTTATCGCCCCGGCCATGCGGATTTCACCTATGACACCAAATACGGGATCAGGGATTATCGCGGCGGCGGTCGTTCATCTGCACGCGAAACAGCGGCCCGTGTCGCAGCAGGCGCGATTGCGCGCAAGATAGTGCCCGGACTTGAGGTTCGTGCCGCGCTTGTTCAAATCGGCACTAAAAAGATTGATCGCGCCAACTGGAACTGGGAAGAGGTTCGCAACAATGACTTCTTTTGTCCCGATGCAAAGACGGCTGAAGTCTGGGACACTTATCTTGATGAAATCCGCAAAGGACACAACTCGGTTGGTGCAGTCATAGAGGTTGTTGCCAGCGGGGTTCCGGCCGGCATAGGAGCGCCGGTATATGCCAAGCTGGACCAGGACATTTGTTCCGGCCTGATGTCGATCAATGCTGTCAAGGGCGTCGAGATCGGAAACGGATTTGGTGCGGCCGAAATTACCGGCGTTGAAAATGCCGACGAAATGCGCATGGGCAATGATGGCCGGATTCAGTTTCTGTCGAACAATGCCGGCGGCATTCTCGGCGGCATTGCCACAGGCCAGGAAGTCGTTGCACGATTTGCCATCAAGCCGACTTCCTCGATCCTGACCCCTGTGAGAAGTGTTACATCCAAGGGAGAAGAGGTTGAGGTGCGCACCAAGGGCCGTCATGACCCGTGTGTCGGGATCAGGGCAGTGCCGATTGGCGAGGCCATGGTAGCATGTGCCATTGCGGACCATTATCTGATGCATCGCGGCCAAACCGGGCGCGTTTGATCCGTTTCATTTTAACAATAACGACCCTGGAAAGTATGGATTATGAGTTTTGATCAGGCCAAAGTTGCCGAAGCCTTGAGAGCGTTCGAAGCAGGCGAGATTGTTGTTGTAACCGATGATGATGATCGCGAGAATGAAGGCGATCTGATCGTTGCCGCTGTCCATTGCACCGCCGAAAAAATGGCGTTCATCATCAGGCACACCAGCGGAATTGTCTGCGCCCCGATGACGCTGTCGGAAGCGCGCCGCCTCAATCTAGGTCCCATGGTTGCCGAAAATGATGCGCCGCATGCCACTGCGTTTACGGTTTCAGTGGATTATCGCCATGATACAACCACCGGCATCTCGGCAGAAGAGCGCACTTCAACTTGCCGTGCGCTGGCAAATCCCAATTCCGGCGCAGGCGATTTTGTGCGTCCGGGGCATGTGTTTCCGCTGGTTGCAAAAGAGGGCGGCGTATTGATGCGTTCCGGACATACGGAAGCAGCCGTCGACCTTTGCAGATTGTGCAAACTTCCGCCCGTCGGCGTGATATCCGAACTGATGAATGAAGACGGAACCGTCACTCGCGGCGATCAGGTGACGGAATTTGCAAAGAAGCACAATCTGAAAAAAGTATCCGTTGCAGATCTGATCGCATACCGTCAGCGCCAGGAAAGCCTCGTCAATCGTATCGAGACACAAGAGGTTGAAACTTTTGGCGGCAAAGCGCTTGCCCATACTTACAGCACCAGGTGGGACCCGATGCACCATCTGGCAATTGTTTATGGCGACATTCGCGATGGCAAGGATGTGCCTGTGCGGTTGCAGATTGAATCGGTGATTGACGATGTGTTTGGCCACGGCGAAATGCTGCGGGATACAATGCGCGAGTTTGGTAAGCAGAACCGGGGGGTGGTCGTGTATCTGCGCGAAGGGTCTGTAGGAGTGGTGCAAAAACCGCACGATGACCCCGCCAAAATCACTGGCCACTCCGAAGACCATGGCACTGCCAAAAGCCGCAGGGAAGAATGGCTGGAAATTGGTCTTGGGGCACAAATACTGCGTGATCTGGGAATCCAGTCCATTATCCTCCTGGCCTCACGCGAACGTCACTATGTCGGCCTTGAAGGTTTTGGTATAAAAATCAGCAAAACGCAGATTCGGGGATAGATTGGCTTATGGGCTTTCGTGTGAAACTTGCCGGTATTGTGCTGGTAGCATGTGCATCCGCATTTGGCGCGCAGCCCGCTTTGGCACAAGACACCTGGCAATTGACAAAGCTTGATGCCGGGCAATATCCCAAGGAGATCGTCATCGAAGAGCGGGCCCGGACCAAGGGGGAGCTGCCGGACGGTTTGGTTGCAACTTCCGAAGGCGGCGATATCGTTGCCGCGTGGTACGGCGATCCAACCAAACGATACAGACATGCAATTCTGGGCGATGGTATCGAGGCAGGATCCCTTTATGCGCGGACGCGCGAGGGGATCAACCTGAAAGTCAAATTGCCCAATGCCGAAGTCTTTGAAGACCGTGCACCCCGTCTGGCAGATCTTGACGGAGATGGTACCATCGAGATCATCACGATACGATCGTCTGTTACCAAGGGTGCCTCGCTGACCATCTATGGCATCAATGGCCTGCGTTTATCGGAGAAAGCCACGACGGGTTTTATCGGACAATCAAAACGCTGGCTCAATGTTGCAGGTATTGCACCGTTTCTGGGAACAAAATTCAACGAGATTGCCTATGTTGTGACCCCGCACATTGGCGGCACACTTTATTTTTCCCGCTATGAAAACGGTAAACTCACGAATATCAGTGCGGCGACCAATTTTTCCAACCATGTAATCAGTAGCCGTGAGATGCGCTTGTCCGCAGTAATGGATATCAATGGCGACAATTGGCCTGATATTGCGGCTCCTTCGGCAGACCGGGCAATGCTGCGGATAATGGGGTTCAACCGCCAGAAAAAACTGGGCGAAAGGGCAAATGTGGCTCTGCCCTCCCCGATTGACAAGGCTATTGCGATTGAAAATGGCGATAAAAAGGGTTTTGTTGTAGGACTGGAAAACGGTGAGGTTTATCTGGTACATCCTTAAAGACTGGCCTAAGGTCGGGCTTCGACTGATCCGGTGCCGGAACAATCTCTACAAACCTAATTCGGACAAAATTGAGGGTAAACATCCTCGCAGATTGACTCCCCGCAAAAATTGCCCACTGATACCATCATGACAACCCATCTTTATCACCATCCCGTTTGCCTCGAACATGTGAATGCGCCGGGCCATCCCGAACGGCCAGACAGGCTGCGTGCCATCGAAGCCGCACTTGCCGACCCGCGTTATGATGACCTCATTCGTATCGAGGCCCCGGAGGCGGACACAGAATATTTCAGTCTCGTGCATCCTGAAAAGCATGTGCAACGGATGGAAAGCATCATACCGCAGGAGGGCCTTGTGCGGGTGGATGCGGATACCTCTGCCTCACCGCAAACATGGAATGCGGTAAAGCGTGCCGTAGGCGCTGCCGTTGCCGGTGTTGACGATGTTTTCGAACAGCGCGCAGACAATGTTTTCGCGTCGGTTCGCCCGCCCGGCCATCATGCCGAAAAAACAACCGCGATGGGTTTCTGCCTGATCAATTCAGTTGCTGTCGCCGCCCGCTATGCCCAGCAAAAATTTGGTGCCGAGCGTGTTGCGATCATCGATTTTGACGTTCATCACGGCAATGGTACGCAGGACATTTTTTATGATGATCCAAGTGTGCTTTTCGCTTCCTCGCATCAGATGCCGCTCTATCCGGGAACCGGTGCGTTGAATGAAACAGGTGTCAACAACATTTTCAATGCGCCGCTTCTCAGTGGCGACGGTGGTTCAGCGTTCAAGGAGGCGTACAGGACCAGAATATTGCCGGCAGTTGACAACTTCGCACCTGATTTTATTCTCATTTCCGCAGGGTTCGATGCCCACCACCTTGATCCGCTGGCAGGCCTCAGACTTGTTGGTGAAGATTTTGATTGGGTGACAGGAAAACTGATGGATCTCGCCGCCAAACATTGTGACAACCGGGTTGTTAGCCTGCTTGAGGGCGGATATGATCTCGACGGTCTTGCAGAATCGGCATCAGCCCATATAAACCGTCTTATGGCCGGTTGAGTTTATGCGCCTGCCCTGCCTTACAAGTCTTTGATATTTGCCTCCCGATACAGACCAGTTGGATATACCATGAGTGATCTTCAGACAGATATTTCAAAAATGAGCTTTGAGCAGGCGCTCGAGGAACTTGAAAAGATTGTTGGCAGCCTTGAAGGCGGTAATGTAGCTCTGGACCAGTCAATCAACCAGTATGAACGAGGCGAAGCGCTGCGTGCCCATTGCCAGAAACTGTTGGCCTCGGCAGAAGCAAAGGTCGAGAAAATACGCATTGGCGGCGATGGCAAGCCCGCCGGAACAGAAGCGCTCGATCCGGAATAGACTTTCAATAAAGGCTGCCATTGATGAACAGGCTGCGATGAACAGGTTGTGATAATTGGTCTCAATGACAATCATGTTCAATGTTGTTATGGTTTGCCCAGAGCAAATTTTGTTTGATTTAGAACGCCAACACCCAGGGCAAAAATGAATAACATCCGCATCCTCCTATGGGCAGTCGTTGTACTTGCCGGAAGCTACGCCGCCTATCTTGTTCTCAACAAGGTAACAACCGGCAGCGACATGAAACTCGGCGCGCCCTTTTCCCTACAGGCTACTAACGGAAAAACGCTTACCGAAAAGGACATGTTGGGGCGCCCTCACCTTGTATTTTTTGGCTTCACACATTGCCCGGAAGTTTGTCCGACAACGCTTTACGAAATCACCGGATGGATGGAAAAGCTGGGCTCTGACGGTGACAGGCTTGACGCCTATTTTGTTTCCATTGATCCTGAGCGGGATACGGTTGATTTGCTGAAAAGTTATATCAGCCCGTTCGATGACAATATTCTTGGACTGACCGGTCCGCTGGACGAGGTCGACAAACTTGCCAAAGGATACCATGTCTATTACCAAAAAGTGCCGACAGAAAGCAATGATTACACGATGGATCATACGGCCACGATCTACATGATGAAGGCGGACGGGTCGTTCATGGGAACAATTGCCTGGCAGGAAAACACGGATGTTGCCCTGGAAAAAATCCGGCGTCTGCTCAACAGCTGAAAGAGAATGCTGTGACCCTCAATCAGAAACTCTGGACCAGTCTTTTTTGCGGCGCTCTGCTCGGATCAATTATTTGGCTCTGGGCGCGCTATGGTACCGAGATTTTCATTCATAATTTGCAGGCGCTTGCCGCTTGGTGCCTCTAGGACAGTTTCATTTTGAACCTGATGTTCAAGGTTCATTAGGCATATCGGGCCAACGAATATTAACTCTGCCTCTTTGCTGTTCCATAATTCCTGTGTGCTAATCTCCAAAAACAAGAACCGGACAACCGGGCAGGAATTTTGGACAGGGAAAAATGAAAACGATCTTACAGACAGCCGTTTTTGCGGCTGCTATTTGCTACAGCTCAAGCATTTCGGGACTTGCCCGTGCTGAAGTCTTTTACTCGCGCGCCCAAAGCGACATTGTCACTATGCCGGCCAAACCCAAGCATGATGCTAAAATCGAGGCGGCAGCGATAGAAAAGGCAGCGGAAAAGATTGGCGAACTGCGTGGCTCGCTGGAGGGTGATCAGATCGGGGAAATCATCACTGAAAGCGACTTGAAGCAAGACAAATCCAGCCATTTGGGGTTTCCCATCATCCAGGAATCAAGGCCCGCTGACAAGCTCGCGGCAAACGCTGTGCCTTTGGTCTGATTGCAGGATTGATTGACTGGACGCTTGTAATTTGCCTGTGGCAGTTGCAAAACCAGCCAATGATCAAACACGAAAAACTTCGACTGGACCAATTGCTGGTGGAACGGCACAGCTATGAGAGCCGTTCGCGCGCGCGCGATGCCATTTTGCGTGGCTGCATTTCATCGGCAGGAACAATTCTTTCCAAGCCCGGACAAACCTTTCCGCTCGATACTCCGATTGAGATTGCGGACGCAGCTGAAAAATATGTTTCGCGGGCCGCTCTCAAACTCATTCACGGACTGGAAATCTCTGGTATCAATCCTGCCCTCAAGACAGCACTTGACCTTGGCGCTTCAACGGGCGGCTTTACGCAGGTGTTGCTTGAACGGGGCGTTGAAAAGGTCTTTGCCGTTGATGTTGGCAGTGGTCAGATGCACCCTTCTGTTGCAAACCATCCCAAGGTGACAAATATCGAGAATCTCAACGCCAGGGAGTTGGCACCTGTTCATCTAGATTTTGAAAAACCCCAAATTCTTGTCAGTGATTTGAGCTTTATCTCACTGAAACTGGCGCTTCCACCTGCACTTGGACTGGCCGCCAGGGGTGCTGATGGCATATTCCTGATCAAACCACAGTTTGAGGTTGGAAAAGCAGGTCTTGCCAGTGGCGGAATAGTTCGCGATGAGGCATTGATAGCGCGAACGGTTGATGATCTGTCCAACTGGATTGAAAGTCAGGAAAATTGGACCGTTGTTACCATATGCCCGTCGCCGATCATTGGTGGTGATGGCAACAAGGAATTTCTGATGATCGCCAAGAAGGCCGACGCAAATGAATGATACCGTAACCATCAGCCGTCTTGGACATCAAGGCGATGGTATTGGCGACATCAATGGAAAGGCGGTTTTTGTGCCGTTTTCCCTACCGGGCGAAGTGGTAACACTTGCGGGCGGCAATGCGCGCAAGGATATCAAGGCTCTTGAGGTCGTTTCGCCCGAACGGGTGCAGCCCTTCTGCAAGCACTTTGGCATTTGCGGTGGATGCCAGTTGCAACATATGGAGCAGATGGCTTATCTGAAATGGAAAACAAGCCTTCTGGTTGAAGCCTTCGCCCGTGAGGGAATTGATATTTCGCCGGAACCGATCCGCACTTATCAGCGGACAAACAGGCGGCGTGCTGTGATGAATGCAATTCGCGGCACCTCAGGATTTGTTCTCGGGTTTTCTGAAAGAGGCGGATCAGAGACTATCGATATTCGCGCCTGTCCGATCCTCGTTCCGGCCGTCAATGACGCAATTGGCGATATACACATTCTGCTGGCAGCCATCGCACCCAAGAAAGGCGACACAAGGATAAACCTTCTGGAATGCGACAATGGCCTTGACCTCGCGTTTTCATTCGGCGGCCAGGTTTCGGACAAAGCCATCCGGGAAATGATCTCATCCCCCGCTGCAAACCGTTTCATACGGTTATCGGTCAACAATGAAATTGTGCTGGAAAGCCAAAAGCCGATTTTGAAGATCGGTATCGCGGGAGTTTACCCTCCGCCGGAGGCCTTTGTGCAGGCATCGAAGGAAGCCGAGCAGGACATGGGCGAGCTTGTTGCGAACCATCTTGCCAAATGTAAAAAGGTTGCCGATCTCTTTTCCGGTTTTGGAACCTTTGCCCTGCGCCTAGCCGAACGCAGCCAGGTGTTTGCCGCTGAAAGCAGTGAACCGGCCCTGCTGGCGCTTAACAGAGCCTGGCGTGAAACGGGAGGCAAGCTGAAAGCCCTAACGCACGAAAAGAGGGACTTGTTTCGGCGGCCGATGAATGTGAAAGACCTCAAATATTTTGACGGTGCGGTTTTTGATCCGCCACGGGCGGGCGCCGAGGCGCAGGCAAGAGAATTGGCAAAATCACCCGTCAAAAAGATTGCTGCCGTTTCCTGTAGCCCACAAACACTGGCCCGCGATGTGAAAATTCTGCTCGACGGCGGCTTCAAGATCGTTTCGGTAACGCCACTAGATCAGTTTGCACACACACCGCATCTTGAGGCGGTTGTTTTATTGGAGCGCTGAGACGCCTCAGTTCTTGCCGGTTTTCATTGGCATTTTTGAAGCAGCCTGCTTCACAGCAGATCCGGCAGCCATGGCTGGCGCTGCAACTTTTTTATCTTTCTTGGGTTTTCGGGTTTCCTTGTTCGACTTTTGCTGGCCTTTTGCCATGATCTTTCTCCGTTGGATCTTGAAGTGAAAGTTAATGCAGGATGCGCAATATTACCGCGTTCCGGCTGGAATTATCAAACCGTTTTATTCCGGTTTATCACCAGAATGATCTTCATCCAGCAAAGGAGCCGGATTTGGCGCTGCTTTGGTCTTTTTGCCGCTCGCTTTTTCCACTGATTTGGGTTTAGCTGTATTGTCACTGGCAGGCATGTATTTAATGGCCATAGTGGCTCCTGTTCGCCCCGCACTCATGGCAGGTCCCTGCGCTCATGGCAGGTCAAGGCCAAGCCTACGCCTATCGCGCTGGAATAGCGACAGATATTCGCAAGAATTTGATTGCAAAACCAAGTTTTACTATCTTCAGATCAGATGAACCCGGGAGATGAAACATGGATTGGCACACTTACAGAAAACTGGCGCTAAGCCTTGATCTCCCAGAAGTGATTGAAACAACTGCATGGGGAAATCCCGTTCTCAAGGCCCATGGAAAGCTTTGGGCGTGGTGGAGCCCAACCGTAGATGCGCCAGTTTTCAAAATGCCAAAGGAACAACGGGATTTTCTGATCGAAGTGGATGGAGAGACATTTTTTGTGACGGATCACTATCGCCCACACAATCTGGTTCTCATCCATCCCGACAAGCTTGATCCTGATTGGGCTAAAATGCAGCTTTTGAAAACCTGGCGTGACATGGCACCAAAACGGTTTCTGAAAGCGTTCGATGCCGCGCATGATGCCACAGGCAAGACGGAGTAAACGGCCACAATCGGTAGCAGATGTTTCAGCCCGCCTTTTTATGACCCTTTCCCATGAAGGCCGTAAAGGCGGCGCGCGCCTCATCAGAGGTGAGGCGTTCGCCAAACAGAACCGCCTCTTCTTTCATGCGGGCCAGAATTGCGGAACGATCACCGCGTATCAGTTTGCGCGAGAAAGCCAACGCCTCGGGCGGTTTTGCAGCGATCATGGCCGCAGCCTGCAATGCTGTATCCTCCAGCGTTTCAGGCGTTGTTACCCTGTTGACCAAACCTGCGCCGTGGGCTTCATCAGCACTCCACTTTGCGCCCATGGCCAGTAGTTCAAATGCCTTGTGGTGACCCATGATTGTTGGCGCAATCAGGCTCGATCCAGCTTCAGGCACCAGACCCAAGTCAACAAACGGTGTCGAAAACATACTTCTGTTCGAGGCAACCACATAATCACAATGCATCAGCATGGTGGTTCCAATACCGATTGCCAGACCGTCGACGCCTGCAAGAAGCGGCTTTTCGCTCATGATGATTGCCTCCAGAAAATCAAAAACGGCTGTCGAGCCGCGTTTTCCGGTCATGGCGATCTGCATGAAATCGGCAATGTCGTTCCCAGCTGAAAAAGCACCTGGTGTTCCCAAAAACAGGCTTGCACGTATTTCGCTATCATTGCGGGCCGAGACAACTGCCGAAGCCATTTCGCCATACATCGCGGCAGTAATGGCGTTCTTCTTGTCCGGACGGTTCATACGGATCGTCTGGACCCCGCCCGAAACAGAAACTTCAATAAATTCGCTCATGGTTTATCCGTTCGCTCTAGCTGGCGTTCAAAAGGGATTTAGCAGCCAAAAGGCTTTCGGCGCCCTGCGTCACAGTCGTTTTCAATGCTGCACATTCCCCAAGGAAATTGTCGGCGAAATAGCGGGCCAAAACCGCGTGTTCTTCCTTGGGGCCGTTCAACCCTGCCTTGGCAAGATAAGCTCCGCCCGTTACGAGCCCGAACATCCGAAGGAACGGGGTAGCACCCGCCAATGCCTCATCAACCTTGCCCGTTTTCAGCGTCTCGAGCATCCACAGGGTTGCCTGTTCCACCTCGTTGATTGCAGCGTTAAGGCGCTCTGCAGTATTGCCAAATTCCGGATGGTTTGTACCGCGCACCGCTTCTGCGATCTCCCGCAGTTCGCCAATATACGCCTTAACGGCATCACCGCCTGACAGCGGCAGTTTACGCATGACGAGGTCAATTGACTGGATGCCGTTGGTGCCTTCATAAATTGGATTGATCCTCGCATCCCGCAGGAACTGGGCTGCACCGGTTTCTTCAATGAAACCCATGCCGCCGTGGATTTGAACCCCGATGGACGCCACTTCAACACCTATATCGGTTGAAAACGCCTTGGCAATCGGGGTCAAAATATTGGCGCGCTCGGTCCAGAATTTCTTTTCATCACCGCTTGCCCCATGAGCCATGTCAAGTGCATGGGCGCATGAGTAGCAAATGCCCCTCGCAGCCCGTATCATGGATTTCATCGTCAAAAGATTGCGCATCACATCCGGATGCTGAACAATCGGGTCCATTCCCTCGGTCTTGCTGCCGGGTGCCTTGCCCTGCTTGCGGTCTTGGGCATAGGCGAGCGCATGCTGATAGGCCGCCTCGCCGATGGCAACTCCCTGAATGCCTACATTGAGCCGCGCATTGTTCATCATCGTGAACATGCAATTGAGACCGCGGTTTTCCTCGCCGATCAGATAACCGATTGCGCCAGGCTCATGGCCTTTATATCCATCGCCATAAATCATGACGCAGGTTGGCGAGCCGTGAATGCCCAGCTTGTGCTCGGTGCTCTGACAAAATACATCATTGCGCCCGCCGAGCGAGCCGTCATCATTGACCATGAACTTGGGGACCAGAAACAGCGAAATGCCTTTGACACCCGCAGGCGCATCCGGCAGGCGCGCCAAAACCAAATGACAGATATTGTCTGTCATGTCGTGTTCGCCATAGGTGATAAAAATTTTCTGGCCAAATATCTTGTAGGTTCCATCTCTCTGGGGTTCGGCCCGTGATTTGAGTGCGGCCAAATCCGTGCCTGCCTGCGGCTCGGTCAGGTTCATGGTTCCGGTCCACTCGCCCGCCGTCAGCTTGTGCAGAAATTTCGTCTTGAGTTCCTCGGAGCCATGCTTGTCCAGGGCTTCTACCGCGCCAACTGTCAGGAGCGGGCAAAGTGCCCAAGCCATGGAGGCTGAATTCCACATTTCCGATGCTGCAAGCGCCATCATCGAGCCAAGTGCCTGACCGCCAAATTCCTCCGGCGCGGCAATCGCATTCCAGCCGCTTTGTGCCCAGGCCTGATAGGTTTCCTTCCAGCCCTCAGGCGTCGTTACAACTCCATCCTTTGCCTTGGACCCAACCTGGTCTCCAAGCCAATTGAGCGGCGCAATCCGGTCGGATGCAAATTTTCCCGCTTCTTCCAATACCGCATCCACCAGATCTTCAGTAAGGCCATTGAGCCTTCCCTCATCCAGCGCCTTTTGCATCCCCGCAACATGTTTGAGTGCAAAGGCAATTTCAGATACGGGCGCGCGGTACATTGTTTCCTCCAGGGCTGATGATTACCATTCTCAATCGGGTATCTTTTTTTGACGTAAACGTCAATTATACAAGTTCACTTTCCTAACCGCATGACCATTATCATTGACAAGATGGGGCTTTGCTCTTTTTGTCCAAACAGGTAAGGAACTCTAACAAGACTAGATTTCCAGACAAGTTTGATCGATGACAAGAATAATATCAACAAACGATTGGCCGCAGGCCTTGAGTGCCGGGGTAGCCGAACTTCGCCATGGCAAGTTGATTGCCATCCCCACCGAGACAGTTTACGGCCTCGCGGCAGATGCCACCAATGGTGAGGCTGTTGCAGAAATCTTCGCTCTGAAAGGTCGCCCAAGTTTCAATCCGCTGATCTGCCATGTGGACGGCATGGTGATGGCTGAAGAATACGGGTTGATGAACGAATTTGCCCACCGGCTTGCCAAGGCTTTCTGGCCGGGACCTTTGACGCTCGTTGTGCCTCTTGTTGAAAACAGCAATCTCCACGATCTAGTCACTGCCGGACTTGGCACCGTTGGGTTGCGATGCCCCCAGGGCCTTGCCAGACAAATAATCAGCGCGCTTGGCAAACCGGTCGCTGCGCCTAGTGCAAACCGTTCCGGGAAAATTTCACCCACCAGCGCGGACCATGTGGCAAAGGAGTTTGCCGGTAGCGATCTCCTCATCATCGACGGGGGGCCAAGTGCTGTCGGGCTTGAATCAACCATTGTCAAGATTGATGGAGACAAGCTGACTTTGCTGCGCTCTGGTGCCGTTACCCGCGAGGAAATCGAAACTGTCAGTGGAACCAGGATCAGCATTGCCACCGAAGCGGACGGTATTCTGGCTCCCGGAATGATGGTCAGCCATTATGCCCCGGATGCATTGATGAAACTGAATTGCGAGACCTGCGATGAGGGTGCCGGATGGCTGGGTTTTGGCAATCGTCAAATCCCCCACAATGCTGTCAACTCGCTCAATTTGAGCCCGCAAAGCAGTCTGGTTGAGGCGGCGGCAAATCTTTATGCCTACATGAAGAGGCTGGATGCGACCGGGGTTGCGAAAATCTGTGTTTCTC
Organism: Salaquimonas sp.; assembly: GCA_041736675.1. Taxonomy (GTDB): domain Bacteria; phylum Pseudomonadota; class Alphaproteobacteria; order Rhizobiales; family Rhizobiaceae; genus Salaquimonas. The sequence continues at coordinate 15,574 of JBGSTD010000028.1, forward strand.
CGATACCCATGGAAGACCTTGGAATTGCAATCAATGATCGCCTCGGCAGGGCCGCGGCCCCTCGTCCGCGCAAGGGATAGAAAAGGTATTTAGGCGATGACAACCGGACTTCCTGATGAACTGCTCGCCCGCTTCAGGGACATCGTCGGCGCCTCCAATTCGCTTGGCGAAAAGGATGATCTGACACGCTACACCCATGAAAACCGGGATATCTATGTTGGAACTACGCCGCTGGTTCTAAAACCTGCCAATACCAATGAAGTGGCGGCGATCATGAAACTGGCCCATCAGAGCGGAACAGCAATTATTCCCCAAGGTGGACACACCGGCCATGCGGCAGGGGCAGTACCTGATGAGGTTGGCAACCAAATTGTGGTTTCTCTGGAGCGAATGAACAATATCCGTGACATTGATCTTGAGGGCAATACGGCGATTGTTGAAGCCGGCGTAGTCCTGCAGTCACTGCAAGAAATGGCTGACCGCCACGAGAGACTTTTTCCGTTGGCACTGGCATCCCAGGGCTCGTGCCAGATCGGCGGGAATATTTCGACCAATGCGGGCGGCGTTGGTGTCATTTCCCATGGCAATACGCGCGACATGATTTTGGGGCTTGAAGTGGTAACCCCGCAGGGTGAAATCTGGGACGGACTTCGGCGTCTGAAAAAAGACAATACCGGCTATGATCTGCGTGATCTGTTCATCGGCGCCGAGGGAACATTGGGCATCATCACGGCAGCTGTCGTCAAACTGTTTCCAAAACCAAGAGGCAGGATTGCGGCATTTGCCGGCATGGTTTCCCCAAAGGCTGCACTAACGCTGTTGCAGCTTGCGCTGGAAAAAGCCGGCAAATCCGTAACCGGGTTCGAGTTCATGCCAAGACTGGGAATTGAGGCGGTCCTCAACCATTTTCCGGTGCACAAGGATCCGCTTTCCGCTCCCCACCCCTGGTATGTCCTGATGGAAATATCATCCGGGCGTTCAGAGGCTGATGCTATTGAACTGGCGCAAAGCATCCTGGCGGAAGCACTCGAAAATGGCACTATTGCTGATGCGGTGGTCTCGCAAAACGAGGCCCAGCGCAATGCCTTTTGGGCTATCCGCGAGACAATGCCTTCCAGCCAGAAATTCGAGGGTGGCTCCATCAAGAATGATGTTTCTGTGCCAGTGCACCTGGTTCCCGATTTTCTCAGGCGCGCCGACAAGGCGATTGCCGGTTATATGCCGCAAGCGCGGGTCTTTTCATTCGGCCATATGGGCGACGGCAACATCCATTACAATATCAGCCAGCCAAAGGGCGGTGACACGCCGGCATTTCTGGCGCACCGTGAGCGGATCAATGAAGTGGTCAATGAAGTTGTGCTGTCGCTCAACGGGTCGATTTCCGCCGAACACGGTATCGGCAAACTGAAGCGCGATCTTTTGGCGAAAACCAAATCCGGCGTCGAGATGGAAATGATGCGGGCCATCAAGAAAGCGCTTGATCCCAAGGGAATCATGAACCCCGGCAAAGTGGTTTGAAATCCTACACCGCCAAAGCCTCGCTGCAACGCTTTGAAATCAATTCTTACTGGTTCGTTACACCCGGTAATAGTTCAATAACCACACATTGCAGTAACGAAGGATTCACCCTCTTCCTTAAGTGAATATCGCCTTCCCTCGTCTATATTTTCCTCAACACGGAACAATAAAAACAACAATACCGTGGGATCGGAAGCACCGGCAACAGATCGGGCTCTGAAGGGAAACAGGAAGGCATTTAACATGGTCAACGAGACCCATACCCCATCGAGTGTGGCGGAAAGCAAACAGGCTTTTTTTCGTCTGGATCCATATGCAATCACTGAGCGTATCTCGTTCAGCAAGGGACATATGAACTTTACCCTAGACCGAACCGGCGTATCAGTGAAAATGGCTTTGCCGAAAAGCGGCCTGCCTCTTTCATTTGCCCTGCCGACCCGCTCGTTCAAGGGCATTGCGGCAAAGGCAGTAGAACATGCTGACGGCAGCAAGACAGTTTCGCTCGAATTGCATCACAGTGATCCCGAACTCTGCATTCCGGTTCTGATTGCAGACAACCTTGATGACATCGCAGCGGACTGGCATTCATGGAGCCGGTTGATGAAGCTGCCTATGCTGATCACGGGTGAAGATGGCCTGTCGAAGCCAATTCGCGATGAACTGGGAATGGTGATGCTGGAAGACCCTATTGCGCGCCGCAAGCGGATAACCGCATACAAGCCGCGCCCATGGTTTTTGAAGCGCCGCAAAATGGGTGTTGTCGGACCTGTGATAAAAATCACAGCCAACGAGATAATCGCCAGGGTATAAGAACATCAAGACGAAGGTTTTCGTCGGGAACAAAAATTTGGGGGACCAACCCCATAGGGTGGCATCAGCTGTTAGCTGTATAAGGCCACCCGCCCAATTATATAATCGCTCGCAAGAGCCTGCGGCTCGCTCACTCCGCTTCGCGGGTCGCTCTTCGCTCCCAATCATTATATAGTCGCTCGCAAGAGCCTGCGGCTCGCTCACTCCGCTTCGCGGGTCGCTCTTCGCTCCCTTTCTTTTCTAATCGCTCGCATGCTGACACCGTCATCCTCGGGCTTGTCCCGAGGATCTAGTCAGGTTCAAAGACTTACACTGGTCAGATTGGAAAAAACCGTGGCCACAATAATACCATCAACCTGCTTGGATCCTCGGGACAAGCCCAAGGATGACGCGCATGTAACGCATTTCAATTGGCCAGCACTGAAGCAAACAATCCCAAAAACAACAACCAGCCAAAGCCGGAATTGGATTTGAACAGGCGAAGACTATTTGCCGGATCGTGAGAGCTGAAAGAATTGACCTGCCAGGCGAGGTGCATAGCCCCGAGGCCAAGGCCGATCCACGCAGGCCAGCTGACACCCGTCAGATAAAAAGAAAGGCCGAACAGAACCACGGCTGCACCATAAAGAAGAACCAGCGCGGTCTTCGTCTTTTCGGCAAACAGGCGCGCCGTCGATTTGACCCCGACGAGGGCATCGTCCTCGATGTCCTGATAGGCGTAGATCGTGTCATAGGCGATGACCCAGCAGATGCTGCCGAGATAGAGCATGGCCGGCGGGAAAAACATCTGCGGAAACTGGAAATAGGTTCCCAGTCCGGTTGACCAGCCATTGGCCATGACCGAAGTCCATCCTACCCATGCACCCCAGGAAAATGCCAGCCCCAGAAATAGCTGCGGCCACCATGTGATGCGTTTCATGAAAGGATAGACAAGGATGGTAATCACAGAGACCAGCCCGACAATGATCGTTGTGAAATTGAACTGCAAGAGAATGACAAGGCCAACAAGCATTTGCAGCACAAGAAAGATGGTAGCCTGTTTTCGTGTTACCCTGCCCGATGGCAATGGTCTTGAGCGCGTTCGGGCTACTTTCTCGTCAATATCCTGATCGACCAGATCATTGTAGGTGCACCCTGCTCCGCGCATGACAAAGGCGCCGAGAAAGAAAAGAACGAGATAGGGCAGCAGAAATTCGTTTGTCAAAATACGCCAGACGATCTCAAGAAGCGGACTGCCTTCGCCAACCAGACCGGCGGCCGCACTGTTGAGGTAGGCAATCGCCAACATCAGCGACCACCAGCAGGGCCACATCAGCAGCTTCCAGCCAATTGGACGCTCCCACCGCGCCAATTGAGCAAAGGGCCACAGGCTCTCTGGCAGAAAGCGGTGAACCCAGCTTCCCTTTAGCGCGTCGGCAACCATTTTGTTTTGATCGTTCATGCGTCGGTTGTGGATTTTGAGGGCAGATTCGTCAAGGACAATTAAGGGTGCAGATTGCAAGTCTCGAAGAAGGCCAGCTTTTCGTGGAAACTTCCCTCGAAGCTTTGCTTGCCGGGCTCTGCAATGATAGACAGGGACAAAAGCCACAACAGGACACCCAATGGACATCTTACTCATCGGCTCGGGCGGGCGCGAACATGCGCTGGCGTGGAAACTTACCCAATCATTGCACTGCGATGAACTCTATTGCGCGCCCGGCAATGCCGGGATTGCCCAACATGCGATCTGCGTTGCGCTCGATATCATGGACAATCAGGCGATAGTCGATTTTTGCCGGGACAAGCAAATCGGCTTTGTTGTCGTTGGACCGGAGCAGCCTCTTGTGAACGGACTTGTGGATGCGCTCGATACTGCCGGAATAGCCGCTTTCGGACCGACTGCCTATGCCGCCCAGCTTGAAGGGTCCAAAGGCTTCACCAAGGATCTTTGTACTGAATTCAACATTCCAACAGCAGCCTATCAGCGCTTCAACAATGCACCGAAAGCCAAAATGTATGTGCGCCAGCAAGGCGTACCCATTGTCATCAAGGCAGATGGTCTGGCGGCAGGCAAGGGCGTGATCGTTGCCATGACGCTTGATGAGGCGCTCGACGCGATCGACATGTGTTTTGAAGGCTCGTTTGGCGAAGCAGGCGCGGAAGTTGTAGTGGAAGCCTTCCTTGAAGGCGAAGAAGCGAGCCTCTTTGCCATTTGCGACGGGCAAACCGCCATGCTGGTTGGCACAGCCCAAGATCACAAGCGGGTCGGCGATGGTGATACCGGTCCCAATACCGGCGGCATGGGCGCCTATTCACCCGCCGCGGTTTTGACGCAGGAACTGATTGACGAGGTAATGAGCGGCATCATCGTGCCTACACTTGCGGGGATGCATCACCGGGGGCACCCGTTCAAGGGCATCCTCTATGCCGGACTGATGCTTACAACCGACGGGCCGCAACTGATCGAGTACAATGCCCGCTTCGGTGATCCCGAATGCCAGGTTCTAATGCCCCGCCTCAAGTCCGATCTTGTAGAGCTATTGTTGGCAGCAGCGAGCGGCAATCTGATGGACATCGAAGATCTGGAATGGGACAATCGCTCGGCGCTGACGGTTGCCCTTTGCTCGAAAGGCTATCCCGGCAACTATGAAAAGAATACGCCAATCCATGGCGTTGAGGCTGCCGAAAAAACTGGCGCGCTGGTCTTTCATGCAGGCACGGCAGAAAAAGACGGGCAATTGGTGGCGATTGGTGGCAGGGTGCTCAATGTCACGGGTTTTGGCGACACCATCACCAGCGCACAAAAGGCCGCCTACAAGGCGGTAGACCAGATTGAATGGATTAACGGCTTTTGCCGCCGCGACATCGGCTGGCGGGCCATTCAACGCGAAACACAGTGAGCGGGAAACCAAATGACGCTGATCAAGATTATTCACCTTTTGGCGCTGATGTTCGGCTCGGTTGCCAGCCTTGGCAATATCTACATCATGCTCGCCAAAGGCCCGCATGATCTTGATGCACCGGGCTATACCAACATGCTGCGCAAAATGTATCGCCTCACCGCCCTTGGTGCGATCATTGTTTTATGGGCGAGCGGGCTGATCCTGCTTTTAGGCGGCTTTAACGGCGCAATGCCCGGCACGGCCTTTCACATCAAACTGCTGTTTGTGCTGATCCTGACGCTGATCGTTCTGTTCCTGAATTTCATGGCACCCGGCTGGGCGCGGCGCGGCGGACCGCCGTCCTATGTCCCTGCCCTGCACTGGATCGGCGCAAGCTGCCTGCTGCTCACGGTGATTTTTGCAGGCTTGGCGTTCGGGTGAACGGCTTGCAGCGTTCGTCATTTGCCTATTGGACACAATCTGCAACACGCCATGCAAATGGGTATGAATTTTCACCGATCGGCAACAACTTCTTTTAGCTTCATACGTTGGCTTGGTGCTTGGTCGTGCATTTCACCTTGGCACCCCAAGTCCCTGGTTTGTTGTCCAACGCACCATAAGAGTTGGTGATCCCTGCAAAATAGCCCTGACTGCATATCTCGCGATTGAAAAAATCACGAAGGGTATTTTGCACCAGTACATCATCTGTGCTGTTAGAACTTAGTGGAGCACCCGGGCGAGTTATCTCGGTTCCATATCCACGCAGCAAACCATCCCAGACGAAAACGATATCATAAATTTGTCCATCTTCTGCAGTGTAGGTAAACTCCTGCCGGCCGCTTAAACCCATTCCCTTCGACGCCGGGTCAATTTGAGATCGGCTCTCACCAGCAGATGACAGACTGTCAGGTTCTAAAGTTGTGCATGCGGTCAACATAAAAGTACACAAGGCCGTGATAATTATTTTCACTTTCATCAATTCATCCTACAATCTTGCTCAAGTCCGCAACCGTTGCCGTTGCTGCCCTGATGCGGGCAAGTAGCGCCAGACGGTTTGCCCGGATTTTATCGTCCTCATGGTTCACCAGCACATTTTCGAAGAAAGCATCAATCGGCGCGCGAAGGGTTGCAAGACGGCTCATGGCCTCATCATAATTTTCTGCTGCGACCGCATTGGCGGCCAGCTTCTCGACATCCTGCAGGGTTTCAAAAAGCGCCCTCTCACAGTCGTTCTGCAGCAGGTTCGCTGAGACTTCGCTGGCGACGGTCGTGCCCTTTTTTTCCTCGGCGCCAAGAATGTTCGCCGCTCTTCTATAACCCTGTACAAGGTTCTC